>CAKTNW010000005.1 GCA_934589145.1 uncultured Oscillospiraceae bacterium | reverse complement strand
GCCGATTACGGCATCACCGGCGACCTGTTCAAGGTCGTCCCCGAGCTGATCGAGTCCATCAAGGCCGCCAAGGCTGCGAAATAACTACGCTTTCTTCCTTCTCTTCTTACATTGCGGATTCACTCCAAGACCCGTGGGCAGGCACCCCCTCCTACATCACAACAACCATCCTTTTACTCAGCAGACCATGATTTTGGGAAAGCTTGCTCATCTCTACCTGTACCAAAACTGTACCAATTTTAGCGACTTTCAGCCTGCTCCGGGTCTGGAGCATCTGCAACGCAGGAGAATTCTCATATGTGACAATGCCCGGAAGGGCGGCAAATAGAACAGAACAAGACAATCAAAAACGAGGAGGTATACACATGACAGAAATTCGCTGGCACGGACGCGGCGGTCTGGGCGCGTTCACCGCGGCACGACTGCTGGGCTGTGCCGTATCGCTTTTCGAGGGAAAATACGCTCTGGCGTTTCCCTCCTTCGGCCCGGAGCGCCGCGGCGCACCGGTGTTCGCCTTTACCCGCATCGACGACAAGGCCATCACCGACCGCAGCGAGGTGGTTTCCTGCGACTGCGCCGTGGTGCTGGATGACACCCTGTTCGGCGATCCCGTCAAGAACGGCCTGAAGCCCGGCGCTACCGTCATCATCAACACCACCAAGGACAAGGCCCAGTTCGCCATCGACGGCGTACAGGTGGTCACCGTGGACGCCACGGGTCTGGCCCTGGAGATCCTGGGACGCCCCATCACCAACGTGCCCCTGCTGGGTGCGCTGATCGCCGCCACCGGCATCACCAGCATCCCCGCCGTGGAGGCCGCCATTGACGACCAGCTGGCCCCCAAGCTGCGGGAGAAGAACAAGAAGCTGCTGAACAAGACCTATGAGATCGTAAAGGAGGCGCTGTAAATGGAAAGACCTCTGGCTGATTTGACCTACGTTGTGAAGGAGCTGCCTCTTGGCCCGTCCTTCCCCACCGGACAGCTGCACGACATCAGCTCCGGTATGCGTACCTTCCGTCCCGTTATCGACACCGAGAAATGCGTCAAGTGCCTGCGCTGCTTCCTGGTCTGTCCCGACGGCGCTATCGACAAGTCCGGCGCCGCTCTGGAGATCGACTATGACTACTGCAAGGGCTGCGGCGTGTGCAACCGCGCCTGCAAGCTGGGCGCTATCACCATGATCAAGGAGGCTGAAGTATGAGCGGAAAGCTGTTTGTTTCCGGCGACGAGGCTGTGGCACTGGCCGTGCGCCAGGCAAAGCCTCATGTGATCGCCGCCTACCCCATCACCCCGCAGACCATCGTGGTGGAGCGCTTGTCCGACTTCGTGGAGGACGGCTCTTTGGAGAGCGAATACCTGTATGTGGAGTCTGAGCACAGCGCCATGTCCGCCTGCCTGGGTGCCAGCGCCATGGGTGCCCGCGCCTTCACCGCTACCTCCAGCCAGGGCCTGCTGTACATGGTGGAGGGTCTCCACTACGCCAGCGGCTCCCGCTTCCCCATCGTGATGATGAACGCCAACCGCTCCATTGCCACCCCCTGGAACATCTACGGCGACCAGCGCGACTCTCTGGCGGAGCTGGAATCCGGCTGGGTGCAGCTGTATGCCGAGAACGCCCAGGAGGCCTACGACACCATCCTGCAGGCCTATAAGATCGCCGAGGATCCCGAGGTCATGCTGCCTGTCATGGTGAATCTGGACGGCTTCGTGCTGACCCACACCTATGAGCTGGTGAGCCTGGCCGAGCAGGGCAAGGTGGACGCCTACATCCCCTATCAGAAGTTTGAGAACCGCCTGGATCTGGACGCGCCCCGCGGCACCTGCATCACCGCAGGCCCTCCGTACAACACCGAGTTCCGCTATCAGCAGCATCTGGCTACCCTGAAGGCTGCCGAGAAGGTCAACGAAGCCGACGCGGAGTTCGGCAAGCTGTTCGGCCGCAGCTACGGCGGTATGGTGGAGGCCTATCGCTGCGACGACGCCGAGGCCATCCTTATCACCCTGGGCAGCGTGGCCGGAACCACCCGCTGCGTGGTGGACGCGCTGCGTGAGCAGGGCAAGAAGGTGGGCCTGCTGAAGATCCGCTGCATGCGTCCCTTCCCCGGCAAGGAAGTGGCCGAGCTCGTGAAGAACGCCAAGTTCGTGGGCGTGCTGGAAAAGGATATCAGCTTCGGCTTCGAGGGCGTTGTCTACACCGACGTCTGCTCCGCGCTGAAGAGCGCCGCCGTGGACGTTCCCGCCGCCAACTATGTGGGCGGTCTGGGCGGCCGCAGCATCTCCAAGGCCGACATCGAGGGCATCTATACCGAACTGCTGAACGGCAGCGCCAAGGTTGGCGAAGCCAACTTTGTGAATCTGAGGAGGGATATTTGTGGCGCTTAACGCAAAAACGATCACCAATAAGGAATATTTCTACGGTCATAAGGCCTGCGGCGGCTGCGGCGCGGCGCTGGCCATCCGTCTGGCCCTGAAGGTGCTGGGCGACCGCGCCATCGCGGTGATCCCCCCCAACTGCATGTCCACCGTGGCATTCATCTATCCCCACATGCCCCTGTTCACCAACGGCATGATCCCCCCCTTCGCCGGTACCGCAGCCGTCATGAGCGGCATCCTGGCCGGTGCCAAGGCACAGGGCCTTGAGGATTATCACGTCGTGGGCTTCGCCGGTGACGGCGGCACCGCCGATATCGGCCTGCAGGCCCTGTCCGGCATGATCGACCGCAACGACAAGGCCATCTTCATCTGCTACGACAACGAGGCGTACATGAACACCGGCGTGCAGAAGTCCGGCCTGACCCCCTACGGCATGAAGACCACCAACACCCCCTCCGGCAGCCGCATCCACGGCAGCCAGTCCAGCAAGAAGCGCATGTTCGAGATCGTGGCCGCTCACGGCATCCCTTACGCCGCCACCGCCTCCCTGGGCTATCCCGAGGACTATCTGGCCAAGGTGGAGAAGGCCATGAACACCGACGGCACCTCCTACATCCATGTGATGGCGCCCTGTCCCACCGGTTGGGGTACCGCCTCCGACGTGACCGTGGACATCGGCAAGGAGGCCGTGGACTGCGGCTTGTGGTACCTGGCCGAGTTCGAGAACGGCAAGTTCACTGTCAACCGTGATCCCAAGGAGTTCTCCTCCGTGGAGGATTACCTGAAGAAGCAGAGCCGCTTCACCAATCTGGATGACCACGACCTCGCCCGCATCATCGCCGAGCGCGACGCCACCTGGCAGCGCATCCGCAACGACTGGGTGAAGTAAGGAGAAACGCCATGAAAACTGCCAAGGAATATAAAGACAGCCTCCGCGACCGGAAGATCAAGGTCTATCTGAAGGGCGAGCTGCTGGATCCCAAGACCCTCATCGACCATCCCTTCGTCCGGGGCCACGTCAACTCCGCCGCCATGACCTACGCACTGGCGGGCATGAAGGAGTACGAGGAGCTGATGACCGCCACCTCCCACCTGACCGGCAAGAAGATCAACCGCTTTACCCACATCCACCAGTCCACCGACGATCTGGTGAAGAAGGTGAAGATGCTGCGGATGATCTCCCAGAAGACCGGCACCTGCTACCAGCGCTGCGTGGGCTTCGACGCCATGAACGCCACTTACTCCGTCACCTACGAGATCGACCAGGCCATGGGCACCAATTACCATGAGCGGTTCAAGAAGTATCTGGAGTACGTCCAGGAGAACGACCTGATGATCGCCGGCGCCATGACCGACGTGAAGGGCGACCGCAGCCTGCGGCCCGGCCAGCAGAAGGACCCCGACCTGTTCGTCCATGTGGTGGAAAAGCGGGATGACGGCATCGTCATCCGGGGCGCCAAGGCTCACATGACCGGCATGGTCAACAGCCACGAGATGCTCATCATGCCCACCATGGGTATGAAGGAGGACGAGGCCGACTACGCCGTCTGCTGCGCCATCCCCGTGGACGCCGAGGGCGTGCTGCACATCTTCGGCCGCCAGACCAACGACGACCGCAAGTGCGAGGGCGACGTGGATCAGGGCAACGCCCAGTACGGCATCGTGGGCGGCGAGTGCCTGACGGTGCTGGAGAACGTGTTCGTCCCCTGGGACCGCGTGTTCATGTGCGGCGAGACCGCCTTCTCCGGCTTGCTGGTGGAGCGCTTCGCCTGCTATCACCGGGCCAACTACGGCGGCTGCAAGAGCGGCGTGTCCGATGTGGTCATCGGCGCGGCGGCCCTGATGGCCGATTACAGCGGCTACGGCAAGGCCAGCCACATCAAGGAAAAGCTCAACGAGATGATCCACAAGGAGGAGACGCTGTTCGCCTGCTCCCTGGCCTGCTCCTGCGAGGGCAAGTGTACCGCCTCCGGCGCGTACTTCGTCGACCCCCTGCTGGCCAACGTGGGCAAGCACAACGTCACCCAGCTCATCTACGAGATCGACCGTCTGGCCCAGGACATCGGCGGCGGCATCATCGCCACCATGCCCTCCGAGTCCGACCTGAAGAATCCCGAGATCGGCCACTATGTGGACAAGTACCTGCGGGGTGTGGACTGCATCCCCACCGAGGACCGTATGCGTGTGGGCCGTCTCATCGAGAATATGACCGGCGGTACGGCGCTGGTGGAGTCCATGCACGGCGCGGGCTCCCCCCAGGCCCAGAAGGTCATGTATTCCAAGCTGTCCTCTCTGGAACAGAAGAAAAAATACGCCGCCGCCATTGCGGGCGTCGGCCACGGCGAGAAGAAGGAGTAAACCATGGAACTGCGTATTTCTGAGCTTGCCAAGCAGTACCCCGCCTCCGGCATCCGCAAGATGTTCGACCTGGCGGCGGGCTACGACGATGTCATCGCCCTGACCCTGGGCGAGCCCAACTTCGAGACTCCGGCCTACATCAAGGAGGCCGCCAAGAAGGCCCTGGACGAGAATTACACCCACTACGCACCCAACGCGGGCCTGCCCGTGCTGCGTCAGGCGGTGGCCGACCGCTACCAGTCCTATTGGGATGGCTACAAGGCCGACAACGTGGTGGTGACCGTGGGCGCCCTGGAGGGTCTGACCCTGTGCCTGCTGGCCCTGCTGAACCGGGGCGACGAGATCCTTGTGCCCGACCCCTGCTTTGCCAACTACTACGGCCAGGCCATGATCGCCGGTGCCAAGGCGGTGCCCGTGCCCGCCCACGAGGAGAACGGCTTCAACATGACCGCCGCCGACGTGGAGAAATGCATCACCCCGCAGACCCGCGCCATCATCCTGAACTCCCCCTGCAACCCCACCGGCGCGGTGATGAGCAAGGAGGACGTGCTGGCCATCGCTGAGGTGGTGAAGAAGCACGACCTGTGGGTGTTCTCCGACGAGCCCTATGACGCCATCGTCTACGACGGCGTAGAGGCCTTCTCCGTGGCCCAGGTGGACGACGTTCGCGACCATGTGATCGTGCTGAACAGCTTCTCCAAGACCTATGCCATGACCGGCTGGCGGGTGGGCTATCTGCTGGTGCCCGACGCCGCCTATGTGCCCAAGTTCGCCGCGCTGCAGGAGGGCCTGGTGTCCTGCGTGTCCAGCTTCTCTCAGGTGGCGTGCGCCGAGGCGCTGAAGAGCACCGAGTGCGTCAAGTCCATGCTGGCGGATTATACCCGCCGCCGTGACATTCTGGTGGACGGCATCAACGCCATCCCCGGCTTCACCTGCGCCAAGCCCAAGGGCAGCTTCTACGCCTTTGTCAACATCAAAGCCTTCGGCAAGAGCTCCCAGGAGTTCGCCGAGGAGCTGATCCGCGGCGCCCGCGTCATCTGCGTGCCCGGCACAGCCTTCGGCGCCATGGGCGAGGGCTACCTCCGTCTGGTGTTCGCCAACTCCGACGATAACCTGAAGGAAGCCGTCCGCCGCATCGACGCCTACATCCGCAAGGCATATCCCGATATGAAGTAACCTTTTCCTCCCGCGCCGGAGGAGAGCCGGTGCGGGAGGACACAAAATATGACTGAGGAGGACATTCAAATGAAGAAGATCGTATTTTTCGGCGGCGGCCCCATGGGCGAAGGCATTATGGGCGGTTTGATCCGCGGCAAGGTGGTGGAGCCCCAGCAGATCACCGTCAGCGAGCTGCTGCCCGCCCGCCGCGAGTATCTGGAAAAGACCCACGGCGTCCTGACCACCACCGATCCCGCCGAGGCTTCCACTGCCGACGTGGTGATCCTGGCCGTCAACCCCAACCAGATCCCCAATGTCACCAAGGTGCTCAAGCCCCACCTGAACAAGGAGACCATCGTCATCTCCATCGCCTGCGGCGTGGCGCTGGCTACGCTGGAGGAGCAGTTGGGCGCGGACAAGAAGATCCTGCGCGTCATGCCCAACACCCTGATCCAGTCCGGCAATGGCTATTCCGCCGCCTGCATCAACCCCAACGTCAATGATGACGACAAGGTCATCATCACCACCGTGCTGAACGCGCTGGGCCAGACCATGTACGTTACCGAGAACATGTTCGAGACCTTCACCGCCTTCTGCTGCACCGGCCCCATCTGGTTCTACAAGACCGTCGAGGCCCTGATCGACGCCGGTGTGTACGCCGGTTTCTCCCGTGCCGATTCCCGCGCCATGGTCATCAAGAACATGCTGGGCGTGGCCCAGGTGCTGGACGCCACCGGTGCCCATCCCGCACTGAAGGTGGACGATATGACCTCTCCCGCCGGTGTTACCATCGAGGCCCTGCAGGTGCTGCATCAGGAGCGCTTCACCGGCGCGCTGATGACCTCCGTGGACGCCGCCGTGAAGAAGGCCAACTCCATCCACTGAGCATTTATTCCCGCAAAAACGAGAGAACAAAGAGAGAATTTAAGAGAGAAAACAAGATGAAAGGGAGATGACGAATGAAGAAGCAACCGCACTGGATCATGCAGGCCATTATGCTGGCTGGCGCATATACGGCATTCAATATCGGCTCCGGTTTTGCCACCGGCAATGAGGTGATGCAGTTCTTCAATTCCTGGGGCGGCTACTGGCCCTACATCATCTGGATCCTGGGTTTGGTGTTCGCCGTGGTGACCAACTATATCATGTACAACACGGGTATGACGGTCTCCATGGAGGAGTATAAGAGCCCCTATCAGTACTACTGCGGCAAGACCATCGGCAAGATCTTCGATATCTATGTCTACGTCTGCCTGATCGCCTTTGTGCTGGTGATGATCTCCGGCTCCGGCGCCACCGTCAACCAGTACTACCACCTACCTGAGTGGATCGGCACCATCGGCATGGGTATCCTCTGCGGTGCCATTGCGTGTCTGGGTCTGCGCAAGCTGGTGGATGTGCTGGGCTCCATCGGTATCATTATCCTGCTGTTCACCGTCGGCTGCGCCGTCTACATGGTGTGCACGGCGGATACCAGCCCCGTGGAGGCCTCTGTCAGAGCGGCGGAGTATGTCGCTGACGGCAAGATCCTGCAGCCCAACGTATTCGGCATCAAGCACCCGCTGGTGTGCGGTTTTTCCTACTCCGGTGTGCTGATGATGTGCTGCATCGCGTGGGTGCATGCTACCGGCGCGCTGCTGAAGAACAGAAAGCAGATGCTGCTGACCACCGGCCTGTCCTCCGTGTTTTACTATCTGCCCGTTCTGGCGGTGGTGCTGGCACTGGCCCTGAATCTGGATGCCATCGCCGGCGCGCAGATCCCCATGCTGGCGGCTGTACAGAATATGATCCCGAAACTGGCTGGGCCCTACACCATTATCATTATTCTGGGCATCTTTACCACCGCCACCGGCCAGCTGTTCCTGCTGGGCGACCGGTTCGCTAAGGAGGGCACGGCGAAGTTCTACATCGTCATCTTCGGTATCGTGGCATTCGCCATCGTGGGCGGCCTGTTCCTGCCCTTCAGCGTGATCGTCAACATCGTCTACTCTGTCATGGGTATGACCGGCATCATCATGGCGGCGTTCATGGTGGTCAAGGCGCTGACGATGCGCGCTTCCGCCAAGAAAGCGGTTCCCGCCGAAGTGGAGACGGCGGAGTAAACGCGAAAGGAGTTCTGCAATGAATATCATCCATTCCATCCGTGCGGTGGACACCCACACCATGGGTCAGGCCACCCGTGTGATCATCGGCGGCCTGCCGGTGCTGAAGGGCAAGACCATGATGGAGAAGAAGCACTACTTCATGGAGCACTATGACCACCTGCGCCGGGCCGTGATGCTGGAGCCCCGCGGTCACGCGGATATGTTCGGCGCTATCGTCACCGAGCCCACCGACCCGAGCTGCGACTACGGCATGCTGTTCATCGACGGCGAGGGCTGCCTGAACATGTGCGGCCACGGCACCATCGGCGTCGCCACGGCGCTGGTGGAGCTGGGCATGGTGAAGGTCACCGAGCCCTATACTGATCTGACGCTGGAATCCCCCGCGGGCCCCGTCCATGTAAAGGTCAAGGTGGAGAACGGCCGCGCCGTGGAGGTCACCTTCCGCAACGTACCGGCCTTCCTTTACAAAAAGGACGTGGTGGTCAATGTCCCGGAGATCGGCGATGTGACCATGGACATTGCCTTCGGCGGCAGCTTCTTCGGCATCGTCAACAAGGATCAACTGGGTATCGGCGATATCTGCCCGGCCCAGCTTCCCACCATCATTCCCCGGGCTCTGTCCCTGATGAAGTGCGTCAACCAGCAGGTGGAGATCCAGCATCCCACACTGGACATCAACAGCGTGGAGCTCATCGAGATCTACGGCCCGCCCAAGACGCCGGGTGTGGACGTGCAGAACGTGGTGGTGCTGGGCCATGGCGAAGTGGATCGCTCTCCCTGCGGCACCGGCACCTGCGCCAAGCTGTCCACGCTGGTGGCACGGGGCAAGCTGGACATCGGGCAGGAATTCGTCCATGAGAGCGTGCTGTGCACCAGCTTCCGGGCCAAGGCGCTGGAGCGGACGAAGGTGGCGGACTATGACGCCATCATCCCTGAGATCACAGGCAGCGCCTATGTGACCGGCTTCAACAACCTGCTGATCGACGACACCGACCCCGTGAAGTACGGGTTTGTCTTGTAAGAGTTTTCCCCAACATGCTATAATAAAAAGGAGAATCATCATGGTATCTGAAAAGCTGAGCAATCTGGAAGTCATGACCAAGGCCAACGTCTATTGGGACGGCAAGGTCACCAGCCGCACCTTCTTCACCGCTGACGGCGAGAAGCACACCCTGGGCATCATCACCGCCGGTACCTATACCTTCGGCGTGGGCGACCGCGAGATCGTCACCCTTATCGCCGGTGAGGTGGAGGTCAAGCGCCCCGTGGACACCGATTGGGTGAAGTTCACAACGCCCCAGTCCTTCGAGATCCAGGCCAACTGCGAGTATGACATCCGCACCTACGGCGTGGCCGAGTACCTGTGCGACTACTATAAGGACTGACCCATATTAGAATTACCCTATTTTTTCCGACAAGAGTAATAAAGAAGTTATCGTGATACAGAAGGGAGAAAGCGCAATGTCTACTGTTTCCATTCGCAAGACCCACGGTGAGGATTACGCCTCCATCAAGACCGTCGTCGATCAGGTCATCGCCGATCTGGGCGGCCTGGAAGATATCATCAAGCCCGGCTACAAGGTCATCATCAAGCCCAATCTGGTGGCCTGCCCCACCGAGCGCCTGTCCGGCGGCGTTACCCGCTGGGAGGTCTGCCTGGCCATCTATGAGGCCGTCAAGGCCGTAGGCGGCGAGCCTGTCATCGCCGAGTCCTCCGCCGCCGGCGCCGACACCGAGCTGACCATCGCCAAGTGCGGCTATCAGGAGCTGCGCGACAAGGGCATCCCCGTCATCGACCTGAAGCAGAAGGAGAACGCCCGCTGCACCGTGGATATCGAGAACGGCGTGGTGTTCAACAAGATCAACACCTGGGAGCTGGTGCGTGACTGCGACGCCATCATTACCGTCCCCGTCATGAAGACCCACGACCAGACCGAGGTCACCCTGGGCATGAAGAACCTGAAGGGCCTGCTGATCGACACCCAGAAGAAGGACTTCCACAAGAAGGGCCTGATCGAGGGCGTCGTGGACTGGTGCCTGCACCTGAAGCCCTGCCTGGAGATCATCGACGGCACCTATGGCCAGCAGGGCCTGGGCCCCATCTTCGGCGAGACCAAGAAGATGGATCTGATCGTCGGCTCCAAGGATCTGGTGGCCTGCGAGGCCGTCACCAGCAAGATCATGGGCTATGAGCCCAAGGAGGTCATGATCACCAACGCCGCCTACAAGCGCGGCTTCGGCGAGATGGATCTTTCCAAGATCGAGGTCATCGGCGAGAAGGTGGAGAACGTCGCCAGCCGCTTCAAGCGCTCCTGCGAGGTGGAGATCGAGGGTATCCCCCAGAGCTTCAACCTGATCTTCAGCAAGGACGCCTGCACCGGCTGCCACAACACCGTCATCAGCGCCCTGATGGACATGAAGGCCCAGAACCTGTTCCCCTATCTGGAGAACATGAACGTCTGTGTCGGTCCCTGCACCGAGGACATGCTGCCTGCCGACGCCAATGCCGACAACACCGTCTGCATCGGTATCTGCTGCAAGAAGCTGGCGGACGCCAAGGGCTTCCGCTGGGTCGTCGGCTGCCCTCCCGGAAATGCCGACGTGGTCAAGGGCATCCTGGGCGACCGTCTGGAGTACGGCGTGCGCTACAACTAAACTGCATCTTTCGGGCGGAGGCAACTCCGCCCGAAAGCCCTATCTGTCATACGGAGGTATCCTGATGAAAACACTGTATCTGGACTGCGCCATGGGCGCGGCAGGCGATATGCTGACGGCGGCCCTGCTGGAGCTGATGCCGGACAGGGACGCGGCCCTGGCGGAGCTGAACGCCATCGGCATCCCCGACGTGGTCTACGGCTGCGAGAGCGTCCTGCGCTGCGGCATCCACGGCACGCACATGTCCGTGAAGATCCACGGCGTGGAGGAATCCGAGGTCATGCACGATCATCATCATCATGACCATGACCACGATCACGCGCATCACCATGACCATGCTCACGGCCATCATCACCACACCGGCCTTCACGGCATCGCGCACATCGTAGAGGATCACCTAAACCTGCCGGAGGCGGTAAAGGCGGACGTGCTGGCGGTGTACAGCATGATCGCAGAGGCGGAGAGCCACGCCCACGGCGTGCCGGTCACGGAGATCCACTTCCACGAGGTGGGCACCATGGACGCCCTGGCGGACATCTCGGCGGTGTGTCTGCTGCTCCATAAGCTGGCCCCGCAGCAGATCCTGGCCTCGCCGGTCTGCATGGGCAGCGGACAGGTGCGGTGCGCCCACGGCATCCTGCCGGTGCCCACTCCTGCCACGGCCTACCTGCTGCAGGGCATCCCCGCCTACAGCGGCGCCATCCAAACGGAGCTGTGTACTCCCACCGGTGCGGCGCTTTTGAAGCATTTCGTGTCCCGCTTCGGCGATATGCCCGTCATGACCACCCAGGCCATCGGCTACGGCATGGGCACCAAGGAGTTCGCCGCCGCCAACTGCCTCCGCGCCTTCTGGGGCGACGCGGCGCACATTTGAGAGATTGTAGCAAAAAAGCACTCTGCCGATAGACAGAGTGCTTTTTGTTTACCTGTTTTGGCAAAGCTATGCCTTCGTGTCCGTGGTTTCATCTGTGGCTTTCCGCGTCACCTGGATCTCCTCGATCCGGTGGTTTTCCACCCGCGTGACCCGGACGGCCAGATCGTCAAAGGTGAAGGAATCGCCTGCCTCTGGCACGCGGCCGAACTGCTCCATGACCCAGCCGCTGACGGACACCATCTCGGAATCGGTCTTGAGCTGGAAGAACTCGGCGAAGTCGTCGAAATCCATGCCGGCGTCCACCAGCCAGGTATCCGGCGCGATCTTCCGGAGAAAGACCTCCTCCTCATCGTGCTCATCCCAGATCTCGCCCACCAGCTCCTCCAGAATGTCCTCCATGGTGACGATGCCGCAGGTGCCGCCGTATTCGTCCACCACCACGGCCACATGGGTCTTGGCCTGCTGGAGCTTTTTCAGCAGCAGCCGGATGGGCTCGTTCTCCAGCGCGAACACCGGCGGAGAGATGATGGCGGACAGGGGTTGCTCCGTTACGCCGCAGCCTACATAGAAGTCCTTCTGATGGACGGTGCCCAGAATATGGTCGATGGAATCCTGATAGATCAGCAGGCGGGAGTATTTGGTCTGGGTGAACAGCGCCGCCACCTCCTCCTTGCTGGCGGTGACGGGCAGGGCCGCCAGATCCACCCGGTGGATCAGGATATCCTGGGCCTCCTGTTCGGAAAAGCCGATGGCGTTTTTCAGCAGCTCGCCCTCGTCCCGGTCAATGCTGCCGTCCTGCTGCACCTCGTCCACCAGCATCAGCAGCTCCTCCTGGGACATTTTGCTGTCACCGCTGAGGCGGAACACCTTGGCCAGCAGCTTCTTCCACAGGGAGAACAGCAGGTTCAGGGGCATCAGCACCCAAATCAGCACCTGCAGGATGGGCGCGGACAGCATGGCGCATTTCTCGGCGCAGTCCTTGGCGATGCTCTTGGGGGAGATCTCGCCGAAGATCAGCACCACTACCGTCACCACCACGGTGGAGATGGTGGCGCCCGCGTCGCCGTAGTGCTTCACGAACAGCACCGTGCCGATGGAGGCGGTGGCGATGTTGACGATGTTGTTGCCGATGAGGATGGTGGACAGCAGCCGGTCGTACTGTTCCAAAAGCTTCAGGGCCAGCGCGGCGTTTTTGCTGCCCTTTTCCGCCAGCGTCCGCAATCGGGTGGTGTTGGCGGAGGAGAAGGCCGTCTCCGTGGCGGAGAAATAGGCGGACAGCATCAGACATACCGCCATAATGATGATACAAGTTGTGGTTGACAATATAAGTAGCTCCTTTTCTGTTCTGTCGTCTGTCTTTCTGATGGCAAAAATGCCGCTATAAGCGCAAAAAAGCACGTCTGCCCCACGAAACGCAGCGCAGATATGCCGGCAAAAACAGATGGCAGTTCAGATGGTTACCCGGATAGTCACCGCCGTCAGTATCCATATGAGCGTGATTCCTCCTTTGTTGTAAATTGAAGATAGTATACCAGAAAAGTACCCGCCCGTCGAGTTAAGAGCGCGTAAAGAAAAGCAGGGCGTAAAAAAGAGCAAGCCCTTCGGCTTGCTCTTTCTGGTGGTGACCCGTACCGGATTCGAACCGATGTTAAAGGCGTGAGAGGCCTCTGTCTTAACCACTTGACCAACGGGCCGTATAGAAAATCACCGGCGGTGGGGTCGGTGATCTTCTGCCATGGTACACCTTCAGGGACTCGAACCCTGGACACCCTGATTAAGAGTCAGGTGCTCTACCAACTGAGCTAAAGGTGCATATTTTTTAGAACGGGGATATTATAACCGATTCCATTCCGTTTTGCAAGACCTTTTTTCAAAAAATGGCGGATTTTCTGAAAAAGCACAAGGCGTCCGGCTGGGCCGGACGCCTTATGAAAAAATCGGTCAATGCTCACGGGAGCGCTGGATCAGGTTCACCACCAGCATCACCGCGGCGTACAGCACACCGGCGATGGCCCAGATGAACCAACTGTACCGCGCCTGGCCGTTGCCGGAGGGGCCGAAGGTGTACCACATGAAGATGGCCGTCACCAGCAGCCAGTAGATGGTGCTGATCGCGCCCTTGACGCCGCGGCGGGATTTCTGCTGGCGGGTATAGTCGCCCTCCTCCAGCAGCCGCTCCATGGAGGCGTGGATGGTGCCGCCATAGGTGAAGGCCACGCAGCCGATACCGGCGATGATCAGCAGCAGGCACACCGCCGCCACATAGACGACGTCGGCGGTCTCTATGCACATGGAGACGAACAGCGGCACCGCCGACAGGATGCACAGCACCGTGCCGGTGATGTTCAGCCGGGAGTAGGTACCGGCGAAGTCCTGCATGCGCTCCTTCACCATGCCGCTGACGCCGTACTCCGTCTCGAAGGGTTCCTCCTCCAGAAAGGCGAAGTCCCGCACTCTGGCCGAGCAGGTGAGGAACAGCGCCACGCCGATGGCCACCAGCACCAGCAGCACGCACAGGCCGATGCCGGAGGCGGCGTTTTCGGAGATACCGAAGCGGGACATCTCGCTCATGGCGGCCAGCATCAGCAGCGCCACAGGGGAGATGATGCACAGGAAGGTGGCCAGCGCCATCCGCGGCGCGGCGGCACGGCGCAGCGCCAGATAGGCGGAGGCCTCCTCCATGGTGACCCGCCGCAGGGGCGGCTCGTCCATGGGCTCACTCTGGGTGTGCTCCTCGATCTCCAGCTCGTCCTTCAGCAGAAAGTCGGTGGTGACGCCGAACAGGCGGCTCATCTGCACCACCTTATCCATATCGGGGATGGACTGGGCGCCCTCCCACTTGGAGACCGACTGGCGGCTGACGTTCAGCCGTGCGGCCAGCTCCTCCTGGGACCAGCCGGCCTTCTTCCGCAATGTCATGATTTTGTCCGCTAAGATCATAATGGGATCCTCCTGAGAATTTGATATGCGCCGCGGCGCTTTTGTTGTGGATAGCATACCTGATCTTGCGTTTGCATGCCAGAAAGCGGGCTTGGAGATCTGTCAACCAGCGGTTGCGTTTGGGGGAAAGCCCGCTATTTTCGGGCGATTTCCCGGAAAAAGGCCAGCGCCTGGGCCTGAAACGCCTCCGGCGCTGCGGCGGTGTTCACCAGCACATCGGTGCAGTGGGTGCGGTAGAAAGCATCATCCTTCTGGGCGGCCACCCGCAGCCGGGCGTACTCCTCGGTGATGCCGTCGCGGGCCATGATGCGGCGGACGCGATCCTCCGCCGGGGCGATGACTGCCAGCGTCCGGTCGCAGAGCTTCGAGAGGCCGGACTCCACCAGGTTGATGGCGTCGATGCCCATGATGGGGGCGGGGGAGAGGGCCATCCGCCGCGCCAGCTCACGGGGGAGCTGGTCATAGATGATAGCGTTGAGCCGTTCCAGCTGCGCCGCGTCGCCGAACACCAGGGTGCCCAGCTTCTGACGATCCAGCTGGCCGTCAGGGGTGAACACATCGCCGAAGGCGTCGGTGATGGCGCGGCGCAGGCCGCCGTCGGTGCGCAGCATCTCGTGATAGATGGCATCGCAGTCCAGCACGCAGCCGCCCAGCTGCTCCAGCGCCCGCAGGGCGCTGGTTTTGCCTGCGCCGGTGGGGCCGGTGATGCCCACCACCAGCGGGCGGGGCGCTTCAATCACATGGAAGCCCGCCGCCTTTTTCAGCCGGTTGCTGACGGCCAGACCCAGGCCGCTCTCGTCGGGGCACTGGGCGAAGATCTCCGGCACCTCCGTGTCGTCGAAGGTGCGCAGGGCGTCGAACACATGCCGGGCCTGGGCCAGCTTATCGGCGGCGGGGCCGAGACGGTGGATGATATGTCCTTCAAACAGGGGGGCGTATTCATCAAAGCAGATGACGCCGCTGTCCGCCGTCAGATGGGCGGCGATGTACGCGGCGGAGGCGCCAGGGGTGCCGGTAATGACGGTGACGGGAGCCTTGGGGGCATAGTGGCGGTATTTCATGCCGGGGGCCTTGGCCTTTTCGCCGTCCGAGAGCTTCTGCCGCACGGCCTTGTCCACGGCCACCTGGCCCAGCACCTTCTCCAGCGCCTCCAGCGGCAGTCCGCCGGGACGGAGGAGCCGGGGCGGCGTCACCGTCAGGTCGATGATGGTGCTCTCGACCCCCACGGCGCAGGGGCCGCCGTCCACGATGCCGTCGATCTTGCCGTCCATGTCCTCCAGCATATGCTGGGCGGTGGTGGGGCTGGGCCGTCCCGAGGTGTTGCCGCTGGGTGCGGCCACGGGGACGCCGGAGGCGCGGATGATGGCCAGGGTCATGGGATGGTCGGGGCAGCGGACGCCCACCGTGTCCAGACCGCCGGTGGTGCGCAGGGGCACGTTGTCCCGGCGGGGCAGAATCATGGTGAGAGGCCCCGGCCAGAACCGCTCTGCCAGGGTATAGGCCACCGGCGGGATATCCCGGCAGTACCGCTCCAGCCAGTCGGCGCCGGGGACATGGAGGATCAGCGGGTTGTCCTGGGGACGGCCCTTTGCCTCGAAAATATGCAGCACGGCGTCCTCGTCCAGCGCGTTGGCGCCGAGACCGTACACCGTCTCGGTGGGGATGCCCAGCAGGCCGCCCCGCCGCAATATGGCGGCGGCTTCGGCGATGGCGTTTTTGTCCTTTTCAGGGTGGAATACGATAGTATTCACAGTGGATACTTCCTTTTGGAAAAATTAAAGTCCCAGTGTTTCGCCCACCAGCACCACCTTGATGCGGCCGGGGATCTTGGAGAACCGGGTGGTGACGATCTGGGCGCAGCAGCAGTCGGGGCTGGTGCAGTCGCCGCACTGGCCGGTGACGGCGCAGGGGGTCTTGACATCGAAGCGCTGGACGTTGGCAGGGGCGGCAATATGGCGGGCGCGGGACATGGCGCTATTGAGATCACCGGCCACCTTGTTCATACCGGCCACCACGATGACCTGTCTGGGGCCGAAGCACAGGGCGGCCACGCGGTTGCCCATGCCGTCGATGTTCACCAACTGGCCATCCTCGGAGATGGCGTTGCTGCTCATGAGGAAGGTGTCGCAGGTCAGAGCCTGACGCAGCATGTCCATGCGCTCATCGGGGGTCCTGGCGGTGTCGCGGTCGATGAGGGACTGGCCCCGCTGGCGCAGGCGATCCTTGATGCCCAGCTCATCCACGGTGGCCACGCCGCCCCAGCTCACCACATCCTCGGCGGGGATCAGCTCCAGCACCTTTTCCACGGCCTCCTCGGCGGTGGAGCAATAGTAGGCGTCAAACTGCCGCTTCTTCATGGCCTTGACTACATTGGGGCCGGACTTGTCGTACTGCATTTTCATAGGTGCTAACATGATGATGTGCTCCTTTCTTTATTCTGCGCCCTCCTGCAGGCGCTGTGCTTGCTGATTCAGGGTCAGTGCGTCGATCAGGGGGTCGAGATCGCCGTTCATGATGGCGGCGATGTTGAAATTCTTGCTGTCTCCCGTGAGGCGGTGGTCGGTGACCCGGTTCTGGGGGAAGTTATAGGTGCGGATCTTGCCGCTGCGGTCGCCGGTGCCTACTTGAGACTTCCGCTCCTTGGCGATGGCGGCGTTCTGCCGCTCCTGCTCCGCCTCGTACAGGCGGGAGCGCAGGATCTTCATGGCCCGGTCACGGTTCTTGTGCTGGCTGCGCTCGTCCTGGCACTCCACCACCGTGCCGGTGGGCAGGTGGGTGATGCGGATGGCGGACTCGGTCTTGTTGACGTGCTGGCCGCCTGCGCCGCTGGAGCGGTAGGTGTCGATCTGCAGGTCCTTGGGGTCGATGGAGAACTCCACCTCCTCCGCCTCGGGCATGACGGCCACGGTGGCGGCGGAGGTCTGGATACGGCCGGAGGACTCGGTCTCCGGCACGCGCTGCACCCGGTGGGTGCCCGCCTCGAACTTCAGCCGGGAGTAGGCGCCCGCCCCCTCCACGGTGGCCACGGCCTCCTTGACGCCGCCCAGTTCCGTCTCGTTGAGGGACACCACGTCCAGGGTGAAGCCCCGGCGCTCGGCGTACATGGAGTACATCCGCAGCAGGTCGGCGGCAAACAGCGCACCCTCCTCGCCGCCGATGCCGGCCCGGATCTCCAGCACCACGTCCTTGTCGTCGTTGGGGTCACGGGGCAGCAGCAGGCGCTTCAGTTCATCCTCCAGCCGCTCCCGCTCCGCCTTGGCGGCGGCCAGCTCCTCCTGGCCCAGCTCCTTCAGCTCGGGGTCGGACAGCATCTCCGTGGCGGCGGCCATATCGGCCTCCGCCCGGGCGTAGGCCCGGTATGCCTCCACCACCGGCGTCAGCTCCTTCTGTTCGCGGCTCAGCTTCGTCATGGCCGCCCGGTCGCTGTACACCGCCGGGTCGGAGAGCTGGCGCTCCACCTGGGCCAGACGCTGGGCGATCTTTTCCAGCTTATCCAACATGGCCGCTCTCCAGATACTGCTGCACGTCGGAGATGAACTTGTCCCGCCAGAAGGTATAGCCCACGCTGCCGGGCTGGAGAGAGACCTCCAGAATGTGCTTTTCGGCGGTATAGAGATCCATCTGGTCATAGACGCTGACGCTGCGGCGGTTACTGCTGCGGGTCAGCACATAGGCCACACGGGACATCTCCAGGCCGCGGCGCTTCAGAAGGCCGCGGATGGGGCTGGAGCAGCGGCCGCCCCACACGGGGGTGCCCACGATCACCAGCTTATAGTCCTCGATATTCCGCTCGGTGGTAAAGGGCTTCAGCGGCGCGGTGGTGCGGCGCATGGCGTCCATTCCCGCGTGCAGCCGTCCCCGCCAGCCGTTGCGGTCGGCGCCGTCGTCGATGGCCACGATCTCCGCGCCCACCGCGTCGGCGATCTCCTTCATGGCGCGGCGGGTGTTGCCGCTGAATGAGTAATAGATACACAGTACGTCGCTCATAGTCAAGATTCCTCCAATGCCAGGGACAGATCCTCCCAGCGGGCCATTTCCTGCTCCAGCCGGGCCTCGGTCTCCTGCTTCTGCGTGAATAGTTCGTTCAGCCTGCCCGCGTCGCAGGCGTTGGCGGCCATGGCCTCGTCCAGCGCCGCCAGCTCCTTTTCCAGCCGGGCGATGCCGGTCTCGCAAATGGTGAGCTGCCGCCGGGCCGCCTGCTGGCTGCGATTGCCGCGGCTCTGGCGGGTGTCGCCCTTCTTTACCGGAGCCGCCGGTTCCGGCTTCGGCTCCGCCGCCTTCATGGCGCGGTACTGGGCAAAGCCCATGGGATAGTCGGTGATGGTGCCGTCCGCCAGCTCCCAAACGCGGGTGGCGAAGCGGTTGATGAAATAGCGGTCATGGCTGACGAACAGCAACGTGCCGTCAAAGGCCTCCACCGCCTCCTCGATCCACTCCCGGCTGGCGATGTCCAGATGGTTGGTGGGCTCGTCCAGGATCAGGAAGTTGATCTCCTCGTCCATCAGCATGCACAGCCGCAGGCGGCTCAGCTCACCGCCGGACAGGACGCTGACGGATTTGAACACGTCCTCCCCCTGGAACTGATAGGCCGCCAGCCGGTTCCGGGCGCTCTGGGGCGTGATGTTTTTCTTGGCGTACAGCATGGTGTCTACCAGATTGCGCTCCGGGTGGTCGAAGTGGATGACCTGCTCCAGATACGCCCACTTTACCGACGGGCCCAGACGGATGGCGCCGCCGTCGCAGCTCTCACGCCCCGTCAGCATATTGAGGAGCGTGGTCTTGCCGGTGCCGTTCTCGCCGATGAGGGCGATGCGCTCACCGCCCTCCACCCGCAGGTATACGTCGGAGAACAGCGTCCTTTCGCCGAAGGACTTCGTCACGCCACGGAACTGCAGCACCTCGTCGCCCTTGAACTCCCGGCTGGCGAACCGGGCATCCATCTTTTTGGCCTTGGTGGGCCGGGCGGTGGTGCGCATGCGCTCGATACGCTTTTCCATGCTGAAGGCCCGCTTGTGCAGGGCGTCGTTGCCCATGAAGGCCCACAGGTGCATCTGCTCGGCGGCCTTTTCCAGTTGCTGGATCTTGGCCTGCTCCTTCAGATACTGCTTCATCCGCTCCTGATAGCGGCGCTCCTTTTCCACGGCGTAAAAGCTGTAATTGCCGCTGTAAAACTCCGCCTTGCCGTCCAGCACCTCGATGACGCGGGATACGGTGCGGTCCAGGAAGTACCGGTCATGGCTGATGGCCACCACTGTGCCGCGGAACTTGCGGAGATACTCCTCCAGCCATTCCGTGGCCTGCAGGTCCAGATGGTTGGTGGGCTCGTCCAGCAGCAGGATGTCCGTGTCCTCCAGGATCAGCCGTCCCAGGTTCACGCGGGTCTTTTCGCCGCCGGAGAGCTGGTCAAAGAGCTTCTGCCGCATGTCGCCGTCGATGGACAGGCCGTTGGCCACCTTGTTCTTGGCGGTGGCGGTGTCGTAGCCGCCCAGGGCCTCGAAGCTGGCGGTCAGGTGATCGTACCGCCGCAGCATGGCGCTGTCGCTCTCGCCTTTTGCCATCCGGTCGGTCAGCTCGTCCATCTCCGCCTTCAGGGCCTGCATCCGCTCGAAGGCGGAGTCCAGCACGTCCTCCACCGTGTATCCGGCGGGATAGACGGGGATTTGGGAGATGAGCCCGATCCGCCGCCCGGTGGCGATGACGATCTGGCCGCTGTCCGGCTCCAGTTCGCCGGTCAGCAGCCGGAACAGCGTGGTCTTGCCCGCGCCGTTCTTGCCCAGCAGGCCCACACGTTCGCCGGTATCCACCTGAAAGGTGATGCCGTCCAGTATTTTCTTTTCCAGATCGAAGGACTTGACAACGTCCTTCACAGAAATGTCTACCATAAAAATTTACTCTGTCGATTCCAGATCCTTTACAATATCGGTGAAATGCATGGCGTGGGACGCCTTCACCAGCACCGCCGTTCCGGCGGTGAACGCCGCCCGGATGGCGCTCAGGGCATCGGCTACCGTGGGGAACCACAGGGCGTCGGGGTTGGCGTCCTGGATCGCCTTTGCCTTGGGGCCGACGGCCACCACGGTGTCCAGTCCCAGGGTGCGGGTCAGCGCACCCATATCCCGGTGGGCCTGCTCCGTCAGGTCGCCCAGCTCACCCATGTCGCCCAGCACCGCCATGCGGCGGGGATGCTCCGTCTGGGCCAGGATGCGCAATGCCTCCGCCATGGCCTGGGGGTTGGCGTTATAGCAGTCGTCGATGATGATGCGGTCGCCGCCGCAGCGCACCAGATGCATGCGGCTGCCTACGGGACGGTAGGCGGCGATGCCGGACAGCAGCTCCGCCTTGGTCAGGCCCAGATGCTCGCCGATGGCGATGGCCATGGCGGCGGGATAGATCATGTACGCGCCGGGGGAGGGGATGGATACCTCGTACACATCCCGACCTGTGGTGACGGTGCAGGTGACGCCCTCAATGCCGTGCTCGGCCACGTTGGTGACACGGACGCCGCAGCGCTCATGCCGGCCGCACAGCACCGTCTCAAAGGGCAGCGCCAGACCGGACAGCAGCTCGTCGTCGCCGTTCAGCACGGCGAGGCCGCCCGGCTGCAAATTCTCGAAGATCTCGCACTTGGCCTGCAGGATGCCCTGCCGTGTGCCGCCCAGGTTTTCGATATGGGCGTCGCCCACGTTGGTGATAACAGCCACGGTGGGCCGCACCATCTCGCCCAAGTAGCGGATCTCACCGAAGTGGTTCATGCCGGTCTCAATGACGGCGGCCTGATGCTCCGGGGCGAGGTTCAGCAGCGTCATGGGCGTGCCGATGGCGTTGTTGAAGTTGGCCTGGGTCTTCAGCGTGGAAAACCGCTGGCCCAGCACGGCGGCGATCATCTCCTTGGTGGTGGTCTTTCCGGCGCTGCCGGTGACCTGCACCATGGGGATAGCGAACTTTGCCCGATACCACGCCGCCAGGGCCTTCAGGGCTTCCAGCGTGTCGGATACCTGAATATAGAATTTATCCGGCAGCAGGGAGGTGGGCTTTCTGGCCGTCAGGCAGCCTGCCGCGCCGTGCTCCAGCGCCGCGTCCAGATAGTCGTGGCCGTCGAACCGTTCGCCCACCAGCGGGACGAACAGCGCCCGGTTGGGGATGCTGCGGCTGTCGGTGGAGACCTGGGTCACCACCGCGCCGCTCTGTTGCAGCAGCGTGCCGCCCACGGCGGCGCACAGCTCCTTTACGGTGCAGCCGGTCATCTGTATTCCGCCTTTCTGGCCTCGATGGAATCCAGCACGATCTTCTCGCACAGGTCGGCATAGCTGAGACCCACCTGGGCCGCCTCCTGGGGCACCAGGCTGGTGGGGGTCATGCCCGGCAGAGTGTTGATCTCCAGGCACCATGCCTTGCCCTCGGCGTCCAGCAGGAAGTCGCTGCGGGAGTAGACGGCCAGACCCAGCCCCTGATGGAGCTTCAGGGCCATCTCGCCCACCTGATGCCACTCCTCGTCGGAGATGGGGGCGGGGCAGATCTCCTGGGCACCGCCCTTCTGATACTTGCACACATAGTCGAAGTATTCGCCCTTGGGGATGATCTCCACGGCGGGCAGATAGGTGTCGCCCAGCACGGCGATCTGGATCTCGCGGCCCTTGATCTTCTTCTCCACCACCACATGGCCGCCGTAGGGCAGCAGGTCATAGAGGGCCTTTTCCAGCTCCTCGCGGGTGTCGGGCAGGGCCATGCCGATGGAGCTGCCGCCGTTGACCATCTTCACCGCGCAGGGCACCATCAGCTCCTGGGTCAGGCGGGGAATGTCGTCCTTGGTATAATGTACGTCCACCCACGGGGCGGTGCGGATACCCAGGGAGTCCATCATCCGCTTGGTGACGGCCTTGTCCATGGCCATGGCGCTGCCCAGATAGCCGGAGCCGGTATAGGGCACGCCCACTAGATCCAGCGCCGCCTGAATACGGCCATCCTCGCCGTTGGCGCCGTGCATGGCCAGAAATACCGCGTCGGCCATGGCGCAGACCTTCAATACATCCTTGCCCAGCAGGGAAGGGCTCTTGTCCTGCCGCGCGGCACGGACAGCCTCCAGATCAGGGGCCGTCTCCTCGATGGCCACCTTTTCCAGCAGGCCGTCGGGCGCGTCGAAAATATCCTCCAGAGAGCCGTGATAGTTCTCCAGGCCCATGAACATATCCACAAAAATGGCCTGGTGGCCCTTTTCCCGCAGGGCGCGGCACACGCCGCTGCCGCTGACCAGGCCCACATGACGCTCGGTGCAGAAACCGCCGGACAAAACTACGATCTTCATGATAAAAGACCTCCTTAAAGAACAAATACCCATACGATACCTATTATATCAATCTGACAGTATAGCATATTCTCCGGGAAAAGACAACATACTTTCGCCAAAAGGGATTTTTGGCGAAAAATGGTCCCCAAAACGGCCCGGTAGACATAAATTTTGAAAAAGCCGGAGAAAATACGGCCTTGATATTGCTTTTGTAAAATTTTATGGTATACTGATGCTGTATGTGTGCGTTTATCTTTCTACATCATATGGTATATGTGGTGTATGAAGTTTTCTGCCCTGGGCATGATAAGTGTCGGACACAGCGTCCGGCCACGGTACTCCGGCCGCTGCCCACGGGCCTTTTGATCAGTCGGATGTAAGAGAGGGTGCAGATCTTGAATAAATATATCGTTAAGGGCGGCCGTCCCCTGTATGGTGAGGTCACGGTCAGCGGCGCGAAAAACGCGGCGGTGGCCATCATTCCCGCCGCTTTGATGGTGGACGGCGTATGCCGCATTGAGAACATTCCCCAGATCAGCGATGTGACGCTGTTCTTCTCCATTCTAGATGAGCTGGGCGCGAAGGTGCGGATCCTGAACCGCCACGCGGTGGAGCTGGACTGCCGCGCCATCCGTTCCACCCGCCCCAGCTATGAGCTGGCGCGGCGGATCCGGGCCAGCTATTATCTGCTGGGCGCGCTGCTGGGCCGCTTTGGCGAGGCCACGGTGGCCATGCCCGGCGGCTGCGATTTCGGCGTGCGGCCCATCGACCAGCATATCAAGGGCTTTACCGCCATGGGCGCGCAGGTGTCCGTGGAGGGCGGCTACATCAACGCCCGGGCCAAGAACGGCCACCTGAAGGGCGCCAACGTCTATCTGGACGTGGTGTCCGTGGGCGCCACCATGAACATCATGATGGCGGCGGCACTGGCCGAGGGTACCACCATCATCGAAAACGCCGCCCGTGAGCCCCATATCGTGGATCTGGCCAACTTCCTGAACTCCATGGGCGCGGACGTGAAGGGCGCGGGCACGGACTCTATCAAGATCCGCGGCGTCAAGCGTCTGAATGGCGGCAGCTATGCCATCATCCCCGACCAGATCGAGGCGGGCACCTATATGGCAGCTGTGGCCGCCACCGGCGGTGAGCTGCTGATCCGCAACGTGATCCCCAAGCACATGGACTGCATCAGCGCCAAGCTGATGGAGATGGGCGTGGAGATCGAGGAGAACGGCGACGAGATGCTGGTGCGGCGCACCGGCCGTCTGCAGCGCACCAATATCAAGACCATGCCCTATCCCGGCTTCCCCACGGATATGCAGCCCCAGATCGCCTCGGTGCTGGCGCTGGCCGACGGCACCAGCCTGATCACCGAAAGCGTGTGGAACAACCGCTTCAAGTATGTGGATGAGCTGAAGCGCCTGGGCGCCCGCATCCAGGTGGACGGCAAGATGGCCGTGCTGGAGGGCGTGGATCACTTCACCGGCGCACCGGTGCAGGCACCTGACCTGCGGGCCGGCGCGGCGCTGGTCATCGCGGCCCTGGCCGCCCACGGCACCACCGAGATCAGCCATGTGCAGTATATCGAGCGTGGCTACGAGGACATCGTGGGCAAGCTGCGCGCCGTGGGTGCGGACATCTCTATGGTGGACGAACCGGAGACGGAGAAGGAAGAGGCCCGTATCGGCTGACCAACAAACACATATCCAGCGTCTGCCCGGCGATACCGGCGGGCGCTGCGTTACTTTTACGAGGTGGACATATGCAGCGGATCACTGTGCTGTGCGTGGGCAAGCTGAAAGAGAAGTTCTATGCCGACGCGGCGGCGGAATATTGCAAGCGGCTGAGCCGGTACTGTAAGATCGAGGTAACGGAGCTGCCGGAGACGCGCCTGCCGGAGGATCCCTCCCCGGCGGAGATCAAGAGGGCGCTGGCGGCCGAGGCCAACGCCATCCGGCAGAAGCTGGAGGGCGGCGCGGTGGTGGCCATGTGCATCGAGGGGCAGACCTGCTCCAGCGAGGCACTGTCGAAAAAGCTGGCGGCCTTCGCCCTGGAGGGGAAGAGCAAGGTGACGTTTTTGATCGGCGGCAGCTTCGGGCTGGACGAGACGCTGAAAAAGCAGGCCGACTGGCGACTGAGCATGTCGCCCATGACGTTCCCGCACCATCTGGCCCGGGTGATGCTGCTGGAGCAGATCTATCGGGCGTGCCAGATCGCCGAGGGCACGCGCTATCATAAATGACGAGGGAGGTTTTGTGATGGGATTTTTGAGTGATTGGTTCAACAAAGGGGAACTGCCGCAGAATTTCTGGGAGGACGGCGCTTCTGCCTGGCGCTTCCATAAAAAGGAGCTGGACTGGCCCCTGGAGGAAAGCGGCGAAAAGGTGAAGGCCGTGCTGCTGAAGGAGACCTTCGATTCCCCGGCGGAGTCCGACATGATGATCTCCATGCTGGCGGCCTACGGCATTCCCTGCTTCAAGTACTATGACAAGGACGGCGGCGCGGGAAAGGTCATCAACGGCTTTTCCGGCTACGGCGCGTCGCTGTATGTGCCCCAGACCATGCTGGAGGAGGCCCAAAATATTCTGAACGCACAAACGGTAGAGGAGGACGAAAACGATGCTGGATTACATGCGTGAATATGAGAAGTGGCTGCAAAGCGGCGCGCTGACGGCGGACGAGGTGCAGGAGCTGCAGTCCATCGCCGGAGACGAGAAGGAGATCGAGAGCCGGTTCTACGGCCCGCTGGAGTTCGGCACCGCCGGACTGCGGGGCACCATGAAGGTGGGTCTGCACCAGATGAACGTGTACGTCATCCGCTGGGCCACCCAGGGCTTTGCCAACGTGATCTGCGCCGAGGGCGAGGACGCCAAGAAGCGCGGCGTGGCCATCTGCATGGACTGCCGCCATCACTCCATGGAGTTTGCCAGGGCTGCCGCCGAGGTATGCGCCGCCAACGGCATCCATGTGCGCATCTTCGAGGCCCTGCGTCCCACGCCGGAGCTGAGCTTCGCCGTGCGGGAGTACGGCTGCCAGGCGGGCATCAACGTCACCGCCAGCCATAACCCCAAGGAGTACAACGGCTATAAGGTCTATTGGGAGGACGGCGCGCAGCTGCCGCCCCATCACGCCGCCGCCATCGCCGCAGAGCTGGAGAAGATCGACATCTTCACCGGCGTGAAGCGGATGGACTTCGACGAGGCCGTCAAGGCCGGGCTCATCGAGACCATGGGCGACGAGACCGACCGCAAGTTCATGGCCAACGTCATGGATATGGTCAACGATTACGACTCCGTCGCCAAGGTGGCGGATACCTTCCAGGTGGTGTATACCCCCTTCCACGGCTGCGGCCACAAGCTGGTGCCGGAGGCCCTGACCCGTCTGGGCATCAAGCATCTGCACTGTGTGCCGGAGCAGATGGTCATTGACGGCGACTTCCCCACGGTGGTGTCCCCCAACCCGGAGAATCCCGAGGGCTTCTATCTGGCCATCGCCCTGGCCGACAAGGTGAAGGCCGACTTCATTGTGGGCACCGACCCGGACAGCGACCGCGTGGGCATCATGGTGCGCAACAAGGAGGGCAAGTTCCAGCCCGTCAGCGGCAACCAGACCGGCGTGCTGCTGAGCGATTACCTGTACGGGGCCATGAAGCGCAGCGGCAAGCTGCCGGAAAACCCCGTGATGCTGAAAACCATCGTCACCACCGAGATGGCCCGCAAGGTGGCCGAGGCCCACGGCGTCACCTGCTACGATACCTTCACCGGCTTCAAGTTCATGGCCGAGAAGAAGAACCAACTGGAATCCGCCGGCGAGGGCAAGGTGGTGTTCTCCTATGAGGAGAGCTACGGCTACATGCTGGGCGACTACGTCCGGGACAAGGACGCCGTCACCGCGTCGCTGCTGCTGACGGAGATGGCCGCGTGGTACGCCACCCAGGGCATGACCCTGTACGACGCGCTGGACGTGCTGTATAAGAAATACGGCTGGTACGGCGAAAAGACCCACAATCTGGTGATGCCCGGCCTGGACGGCCTGGAGAAGATGGCCGACCTGATGAAGGCCCTGCGCCAGACGCCGCCCACCGAGATCTCCGGCGTGGCCGTCGTCCGCCGCAAGGACTATACCGACGGCAGCGTGGTGGACTGCGCCACCGGCGCGGTGTCCGAAATGGAGCTGAAGGGCAGCAACGTGCTGCGCTATGAGCTGGCCGACGGCACCACCATTCTGGTGCGCCCCTCCGGCACCGAGCCGAAGATCAAGGTCTACATCCTGACCATCGGCAAGGACGCCGTCGAGCGTGACGCCAATATCGAGAAGTACGGCCAGTGGGCGGAAGCCCTGGCCAAGTAACAGGGAATAAAAAATGGCTGCACCTCGTGGTGCAGCCATTTTTTTATTCACCTTGAGGCAGTTGCGCGCGATAGCGCGGAACAAAAACCATCCGAAGGAGATTCAAGCTTAAGCCGGGCGCCAGCCAACAGTGATAGAATAATGGATGTTCGGGCCATGAAGACTGTCAAAGAAGGAGGTGCCCTATGGCAGTATCACTTGGCATCGAAGAATATTTCAAACCTTGATACAGAAATCTCTTGACATTCACGGGCAATGTATTATACTATCCTTGAAACATAGAAAACTAATTAGTTAGGATGATAGCGATGGTCAAAGACGAACATGCTTCCAGATATATCGGTATTCTTGCGAACCGCTTGCGGAGAGAGATCGACGCGCTGTCTTTCCGGGGACAATACAGCGGAACAGAGGGAAAGGCGTTACATTTTATCCTCGCACATGATGACAGCGAGCTGTTTCAAAAGGATTTGGAGGACGAATTTGGCTTGCGTCCGCCATCTGCCAG
The DNA here is from genome assembly GCA_934589145.1 of uncultured Oscillospiraceae bacterium. Lineage (GTDB taxonomy): Bacteria > Bacillota > Clostridia > Oscillospirales > Oscillospiraceae > Vescimonas. Next base: position 75,293 of record CAKTNW010000005.1, on the reverse strand, counting down.
CGCCCTTGTCAAAAAGCTGGAACAGGACGGACTCATCAGCCGTGTCCCCGTATCCTACGATGGGCGTCTGAAAAAAATTGTTCCCAGCGAAAAGGCACGGCAGAACCGGGAAAAGGTCTTGCGCGATGTACAGGATTTGGAAGATCGACTGCTGCGTGGCATTTCGGAGCAAGACCAGGCACAATGGCTGGAGATTACAAAAAAGATGATTGAAAACCTTTAGCTGTACGCGAAAGGTTTTCAATTTGGACATAAAGTTAGATTTCTAATTAGTTGCAATAATAGGAGGACAATATGGAAACGCTTGAACAAAAATATGAACATGAAAAAGTTGGGAAACTTCTGATGATGTTTTCTGTTCCCAGCGTGATCTCACTCGTCCTGAACGCGCTCTATAACATGGTGGACCAGATATTCATCGGAAACGGTGTCGGCTATCTCGGGAACGGTGCAACGAACGTAATTTTCCCGCTGACACAGTTAGCCATCGCCATTGGCTTGCTGATCGGTGACGGCACAGCCAGTTATATGAATCTGAAGCTCGGTGAGGGCAAGCGGGAGGAAGCGGAGAAAGGAATGGCCGCGGGGCTTGCCGCGTTGGTGGTATCTGGCGTAACGCTGAGTATTCTCCTGACGGTTTTCTTGCAGCCGCTCTGCCGTCTTTTTGGGGCGACAGACGATATTATGCCGTATGCGCTGGACTACGGGTATATTATCGTTGCGGGAACGATCTTCAACATTTTCCCCTGCGGCGCTATGAGCATCGTCCGTGGAAACGGCGGGCCGAAAACTGCGATGCTCAGTATGCTCACAGGCTTTACGGTCAATATGATTGGTGATCCGCTGACCATTTACGGCTTCCATTGGGGTGTGAAAGGTGCAGCCATCGCTACGGTATTGGGGCAGGCAGCCAGCGCGGTCGTCTGCATCGTTTATCTCGTCCGCAAAAAAGGAACGGTTCAGCTTACGAAAAAATCATTCACCGGCTGGGCTCGGTTTGTCCCGAAAACGGCGAGACTTGGCCTTTCCAGCTTTGTGACACAGCTTGCGATCGTGGTCGTGCTCTATTTCCAGAACAATCTTCTTGTCAAATACGGGGCGTTGAGCAAGTACGGCGCAGAGATCCCGCTGACCGCATTGGGCGTTACCATGAAGGTATTTACCATGCTGCAAAACGCCATCACAGGTCTATGCTCCGGCGCACAGCCCATTATTAGCTACAACTACGGGCGAAATCTTCGCAGCCGGGTCAGGCAGATCCTAAAACTGCTGGTGATCTTCTCTGCGGCACTTATGGGAATTGCGACGATCTGGTTCCAGCTTGCGCCTATGAGCATCGTCCGTATTTTTGGCTCGGCTGATCATCTCTACAATGAATTTTCGGTGAAGTGTCTGAGGATTTTCCTGATGCTTATTTTCCTTGACAGTTTTCAGATGGTGGGCAGTTCTTTCCTGCAATCCATCGGCAAACCGATCCCCGCAACGGCGCTGGTTCTGTTCCGGCAGATCATTGTTCAGGTTCCTGCGCTGCTGATTTTGGGAAAGATGTTCGGCATTGACGGCTTGCTTTATGCCGGAGCGCTGTCCAGTCTGTTGGTGGGTATCCTGTCCATCGTTTTCCTTGTGCGCGAGTGGAGAGCGTTGGCGGAAAGGACAATCTGACATAGCACATCAGCAGAAACAGTCTTTTATGCGAATTGGCGCACCTCGTGTTATCTGAGAAAAGTTGAAAATAAGACTTATTCACCTTATACGCCATGTTTGGATCAGCGCAGGAAATCATACAACTATCTCTTTCCGCACCGCTCACAGGATAAAAAATTCTTGATTTTCGACACTGAAATACACACAAATCCATCCTATCCATCAGCAATGACAAACACAAAAGCAAAAGGGTATGTACCGTTAAGGCACATACCCTTTTTGTCAGCAACCCTTGTCCGGCAACTGCCATAGTATTTGTTTTGGGGAACCTGTTTTATGGACAGCTACCCAGGCGGCACAGCATTTTTTTATTCCATTAAACCGTATTTCAGCTTGATGCGGTCCAGCTTTTCCAGCATGGGCTCCGCCGCGATCCACAGGAAGAAGGCGGTGGCGGCGGCGTGGACGCAGTCCAGGGGGAAGCCGGTGACATAGTAGGTCAGCACCATCTTCCACGTCAGCGTCTCCGTATTGGCCCACATCAGCACCGACGCGGGATTCATGATGCCGCCGTAGATGACGATGGCGCTGAACACGCCGAACACGCACAGGCTGCCCCGCGTGCGGCGCAGCCATCCCTTGCGGAACAGCACCCCCGCCAGGAAGCCGATGATGCCCATGCAGAACATCTGCCACGGCGTCCACGGCCCCTGGGAGAAGAACATGTTGGACACCAGCATGGCCAGCGCGCCCACTAAGAAGCCACTCTCGCCGCCCAGGGCCACACCGGCGATGATGGTCATGGCCATCACCGGCTTGAACTGGGGCAGCATGAAGAAGGCGGCCCGGCCCGCCACGGAGATGGCGCACAGCACGGCGATGATCACCAGCTCACGGGCCTGGGGCCTGCGGCCCTCGAACACCAGGAAGAAGGGCAGCATGCACTCGAAAAGCACCAGCACCGACACGATGGCGTACTGCTGCCGCTGGAGATAGAACACGCCGATGAACAGCGTCACCGGGATCAGCAGCAGGGCGGACACCGCCATGGCCACGGTGCGGCGGGGCAGCTTCCGCCTTTCCACCGGCATCTGGGCCAGCACCGGCGGCCTGGAACGCCGCCCGATGGCCAGCGCCAGCACCAGCAGCAGGACGCAGAACAGGGCGTACAGCCCCAACTGCTTCTCGCCCAGCGCCGTCAGGCCGCCTGCGGTGATGGAGCTGGAGAGCTCGGTGATGCTGGCGGCGTACAGGAAGATGGCCAGCGCGCCCGCGCCGCTGACCGCCGCCAGCGCCTTGCGCCAGAGGGGCAGCTTTTTTGGCTTCCAGTCCGGCGTCTCCTCTGCCGGTTCCGGCAGGGGCGGGGCGTCCTGGGGCAGCTCCGGCATGGGCGGCACGTCGCCGCCGCAGACGGTCATCACGTCCTCCGCCGTCACCGCCTGGGGCTCCAGAGGCCGGGCGATACGGTTGGCGGCGGTGGTATAGAAGCTGTTGCCGCTGAAAAAGGCGCGGGGAGATGCCTCGGTCACGACGCCGCCGTCGAAGAACAGCGCGCAGCGGTGGGCGTACCGGGCACAGAACTCCACGTCGTGGCTCACCATCAGCAGGGAGACGCCCTGCGAGAGCAACGCACGGAGAATTTCCGCGAAGAGCTGCTTGAACTCCGCGTCAAGACCCTTGGTGGGCTCGTCCAGCAGCAGGATCTCCGGCTGCAAAAGCAGCACCTTCGCCAGCGCGGCCCGCTGCTGCTCACCGCCGGAGAGATCGTAGGGGTGGCGATCCAGCAGCGTTTCCAGACGGCACAGCCGCACCATCCGGGCTACCCGCTCCTCCTGCTGCTGTTTCGGCAGCTTGCTGCCGGAGAATATCTCAAACAGATCCTCACGGACGGTTTTCTTCACAAATAGTGTCTGGGGATTCTGGGGCAGCATGCCCAGCGTACCGGACACGGTGATGTCGCCCCGATAGGGCTTTTTCAGCCCGGAGAGCAGCTTCAGTGTGGTGCTCTTGCCCGCGCCGTTGCCGCCCAGCAGCGCCAGAAACTCGCCCCGGCCCAGTTGGAGGTCGAGGCCCTTCACCACGTCGGGGCTGTTCTCCTCATAGCGGAACCACGCGCCATCTACGGTGATCACCGGCTGACGCTTCGGCTGCTTCGGCTCCTCGGTCAGCGGCAGCAGGGGCTTGTGAGCGGCGAATTCCTGCAGGAAATCCCGGCCCTCCCGCACGGTGACGGGGCAGGGGGCGTCGGACGCCACCGCCGCCCAGATGCGCATGGCGGCGGGCATGGCGAGGAACATCCGGTGGCCCATGGCCTTGAGCCGCTGGCCCACCTCCGCGGGCGTTCCGGTGCATAGCAGCCGCCCGCCGTCCATCACCGCCACGGTGGTGGCCAGGGGGAAGGCCTCTTCTAAGCGGTGCTCCGTCAGCAGGACGGTGGTGCCCAGCTCGCGGTTGATCTTTCCCAGCACCGCCAGAAAGTCCGACGCGGCGATGGGGTCAAGCTGGCTGGTGGGCTCGTCCAAAATCAGCACGTCCGGCTGCATAGCCATGACGGACGCCAGGTTCAGAAGTTGCTTCTGGCCGCCGGACAGCTCCGTCACGTCCTTATAGAACCATCCCTCGATGCCGAAAAACGACGCCATCTCCGCCACACGGCGGCGGATGGTGGGGGTGTCCTCGCCCAGACTTTCCAGCCCGAAGGCCAGCTCGTGCCACACCTTGTCGGTGACGATCTGGTTCTCCGGGGACTGCTGCACAAAGCCGATGCGGGCGGCCTGGGTGCGCTCATTCACGTCCTCCAGCGGCGTATCCCGGAACAGGATGCGGCCCGACCGGACGCCATGAGGGGCCAGCACGGGCTTTAGCTGCCGCAGCAGCGTGGACTTTCCGCAGCCGGAGGGGCCGCACAGCACCACGAACGCGCCCTCCGGCACCGTCAGCGTCAGGTCGTCGATGGCGCGGACGGTCTGCTCCGGGTAGGAAAATGTCAGGTTTTCGATGGTGAACAGCGCCATGCCCGCGCCTCCCTTCTGTCCAAGATCACCGGCGTCAGGCACAAGGCCAGATACACCAGATAAAAGCTGACGGTCATGGGCTGGGCCAGCACGCCCGTCAGCGCGGGGAAGTACCACCATTTCAGTCCTCCGGCGATAGCGCCGCAGGTGAGATACACGCCGCAGAAGCCCAGCCACAGCAGGGCATAGCGATCCCGCTCCTCCATGCGGAAGATGGAGAAGGCGGTGCGGCCCTTCAGGCCGTAGCCCCGGCTTTTCATGCTGTCGGCAGTCTCGATGGCGTTCTCCAGCGCCCAGGTCACCATGATGGAGAAGATGGTGACGGCCTTCCTCGCCCGCTGCCACACGCTGCCGGTGTTCACGTCCCGCCCGATGCAGAACTGGGCCTGACGTACCACATCCATCTGCTGCTTGAAGCGGGGGACGAACCGCAGCGTCATGCTGAGCACCAGTGACAGGGCGGGGATCACCCGGCCAAAGAGGTACACGAACTTATCCGAGGTGAGAACGCGGTTATAGCACACGAACCACAGCAGCACGGCGCACAGCATGCACCCCGCCGCAAGGCCGTACAGGATGCTCTCCAGCGTCAAGGGATTGCCGCCGGGGAGATAGGTCAGCACCGTCACGCCCGCGTGGTTGAAGGCGGGGTTCACCAGGGCCGCCAGCAGCATCACCGGCAGGGCGATCTTCAGGCTGAACCGCAGGCCCTTGCGGCCGTTGAGCTGGATGACGTACAGCACCGCGCCCAGCAGGGAGATCAGCAGGCACACCGGGTGCATCAGCACCATGGAGAACACCAGCACCAGGGCGAAGAACAGGAAATTCACCGCCGGATGATAGCGGGAAAAGGGATCGGACATGGTGCGGGCCTCCTTTCATGGCAAGATAGACAGAGAACGGCCGTGGCAATGAAGCTTCATTGCCACGGCCGTTTTTCCGCGTCATTGGCTGCCCAGCATGCGGCGCACTGGGACAGCGTACAAGTTGAGCAGGTCTTCTGACTTACGCGTCACCGGCATCACACGCCTTCTCGGTGACCCGATGGCCGGCTTTCGCCTGTGTGATGCCCACGCGATCACAGCGGCGGCACCGTTCGGGATTCGCACCCGATTTCCTATTCTCCCCGCCGCCCTTCGCGGAGGGCGGGGCACTCGACAGGATTTGATTCTACCGCCATTATAGGCAATCCCCCGCTGTTTGTCAAATGGTTTATCCTGCCTTACAGATCCAGCTTCAGGTCGCCGTCCTTGATCCAGCCCCACTTCCGCAGGGGGATGGCAAACAGCCACGTCAGCACGGCGGGCAGCACGAAGGAGATCAGGATCAGGCCCAGCCAGTCAAGGCCGGTGATGGCGGTCTTGGCGCCGCTGGCGATGTCATTGAGCCAGCCGGTGTATACGCCGATCTGTCCCACGAAGCCGCAGGTGCCCATGCCGGAGGACACCGCCGCGCCGTTCATCTGCAGCTTGAAAAGGCAGGTGGCGATGGGGCCGGTGACGGCGGAGGCCAGCGTGGGCGGGATCCAGATGCGGATATTGCGGATGATGTTGCCCATCTGCAGCATGCTGGTGCCGATGCCCTGGGCCACCAGACCGCCCCAGCGGTTCTCCCGGAAGCTCATAACGGCGAAGCCCACCATCTGGGCGCAGCAGCCCGCCACGGCGGCGCCGCCCGCGAGACCCGTCAGGCCCAGGGAAGCGCAGATGGCGGCGGAGGAGATGGGCAGCGTCAGCGCCACGCCGATGATGACGGACACCAGAATGCCCATGAAGAAGGGCTGCAGCTCGGTGGCCCACATGATGGCCTTGCCCACGGAGATGGCTGCCGCGCCGATGGGCCGCGCCACCAGCGCCGCAAAGCCGATACCGGCCAGAATGGTGACGATGGGCGTCACCAGAATGTCGATCTTGGTCTCCTTGCTGACGGCCTTACCCACCTCGGCGGCCAGAATGGCCACGAAGAACACGGCCAGCGGGCCGCCCGCGCCGCCCAGCACATTGGTGGCAAAGCCCACGGTGATCAGGGAGAACAGCACCAGCGGAGGGGCCTGCAAGGCGTTACCGATGGCCACGGCCATGGCGGGGCCTACCATCAGGGAGCACAGCCCGCCGATGGTGTAGCTGAGTACCACGTCACCCTGCTTGATGGTCAGAAATGCATTGGTCAGAAAGCCGATGTCGAACTGCTTGCCGATGGTGTCCAGAATGGTGCCCACCAGCAGCGTGCAGAACAGGCCCTGCGCCATGGCGGACATGGCGTCGATGAAATAGCGCTTGGCGGAGAAGGTGATGTTCTTCCGCGCCAGAAATGCCCGGACTTTTTCCATAGTATGTACCTCATAATCCCGAAAAATCAAATGGAGCAAACAGGTGTCAAGACACATGTCCACTCCATTATAAACAACTTGCGGGATTTGTCAATAGCGGTGTTTCGCGGACTATCTCCGGTGCGGTGTGCGCCTTGAAAATAACGCTTGCGCGGATGAGCGGCTTCCTGTATAATGATAGCAATAGGTGATTTCGGTCAGACAAATGGGATTTTAAGGAGGCGCGATATGGAAAGAATGCTGAAGGGCATTGCGATCATCTTGTTCAGCATGCTGTGTACGATCGGTTTTGGCGGTGTGTATGTCTATCATTTTGATTTCCGGTGGTCTGCTATATTCGCGGTGCTGGGCTTCGTTGGACTTGTCATTGCGCTGGTGCCCCCGAAAAAGAAAAAATGAGAAGGATTTCCCGGTGATCCATAAAAATATCCCGTGAGGCGCAGCCTCACGGGATATTTTTATCTGTTTCAGTCAGCGTCGTACAGCATGCCCATGCCGGCCAGGGTGGCCTTCAAGTGGGCGAACACCGCCTCGCTGGGGCAGGAGAGGGTGTGCAGATGCACGCCGTCAGTCAGGACGCTGATGGGCTGGGCGTGAGAGCTTGCCATCCGCTGGACGAACTGCTCCACATCATACCGGCTGGACAGGGCCAGCGGCGCGGTCAACTGCCCGTACACCGGGTGCTCCACGATCACGTCCAGCACCGTGCAGCCGCAGTCCACCATGGCGAACAGCTCCCGCTGGGTATCCGCGCCGCTGTGGTGACAGGCGATGGTGCGGCGCAGGCCCGTCTCGGCGGGGATCATATACCCCCGGGGCGTGGCGGTGATGCTGTGACCCTCGGCCCGCAGCAGGGCGATATCGCCCACCACCACCTGCCGGGTGACGGAAAACTGTTGGGCCAGCGCGGTAGCGCTGATGGGTGCCTGGGCTTCGGCCAACTGGTCATAAATGGCGCTGCGGCGCTGTGCTGCGGTCATGGTATCGCATCTCCTCTCAAAGCGTAATCCTCTACTGTGCATTATAGCCCGGATGGCCTGCCCCGTCAACTATCGTTGATATGGGATTTTTCTCTTTTCTTTCGGAAAGGATTGGTGTATACTATACTATGAATTGTTATATTGATTCAGGAGGTTTACCGTGTACGAGCATCGAAAAGAGATCATGCAGAACGTCTTTCTGACGTATCTGCCTGCCAGTAAATTCAAGACCAGCGTGCTCAGCGCCCACCTGGTGACGCCGCTGAGCAAGGAGACCGCCTCCGCCAACGCGCTGCTGCCCGCCGTGCTGCGGCGGGGCACCATGCGCTGCCCGGATATGGAGCGCCTGTCCGCCGCGTTGGACACCCTGTACGGCGCCCAGATCGACTATACCGTCCGCAAGAAGGGTGAGCGCCAGTGTGTGGGCTTTGTGGCCTCCGTCATCGACGATGCCTTCGCCCCGGCGGGGGAGAAGCTGCTGGAGCCGGTGGCCGACCTGCTGGGTGAGCTGTTTCTGGATCCCGTCACCCGCAACGGCCATTTCCTGACGGAGTATGTGGACAGCGAGAAGCAGAACCTCATCGACGCCATCCGGGCCATCCGCAACGACAAGCAGGACTGGGCCGATGTGCGGCTGATGCAGGAGATGTGCGCCGGAGAGCCCTATGGCGTGCTGCGCCTGGGCGACGAGGAGACCGCCGCGAAGATCAACAACCACAAGCTGTTCAACCACTACCGTGAGCTGCTGTCCACCAGCCGCATGGAGCTGTTCTACTGCGGCAGCGCCAACCCCGAGCGGGTGGAGGGCGCGCTGTGCCGCGCCTTTGCCGCCCTGCCCCGGGGCGTGGTGGCCAAGGCGGAGCCCATCCGCCGCATGGCCGCCCCGGAGGAGCCCCGGTATCTCACCGAGGAGATGGACGTGACCCAGGGCAAGCTGTCCATGGGCTGGCGCTGCGATACCGATGATGTGCCCGCCATGATCATGGCCAACCTGATCTTCGGCGGCACCAGCAATGCCAAGCTCTTCCTGAACGTGCGGGAAAAGCTGTCCCTCTGCTACTACGCCTCCTCCAGCTATGCCCGCTCCAAGGGCATCATGACCGTGTCCTCCGGCATTGAGTGCAAGGACTTCCAGAAGGCCCACGACGAGATCCTGCACCAGTTGGAGCTGGTGAAGCAGGGCCAGTGGGAGGACTGGGAGCTGCAGGGCGCTATGGCCACCATGTGCTCGTCCCTGACCTCCCTGTCCGACTCGCAGGGTGCGCTGGAGAACTACTATCTGGGCCAGACGGCCACCGGCGCGGAGGATACGCCGGAGGATCTGATGGCCGCCCTGCGTCAGGTGACGCCGGAACGCATCCAAAAGGCCGCCCAGAGCTGTAAACTTGACACCGTATTCTTCCTGAAGGGAAAGGAGGAGAGCGCATGCTGACCAACTATACCCGTATCGGCGAGACCGCCCGCTGGGAGACGCTGCCCAACGGCCTGCCGGTGTGCGTCGTGCCCAAGAAAGGCTTCCAGCGGAAGTACGCCCTGTTCGCCACCCGCTACGGCGGTATGGACATGAAGTTCCAACTGGACGGCCAGTGGCTGGATACCCCCGCCGGCATCGCCCACTATCTGGAGCATAAGATGTTCGACACCGCCGAGGGCAACGCCTTGCAGGAGCTGGCGAAAAACGGCGCCGAGCCCAACGCCTTCACCTCCAACGCCATCACCTGCTACTATTTCAGCTCCACCGAGCAGTTCTATGAGAATCTGAGGATCCTGCTGTCCTTCGTGTCCGTGCCCTATTTCACCGACGAGTCGGTGGAGAAGGAGCAGGGCATCATCGGCCAGGAGATCGGCATGATCGAGGATAACCCCGAGTGGCAGTGCTATAAGCAGCTCATGCAGGGCCTGTATCACCACAGCCCCGCCCGCACCCCCATTGCCGGCAGTGTGGAGAGCATCCGCCAGATCACGGCCCAGACCCTGTACGACTGCCATAAGGCCTTCTATACCCCCGCCAACATGTGCCTTGTGGTGGTGGGCGACGTGGACAGTGATGAGGTGCTGCGCCTGGCGGAGGAGGTCCTGCCCAAGACCAGCGGGCCCCTGATCCCCCGGGATTACGGCGCGGAGGAGCCGCTGACCCCCTGCCAGAAGGAGACCCGCAGCCGCATGGAGATCGCCATGCCCACCTTCATGGCGGGCTTCAAGTGCCCGCCTCAGCACGGCGGCGAGGAGCAGGCCCGCAGCACCGCCCTGGGTGAGCTGGCCATCGACGTGCTGGCAGGCGAGTCCAGCCCCCTGTATGCCCGGCTGTACAGCCAGGGCCTGATCAACGGCTCCTTCGGGTGCAGCTATGACATCCTGCCCGGCGCGGCCTATGTCTATCTGGGCGGCGACAGCAACGATCCCAACGCCGTGGTGCGGGCGGTGCTGGAGGAGGCCCAGCGGCTGGTGAAGGAGGGCATCGACCCCGCCTATTACCTGCGGCTGCGCAACGCCAATTTCGGCACGGCCCTGAAGGCCCTCAACAGCTTCGAGGGCATCGCCGTGTCCATGGCCGAGGGCAAATTCCACGACTATGATCCCTACCGCTTCCCGGAGATCTATGACAGCATCAGCGCCGACGACGTGCTGGCCTTCATCCGGGAGAATCTGGTGGAGGAGCGCTGCGCCGTGTCTATCATCGAGCCTGTTTCCGGCGAAGCAAAGGAGTGATCTTTTACGAACGGCATGATCATGACCGACAGTCCCATCCGGTTCCCGGGGCTGCTGGGCGATTGGGCGTTTACCGCGTCCTCCAAGGCCATCGACATTGGCCACGGTATCTATTGGTACGGCATCATCATTGCCTTTGGCCTGCTGCTGGCGGTGGCCTTCTGCCTGCACCAGCGGAAGCGCTACGGCATCACCGAGGATGACCTGATGGACTGCATCCTGTGGGGCATCCCCTGCGGCATCATCGGCGCACGGCTGTACTACGTCATCTTCTATCTGGATCTGTTCCGTGACGCGGACGGCAAGTTCAGCTGGAGCAAGGCCATTGCCATCTGGGACGGCGGCCTTGCCATCTACGGTACGGTCATTGCGGTGGTGCTTCTGGCCATCATCATGGCAAAGCGCAAGGGCTTCAAGCTCTGCGCCCTGACCGATCTGGTGGTCATGGGCCTGCTGATCGGACAGATCATAGGCCGCTGGGGCAACTTTATGAATCGCGAGGCCTTCGGCAGCGAGACCACCATCTTCTGCCGCATGCAGCTGACGCTGAAGACCGGTGAACTGATCGAGGTGCATCCCACCTTCCTGTACGAGAGTCTGTGGAATCTGGTGGGCCTGCTGCTGTTGGTGTTTGTCATTTCCAGGCACCGGAAGTTCGACGGGGAGAATGCCCTCTTCTACTTCCTGTGGTACGGCATCGGCCGCTTCTGGATCGAGGGCCTGCGCACCGACAGCCTGTACCTGTTCGACTGGACCATCGGCGGCGCGCCCATCCGGGTGTCCCAGGCCCTGTCGGCGGTGATGGTGCTGGTGTCGGCGTTCCTGCTGGTGTGGAACCTGTGGGTGAAGCCCCACAAGCCGGAGGAGCTGTACGTCAACATCGTGGCCGCCCGCGAGGCGGAGAAGGAAGAAGAATCCGAAGAATGAGATAAAATAAATGCGTCCCCTGTCACAGGGGTCGCATTTATTTTGCGCATATTGCTTTCAACCCATCACCGCCGCAGCTCCACCAGATACTCCGTGGTGTCCTCCTCAAGCTTCTTTTCGCCGGTGGGGCGGAAGCCATGGCGCGCATAAAACGCGATGGCGCGGGTGTTCTTCTCCAGCGCCCACACGAGCTCCGCGCCCCGGTCGATGGCGAACCGGATCAGCGCCTGCCCGATGTGCTGGCTCTGGAAGCACGGCTCCACATACAGCTTGCTGATCTCCGTGCCCTCCAGCAGCAAAAAGCCCTTCACCAGGCCGTCGTCATACACATAGATATCCCGCAGCACCTCGTCCCGGCTGAAATACCGGTCGATCACCGACACCACCTGCAATTCACCGAAGGAGTACCCCACATCCTGAAAGATGGGGAAGTAGTTGATGCGGTTGTTGAACACAAAGATCTCCGCGATCCGGGAAAGATCCTCTTTTCTTGCTTTTCTGATCATATTTCTCACATCCTGTCCCGCTGGAACCGTTCCAGCCCGTTTTTCAGCAGAGCTGCCGCCTCTGCGCCCTGCCGCTCACGGATTAGCTCCGTGAATTTCCGCAGCGTGTCCAGGCACGCCTTGATGCCGTAGGCCTCCACATACTCCCGCCAGAACTCCAGATTCACCTGGGTGAAGGCGTTGAAGAGCAGCGGCGTGATGGTGTTGCCGCTGAGGAAGGTGACGCCCCGGTGATAGCGGAACAGCGCCTCGGCAAAGGCGGCGGTGTCCTGTTTCGCGGCCTCCTCCGCCTGACGCTGAAAGTCCTCCAGCGCCGCCATATCCGCCGGTGTGTGGTGGGCGGCCAGCAGCTCCATGGCCGGGCCCTCCAGATAGTACCGCAGCTTCAGGATGCTCTCGGCCGTCTTTTTGTCCGGCAGGCCGCCGTGATAGCGCATGATGGCCATCAGTGTGTCCAGGCTGCCGGTCTGGGCATAATCCGCCACCGTCACGCCCTTGCGGGACACGATGTCCAGAAAGCCCAGGCGATGCAGCTCACGCAGCCCCTCGTGTACCACCGTTTTGCTGACCTTCATGGCGTCGGCCAGCTCCCGCTCGGTGGGCAGCTTGTCGCCGGGCCGCAGTTGACCCGATAAGATCATGCCCTCCAGTTGCTGCACGAACAGCTCCTTCAGGGAGGGCGCCACGATCTCGCGGAATTCCATACCATCACTCCTTTGGTCCGACCAGGACCATATAATAGGATAGCATATCTTTGTGGGAATAGTCAATGGATTTTATGGGGAAAAATTGGTACTATTTTGGTGGATAAATGGACGAATTAAGGCCCGTTATGTACCGGAAAAGGCCACATAACGGGGACAAAAAGACAATGGAGGAGAGATCATGCGCGATATCAACGGCAGTAAGCCCACCAATTTCCCTCTGGATGAGAGCAAGCTACCCTTCGAGATCCCCTGTCCCGACCGCGCGCCCCGGGAAAATCTTCTGAAGCTGGGCGCCATGATCACCAACCGCATCGGCCTGAAAACCACCGTGGACGACCCGGAATACTGGGGCCTGGACGGCGTGCTGACCGACGAGATGGTGGATGTGGCCCTGAAGATGGGCGTCCGCAAGCCCAAGACCATCGCCCAGATGATGAAGCTGACCAAAATGGAGCGTGAGCCCCTGGAAAAGCTGCTGGACGAGATGTCCTGGCTGGGCCTTCTGGAGTATAACTGGGAGAATCTGGACGGCAAGAACCCCGGCCACGAAAAGCGCTGGGTGCTGCCTCTGTTCGTCCCCGGCAGCGCCGAGTTCCTGAACATGCGCAGAAGCCAGATCGACGAGCACCCGGAGGTGGCGGCCTTCTTCGAGCGGATGACCATGCTGCCCCTGGAGAAGATCACCCCCATGGTGCCTCCCGGAGGGGCCGGTATCGGCATGCACGTCATCCCGGTGGAGAAGGCCATCGAGACGGAGAACGAGGCCATCAGCCTGGAGAAGATCTCCTACTGGCTCCATAAGTACGAGGGCAAGTACGCCAAGAGCATGTGCTCCTGCCGCGCCAGCCGCGCCAAGCTGGGCGAGGGCTGCGGCGACGATGTGGAGAACTGGTGCATCGGCGTGGGCGACATGGCCGACTATATCGTGGAGACCCAGCGGGGCGAATACATCACCTATGACGAGGTGATGGAGATCTTCAAAAAGGCCGAGGACAACGGCTTCGTCCACCAGATCACCAATATCGACGGCGAGGAGAAGATCTTCGGCATCTGCAACTGCAACGTCAACGTCTGCAACGCCCTGCGCACCAGCCAGCTCTTCAACACCCCCAACATGTCCCGCAGCGCCTATGTGGCGGCGGTGGAGACGGAGAAGTGCGTGGCCTGCGGCCGCTGTGTAGAGAACTGTCCCGCCGGCGCGGTGAAGCTGGGCCAGAAGCTGTGTACCAAGGACGGCTTTATCGAATATCCCCGGCAGGAGCTGCCGGACGAGGTGAAGTGGGGCCCGGAGAAGTGGGCCATCGACTACCGGGACAAGAACCGGGTCAACTGCCACGACACCGGCACCGCCCCCTGCAAGACCGCCTGCCCCGCCCACATCGCCGTACAGGGCTATCTGAAGCTGGCGGCCCAGGGCAAGTACCGTGAGGCCCTGCAGCTCATCAAGCGGGAGAACCCGTTCCCCGCCGTGTGCGGCCGCATCTGCAACCGCCGGTGCGAGGACGCCTGCACCCGCGGTACCGTGGATCAGGCGGTGGCCATCGACGAGGTGAAGCGGTTCATCGCCCAGCAGGATCTGGACGCCGCCACACGCTTCGTGCCGGAGAAGGTCATCCCCAAGGTGGACGGCGAGTTCGGCGAGAAGATCGCCGTTATCGGCGCTGGCCCTGCCGGTATGAGCTGCGCCTTCTATCTGGCGGAGAAGGGCTACCGGCCCACCGTGTTTGAAAAGGAAGAACGCCCCGGCGGCATGCTGATGAACGGCATCCCCAGCTTCCGCCTGGAAAAGGACGTGGTGCAGGCGGAGATCGACATCCTCCGGGAGATGGGCGTGGAGTTCCGCTGCGGCGTGGAGGTGGGCAAGGATGTGACCATCGCCCAGCTCCGCGAGGAGGGCTATCAGGGCTTCTATGTGGCCGTGGGCCTCCAGTCCGGCGGCAGGCTGAACATCCCCGGCGACGAGGCGCAGGGCGTCCAGGCCGGTATCGACTTCATGCGCCATGTGAACAGCGGCCTTTGCAGCAAAATGAGCGGCAGAGTCGTGGTCATCGGCGGCGGCAACATCGGCGCCGACGTGGCCCGCACCGCCCTGCGCTGCGGCGCGGACAGCGTGGATCTGTACTGCCTGGAGGGCTATGAGGACATGCCCATGGGCGAGGAGGATCGCGGCGAGTGTGAGCGCGAGGGCATCACCATCCACGCGGGATGGGGCCAGACGGAGATCGTGGAGCAGGACGGCAAGTGCGCAGGTATCCGCTTCCGCAAGTGCCTGTCCGTGAAGAACGCCGAGGGTCGCTTTGACCCCAAGTTCGACGACGCCGTTACCGAGGAGACCGCCTGTGACGTGGTGCTGTACTGCATCGGCCAGAAGGTGGAGTGGAAGGAGCTGCTGACGGGTACGAAGGTGGAATTCAACCCCAACGGCACCGTGAAGGCCGACCCCGTCACCTATCAGACCGCCGAGCCGGACATCTTTGTGGGCGGCGACGCCTATACCGGCCAGAAGTTCGCCATCGACGCCATCGCCGCCGGTAAGCAGGGCGCGGTGTCCCTGCACCGCTGGGTGCAGCACGCCGCGCTGACCATCGGCCGCGACCGCCGCCAGTTCATCGAGCTGGACAAGGAAAACGCCCTCATCGCCATCGACAGCTACGACAACACCCCCCGCCAGCAGATCGGCTATAACGAGGCGCTGCGCAAGACCTTCCGGGACGAGCGCGTGGCCTTTACCGAGGAGCAGGTGAAGAAGGAGACGGCCCGCTGCCTGGGCTGCGGCGCCAGCATCGTGGATCCCAACAAGTGCATCGGCTGCGGCATCTGCACCACCAAGTGCGCCTTTGACGCCATCCACCTGCACCGTGAGCGCCCCGAGTGCAGCACCATGTATAAGTGCGAGGACAAGATGAAGGCCATCCTGCCCTATATGATCAAGCGCAACTTCAAGATCAAGCGCGCCGCCAGAAAGAGCAAGTGATATGCACGAGCTGGGGATCGTATTTCACGTCATCAAGACCATCGAGCAGGTGGGGCAGGAGCAGGGGCTGCGGAACGTGGCCTCCGTCACGCTGGAGCTGGGCGAAGTGTCCGGCGCCATTCCCCACGAGCTGGAGAGCTGCTGGGACTGGGCGGTGAAGCGGACGGAGCTGATGCCCGACGCAAAGCTGCGCATCGAGACCATCCCGGCGGTGACCCACTGCGGCAGCTGCGGGCAGGACTACGCCACCGTGCCCCAGGGCCGCACCTGCCCCCATTGCGGCAGCGGGGATACCTGGCTGATCCGGGGCGATGAGATCAACATCAAGGAGATCGAGGCGATATAATGGAACGATACAAGATCATTGAGGTGAAGGAGAGCGTGTTCGCCAATAACGACCGTGAGGCGGCCCGCCTGCGGGAGGATCTGAAGCGGGATAAGACCTTCCTGCTGAATCTGATGTCCTCGCCCGGCAGCGGCAAGACCACCACGCTGCTGCGCACCATCGAGACGCTGAAGGACGAGCTGCGCATGGGCGTCATGGAGGCGGACATCGACTCGGACGTGGACGCGGAGAAGATCGCCGCGGCAGGCGTGAAGTCCATCCAGCTCCACACCGGCGGCATGTGCCATCTGGACGCGGGCATGACGGAGCAGGGCCTCCGTGAGATCGGTACCGCCGACCTGGATCTGGTGGTGCTGGAGAACGTGGGCAATCTGGTTTGCCCGGCGGAATTCGACACCGGCGCGGTGAAGAACGCCATGATCCTGTCGGTGCCGGAGGGCCATGACAAGCCCCTCAAGTACCCCCTGATCTTCACGGTCTGCGACGCGCTGATCATCAACAAGATCGACGTGCTGCCCTACTTTGACTTCGACATGGACAAGGTGGTGGAGTACGCCCACATGCGCAATCCCAGACTGAAGATCTTCCCCATCTCCGCCAAGACCGGCGAGGGTGTGGACGCCTGGTGCGATTGGCTCCGCCAGCAGGTGAAGGACTGGAACGAGGCGTAAGCGTATAACGAAGAAGCCCTGCCGCATGGCAGGGCTTCTCTTTACAGCCGGAGCGCCGTGTGCTATGATGTGGGACGAGGTGATGCGTATGAAAACACTGCTGGACTGCCTGTTCGTGGCGCTGGGCGGCGCGATCGGCTCGGTGAGCCGATTCCTGCTGGGAAAGCTGCCGGTGAAGGCGGCGGGCTTTCCCGTGATCACGCTGGGCATCAACGTAGTCGGCGCCTTCTGCATCGGGCTGATCGTGGCGGCGGTGGGGAAGCACAGCGGCTGGGATCCCCGGCTGGTGCTGTTCCTGAAGGTGGGCTTCTGCGGCGGCTTTACCACGTTTTCCACGTTTTCCCTGGAGACGGCGCAGCTTTTGCAGAGCGGCAAGACGGCGCAGGCGGCGCTGTATGTGATCGCCAGCGTGGTGCTGGGCATTGCCGCCGTGTTCACGGCGCAGAAATGTGTGTAAAATCCGGCTGTCCGGGTACACTAAGGCCATCTGAACAAAGGAGTGGATGACCAATGGTGGAACCGGATACCATCCGGCTGCTGCGGGAGTGTGACGCGGGCATCAAAATGGGCGTGTCGGCCATCAGCGACGTGGTGGATCGGGTGGCGGACAAGCACTTCCGCCGCCTGCTGACGGACTGCAAGGCCCAGCACGACAAGCTGAAGGCGGAGATCCAGACGCTGCTGGACAAATACGGCGACGAGGGGAAGGATCCCAACCCCATCGCCAAGAGCATGTCCCATATGAAAACCGGCATGAAGCTGGGGATGGACGACTCGGACGAGACCATCGCCGACCTGATGACCGACGGCTGCAACATGGGGGTCAAGTCCCTGAGCCAGTACCTGAACCAGTATCAGGCGGCGGACGAGACCTCCAAGGACATCACCAAGCGGCTCATCGCCCTGGAGGAGCGGCTGGCGGTGGATATCAGAGGATTTTTATAAGAACAACGTGAAACGCCCTGCGCCTTTGAGGCGGCAGGGCGTTTCACGTTTACATGGATGGAAGAGTAGGTAAGGAATAGGCTTCCAGATAGGAACGGAAGCGGCGCTGGAAGCTGTCGTCGCTTCGGCGGATGGCGTGGAGCGTTTCGTGAAGGTTCAGGTTGTGCTGGGCGGCGTCGATGACGCACCCGGCGATATTGGAGCAGTGGTCGGAGGTGCGCTCCAGATCCGTCAGCAGATCCGACCAGACGAAGCCGGCCTCGATGCTGCACTGGCCCTGCTGCATCCGCAGGATGTGGCGGGTGCGCATTTCCTCCTTCAGCGTGTCGATGACCTGCTCCAGCGGCTCCACCTTCATGGCGGCCTCCACGTCCTGGTGCAGGAAGGCGGTCTCCGCCAGAGACAGGATCTCGCGGATGGCGTCGGAGAGGGTGATGAGCTCGGCCCGGGCGCTGCCGCTGAAGGAGAGGCCCTTGGCCTGCAGCTCCTCCGCCGATTCCAGCACGTTGACGGCGTGGTCGGAGATGCGCTCCAGGTCGCCGATGGTTTTCAGCAGCTCAGTGGCCTCCTCGCTCTCGGCCTCGCCCATCTTCTGGGCGCTGAGCTTCACCAGATAGGTGCCGATCACGTCCTCATAGTGGTCGCAGCGATCCTCGTCGGCGCGGATGCTGTCCGCCAGGATGGGGGTGTAATGGGTAAAGGCGTTCAGGGCGTTTTCCAGGGCCCGGACGGCGCACTCGGCCATGTCGTTGGCCACGGCGCGGCACTGGCGCAGGGCCAGGGAGGGGGTGGCCAGCAGGCGCTCGTCCAGCTCCACGGCAGCCTCCTCCTTGTGGGCCGCGTCGGGCACCATGCGGATGGCCAGCTTCTCCAGCAGGTCGCCGCAGGGCAGCAGGATGGCGGTGCACAGGATGTTGAACAGGGAGTGGGCGATGGCGATGCCGTACATGGTGGCGGATTCGTTGAGAATGGCCGGGGCGAAGATGGCCTTGACGATGCAGAACACCGTCAGCAGCACCACCACGCCAATGACGTTGAACATCAGGTGCACCACGGCGGCCCGCTTGGCGTTCTTGTTGGTGCCGATGGAGGAGATCATGGCCGTAACGGTGGTGCCGATATTCTGGCCCATGATGATGGGGATGGCGGCGGCATAGCTGACCTGCCCGGTGATAGCCAGCGCCTGCAGGATACCCACGGAGGCGGAGGAGGACTGAATGATGGCGGTCAGCACCGCACCCACCAGCACGCCCAGGATGGGGTTCTTGAACATAATGAACAGCTCGGCAAAGCCGGGGACATCCTTCAGACCCGCCACCGCGCCGCTCATGGTGTCCATGCCGAACATCAGCGTGGCGAAGCCCAGCAGGATCATGCCGGTGTCCTTCTTCTTGGCGTCCTTGCAGAACATATAGAAAATGATACCGATCAGCGCCAGCACCGGGGTGAAGGAGGTGGGCTTGAGCAGCTTGATCCACACGTTGCCGCTGTCGATACCCGCCAGGCTCAGCAGCCACGCGGTGACGGTGGTGCCCACGTTGGCGCCCATGATGACGTTGATGGCCTGCCGCAGCGTCATCAGTCCGGAGTTGACGAAGCCCACCACCATCACAGTGGTGGCAGACGAGCTCTGGATGATGGCGGTGATGCCCAGGCCCGTCAGGAAACCGGCGAATACGTTGCTGGTCATCTTGTCCAGCAGCGTCCGCAGCTTGCCGCCGGCCCGGCGCTCCAGCGCCTGGCCCATCAGGTTCATACCGAACAGGAACAGGCACAGTCCGCCGATCATGGTCAGTACCTTGAAAATATCCATATTGAATTCTCCTCAATCCATGTTTCACATTTTTCTTACGATCATTTTACGTCCAGTATCAGCATAACAGGGGATTGTCAAATCCGCTGGCGCTGTTTTGTAAAATCTAAGTAAAATTACGGCGATTTTTGCTTGACAAACGAACTGTACTATGCGTATAATACAGTTAGAAACTGTGTTACACGCATAGTACAGTTGAAGAGAGGAGAGCACGGTCATGAAGAAGAGAGTCATTGGAATATTGGCATTTGCCGTAGTTGCGCTGCTGGTTTTTGCGGTGGCCTGCGGCAGCACAGAAAATGAAAGCGAACAGCCGGAAAAGAAAACCTACGATTACATTCAACTTCCGCCCGAGCTGACCACATGGTCAGAGGAAAAGGATGACGGCTCATCCGTGAGTGACGCGCTTGTGATCCGGGATGATCAGCCGTATCGGCTGACGCAGGAAGAGTACCATCGTCTCATGGACGATGGCGATAGCATTGATGAAGTCCTCGCCGACCGGGAGAACTGGGCGGCGGAGTGGCGCGGCTATGTTCCACCGGCGATCACCTACCCGGACAGTGCGGTGATCGGACAGGGGAGCTCCGGATATGAGGATATCACGAATTGAAAAAAGCGCGATCACAGGCTGAGAGGAGGCGGGGGCGTTGATCGATTTCGGGGGCTTTGTCCAGACGGAGGGACAGCCCATCTATCTGCAGATCATACGGTATATCAAGCAGGGACTGGCCGCCGGTACCATCGCCGATGGGGAGGAGCTGCCCTCCCGCCGGGCGCTGTCGGCTGACCTGACGGTGAACCCCAACACCATCCAGAAGGCGTACCGCCTGCTGGAGGAGGAGGGACTGGTGCAGTCCCACGCCGGGGCCAAGAGCTTTGTCCGCGCCACGGAGCAGCAGCGGCAGGCCCTGCGGCGGGAGATGACGGAGAACCAGCTCCGGGCCATGGTGCGGGACATGAAGCGCATGGGCCTGACGGCGGCGGAGGCCGCCGGCCTGGTGGCGAAGCTGTATGCGGAGGAGGAGAGCCAATGAACAAGTATCTTTCCACCGTTGGGCTGTATGTCCGGTGGAATCTCTATCGGATATTGGTCATCACGCTGGTGACGGCGGCGCTGGCGGGCGTTCTGGTGTGGCGCTATCCCGTAGGGACGGTGGTGCTGGACGAGAACTATGTGAACCCGAAGACGGGGGAGACCACGACGCTGGTGGCCAGCTATCCCCGGCTGGCGTCGGTGGCGGCGGAGAGCCGTGCCACCGTCGTGTGCGCCGTGGGCTTCACGGCCGTGGTTGTGGTCATGAGCCTGACCGGCTGCGGCTACGGCGTCAGGAGCGAATATACCGTGCGGCGGCTGCGGGTGAAGGAGCGGCAGGCGGTGTTCCTGTGGGCGGCCTATCACGCGGCGCTGCTGGTGATCTTCTGGGCGGCGGTGGCGGCGGCTGTGTACGGTGCCATGACGCCGCGGCTCTACATGAATGTGGGCGGGCCGCTGTGGCCTGAGGAAGAGGCGCTCAGTCCCCAGAGTCTGATGATGCTGTGCTATACCGATCCCTTCATGCACCATCTGCTGCCGCTGCGGGATCTGGCGGCGTGGGCGTCGGATGGGGCCGCGGTGCTGGCGGTGGCCTTCACCACGGTGCTGTTCTCCTATCGCCAGCGGCGGGGGCGCTTCAGCGTGTTGGTGCTGCTGGCGCTGGGCGGTACCATTGCCAGCTTCTTCTGCGGCCTGGGCGAGGATACCGGCCTTCTGTTGCTGCTGATCCTGCTGGGCGTGACGGGCTTCGCCTTCGTGCTGCTGCTGGGAGGTGACGGCGATGCGGCTTGAACGGAAGCTCTCGGCCCTGCTGCCGCCCAACATGGCGGCGGAGCGGGTGCATGACTGGATCCTGTGGTCGCTGATCGCCCCGGCGCTGGTGTGCGCCCTGGCGTTCCTGTGCCGGTACCGGGAGGCCTACGACGCCCTGTGGTATTCGTCCTATTCGCCCCATGCGGGCGAGCTGCTGGGCAGTGTGCTGATGCAGCCCTTTGCCGTCTGCGTCCTGTGGACGCTCATCGTCTATCCGCTGCTGGCGGCGGTGGCGCTGGCCACGGCGGCGGTGCTGTACAGCTCCTACTATCAGGGCAGCCGCAGCATCTATCTCATGCGCCGCCTGCCGGAGGGCCGCAGCCTGCTGCGGCGGCAGGTGTGGACGGTGCCGGTGTGCTGGGCGCTGGCCATTCTGGTGACCGGGGCGGTGCTGCTGGGCCTGTGCTGGCTGGTGTGGCGGTTCGCCACACCGGCGGAGTGTCTGCCCACGCCGGAGAACATCGCCCGGGTGGAGGCGCTGGACCGCACCGGGCTCTATATCCGCTATCAGTAACAAGGAGGGGTGTCATATGTTGGAATTGAAGAGCATCAGCAAGAAATACGGCGTGACCCGAGCGTTGAAGGACGTGTCCCTGACCCTGCCCCAGGGGCAGATCGTGGGCCTGTTCGGCGAGAACGGCGCGGGCAAGACCACGCTGATGAAGTGCATCCTGGGCCTACTGTCCCATGGGGGGACGATCACCCTGGACGGCGCGCCCATCAACGAGAAGAACATCGAGCGCCTCAGCTTTGCCACCTGTGAGCACTCCTTCTTCCCGGCCCTGACGCCCAAGGGGCACCGGGATTTCTATCAGGCTCATTTTCCCCGGTTCAATGACAAGCGCTTTCACGCGCTGATGGACTTCTTTGAGCTGCCGATGAATAAGCCCCTGCGGGCCTTCTCCGCCGGTATGAAGAACCAGTTCGAGGTGGTGATGGCCCTGTCCCAGGGGGCGGACTACATCCTGATGGATGAGCCCTTCGCCGGGAACGACGTGTTCAACCGGGAGGACTTCTATAAGGTGCTGCTGGGGATTCTGGAGGAGCACGAGACGGTGCTGCTGTCCACCCACCTGCTGGAGGAGGTGCAGCACTTCATCTCCCGGGCCGTGCTGATCCGCAAGGGTGAGCTGGTGGGAGACTGCACCATCGAGGAGCTGGAGGAGCAGGGCAAGGACCTGATGTCCTATGTGAAGGAGACGTACCGCTATCAGGGCGACCGGGTCAGCCGGGTGCTCTGCGACGTGAACGACGAGGAGGGGTGACATGAAGGGGCGTATCCTGATCACCGCGCTGGCGCTGGTGCTGGCGCTGGGCGGGCTGATCGCCATCAACCGCGTCGAGGCCGCGAAGGCGCTGCCCGTCGGGATGGAGGTGCTGGATTCCACCGGCGACAGCAGCGTCACAGAGGGCCTGACGGTGGATTACCGCGTGTCGGCGGAGAACTGCCTGCGGTGGTACACCCGCTATGACCCGGCCACCGGGGAAAATGAGTCGGATTTCTACATGACCTATCGCCGGGTGAATGGCAGCGCCGGCTGGCGGATTGCCGACGGCGATGACTGGCACATCTACTCCAACCTGCTGGCGGTGGGCGGAACGGATCCCCTTCTGTCCGACATGCTGCGGCAGGCGAACTCCCCGCAGGGGGAGAAACGGGGCGACGGCGTCCACATCACCACGCAGTTGTATCCCCACGACTACTACGATGCCTATCCCCTGCGGCTGGTGAACGCCAGCGTGGTTCGCGGTGTTTCGCTGAACTACTTCGGCATGGAGGATCTGCCCTTCGACAAGCTGCGGATCCCCACCACGGAGAACGATTTTTTCGAGATAGAGTTCTTCTTCCGGGATCCCGAGGATCCCAGCTCCGGGTATGTCTCCGGCTACTGCTCCGACTATGTGGAGAACCAGTTCGCGTCCTATTCCGTCTGTGATAAGGACGGCGCGCTGGTGACGGTGGGCTTCGACGCCGATGTGCAGCCCCAGGCGGACTGGGCTCCGGAGGGCTTCGGCCTGTGGTACATCCCCAAGCAGCAGAAGGGCATAATGGCAGGCGTCAGCCCGGCGTTGGAGGCGTGCCGCCTGGTGTATCCCCTGGACATCGAGAACCAGCGGGTGGCGCTGCTGGAGCGGAGCGATGACGGCGCGCATATCCTGCTGGTGACGGTGGAGGAGGAGCACTATGTGCTGCGGGTGCTGGACAGCACGGACTATCACCTGGTGCAGACGCTGGAGCTGGACGGCGCGGAGGTTCACGAGGGTTCCACAAGCCGGGACTATGTGGCGGAGGACGAATACGGCCCCTACCGCCCCACGACGGAGAGCGCCCGGTACCAGTATACCCCGGAGGGCGATCCTGCGGACGGCGTTGGCTGGTTCCAGGTGGAGGAGCGGTTCTATCCGGCGGTCACCGTGCGGCAGGGGGAGAACTTCCTGGCGGTGATGATGGGCAGCCGTCTGGCGGTGCTGGCGCCGGAGGGGGAGGGCTACGACGCCCGGTTCGTCTGCGATATCCCCAGCTACGGCTCGGTCATGCGGTGGGACGAGATAAATAACAGCTGGGTGCAGGATGAGCCCGACGACTGGTATACCGACACGGACGATCTGGGTGATCCTGACGGCCAATACAGCTACGACTGGCGCTATCCGGTGGTAAGCGAGGCGTACACCATGGCTTACAATGGCCGGTATCTGGCGGTGGCCACCTATTACGGCGGCAGCGACCTGATGCTGACCGTCTATGGGCCCGGCGGACTGCAGTACGGGGCGCGGGTGCGCAACAGCGTCCTGAACTGGAGCATGAACACGCAGCCGGTGTGTCAGGACGTGGTGGCCTCCGCGGAGGAGTTCTACCGGCCCCAGCCGGGCCTCAGTTGGTCATAATCATAAAAAACGAGTGCGTGCCTTGCGGCACGCACTCGCTTTTTATGATGCGGCGGCATGTGGTCATGCCGCCCTACGAAGGGCTATCAGTGATGCTGCGTAGGGCGGGGTGACTATACCCCGCCGCCGTATAACGAAGCAGGCGTCGTTTCCTATGCAGCCTGCCGGGGAGGCTGGGCCTTCCGGCGGGGATGGACACATTCGGCGAACAGCGCGCCGCCGATGATGAGACACGCCCCGGTGATCTGCAGCGGCGTCAGCCGTTCGTGCAGCAGCAGGGCCGAGAAGATGACGGCGCTCAGAGGCTCCAGATAGCCGCACACCGCCACCGTCTGAACGGGGAGCGCGCCCAGGGCGGAAAAATAGCACCAGCAGCCGAAGCCGGTGTTGACGATGCCCAGCAGCAGGATCCACGGCCAGCTTGCGCCTGGGACGGACATGGCCAGGCCGCCCTTACACAGCAGCAGCACGAATACCGCGGCGGTGGCCGACAGCATTTGCAGCAGGGAGTTCTCCATGCCGTCCACGCTGCGGGCCTTTTTGTTGAGGATCAGCATGGCGGCGTAGCACACGGCGCTGAGGATGCCGTACAGGAAGCCGGTGACGCTGAGACTTCCGCCGCCCCAGCCGTTCACCAGTACGATGCCGCCGCAGACGCACAGAAAGCCCGCGGCCTTCACCCAGGTCAGCGCCTCGTGAAACACCAGCGGCGACAGGGCCATCACGATCACCGGGCAGCAGTAGTACAGCAGGGAGGCGGTGGACACGCCGATGGTGCGGTATCCCGCGTACAGGAACATCCAGCTTGCGCCCATGGCCGCGCCGGACAGCAGGATCAGCGTCACGTCCCGCCCGCGCCCGGCAAAGGAGAACCGGTGGCCGGACAGGAAGAAGAACGCCAGCAGGCTCACGCTGCCCAGCAGCGTCCGCAGCAGCACGATCTGGCCGCTCTCCAGGGCGATATGGCTGGCCACGATGCCGTTGAAGCCGAACAGCAGCAGACCGGTGAGAAAACGGAAGAAAAGACGGCGGTTCTGGGTCATAAAGATGCCTCCTGCGCGTGAAAAAGCGACGCAGCGGAGGAGAGAAAAAGGTTGCCGCCGCTGCGCCACTTTTTGGTGGTTGACAAAATTCTACATCCATCGTATCCTTGAGTAAAGCGAGAATATTTCAAATGTGATTTGACAATTTGTCAAATGTAGGAGGACGGATATGGAGAGCGAGAAATGCCGCGTGCTGCTGTGCGCCATCGACAAGGGCTCCATCACCGCGGCGGCGGAGACCATGGGCTACACCATCTCCGGTGTCAGCCGCATGATGGCGGCGCTGGAGAGCGAGATCGGCTTTCCCCTGCTGCGCCGGAGCAGGGAGGGGGTGGCCCCCACCAACGAGTGCCTGCGTCTGCTGCCGTCGCTGCGGGAGATGGTGGCCCGGGCGGAGCAGTGCCGCCAGATGGCGGGAGAGCTGCGGGGCGTCATGTCCGGCACGGTGGCCATCGGCACCTTTTCCAGCGTGGCCACCCACTGGCTGCCCAACATGATCTGCGCCTTTCAGCGGGACTATCCCAATATCGGCTTTGAGATCCTCATGGGGAACTATCCCGAGATCGAACAGTGGATATTGCAGGGCCGGGCGGATTTCGGCTTTCTCCATCTGCCCACCCGGCCGGAGCTGGCGGTCACGGAGCTGGCGCGGGATGAGCTGATGGCGGTTCTGCCGGAGGAGCACCCCCTGGCCCGGCTGGAGAGCGTCCCGGTGGTGGCCCTGGCGGAGCAGCCCTTCATCCTGCTGGACAAGGCGGGCAACCGGGACCGTGAGGTGATGCAGGTGTTTGAACAAGCCGGAACGGCGCCGCGGGTGCGCTTTACCACCCTGGACGATTACGCCGTCATGTCCATGGTGGAGCACGGCCTGGGCGTCAGCATCCTGCCGCAGCTGGTGCTGCGGCGCATCCCCTACCGGGTGGCGCTGCGTCCGCTGAACCGGCCCGCCTTCCGCCGCATCGGCCTGGCCACCCGCTCGGGGGAGGAACTGGCCCCGGCCGCCAGGCGGTTCCTGGCCTATCTGCCCTATCGGGATGGGGAGACGTTATCTGAAAAGTAGAATAACGGTTTTTACGGATGTACCTTGCGGAAAACTGAAAATTATTGTATAATATAGAAAAATTTTTAGGCAAAACCACATCACACACCTTTGACCGCCCCGGGGCGGCGGGAAGGAGCGCATTGTATGGCAACATTTATCGTAAACGGCAGCACCGTAACGGTGGAGAAGAATCAGAAGCTGATCCGCTTCCTGCGGGACGAGCTGCACCTGACCTCGGTGAAGGACGGCTGCAGCGAGGGTGCCTGCGGCACCTGCCACGTTCTCATCGACGGCAAGCCCACCAAGGCCTGCATTCCCCAGACGGACAAGCTGGAGGGCAAGACCATCCTCACGGTAGAGGGCCTCAGCGACTGGGAGAAGGAGGTCTATACCTTCGCCTTCGGCGAGGCGGGCGCGGTGCAGTGCGGCTTCTGCATCCCCGGCATGGTGATCTCCGCCAAGGGTCTGCTGGACGTGAATCCCGACCCCACCCGTGAGGAGGCCGCCTTTGCCATCCGCAACAACATCTGCCGCTGCACCGGCTATGTGAAGATCATCGACGGCATTCTGCTGGCGGCGAAGATCTTCCGGGAGGGCAAGCTGCCCGAAGCATCCGCCGATGACTGGCAGATGGGCAGCCGCGTCCACCGTCTGGACGTGGCCGAGAAGGTACAGGGCTACGGCCAGTACCCCGACGATGTGTATGTGGACGGCATGTGCTACGGCGGCGCGGTGCGCAGCCAGTATGCCCGCGCCCGCGTCCTGTCCATCGACACCGCCGAGGCGGAGGCGCTGCCCGGCGTGATCTGCGTGGCCACCCAGAAGGACATCCCCGGCAAGGTGAACGTGGGCCATATCAAGAAGGATCAGCCCACCCTCATCGGCGTGGGCGAGCTGACCCACTATCTGGGCGACAGCGTGGCCCTGGTCTGCGCCGTGGATCAGGCCACGGTAGAGGCCGCCAAGAAGCTGGTGAAGGTGGAGTACGAGGTGCTGCCCGCCGTTCACAATCCCACCGAGGCCGCCGCGCCCGACGCGCCGCTGGTGTTCGAGGAGGACGAGAGCAACGTGCAGGCGTATAAGCACGTTTCCCGGGGCGACGCCGAGACCGCCATCAAAAATTCAAAATATGTGCTGACCGAGCATTTTTCCACCCCCTGGACGGAGCACGCGTTCCTGGAGCCGGAGTGCTGTGTGGCGCTGCCGCTGGACAACGGCGGCGTGAAGCTGCTGACCACCGACCAGAGCGCCCATACCACCATGCACGAGTGCGCCGGTATGCTGGGCGTGGATTACGACCACTGCCAGGTGCAGAATATGCTGGTAGGCGGCGGCTTCGGCGGCAAGGAGGACATGTCCGTCCAGCACCACGCCGCGCTGCTGTGCTACCTGACTCGCAAGCCCGTCAAGTTCAAGCTGAGCCGCCAGGAGTCCATTCTGGTGCACCCCAAGCGCCACAGCTTTGACATGAACTTCACCATGGGCTGCGACGAAAACGGCATCATCCAGGGCGTCAAGGCCTCCGTGGTGTCCGATACCGGCGCGTTCGCCTCTCTGGGTGGCCCGGTGCTGGAGCGCGCCTGCACCCATGCGGCAGGCCCCTACGCCTACGAGAATTTCGAGATCGAGGGCCATGCCTACTACACCAACAATCCCCCGGCCGGCGCGTTCCGCGGCTTCGGCGTGACGCAGACCTGCTTCTGCACCGAGACGCTGCTGAACCAGATGGCCGACCTGGTGGGGATCTCCCCCTGGGAGATCCGCTACCGCAACGCCATCCGTCCCGGCGGCGTGCTGCCCAACGGCCAGATCGTGGACGATTCCACCGGCCTTGTCGAGACGCTGGAGGCCATCAAGCCCGCCTATGACGAGGCGGTGAGAAACGGCGATCCCGTGGGCATCGCCTGCGCCATGAAGAACGCGGGCGTGGGCGTAGGCCTGCCGGACTGGGGCCGCTGCAAGCTGATCGTGGAGGACGACGCCAAGGTGCATATCTACTCCGGCGCCTCCTGCATCGGCCAGGGCCTGGGCACCGTGCTGGTGCAGGTGGTGGTCACCAATACCGGCCTGAAGCGGGACGACATCGTCTACGAGCGCAACAACACCTGGATCGCGCCGGACTCCGGCGACACCTCCGGCTCCCGCCAGACGCTGGTGACAGGCGAGGCCACCCGCCGCGCCTGTGAGCTGCTGAAGGCCGAGCTGGACAGCGGCAAGACGCTCTGTGATCTGAAGGGCAAGGAGTTCTACGGCGAATATCTGGCCAAGACCGATCCCCTGGGCGCGGATGTGCCCAACCCCGTCAGCCATGTGGCCTACGGCTACGCCACCCAGATGTGCATTCTGGATAAGGAGACGGGCCGGGTGAAGAAGATGGTGGCCGCCCACGACGTGGGCAAGGCCGTCAACCCCCTCAGCATCGAGGGGCAGATCGAGGGCGGCGTGGTCATGTCCATGGGCTATGCCCTGACGGAGAAGTACCCCATCGACGAGAACTGCAAGCCCACCGCCAAGTACGGCATGCTGGGCCTGTTCCGGGCCAACCAGATCCCGCCGGAGATCCAGGCCATCGTGGTGGAGAAGCCGGGCCTGAACGTGGCCGGCGGCGCCATCGGCATCGGCGAGATCACCTCCATCCCAACCGCACCGGCCATCGCCGACGCCTATTACCGGCTGACCGGTGAGCGGGAGTTTGACCTGCCCCTGAAGAACACCCCCTACGCCCCCAAGAAGTA
This sequence comes from uncultured Oscillospiraceae bacterium, assembly GCA_934589145.1. Taxonomy (GTDB): domain Bacteria; phylum Bacillota; class Clostridia; order Oscillospirales; family Oscillospiraceae; genus Vescimonas. Next base: position 46,173 of record CAKTNW010000005.1, on the reverse strand, counting down.
AGCAAAAGAGCCGTGACGGCACCGCCGTCACGGCTCACAGAGGATAGATGTTCAAAGCTGGGCCAGGGCTTCTTGGGTGTCCACGTCCCGCAGCTCATCGGCGGGCACCTCGTACAGCAGGAGGTCGGCTTCATGCTGGCGGATGACCACGTTGCCGCCCCGGTCGCCCTCGATCTTCAACAGCTCCGGGAAGAACCGGGCGGGGAAGATGCAGGGGTTGCCCCGCTGCCCGCCGTGGCCGAGGCCCACGATGTGACCGGGGTTGCGGCCGTAGAAGTCGATCAGACGGGCCACGCTCTCCCGCCGCAGCAGCGGCTGATCGGCCACCTGAAAGAGCAGCGCGTCACAGCGCTCCAGCGCCTGAACGCCCAGGTGGATGGTGTGGCTCTGGCCATACTCGGGATGGCTGTTGACGATGGGGGTAAAACCAAATTCCTTTGCCAGCGCCACTACCTCCGGATATTGGGTCACCACCACGGTGGCGGACAGCCTGTCCGCCGGAACGGCCTCCAGCGCATGGCGGATCAGGCTCTTGCCCTGCCACTGCTGGGCCAGCTTGTTGCCGCCGAAGCGGGAGCTCATACCGGCGGCCATCACAACACAGCCAATGTTCATCATGCCTCACTCCTGTCCTTGCAAGGTTTCTTTTCTGGTAGTATACCCAGCTTTTTGAAAAAGTGTCAACAAAAAGTGGGGATATTCTTCAATTAAAATAGCGCAGACCTCTTTTCACACCACGCGAATCGTGCTATGATTAGCACAATAAATATGTGCCATAACCAACGCAGATAACTGCCGTTTCTCCTTTTCACAGAGTGCGGTTTCAAGTCAGATATCGAGGAGGAAAACCATATGGGTGAAGTCGGAAGAAGCCAAGTCCGTGTGGACGCCTATGACAAGGCGACAGGCCGGACGAAATACTATGAGGATCAGATGCCCCAGGACGCCCTGTACGTCCGCATCAAGCACGCGGAGATCGCCCACGGCTTCGTCAAGTCGGTGGATACCGCCGCCGCCGAGGCCATCGACGGCGTGGTGAAGGTGCTGACCTGCTTTGACGTGCCGGATATCACCTTCCCCACGGCGGGCCATCCCTGGTCCATGGATCCCGGCCATCAGGACGTGGCGGACCGCCACCTGCTGAATCAGCATGTGCGCTATTGGGGCGACGATGTGGCGGTGGTCATCGCCGAGAATGAGGTGGCCGCCATGCAGGGCGTCCGCGCCCTGAAGGTGGAATATGAGGAGCTGCCCTTTGTGCTGGACGTGCAGAAGGCTATGGAGGAGGGTGCGCCCCAACTCCATGAGAAGTTCCCCCACAACATCCTCAAGCACACCGACATGAAGAAAGGCGACTATCAGACCACCATCCAGGAGCCGGGCCTCATCAAGGTGGAGGGCTGGTACGATACCCCCACCGTGCAGCACTGCCATATCGAGAATCACGGCTGCTTCGCCTATGAGGAGAATGGCCGCATCGTGGTGATCTCCTCCACCCAGATCCCCCATATCATCCGCCGCATCGTGGGACAGGCCCTGGGCCGCCCCTGGGCGGACATCCGGGTGGTAAAGCCCTATATCGGCGGCGGCTTCGGCAACAAGCAGGACGCCCTGTACGAGCCCCTGTGCGCCTGGTGTACCACCCAGGTGGGCGGCCGCACCGTCCGCATCGACTGCTCCCGCGAGGAGACCTTCGTCTCCAACCGCGTGCGCCACGCCATCCGCTTCCATATCGTCTCCTGGCTGCGGAAGGACGGCACCTTCGCCGCCCGCAAGGTGGAGTGCTTCTCCAACCAGGGCGCCTACGCCTCCCACGGCCACTCTATCGTGGCCAAGGCCATGGGCTCCTTCCCCCAGCACTACCCCTGCGACAACATGGAGTGCGACGCCTGGACGGTGTTCACCAACCGCCCTGCCGCAGGCGCCATGCGCGGCTACGGTATGCCCCAGGCGTCCTTCGCCGACGAGGCCAACGTGGACGAGTGCGCCAAGGCCGTGGGCATGGATCCCCTGGCCTTCCGCATGCAGAACATCATGCCCCAGGGCTATGAGGACGGCTTCAGCCACAACGTCAACTACTACGACTCCTTCCGGGAATGCCTGGAGGTGGGCCGCAAGTACATGGATTACGACCGCAAGGTGGCCGAGTATGCCAAGGACACCGGCCCCATCCGCCGCGGCATCGGCGTGGCCACCTTCTGGTACAACACCGCCGTGTATCCCATCTCTCTGGAGACCAGCTCCAACCGCATGCTGCTGAATCTGGACGGCACCGTCACCATGCAGTGCGGCGAGACGGAGATCGGCCAGGGCGCCGACACCGCCTACTCCCAGATGACCGCCGATGTGGTGGGCCTGAAGAGCTATAAGGACGTGCATGTGGTGTCCTGCCAGGATACGGACATCACTCCCACCGGCCTGGGCGCCTACGCCAGCCGCCAGACCTATGTGGCGGGCTTCTCCATCCGCAAGACCGGATTGCTGCTGAAGGAGAAGATCCTGGCCTATGCCCAGAAGATCACCCGCCAGGCCCCCTACAACATGGACATCGTGGACGGCAACATCGTCCGCAATACCGACGGCAAGGTGCTGATGTCCCTCCGCGAGCTGGCCATGACCGCCCAGTATAATCCCAACGATTCCGAGCATATTACCGCCGAGAGCACCTATACCATCCAGAACAACGCCTATTCCTTCGGCTGCACCTTCGCGGATATCGAGGTGGATATCCCCATGTGCAAGGTGACGCTGAAGAACATCATCAACGTCCACGACTGCGGCAAGCTCATCAACCCCGCCCTAGCGGAGGCACAGGTGCATGGCGGCATGTCCATGGCCATCGGCTACGGCATGGGCGAACAGCTGCTGTTCGACGAAAAGACCGGCAAGCCCCTGAACAACAACCTGCTGGACTACAAGCTGTCCACCATCATGGATCACCCCCATCTGGAGGCCCAGTTCGTGGAGAACGCCGAGCCCACCTCCGCCTTCGGCACCAAGGCCCTGGGCGAACCGCCTGCCTGTTCCGGTGCGCCCGCCATCCGCAACGCCATCCTCAACGCCACCGGCGTTGCCATCGACCAAAGCCCCATGAACGCCCACATTCTCTTCAAGCGGTTCAGCGAAGAGGGTCTGATCCAAGACTAAGGAGGTACGCAGCAATGTATGATATGTTAGCGCTTTACGAGGCGAAAGACGTACAGGATGCCGTGCGCCTTCGTCTGGAGCATCCCGAGGCCCAGATCATCGCCGGCGGCACCGACGTGCTGGTGCAGATGCGCGAGGGCAAGCGGGCCGGCAAGGCCCTGATCTCCATCCAGAAGTGCGACGAGATGCGGGGCATCTCCATCGACGAAGAGGAGAACATCCGCATCGGCAGTCTCACCAGCTTCACCCACATCACCAACGACCCCATCATCCAGAAGTACATCAACGTCCTGGGCGAGGCGGTGGACATGGTGGGCGGCCCGCAGATCCGCAACGCCGGTACCATCGGCGGCAACACCTGCAACGGCGTCACCTCCGCCGACTCCTCCTCCACGCTCCACGCGTGGGAGGCCATCGTGGAGATCACCGGCAAAAACGGCGTCCGCCGCATCCCCATCAAGGAGTTCTATCTCAAGGCCGGTACCGTGGATCTGAAGATCGAGGACGGCGAGATCCAGACCGCCATCCTGATCCCCAAGGCCAGCTATGACCGCACCTGGGGCCACTATATCAAGTACGCCATGCGCAACGCCATGGACATCGCCACCCTGGGTACCTCCGTCAACGCCCGGCTCAGCCCGGACGGCAAGACCTTCGAGCGGGTGCGTATCGCCTTCGGCGTGGCGGGCCCCGTCCCCATGCGGGCCGCCACGGCAGAGGAATTCATCAACGGCAAGGCCGTGACGCTGGAAAATATCGAGGCTTTCGGCCGCAAGGTGCTGGAGGACATCAACCCCCGTGACTCCTGGCGTGCCAGCAAGGCGTTCCGCAGCCACATCGCTGTGGAGAGCGCCAAGCGCTGCCTGATCGAATCCGTGAAACTGGCGGGAGGTGAGCTGTAATGGCAAAGAAACAGTATGCGCTGGTGACCTGCTGGATCAACGGCAAGAAAGTGGAGCAGATGGTGGACGTCCGCGCGTCCCTGACCGATATGCTCCGCAACGATTTCCGCCTGACCTCTGTGAAGAAGGGCTGCGAGGTGGGCGAGTGCGGCGCCTGCAACGTGCTGATCGACGGCGAGTGCTTTAACTCCTGCCTGTACCTGGCGGTGTGGGCCGAGGGCAAGCATATCACCACCCTGGAGGGTCTCACCGGCCCCAACGGTGAGCTGAGCGACATCCAGCAGGCGTTTATGGACGAGACCGCCATCCAGTGCGGCTTCTGCATCCCCGGCTTCATCATGACCGCCGCCGAGATCCTGGATCGCAAGGTGTACTATACCGACGACGAGCTGCGCAAGCTCCTCAGCGGCCACCTGTGCCGCTGCACCGGCTACGAGAATATCTTCAAGGCGGTGAAAAAGACCATGCTGCGCCGTCTCGGTATGCTGGACGACCCCTTCCTGAATACCTGAACCATGACCCGATCGCCAACGCCCGGAGCAAAAGCTCCGGGCGTCGGTTTTGCGGGGAAGGCCGCGGGGATTGACATCGCCGGAGATCGTGGTATACTGGACACACCATATAAAACGAGCGATGTATATTGCATGATATCCAAAATGACAGGAGAAAGGAGCGCTATGGAGAGAGGATTCATTGACCTGACGCCGGAGAATCTGGCGAATGAGCACCTTTGCTGCATCATCCGCAGCAAAACGGCGCATCCCGGCGTAGAGGCGAAGCGGCGCTGGCTGGCCGAGCGGCTGAGGGAGGGCCATGTGTTCCGCAAGCTGGACGTGAAGGGCTGCGCGTTCATCGAATACGCGCCGCTGGAGACCGCCTGGGTGCCGGTGCTGGGGGACAACTACCTCTACATCTACTGCCTGTGGGTGCAGGGTGAGCCGAAGGGCCGCGGCTATGGCCGGGCGCTGCTGGCGTCCTGCCTGGAGGATGCCAGGGCGCAGGGAAAGTCCGGCGTGTGCATGCTGGGCGCGGCCAAGCAGAAGGCGTGGCTCTCCGACCAGAGCTTCGCAAAAAAATACGGCTTCCGGACGGTGGACGCCACCGCGGACGGCTACGAACTGCTGGCCCTCAGCTTTGACGGCACGGTGCCCCGCTTCGCGCCGTCCGCCAAGCGCCAGACCATTGACGAAAAAGAACTGACGGTGTATTATGATGATCAGTGCCCGTATATCCCGCCGCGGATCGAGAAGCTGCGGGCCTATTGCGGGGAGAAGGATATCCCGGCCCGGTTCATCCGTGTGGACACGCTGGCGCAGGCCAAGGCGCTGCCCTGCGTGTTCAACAACTGGGCGGTGTTTTACGGCGGCCGGTTCGTGACCGTCAATCAGATCAACGGCGCGGCGGTGGAAAAGCTGCTGAAAAAGGAATGTAATTAAGAATATCCGGAAAAAGCCGCCGTATGGCGGCTTTTTCCGGATCCTGATCAATCAGCCCCGGTGCAGGATCGCGTCCAGATCCTGCTGCGGCGCAGTGATGGGCTGGAGCCCGTAGGCGTCCACCAGCGTTTTCACCACGGTCTCCGACAGAAACGCGGGCAGCGTGGGGCCCAGATAGATGTTCTTCACCCCCAGCGCCAGCAGGCTCAGCAGGATGCAGACGGCCTTCTGCTCATACCACGACAGCACCAGCGTCAGCGGCAGGTCGTTGACGGTGCAGTGGAAGGCGTCCGCCAGCGCCAGCGCGATCTGCACGGCGCTGTAAGCGTCGTTGCACTGGCCCACGTCCAGAATACGGGGGATGCCGCCGATCTCGCCCAGGTCAAGGTCGTTGAAGCGGAACTTGCCGCAGGCCAGCGTCAGCACCAGGGAGTCCATGGGCGTGCGCTTGACGAACTCCGTGTAGTAGTTGCGGCCGGGGTGAGCCCCGTCGCAGCCGCCCACCAGGAAGATGTGCTTCACCGCGCCGCTCCGGATGGCCTCGATGATCTGGGGCGCCTTGTCCAGCACGGCGGCGTGGGCAAACCCGGTGGTCAGCATGTGGCCGCCGTTGACGCCGCTCATGCTCTGATCGGTCTGATAGCCGCCCAGCGCCTGCGCCTGCCGGATCAGCGGCGAGAAGTCCTTGTGGCCCTGGGCGTCCGCGGCGATGTGCCGCAGCCCGTCGTAGCCCACCACCGACGTGGTGTAGACCCGGTCGGCATAGCTGGGCCGGGGCGGCATCAGGCAGTTGGTGGTGAACAGCACCGGCGCGGGGATATCGGCAAATTCCTTCTGCTGATTCTGCCACGCCGTGCCGAAATTCCCCGCCAGATGGGGGTACTTCTTCAAGCCAGGATAGCCGTGGGCGGGCAGCATCTCGCAGTGGGTGTAGACGTTGACGCCCCGGCCCGCCGTCTGCTCCAGAAGCTGGTGCAGATCCTCCAGATCGTGGCCGGAGACCACGATGAACGGCCCCTTCTTCACGTCGATGTTCACCCGAGTGGGGACGGGATCGCCGAAGGTCTCCGTGTTGGCACGGTTCAGCAGGGCCATGCACCGGAAGTTCACCTGCCCGAACTCCATGATCAGCGCCAGCCACTCCTCCACGCTGTGCTCCCGGGCCAGCGCGGCCAGACCCTTGTAGAACCAGGCGTCCACCTCCTTGTCCCGATAGCCCAGGTTCATGGCGTGGTGGGCGTAGGCCGCCATGCCCTTCAGGCCGAACAGCAGCGTGGCGCGCAGGGAGACGGTGTCCGTCTCTCCCTTCCAGAGCCACGAGGTGTCGCCGCTGCCGCTGCTGCCGCCATGCCGCCGCAGGGCCTCGTCCACCCGGTCGGTAAAGGCGCGGATGGCCGCGTTGTCGAAATTCACGTTGGTCAGCGTGGTGAACAGCCCGTCGGCCAGCAGCCGCGTGACCTCGGGCGGATACTCCTCCCGCTGCCGGCAGACCTCCGCCAGCCGGATCAGGCGGCACACCAGCGCGTCCTGCAGATGGGCGGTCTCCGGCTGCTTGCCGCAGACGCCCGTCTTTACGCAGCCGCTGCCGCCCGCCGTCTGCTGGCACTGAAAGCAAAACATTTCTGACATAGATCCATACCTCCTGTGATCGTTGCAGGTAGTATGTGTGGCTTTTCGCCATCCATGCGGAAAGTGCTCCAAAAAACTTCGCGCTGCCCGCCCTGTCGGCGGATTTCGTGGAAAAGCGCACCGCAGATTTTGTATAATCACCGTAGTGGATCCCACTGCGGTGATTTTTTTGTGACAGGAAGAAGGGCCGGCGGACAAGCTGTCCGGCCCATAACGACCACATAAGAAGGAGAATGAAAATGGAGGTAATGGCCGCTTGCCGGGACAGAGTCCTGGAATTGTACCTGAAGGGAGAGCTGGATCACCACGGCGCCAAGGGCCTGCTGACCAAGCTGGAGCGGGAGATCGAGGCATCGCTGCCGTCGGAGCTGATCCTGGACTTCAGCGGCATCACGTTTATGGACAGCGCGGGCATCGCCGTGGCGCTGCGGGGCTGGCAGCGGATGCGGGAGCTGGGCGGCAGCGTGGTGCTGCGCCATGTGGCGCCCCAGCCCAAGAAAGTATTGGAAGCGGCGGGCATCGGCCGCATGATGACACTGGAATAAAACCGCGTGCGCCGGAAGCGCGGCGCATCACGACAGGAGAGGAGCATACATATGCAGCGCATCGAGAATTATGTCACGCTGGAATTCCTCAGCCGCAGCAGCAACGAGGGGTTCGCCCGGGTGGCGGCGGCGGGGTTTGCGGCGCAGTTGGATCCCACGCTGGACGAGCTGGGGGACATCAAGACCGCCGTCAGCGAGGCGGTCACCAACGCCATCGTCCACGGCTACCCGGATCAACTGGGCCGGATCGCCGTCAAGCTGAAGCTGCTGCCCAACAACACCCTGGAGATCACCGTCCGTGACTGGGGCCGCGGCATCGCGGACATCCAGCAGGCCCGACAGCCGCTGTTCACCACCGGAGGGGAGGAGCGCAGCGGCATGGGCTTTACCATTATGGAGAGCTTTATGGACAAGCTCACGGTGAAGTCTACCCCCGGACGCGGCACCACCGTGACCATGCGCAAGCGGGTCTCCGCCCGCATCAAGCGATGAGTGACCTGTTCGCTCTGCTGGAGCGGGCCCAGGAGGGGGACGACGAAGCCTGTCAGCAGGTGCTGACGGAAAACAGCGGTCTCATCTGGTCCATCGTCAAGCGCTATTACGGCTGCGGGGTGGAGACGGATGACCTGTATCAACTGGGCTGCATCGGCTTCATCAAGGCGGTGAAGGGGTTCGACCTGAACTACGGCACCCAGTTTTCCACCTACGCTGTGCCGAAGATCTCCGGCGAGATCCGCCGCTTTCTCCGGGACGACGGAGCCATCAAGGTGGGCCGCACCATCCGGGAGAAGGGTCAGACCCTATGGTCGGCCCGGGAGAGGCTGCGCCATAAGCTGGGCCGCGAGGCCCGGCTGTCGGAGCTGGCGGAGGCCACCGGCATGACGGTGGAGGAGATCGCCAGCATCGACCTGGCCACCGTGGCGCCGGAATCGCTCCAGCAGGAGACAGCGGAGGGGCTGACGCTGGAATCCACCCTGGGCACCGAGGCGGAGGAAGAGCGCCTGGTGGAGAGCATCGCCCTGCGGGAGGCCATCGACACCCTGCCGGAAAAGGAGCGGATGACCATTTTACTGCGGTTTTTCAAATGCCTGACCCAGGAGCAGACGGCCCGGATCGTGGGGGTATCCCAGGTGCAGATCTCCCGTCTGGAGCACCGGGGCCTGGAAAAGCTCCGGAAGCTGCTGGCGGATTGAGGTCCTGCTGCCGGGCCTCGTAGTCGTCCGGCAGGAACTCCGTCATGGTGCCGCGATAGCGCTTGGGCATGAAGGTGTTCTGGCACCGGGGGTTATAGCGCTCCTTGATGGCGATGGTCTCATAAAACCGCTTCCACAGCCGCCGGAACGACACCTCCTCATCGCCGGGCAGCGCAAGCTGCAGGCTGTCCATGGGCAGGATGCGGGAGTGTCCCTTCGCGTAGACCAGCAGTTCCCTGTGGGTGCGGTCGTAGAGGAAGAAGGCCTCGTTGGCGTAGCGGTCGCAGAAGTGCCGCCGCAGCAGGGGCAAAACCCGGTTTTTGGGCTCGATCTCCGACCCTAAGACACCGTTATAGTCCGAAAAACGCACGAAGCCCCGCAGCTTTTCCAGCTCACCGCTCATGTGCCGCAGGGCCTTGGCCACGGGATAGTACACCGGATCGGCGGTGTTGCGGAGGAAATCAGCCCCCTCGTCATAGAGCTTCCGGATCAGCGCGTAGAGATGGCTTTCCTTCTCCGGAAGGCAGGTGAGAAAGCCCCGCCGCACCACGTCGGCCGCGGCCTTCGAGCGCCGCAGGATGCTCTGATAGACCCGTTGGGCGTGCGCCCGCTCCGTCACCACATAGCGCACCTCGTACAGCGACCAACATTCCTCATCGCCGGAAAAGGCGATGGGGAATTCTTTATGTACATAGCTTTCAAACACGCAGCACAGAAAACCGTCAAAGGTGCCGTCGTATTGAAAGACCACATCTCTCCATGCCACGGCCATCACCCCACCGCGTCGAACAGGGAGAGCTGCTGCATCTCGCCGGAGGGCAGCAGGCCCCGCTCCACGGCCTCCAGTTGCCGCACGATGGACTCGGGGGAGAACCGCAGGCCCGGCGCGGCATGGCCGTCGCACACCAGGAAAAACTGGGCACGCTTGACCACCACGCCCAGCTTCTTCAGATCCTCGAACCGCAGATGGGCGGTGCGGCGGGCGGAGACGATCCGCCTGGCGCTGGTGGGACCGATGCCCGGCACCCGCAGCAGCGTCTCATAGTCGGCCCGCATGATCTCCACCGGAAAGTGCTCCAGATGGGAGACGGCCCAACTGCACTTGGGGTCAAGCTGCGGATTGAAGTCCGGGTGGGCCTCATCCAGCAGCTCACTGGCCTGAAAGCCGTAAAACCGCAGCAGCCAGTCCGCCTGATAGAGCCGGTGCTCCCGCAGCAGCGGCGGCTTGGTGTCCAGCGCGGGGAGCAGGCTGTTCTCCACCACCGGTACATAGGCGGAATAGAACACTCTTTTTAACCGGTACTTCTGATACAGCGCCTCCGTCAGATGCAGGATGTGCCGGTCGGTATCCTTGGTGGCGCCCACGATCAACTGGGTGCTCTGCCCCGCCGGGGCGAAGGTGGGCGCGTGCTTGTACTTCACCAGCTCCTGCCGGCTTTCCGACACCTTGTCCCGGATGAGCCCCATGGGCCGCAGGATGGCCTCCCGGGACTTGTCCGGGGCCAGCGTCTGCAGACCCTGCTGGGAGGGCAGCTCGATGTTGACGCTCATGCGGTCGGCCAGCAGCCCCAACTGCTGCACCAGCTCCGGCGACGTGCCGGGGATGGCCTTGGCGTGGATATAGCCGTTGAAGCCGTACTCCTGCCGCAGGATCCGCAGAGCGCGGATCATCTGCTCGGTGGTGTAGTCGGCATTGCGCAGCACGCCGGAGGAGAGGAACAGCCCTTCGATATAGTTCCGCCGGTAAAAGCCGATGGTCAGCTCCGCCAGCTCACGGGGCGTGAAGGCGGCGCGGCGGGTGTCGTTGGAGCGCCGGTTGACGCAGTACTTGCAGTCATAGACGCAGCAGTTGGTCATCAGCACCTTCAGCAGCGTGACGCACCGCCCGTCGGCGGAAAAGCTGTGGCAGCATCCGGCGATGGAGGAGGACGTGTTGCCGATCTTTCCCGGTTGGAATTTCCGCCTGACGCCGCTGGATGTGCAGGCGGCGTCATACTTGGCGGCATCCGACAGGATGGTCAGCTTATCCAGAAGTTCCATTGGTCATGCCGCGGTGCGGCGGCGCTGGGGACGGCGCTCCAGCCGGTCGATCAGATGCATCAGGTTCACAGAAGCGGACAGCGCGCCCACGATCACGAGCACATAACCCATAGCAGTCATAACAGTTACCTCCATTGGAATCTTTGTTCGAGACACATTATATATCGAACAGTGGTTCTTGTCAAGCAAAAATAGAACAAAAATTCCAAAACTTGCAGAGATTATTGACCTGCGCAGGATTTTGTATTACAATAGGAAAAAACACCACAAGGGATAGGGGAACGCAAGATATGACAGAACTAGAACAAAGGTTCATAAACGCCCGGCGGCAGGCCATCGCCCTGGATTACGCCCACCTCAACGACATGCAGCAGCAGGGCACCATGGCCACCGAGGGGCCGCTTCTGCTGCTGGCGGGTGCGGGCAGCGGCAAGACCACGGTGCTGATCCACCGGGTGGCCAACCTGCTGCGCTATGGCCGGGGCAGCGACACCGACGAGATCCCCATCCCCATCTCCGAGGATGAGGTGGCGTTTCTGGAGGCGTATGCCGCCCAGCCCACGCCGGAGCAGCATCCGCTGATGCAGTACCTGTGCGCGGTGGAGCCCGCCCGCCCCTGGGAGGTGCTGGCCATCACCTTCACCAACAAGGCCGCCAACGAGCTGAAGGAGCGGCTGGAGCGCATGCTGGGGGAGGAGGCCCGTGACGTGTGGGCGTCCACCTTCCACTCCGCCTGCGTCCGCATCCTGCGGCGGGATATCGAGCAGATCGGCTACTCCCGGGACTTCACCATCTACGACACCGACGACAGCAAGCGGGTGGTGAAGGACTGCCTGAAGGAGCTGGAGCTGGACGAAAAGACCTTCCCCGTCCGTGAGATCGTGTCGGTCATTTCCCGGGCAAAGGATGAGATGCTGCTGCCGGAGGACTTCCGTGCCTATTGGGAGAAGAACAACGACTGGCGGAAGATCCGGATCGCGAAAGTATATTCCCTTTACACGAAGAAGCTGCGGGACGCCAACGCCCTGGACTTTGACGACATTATCCTGCTGACGGTGCAGCTTCTGCAGAGCCGCCCCGAGGTGCGGGAGTACTATCAGCGGAAGTTCCGCTATGTGCTGGTGGACGAGTATCAGGACACCAACCACCTGCAATACCTGCTGACCAGCCTGCTGGCGGGCGGCTACCGCAACATCTGCGTGGTGGGCGACGACGACCAGAGCATCTACCGCTTCCGGGGCGCCAATATCGAGAATATCCTCAGCTTTGAGAAGGAGTATCGCGGCGCCCGGGTGATCCGGCTGGAGCAGAACTACCGCTCCACCCAGAACATCCTGGACGCGGCCAACGCCGTGATCCGCCACAACCAGGGCCGCAAGGGCAAGACCCTGTGGACCCGCAACGGCGCGGGGGACAAGGTGCTCATCAAGACCAATTTCAACGAGGGCGACGAGGCCAACTTCGTGGTGGGCCAGGTGATGATGAACTACAACCGGGGGATGAACTGGCGGGATCACGCGGTGCTCTACCGCATGAACGCCCAGTCCAACGCGCTGGAATATGCCTTCAAGCGCAGCGGCGTGCCCTATAAGATCATCGGCGGCATGAAGTTCTTCGACCGGGCCGAGATCAAGGATATGCTGGCGTATCTGTGCGTCATCAACAACCCCACCGACGACCTGCGCCTGCGGCGCATCGTCAACGTCCCCTCCCGCAAGATCGGCGCGGCCACCGTGGATAAGGCCCAGATCCTGGCCACGGCCCAGGGCGTGCCGCTGTATGAGATCTTCCGCCACGCCTCCGGCTATCCGGAGCTGAAGTCGGCGGCTGTAAAGCTGGAAGGCTTCACGGCACTGATGGAGGAGATGCGGGAGAAAGCGGGGGAGATGCCCCTGCCGGAGTTCTATGAATTCGTCTGCAACCGCAGCGGCTACACCGCCATGCTGACGGAGAAGAACGATATGGAGAGCCGTGGCCGCCTGGAGAACGTGCAGGAATTGACCTCCAGCATCCACGCCTTTCTGGACAACCAGCCGGACGATCCCAGCCTGTCGGGCTTTCTGGACGAGGTGGCGCTGTACACCGACCTGGACAGCACCGAGGAGAGCGACAACTGCGTGGTGATGATGACCATGCACAGCGCCAAGGGCCTGGAATTCCCCGAGGTGTTCGTGGTGGGCATGGAGGACGGCCTGTTCCCCGGCAACCGCGCCATGGGCGACGAGGAGGAGATGGAGGAGGAGCGGCGGCTGTGCTATGTGGCCATGACCCGCGCCCGTGAGCATCTCACCATGACCCACGCCAAGCAGCGCATGCTGTTCGGCCGCACCACCCCCGCCATGCCCTCCCGCTTCCTGGAGGAGATCCCGGAGGAGAACAGCCAGTGGGTGGGCAAGCCGGAGCCCCGGCAGGAGCGCCACTGGAGCGACGACTATAATGATGATGTCTCCTACGGCGGCTTTGGCAGCGGCTATACGGGCCGCGGCACCGTGGGCTATGCCGAGCGTCCCACGCCGAAAAAGCCCGCCTATGCGGCGACTGCGGCGAAGAAGGAGAGCGCGCCCCTGATGGAGATCAAGGCGGGCGAGAGCGTGAAGCACGCCGCCTTCGGCCACGGGCTGGTGCTGTCGGTGCGGGCCATGGGCGGCGACGCGCTGATCGAGGTGGCCTTCGACACCGTGGGCACCAAAAAGCTGATGCTGAAGGCCGCCATGCGGCATCTGACCAAGGAATAACGCCATGTAAACTTCAGGTTGCGGGATATTTTCCGCGGTGCAACCTGAAGTTGATGGACATTCCGGCGGCAATGGGATAGAATATAAAATAGAGAAAACACGTTTGACCGGCGAAAGGAGAAACGCGATGGGATTTGGAATGGGCTTCAGCATGTTCGGTGTGATGTTCTTTCTGATATTCGGATTTGTGATCGTGATGTTCATCGTCACGGCGGTGAAGGGCATCGGAACCTGGCACAAGAACAACAACTCGCCCCGTCTGACGGTGGAGGCCACGGTGGTGTCCAAGCGGCAGAATGTCGATGTGCACCACCACCCCAACGGCGGAGACGCCACCGGCGCACAGGGCATGCATACCACCACCTCCACCACATATTACGTCACGTTTCAGGTGGCCAGCGGCGACCGGATGGAGCTGCACGTCAGCGGCCGGGAGTACGGCATGCTGGCGGAGGGCGACTTCGGCGAGCTGACGTTCCAGGGCACCCGCTATCTGGGGTTTGAGCGCCGGGGCAGCAAGGCGGCCTATTACGACCGGCCCGACGACGGCGGCGAACGCCAGCGGGCCTCATGGGATCCGGAGCGATAATAGCGGTAATAAAGACATAAAGACACAGGGCTGCTCCCGCGGGAGCAGCCCTGTGTCTTTATGAGAAAGGGGAAAAAATAGCGTATTGTCAGGAGAGCAGGGCCCGGTCGCTGGCGAATTCGTCGCCGCTGACCCTGGCGAATTGCGCCAGCAGGTCGGACACGGTGAGGTTTTTCTTCTCCTCGCCGGAGATATCCAGGATCACCCGGCCCTCGTGCAGCATGACGAGGCGGCTGCCGTACTGGATGGCGTCCCGCATGTTGTGGGTGATCATCAGCGTGGTCAGCTTCTCCCTGGTGACGATCCGGTCCGTCAGCGCCATAACCTTGGCGGCGGTCTTGGGATCCAGGGCGGCGGTATGCTCATCCAGAAGCAGTAGCTTGGGGCTTTTCAGTGTGGCCATCAGCAGCGTCAGCGCCTGGCGCTGGCCGCCGGACAGGGTACTGACCTCGGAGGAGAGCCGGGTCTCCAGCCCCAGGCCCAGGTCGCCCAGCAGCGCGCGGTATCGCTCCCGCTCCGCCTTGGTGATGCCCCAGCGAAGGCCCCGCTTCTGGCCGCGCCGTGCCGCCAGCGCCAGATTCTCCTCAATGTGCATGGAGGGAGCCGTACCCATCATGGGATCCTGGAACACGCGGCCGATGTAGGCGGCCCGCTTGTATTCCGGCAGGTCGGTCACGTCCACGCCGTCCAGATGTACCTCGCCGGAATCCACGCTCAGCGTACCGGCGGCAGCGTTCAGCATGGTGGATTTTCCCGCGCCGTTGCCGCCGATGACGGTGACGAACTCGCCGTCCCGCAGCGTCAGGCTCAGGCCGTCCAGGGCGGTCTTGGCGTTGACGGTACCGGGGTTGAAGGTCTTATGCAGGTCTTTCAGTTCAAGCATGCTGCTCCACTCCTTCCTTTGCGGCGCGCTGGGGCTTGCGGCGGGTCTTTTTCAGATTCAGATAGGACAGCGTCAGGAACAGCGCCACGATCAGCGCCGTGATCAGCTTCAGGTCGTTGGTGTTCAGACCGATCTGCAGGACGATCTGAAGGACGATGTAGTAGACGATGGCGCCGATGGAGACGGCCAGCAGCCGGGCGCCGATATTGCGGAACACCTTGCCGAACATCACCTCGCCGATGATGACGGCGGCCAGGCCGATGACGATGGCACCGCGGCCCATGTTGATGTCGCTGGAGCCCTGATACTGGGCCAGCAGCGCGCCGGACAGCGCCACCAGACCGTTGGAGAGCATCAGGCCCAGCACGATGTTGGCGCTGGTGTTGATGCCCTGGGCCCGGGCCATGTGGGGATTGGCGCCGGTAGCGCGGACGGAGCTTCCCTTTTCCGTGCCGAAGAACCAGTACAGCGCGGCCACGATCACGGCGGTCAGCACGACCAGCAGCGGCAGCGGATTGTCCAGCGACAGCTCGCGGACGTACCGCTGGCTCAGCAGCAGGTGGTACTTATCCACGCTGACGGCCTGATTGGCCTTGCCGCCCATGATCCGCAGATTGATGGAGTACAGGGCCAGTTGGGTCAGGATACCGGCCAGGATGGCGGGGATGCCGCACCGGGTGTGAAAGAGTCCGGTGACCAGACCGGCCAGCATGCCGGATACCAGCGCGCACAGCATGGCAAGCCACGGGTTCACACCCGCCCGGATCAGCATGACGCACACGGCGCCGCCGGTGGCCAGGGAGCCGTCCACCGTCAGGTCGGCCACGTCCAGGATACGGAAGGTGATGTAAACGCCGATGGCCATAATGCCCCAGGCCAGTCCCTGGGCGACCGCGCCGGGCAGCGCGTTCATCAGCGAGGAAAGGAAACTCATAGGTCATGCTCCTTTGATTTCAGAGTGCGGGAGGATGCGGCGTGCATCCTCCCGTGGGAAGGCGGGG
This sequence comes from uncultured Oscillospiraceae bacterium, assembly GCA_934589145.1. GTDB lineage: Bacteria > Bacillota > Clostridia > Oscillospirales > Oscillospiraceae > Vescimonas. The sequence continues at coordinate 30,073 of CAKTNW010000005.1, read as the reverse complement.
ATCAGTCCTCGATGGCGGTGTAGCCGTCCAGCGGGGTGATGCCCAGGGCTTCACAGATGGTGGGGTTGTACTTGGGGGTCGCGGTGGTGTATTCGATGGGCATGGCGGAGATGTCCGCCTCGCCGGTCAGGATCCTGGCGGCCATCTGACCGGTGGTCTTGCCCAGGTCGTAGTAGCTGATGGACAGGGTCGCCACGCCGCAGCCGGAGCAGATGCCCTCCTCACCGCAGATGGCGGGCACACCGGCGGGGATCAGCACGTTGGCGATGGCCTCGGTATTGGCGGCGGCGGTGTTGTCGGTGGGGATGTAGATCACGTCGGCGTAGTCGCAGGCGGCCTGGGTGACGGAGGCGACATCGTTGGTGTCGGTGAAAGCGTATTCCGCGGTCTCGATGCCGGCGTCAGCCAGATGCTTGGCCACCTCCTCGATCTGATAGCGGGAGTTGGGCTCGGCAGAGCAGAACAGCAGGGCCACCTTCTTGGCCTGGGGGAACCACTCGGTGATCATGGCGGCCTGCTTCTCCAGGTCGGCCAGGTCGGAGGTGCCGGAGATGTTGCCGCCCACGGTGCCGTTGAAGTCGTCCATGTCCAGGGCCACACCGTAAGCGGTGATGGAGGTGCCCAGGATGGGGATATCGCTGGTGGCGGAGGCGGCGGCCGTCAGGGCGGGTGTGGCGTTGGCCATGATGAGATCCACGCCGTCGGACACGAAGCCGTTGACGATGGTGGAGCAGTTGACGGAATCGCCGGAGGCGTTCTTCTCAACGATCTTCACCTGGCCGGGCAGGGCCTCGTTCAGCGCGTCGATAAAGCCCTGGGTGGCGGCGTCCAGCGCGTCGTGCTGCACCAGCTGGCAGATGCCGACGGTGTACTTGGCGTCGTCGCTGCCGGTGCTCTCTCCGGCGGGCTCCTGGGTGTCGCCGCCCTGGCTGCCGCAGCCGGTCAGACACAGGCTCAGCGCCAGCGCAAGGGCGAGAATGAGAGATGTGATACGTTTGGCTTTCATGGTATGATCCTCCTGAAAATGTGTTTTTGGTTAAAAAAAGACCCGCTGCACGGACTTGTGGTCCATACAGCGGGTTTGATTTAACGCAATGGCTTGAACGGCGCTCAGAGCGTTGGGCAAACAGAATTCCGGTTACGGGCATCACAAATCGCTATTACTTTTTCGGCAAAAAAGTAATAGGTAAAAAATCGATATGCGACGGCGTAACGAATGTTCTGTACCATTTGCTCCGGCTCCTTTCAAAAGATTGGCGATACTATAACACACGTTTTTCACTTGGTCAACAGTACTTCTGCCCGAAAAAAGCGGCGGCCCATCCGGTCAGGTTTCAGCATAATTTACAAAAATTGACAGTTTAGGGCGGTAAGCGAAGAAAAATTTCAAGAGACGCACCGGCCCGGCGGCAGGAAAACGGCACGAAAAAAGCTCTGTGGTCTCCCACAGAGCTTTTGCTCATGTTATGTTTCAGATCGCGCGGGTAACTTTACCGGAACGCAGGCACCGGGTACAAACATACACATGGCGAGGCGTACCATTGATCAAAGCCTTCACGCGCTTGACGTTGGGCTTCCAGGGACGATTGGAACGACGATGAGAGTGGGAAACCTTGATACCAAAGGTCACGCCCTTATCGCAGAACTCGCACTTAGCCATCCGTTGCACCTCCTTGCTGTCGTAACATACTGCTTGCCGTTTCACAAGCAGTAGTTATCATACCAGAAGTTAAAACAAAATGCAAGCATTATTTGACAAAAAACCGAAAAAATTTTCAAAGGGGAAAGTTGCGAAACGGAGGCGGATACGGTATAATATAGTCTGTATTGTTATCTATTATAGATATGAGGAGCGACGAGCATGGAAAAAGTGAGACGTACCCCGGCCAGCGTGAAGAAGCTGGCGGAATATTTTCATATGGAGATCCTCTGCAAGGGCAGCGACTATGACACCTGCGTCATCACCGTGTCGGACGTGTTCCGCCCGTCCCTGCAGCTTGTGGGCTTTTATGACTATTTCGACACCAAGCGCCTGCTGATCCTGGGAAAGAGTGAGATGCGCTTTCTCTCCCGCATGACCGCCGAGGAGCGGACGCGGGTCTTTAACCGCCTGATGAGCTACAGCTTTCCGGCCATGATCATCTCCCGCAATCTGGAGGTGTTCGACGAGCTGCTGGAGATGGCCCAGAAGCATGGCCGCACCCTGCTGCGCACCGGCAGTGATACGGTGGACGCCACCAGTCATATCATTGACTATCTCAATAACGCTTTGGCACCTCAGATCACCCGCCACGGCGTGCTGATGAACATCTACGGCCAGGGCGTGCTGATCCTGGGCGACAGCGGCATCGGCAAGAGCGAGACCGCCATCGAGCTGCTCAAGCGCGGCCATCAGCTGGTGGCCGACGACGCGGTGGAGATCAAGCGCATCTCCGACACCCTGCACGGCACGGCGCCGGAGCTGATCCGCCACTATATCGAGATCCGCGGCGTGGGCGTCATCGACGTGAAGCAGCTTTTCGGTATGGGCGCGGTGCAGTTCGAGACGGAGATCGACCTGGTGATCCAACTGGAGCAGTGGCAGGACGGCAAGTTCTATGACCGTCTGGGCCTGGGCGAGGAGCAGTATACGCTGCTGGACGTGTCGCTGCCCATCGTCACCATCCCGGTGCGGCCCGGCCGAAACCTGGCCGGTATCGTGGAGATCGCCACCATGAAGAATCGCCAGACCAAGTACGGCTACAACGCGGGCCGCGACTTCGTGACCCAATTCGACAGCAAGCTGGACGCCATGAGCCGGCAGAACGGAAGCGACCTGTTATGAAATACATCGGCATCGACATCGGCGGCACCAACCTGAAGGCCGGGCTGGTGGACGAGGCGGGACGGCTGCTGGCCACCCGGAAAATGAAGGTGGCGGGCATCGCCGACCCGGCAGCCCTGGCCTGGACCATCCACGCCCTGGTGACGGAGCTGTGCCGCGACACCGGCTGCGATACCGGAGACATCTTTTCCGTGGGCGTGGGCTGTCCCGGCGCGGTGGAGATCCGGGGCGGCTCCATCCTGTATACCTGCAATCTGCCTCTGCGGAACGTGCCGCTGCGGCGGCTGTTCCACCAGCTCAGCGACCTGCCGCTGTACATAGAAAATGACGCCAACTGCGCGGCGCTGGCGGAATACTATGTGGGCGGCGGACGGGGCAGCAAGCGCTTCATCACCGTCACCCTGGGCACCGGCGTGGGCGGCGGCATCGTCCACAACGGCAAGATCTTCCACGGCTCCAACGGTATGGCGGGCGAGGTGGGCCACATGTCCATCGAGATGGACGGCGAGGAGTGTCCCTGCGGCCGCCGCGGCTGCTGGGAGCGGTACGCCTCCGCCAGCGCCCTGAAGCGCCAGACCACCAGAGCGTGGCAGGAGAACCCCGACAGCATCCTGGCCCAGGTCATCGCCGAGAATGACGGCCATGTGTCCGGCCAGTCGGCCTTCATCGCCGCGCGCCGGGGCTGCCCGGTGGGCCAGGCGGTCTGCGACCGGTACATCCGCTATCTCACCGCCGGCATCGTGAACATCATCAACATCTTCCAGCCGGATACCCTGGCCATCGGCGGCGGCGTCAGCAACGAATCCGACGAGCAGCTTCTGCTGCCCCTGCGCCGCCAGGTGGCGGCCCACAGCCTGCCCTGCAACTACGACAAGATGACCCATATCGTCAAGGCCCAACTGGGCAACGACGCCGGGATCATCGGCGCGGCGCTGCTGGGCAAGAAGAAGCGGGTCATCTGAAACATCCATCATAAGGAGGCGCTGTATGCGTTGGTATGAGCTTTTGGACGAAAAACTGCGGGACTATCTGCCGGACCTTTCCGTGTCGGCGGAGGAGCCGCTGTCGAAATACACCTCCTTCCGCATCGGCGGCCCGGCCCGGCGGATGGCCTTTCCCCGGAATGCCGAGCAGGCGGTGCTGCTGCTGAGCTTTGCCGCCGGGTGCGGCGCGCGGCCCTTCGTGCTGGGCAACGGCACCAATCTGCTGTTCCCCGACGAGGGGATTGACCGTCTGGTGGTCAACACCCGCGACATGGTGGAGGTCCGGCTGCTGGAGGATGGCCGCGTCAGGGCGGAGGCCGGCGCATCTCTGGCCCGGGTGGCCAATTATGCCTGCCAGCAGGGACTGGCGGGTCTGGAATTCGCCCACGGCATCCCCGGCAGCGTGGGCGGCGGCGTGTGCATGAACGCGGGCGCCTACGGCGGTGAGCTGGCCCAGGTCATCGAAAGCGTCACCGTGCTGTTCCCCGACGAGGGCGTGAAGACCGTCCCCTGTGGCGATATGGCCTTCGGCTACCGCCACAGCCTGCTGATGGAGCACCCCGACGCGGTGGTGCTCTCCGCCGTATTCGCCCTGCATCCGGACGACAGCGCCGCCATCCGCGGCCGCATGGATGACCTGATGGCCCGGCGCAAGGCGTCCCAGCCCCTGGAATACCCCAGCGCGGGCAGCACCTTCAAAAGGCCGGAGGGCCACTTTGCGGGCCGCCTGATCGAGGAGGCGGGCTGCAAGGGTCTGACCATGGGCGGCGCCCAGGTGTCGGAAAAGCACGCGGGCTTTGTCATCAACGTGGGCGGCGCTACCTGCGCCGACGTGCTGGCGCTGATGGCGGAGGTGCAGCGCCGGGTGAAGGAAAACTCCGGCGTGACGCTGGAGCCGGAAGTGCGCATTGTCAAATAAAACAGGGGAGAACCTATGGAAATTCTGATCATTACCGGTATGAGCGGCAGCGGCAAGAGCCGCGCCGCCTCCATTCTGGAGGATATCGGCTACTATATCGTGGATAACCTGCCGGCGGAGATGATGGTGAAATTCGCCGACTTCTGCGCCGCGTCACGGGGTCACTATGACCGGGTGGCGCTGGTGTATGACGTGCGGGCGGGAGAGCCGTTTGATCTGCTGATCGCCACGCTGGAGCGGCTGAAGCGCACGGATGTGACCTGCCGCCTGCTGTTCCTGGACGCGGACACCGCCGCCATCATCAACCGCTATAAGGAGACCCGCCGGGCCCACCCCCTGTCGGCAGAGGGCCGGAGCATCGAGCAGGCGGTGATGCTGGAGCGGCAGATGCTCCAGCCGGTGCGGGATCACGCGGACATCGTGCTGGACACCTCCGCCTTCTCGGTGGGGAAGCTCCGCAGTGAGCTTTTGAACCTCTTCGGCCGGGAGCGCGACCGCCAGGGCCTGCATGTGGATGTGATGAGCTTCGGCTTCAAGCACGGCCTGCCCCTGGAGTCCGACCTGGTGTTCGACGTGCGCTTCCTGCCCAACCCCTACTATGTGCCGGAGCTGAAAAAGGGCACCGGCCTGGACGCGGCGGTGCGGGACTATGTGTTCTCCTTCCCCCAGACGGGAGAGTTCATGGCCCAGTTGGAGAAGCTGCTGCTGTTCCTGCTGCCCCAGTACAACGCCGAGGGCAAGACGGTGCTGGTGATCTCCGTGGGCTGCACCGGCGGCCACCACCGCAGCGTGGCGGTGGCCCACGCCCTGGCCCAGTCCCTGTCCGCCGCGGGCTTCGCGGTGACCGAGAGCCACCGGGACATCTCCCGCTGAGCATTGGAAAGAAGTGACCTTGTCATGTCCCATAACCTGTATCATATCCCGCCGGAGCAGGGCCCGAAGATCGTGGGCATCGGCGGCGGCACGGGCCTGAGCACGCTGCTGCGGGGCCTGAAGCTCTATACCCGCAACATCACCGCCATCGTCACGGTGGCGGATGACGGCGGCAGCACCGGCATGCTGCGGCACGACCTGGGCATGGCCGCCCCCGGCGATATCCGGAGCTGCCTGCAGTCCCTGGCCAACTGTGAGCCGCTGATGGCCCAGCTCATGGCCTATCGGTTCACCGACGGCTCCCTGGCGGGCCAGAGCCTGGGCAACCTGCTGCTGGCGGCGCTGAACGACATCATGCCCAGCTTCGACCAGGCGGTGTCCGGCCTCAGCAAGGTGCTGGCCATCACGGGCCGGGTGCTGCCGGTGACCAACGAGAACGTCCAGTTGGAGGCCACCTTTGAAAACGGAGCCACCGTGCTGGGCGAGTCCCATATCTTCTACTGCAAGAAGGAGCAGGACTGCCGCATCCGCTCCGTCCGGCTGCTGCCGGAGCATCCCAAGGCGCTGGACGCGGCGGTGGAGGCCATACACAGCGCCGACATGATCGTGCTGGCGCCGGGCAGCCTCTATACCAGCATCATCCCCAACCTGCTGGTGGACGGCATCGCCGACGCCATCCGGGACAGTAAAGCATTAAAGCTCTACGTCTGCAACGTCATGACCCAGGAGGGCGAGACGGAGGGCTATACCGTGGCCGACCACATTCAGGCCCTGTTCCACCACAGCTATCCGGGCCTGTTCCGGCTGTGCCTGACCAACTCCACCCCCATTCCGGAGTGCATCGCCCTGCGGTACGCCCAGGAGGGGGCGGAGCCCATCCGCCACGATGTAGAGCGGTGCCGCACCCTGGGCGTGGAGCTGATCGACCGGCCCATCGCCGCGCTGGAGAACGGCTTGGTGCGCCATAACCCCGGCCACCTGGCCCATGAGCTGATGACCATTTACGAGACGTATACACAGACGAGCCCCACCCGGTGAGGAGGTTTTCCATGCAATCGTTTTCCTATAAGGCCAAGGCCGAGCTGTGCCGCACGGCGGTGCAGCGGCTGTGCTGCGCCCGGGCCGAGTGCTACGGCGTGCTGCTGTACTGCAACACCTTCTCCATGCAGGAGGTGCGCATCATCACCGAGAATCCGGAGTTTGCCGCGCGGCTGCCCCGGCTGTTCCACCGCGCCTTCGGCGTGAAATTCGACCGCCAGCCCTCGGACGAGGCCCCGGGCAGCAAGCTGATCTTCCAGATCACCGACCCGGACAAGCTGCGGCGGGTGCTGGACACCCTGGGCTACGACCCCCGCCAGTCGCTGGTGCTGCATGTGAATTTCGCCCTGCTGGAGGACGACTGCTGCCGCACGGCCTTTCTGCGGGGCGCGTTCCTGGCGGGCGGCAGCGTCACCGATCCGGAAAAGCGCTATCATCTGGAGCTGTCCACCTCCCACATCCAGGCCAGCCGCGAGGTGTCGGCCCTTCTGCAGGAGATGGGCTTCCTGCCCCGCAGCGTCATGCGCAGCGGCAGCGCCGTCATCTACTTCAAGCAGTCCGAGCATATTGAGGATCTGCTGACCACCCTGGGCGCGCCGGTGGCCGCCACCGAGATCATGACCGCCAAGGTGGACAAGGAGATCCGCAACGGCGCCAACCGGGCCATGAACTGCGACATGGCCAACGTGAACAAGACACTGGACGCGGTGGCCGCCCAGCAGGAGGCCATCGAAAAGCTGGAAAAGACCGGGCAGATGGAAAAGCTGCCGGAGAAGATACAGGAGACGGCACGGCTGCGGATGCAGAACCCGGAGCTGCCGCTGGCCCAACTGGCGGCGCTGTTCGATCCCCCCATCAGCAAATCCTGTTTGAACCATCGGATACGAAAGATCATGGAGGAGGCACGAAAGCTATGACAAAAATGGAAAGATGCCAGAGAGCGAAGGAATTTCATGAGAAGGGCCTCAACTGCGGACAGTCGGTGCTGCTGGCCTTTACGGACGTCACCGGTCTGACGGAGCAGCAGAGTATGGCCATCGCCAGCGGCTTCGGCGGAGGTCTGCGCTGCGGCGGCGTGTGCGGCGTGGTCAACGCCGCGGCGGTGGTGCTGGGCACGGCCTATCCCGCCACGCTGGAAAATGGCCCCGAGGGCAAAAAGCGCTCCACCCAGCTGACCCAGGGTTTCCAGCGGCGCTTTGCCGAGCAGTTCAAAAACCTGAATTGCCGTGATTTGTTGGCGGACAAGGAACTGGTGGGCACGCCTGCCGCGCAGGAACTGGGCGTGACCCAGCACTGCCGCCTGCTGGTGGTGTCCGGCGTAGAGCTGCTCAGCGACATGCTGGACGAGCTGGAGGCGCGATAATGGCGTTTGCCCACCTCCACGTCCATACGGAATACAGCCTTCTGGACGGCGCCTGCCGCATCCGTGACCTGCCCAAGCTGGTCAAGGGGATGGGGCAGACGGCCTGCGCCATCACGGATCACGGCGCCATGTACGGCGCCATCGACTTCTACCGGGCCTGCAAGGCGGAGGGCATCCACCCCGTCATCGGCTGCGAGGTGTATGTGGCCCGCCGCACCCGCTTCGACAAGCAGCACGAGTTCGATACCGAGTCCCGGCATCTGGTGCTGCTGTGCAAAAACGAGACCGGCTACCGGAACCTGTCCTATATGGTGTCCCAGGCGTATATCGAGGGCTTCTACATCAAGCCCCGCATCGACCTTGATCTGCTGCGCGCGCACAGCGAGGGGCTGATCGGCCTCAGCGCCTGTCTGGCCGGCGAGATCCCCCGCCGCATCATGAACGGCGACTATGAGGGGGCCAAGGCCCATGCCCTGGAGCTGCAGTCCATTCTGGGCGAGGACAACTTCTATCTGGAGCTGCAGGATCACGGCATCGCCGACCAGACCACGGTGAACCGCGCCCTGCTGCGGATGCACAACGAGACGGGCATCCCTCTGGTGTGTACCAACGACGCCCACTACCTCCGGAAGGAGGACGCCGAGAGCCACGATGTGCTGCTGTGCATCCAGACCGGCAAGACCGTGGACGACGAGAACCGCATGCGCTATGAGCCCCGGAACTTCTACCTCCGTTCCACAGAGGAGATGGAGGCGCTGTTCTCCGGCTATCCCGACGCGGTGGAGAACACCCAGCGCATCGCCGACCGCTGTCAACTGGAATTCACCTTCGGCAAGTACCACCTGCCGGAATTCAAGCTGCCGCCGGGCTACGACTCCCCCACCTATCTCCGCAAGCTGTGCGACGAGGGCTTTGTCCGCTGCTACGGCCAGGAGAAGCCGGAGTACCGCAAACAACTGGAATACGAGCTGGCCATGATCGAGAAGATGGGCTTTACCGACTATTTCCTCATCGTGTCCGACTTTGTCAACTACGCCCGCCAGACGGGCATCCCCGTGGGCCCGGGCCGCGGCAGCGCCGCCGGCTCCATGGTGGCCTACTGCCTGCACATCACCGACATCGACCCCATGCAGTATCAGCTCTATTTCGAGCGCTTCCTGAACCCGGAGCGCGTGTCCATGCCGGATATCGACATGGACTTCGGCGATACCCGGCGGGGCGAGGTGGTGGACTACGTCCGCCGCAAGTACGGCGACGACCATGTGGCCCAGATCGTCACCTTCGGCACCATGGCCGCCCGGGGCGCCATCCGGGATGTGGGCCGCGCCCTGAACATGACCTATGCCGAGGTGGATGTGGTGGCCAAGCTGGTGCCCTCCGGCCCCGGCGCGCTGCACATCACCCTGGACGACGCCCTGAAGCTCAGCAAGCAGCTCTCTGACCTGTATGAGAGCGACCCGCGGGTGAAGAAGCTCATCGACACCGCCAAGGCCCTGGAGGGCATGCCCCGCCATGCCTCCACCCACGCCGCCGGTGTGGTGATCACCCGGCTGCCGGTGTATGAATACGTCCCCCTGGCCCGGAACGACGAGTCCATCGTCTGCCAGTACAACATGATCACGCTGGAGGAGCTGGGCCTTTTAAAGATGGACTTCCTGGGCCTGCGGAACCTGACGGTGCTGGACGACGCGGTGAAGATGGTGCGCCGCCACACCCCGGACTTCGACCTGGAGAAGATCCCCATGGACGACCCGGAGGTGTTCCGGATGCTGACCGAGGGCCGCACCTCCGGCGTGTTCCAGATGGAGTCCACCGGCATGACCGGCGTGTGCCTGGGCCTGAAGCCCCAGTCCATCGAGGACATCACCGCCATCATAGCCCTGTACCGCCCCGGCCCCATGGAATCCATCCCCCGGTTCATCGCCTGCAAGCACGACCCCAAGCTGGTCAGCTACAAGCACCCGTCCCTGGAGCCCATCCTGCGGGGCACCTACGGCTGCATCGTCTATCAGGAGCAGGTCATCAAGATCTTCCAGGAGCTGGCGGGCTACTCCCTGGGCCAGGCGGACATGGTGCGCCGCGCCATGTCCAAGAAGAAGGCCAAGGACGTGGAACGGGAGCGGGAGGCCTTCCTCCACGGCGACGAGAGCCGGAACATCAAAGGCTGCGTGGCCAACGGCATCCCGGAAAAGACCGCCCAGGCCATCTATGACGAGATCTACGACTTTGCCAACTACGCCTTCAACAAGGCTCACGCCGTCTCCTACGCGGTGGTGGCCTATCAGACGGCGTACTTCAAGTGCCACTATACCAAGGAATACATGGCGGCGCTGCTGACCTCGGTGCTGGACAACTCCGACAAGGTGTCCGAGTACATCGCCGAGTGCCGCAACTGCGACATCAAGCTGCTGCCGCCGGATGTGAACCGCTCCCACGACGGCTTCACCGTGGAGGAGGACGGCATCCGCTTCGGCCTGGTGGCCATCAAGAACATCGGCCGGGGCTTCATCCGCACTCTGGTGCGGGAGCGGGAGGCAAACGGCCTGTTCCGCTCCTTCCCGGACTTCTGTGAGCGGATGTTTGACTGTGGCGACATGAACAAGCGTGCCGTGGAAAACCTCATCAAGGCCGGTGCCTTCGACGGATTGGGCGCCTACCGCTCCCAGCTTGTCCAGGTGTACGAAAAGGTGCTGGACGCCATCGCCAACAGCCGCAAGGTCAACGTGGAGGGCCAGCTGGACATGTTCGGCATGGCCTCCGGCGGCAGCGGCGGCCCCTCCTCGGACATCCACCTGCCCAATATCCCTGAGTACTCCGCCACCGAGCGGATGTTCATGGAGAAGGAGACCACGGGCCTGTACCTCAGCGGCCACCCCATGAACGACTACCGCGCCGCCGCCCAGGCGGCAGGCGCCACCCCCATCCACGAGATCCTGGCGGATTTCAACGGCGAGGACGGCCCCGTCCGCTTTGTCGACGGGCAGAACGTCACCGTGGCGGGCATCGTCATCTCCAACAAGACCCGCACCACCAAGAACAACACCCTGATGGCCTATGTGGTGGTGGAGGACGAGGCGGCGTCCATCGAGCTGCTGTGCTTCAGCCGTACCATCGACCAGTGCGGCGCGTATATGGCCGTCAACACCCCCGTGGTGGTGAAGGGCCGCCTGTCCGTCCGGGACGAAAAGCCGCCCCAGATCATGTGCGACACCGTCTACCCCCTGAACACCGACGGCACGGTGCCCCTTCCGGCCAATGCCAGGGCGCAGGACAAGAACAGCACCATCTTCCTGCGCTTTTCCAGCATGGACAGCGTGGCCTTCCGCCACATCCGCCTGGTGATGACCATGTTCGAGGGGGAGACCCCCGTGAAGATCCGCCTGGCCGACACGGGAAAGCTGCTGGCGGGCAAGTGCCTGAACCACCCGGCCTTTCTGGAGGAGTGCCGCCAGTGGCTGGGGCAGGAGAACGTGGTGGTGCGCCGCCGCGATTGACAAATCCTAAAATTTTCCGTATGATACAAAAGAGAAGGGAGCGTGATGACATGGGTGTCGGATTTATCCGCGACAAGCTGGAAATCAAGTTTCTCATCCTGTATGTGACCGCCGGGGTGGCGGAGCCTATGCCCCTCAGCGATATCCAGGCATTGACCATGATCGACGACGGCATCGACTATTTCGATTTTTCCCAGTGTCTCAACGAGCTGGTGAAGACCGACCATCTGCGGATCAATGACGAGCAGAAGTACGCCATCACCCCCAAGGGGCTGAAAAACAGCGAGATCTGCCAGTCCAGCCTGCCCCGCTCCGTGCGGCTGAAGGCGGACAGGCTCATCGCCGCCCACCGGCAGGAGCTGGTGCGCCGCGCCCAGGTGCGCGCCCGGGTGGAGTGCCGGGAGAACGGCACCTACACCGTGGAGCTGAGCCTCAGCGACGATGTGGACAACGTGATGCAGCTGCAGCTCATGGTGGCCACCAAGGAGATGGCTGAGGATCTGGCCCAGCGCTTCCAGCGCAACCCCGAGCAGGTGTATTCCCAGTTGGTCACCGCCCTGTACGGGGGATGAAATAACAGGCGCATCACCGAAAAACCATTCGTAGGGGCGGACGACTCTGTCCGCCCCGGTAATGCGGTGATTATCGTCAGAGGTGGATACCCCATGGGTACTCGTTCCGCTTCGCTCCACCGCGCCCACATCGGCCCGCCGTATGGCGCAAAAAATATCGTTTACCGCTGCGGGGCGATGTGGGCATCGCCCCCTACGAAATGACCACCGAAAACGCCGTAGGGCGGGGTGCCCTCACCCCGCCGCCCGGTACAGCAATGACCACCCGTAGGGGCGGCCCTTGCGGCCGCCCGCACAACAACCCGCACAACCCCCACACAACAAGGAGGACATTATGACGAAACGTACCATCATCCCCCTGCTGGTCGCCGCACTGGTGGCGCTGCTGCTTCCCTGGCTCACCGTCACGTTTGTCAGGGGCGACGGCGGCATGGCCGTCATCTTCCTGCTGTTCTTCGCGGTGAACCCCATCACGGCGATCCTGCTGGGCGTTTTCTCCGGCGGCAATGTCCGTGAGGCGTGGTTCCAGCCTCTGCTGTTCGCCGCGCTGTTCCTGATGGGCGCGTGGATGCTCTTCACCATGGCCGAAATGGCGTTTGCGCTTTACGCCGTGATCTATCTGCTGCTGGGCTATGCCGCCATGCTGCTGGCCTGGCGGTTTGCCAAGCGGAAGGCTGCCGCACAATAAAACCGCGCCATCGCAAAAACATTTGTAGGGGGCGATGTGGTCATGCCGCCCTACGAAATAGCTACCGACAGAACGCCGTAGGGCGGGGCCTGTGTGCCCCGCCGCTCCATACGATTCCACACGCCACGCTCCGGCCATCCGGCCGGGACGTGGTTTTTTGTTGTCATAACCCGGCCCGCCCCCTCATACAGTGGACTATCTAACAGGAGGGAAGTGGTCGGATGGACGAGCGGTACGCCATCGCGCGGTATGAGCAGGCGGCGCTGCTGCTGCCGCCCCGGTGGCAGCGGCTGGCCCGGCAGCTGCCGGATCATCAGAAGGCCCGCGCCGAGGAACTGCGGCTGCGGGCGGGACAGCCCATGACGGTGCTGCTGCCGGAGGGGGAGGTATGGCCCAGCGTGGAGCAGCCGGTTCCCCGGGTGGCCCAGGCGGATCTGGAGCAGCTATGCGACATGGTCACTGGCTATTCCCGCTACGCCGTGTCCGACACCATGGCCCAGGGGTATCTCACCGCCCCCGGCGGCTTCCGGGTGGGCCTGTGCGGCACGGCGGTGGTGCGCCAGGGCGAGAGCCGCAATCTCCGTGATCTGTCCTCCGTCTGCATCCGCATCGGGCGTGAGCAGGAGGGCCTCTGCGAAGAGGTGCTGCCCCAGTTGTGGGACGGCGACCGCTTCTGCGCTGCGGTGATCCTGTCGCCGCCGGGCCTGGGCAAGACCACGCTGCTGCGGGACATGATCCGCGCCCTGTCCGACGGTTCGCCGGAGCACGCCGCCCGGCGCGTGGCGGTGGTGGACGAGCGGGGCGAGATCGCGGGCGTCCACCGGGGCGTGCCCCAACTGGCGGTGGGCTGCCATACGGACGTGCTGGACGGCTGTCCCAAGGCGCTGGGCATCCCCATGCTGCTGCGCTCGGCCAACCCCCAGATCATCGCCGTGGACGAGATCACCGTGCGGGAGGATCTGGCAGCCATCTCCGCCGCCGCCAACTGCGGCGTGACGCTGCTGGCCACCATCCACGCCGCCGACGCGGCGGAGCTGAAGCGAAAGCCCCTGTTCACCCAGCTTCTGCGGCTGCGGGTATTTGAAAAGGCCGTGACCATCACCCGCCGCGAGGGCCAGTGGCTGTACGAGGTGACGGCGCTGTGACGGGAAAGCTGTTGGGCGCGGCGGCGCTGCTGGCGTCGGCGCTGTGGATGGTGCTGTCCGTACTGAGCCGCCAGCGGCGGCAGACGGCGCTGCTGCGTGAGCTGGCGGCCGCCCTGGACGCCATGGCCGCAGCCATCCGCTGGCAGCGGCGTCCCCTGCCGGAGGCCATCGCCGCCATGGAGCGCTATCCCCTGGCGGGGCCCTATTTCCGCCAGGTGGGCGGGCTGCTGCGGACGGGAAAGACCCTGAATGAGGCGTGGCAGCGGGTATTCTCCCGCCTGAGCGTCGGCGGGGCGTGGATGACGGCGCTGGAGCTCTCCGGCGACGAGGAGAAGCTGACGGACGGCCTGCTGTATACCGCCCGGCAGTTGAAGGCATGCTGCCGACGGCGGAGCGAGGGGCAGCGTCAGTCGGCAAAGCTGTGGGCGGCGGGGATGCTGTCGGCGGCGGGACTTCTGATCATTTTACTGATTTGAGGATGACAATATGGATGTGGATCTGATCTTCAAGATCGCGGCCATCGGGATCCTGGTGGCGGTGCTGAATCTGATACTGGTGCGCTCGGGCCGGGATGAGCAGGCCCTGCTGACCACCCTGGCCGGGCTGATCGTGGTGCTGATGATGCTGCTGCAGCAGATCAGCGACCTGTTCGACCTGGTGAAGCGGCTGTTTTCCCTGTAATGGATACGGCGGTCAAGGTGGCGGCGGTGTGCCTGATGGGCACGTTGCTGGCGGCGCTTCTGAAAAAGACAAGCCCCGACATGGCGCTGCTGCTGGCGCTGGCGGTGTGCGCGGCGGTTCTGGCGGCGCTGTGCCGCGGGCTGGAGGAGGTCATGGCCTTCCTGCGGCAGCTTCTGGCGTGGGGCGGACTGTCTGCCGAGCTGTTCGTCCCGCTGCTGAAGACCGTCGGCATCGCCCTGGTCAGCCGCACCGGCGGCGCGTTGTGCCGGGACGCGGGGGAGGGCGCCATGGCGGGCCTGGTGGAAACGGCAGGCGCCTTCGCCGCCGTGCTGGTGGCGCTGCCCCTCTTCCGGGCGGCGTGGCAGATGCTGGAGGGACTGCTGTGAAAAAAGGGTTCATAACCGCCGTTATTGGGGTCTGTATCCTGGGTTTATGTACCGTTTTTGCCTGGGCATCCCTGCCGGAAAACGTGGACGACGCCCTCTCGCCCGATGCCCGTGAGCTGCTGGAGCAGTTGGACGGCGATACCCTCGACAGCGGCACGCTGTCCGCCGGGACGGCGAAGCTGTGGGAAAAGGCCTGGACGCTGCTGACGGCGGAGGTGCGGGGCAGCGTCCATGTGATGGTGGTGCTGCTGGGCACGGTGCTGCTGTACGGTGTGGCGGAGGGCAGCTTTCAGGCGGCAGGCCATCCCCTGATGGCCAACTTCACGCCCCTGGCCTTCGTGCTGGTGATCACCATGACGGCGGCGGGGGACGTGCAGACCATGATCGGCTCCGGCACGGAGACCATGGAGCAGCTGGACGTGCTAGGCAAGGCGCTGCTGCCCACCCTGGCGGCGGCGGTGGCGGCCAGCGGCGGCATCGTGTCCGCCTCCGCGCGGCAGGTGGCCACGGTGTTCTTCTCCAATCTGCTGCTGACGCTGATCCGCAACGTGCTGCTGCCGCTGGTGTATTTCTATGTTGCGGCGGCCGCCGCAGGCGCCATGCTGCCGGGAGAGCCGCTGAAGCGGATCGCTGCCGGGATCAAGAAGGTGGTCACCTGGGCGCTGACCGGCTCACTGGTGCTGTTTACCGGCTACCTGACGCTGACCGGCGCGGCGGCCACCTCGGCGGACGCCCTGACGCTGCAGATGACCCGGACGGTCATCTCCACGGCGGTGCCGGTGGTGGGCGGTATCATCTCCCAGGCCAGCGGCAGCGTGCTGGCCGGGGCGGGGATACTGAAAAATTCCCTGGGCGTGCTGGGATTGCTGGCGGTGTTGGCCACCTGTCTGACGCCCTTTCTCCGCATGGCGGTGCAGTACCTGCTGTACAAGGTGACGGCCTTTCTGGCGGCCACCGCGGGAAACGGCACGCTGGTGGAGCTGATCGACGCCCTGGGCAGCGCCTTCGGCCTGGTGCTGGGCATGGTGGGAAGCTGCGCCCTGCTGCTGTTGATCTCTATTACCTCTTCTGTATCGGTGGTGATCCCATGAGTGTTTTCCGGACATGGCTCTTCGGCATCGTGGCGGCGGCCATGGTGCTGTCCATCCTCTACGCGCTGCTTCCCAAGGGGGCGCTGCTGACGGTGGCAAAATGCACCGGCGGGCTGATCATGCTGCTGGTGGTGATCCGGCCCCTGCTGGCGCTGGATCTGACGGGCGTACACACGGACTATGAGGCGTGGCAGCGCACCATCCAGCAGCAGACCGACGACTACGCCGACGCCAACCGCCAGGAGATGGCGGCCATCATACAACAGGAGACCGCCGCATATATTTCAGAAAAAGCGGCGGCGCTGGGGCTTGCGTGCCACCCGGAGGTGACGTGCGCCCTTCGCGACGGCGTGCCGTTTCCGGCGGAGGTGACCATGGATATCCCCAAAAACGCGGCGCTGGCCCGGATCATCGCGGAGGATCTGGCGATCGGGACAGACTGCCAGCACTGGCGGGAAACGGAGTGAGGCATATGGCGGGAGAGAAGCTCATATCCTATGTAAAAAAGTACAAATTCGTGGCGCTGGTGGCGCTGGTGGGCATCGTGCTGATGCTGCTGCCCTCCGGCAGCCAGGAGGAGAAAACGGCCGCGGAGCCTGTCAACGTGTCGGAGGGCTACTCCCTGGCGGAGACGGAGCAGCGGATGGAGCAGGTGCTGGGCCGCATCCGGGGCGTGGGCCAGGTGCAGGTGATGCTGACGCTGAAAAGCGGCTCGTCGCTGCAACTGGCGGAGAACCGCAGCGACAGCCTGCGGGACAGCGAGGTGCAGCGGGACCGGGACGTGGTGACCCTGAACCGGGGCAGCGGCTATGAGGACGTGGTGGTGACGGAGCAGACCTACCCCGTCTATCAGGGCGCGGTGGTGGTATGCCAGGGCGCGGGGGACAGCGGCGTCCATCTGGCGGTGGTGCAGGCGGTGTCGGTGCTGACGGGACTGGGCAGCGATAAGATCACGGTGGTGCAATGGAAATAAAAATATAGAGCGGTAAGCAGGAGGGCAATGACATGAAGGTGCAGTGGAAGAAGAACTGGAAGCGTCCGGCGGTGGTGCTGGCGGTGCTGGTGCTGGTGGGCGCGTCGGTGTATCTCAACTGGCGCTATGCCGGAAACGTGGCGGAGACCGACAAGATCCTGGGCCAGGCCACGCTGGTCAACGAGAACGGCCAGGGCGTCACGGTGACGGACGACGGGGCGGCCGCCGGCGAGAACGACTATTTCGCCACGGCGCGGCTGAGCCGCCAGCAGGCGCGGGACAGCGCCATCAGCATGCTGCAGGAGGCGGAGATGGACGAAAACGCCACCGAGGAGGTGTGCAACGAGGCCAGCCAGACCCTGCAGGTGCTGGCGGGGTACACGGTGGCCGAGGCTCAGATCGAGAATCTGGTGACGGCCAAGGGCTACGCCGACTGCGTGGTGTTCATGGGCTCGGACTCCTGCAGCGTGGTGGTGGACGCCGGTGAGAACGGCCTGGAGGCCCAGGACGTGGCCAAGATCAAGGACATCGTCATCAACGAGACCCAGTACACCGCCGGACAGATCAAGATCATGGAGGCGGGAGATTAAGCGGCTGGACTGTGCGTAGGGGAGGGGCTCTGCCCCTCCCGCTTGATATGTGAAAATACTTTCGGAAGGGAGGGCGGGGTATAACCCCACCCCTACGAAATATATCGTCAAAAACATCTTTTCCCGCCGCAAATTGTTGTTGTAATTTCCGGCGGGAAATGGTATACTGAATTTTACGAATGAGTTTTATCGCAAGGAGATACAACGCTATGCCTGAAAATAAAGAGTACATGACCCATCAGGAGGAGCTGGGTACCATCCAGATCTCCGAGGAGGTGGTGGCCTCCATCGCGTCTGCCGCCGTGCTGGAGGTGGAGGATGTCACCGGATTGATGAGCGCCAACGTGTCGGATTTCATGGGCGGCAAGAAGATGACCGCCAAGGGCATCCGGGTGGAGATGGACGGCGACGCCATCATGGTGTATGTGTTCATCACTGTGCGCTACGGCTGCACCATCGGCGAGGTGGCCAAGAAGGCACAGAACGCCGTGTACCAGGCGCTGGAGAGCACCACCGGCTATCCCGTATCCGCCGTGAACGTCCATGTGGGCGGCATCAGCTTCAACTAAACGAAGAAAAAGAGAGAGTAGAATATGACACGCAATACTGCCCGTGAGATCGCCATGCATCTGGCGTTTGAACTGAGCTTTACCGATCTTCCCATTGGGGAGTTTCTGGATCAATACCTGTCGGAGGAGAAATTCGCCGAGCTGGCGCCGGAGTGCGACGTGTACGCGCAGCGTCCCAACGCCAAGCAGGAGACGTATATCCGCCGCCTGGTCTCTGGCGTGGCGGAGCATGCCGCCGAGCTGGATACCTACATTGAAAAGTACGCCAAGGGCTGGCGCTTCGAGCGCATCTCCCTGGTGGCCTCGGCCATCATGCGGCTGGCCATGTACGAGATCATGTACATGCCCGACATCCCCCACGGCGTCGCCATCAACGAGGCGGTGGAGCTGACCCGCAAGTACGACGAGCCGGAGACGGCCAAGTTCGTCAACGGCATTCTGGGCAGCTTCCTGCGGCAGGAGATCAAGGAGTAAACACAGAAGGGCAGGGCAGACGCCCTGCTCTTTTCGTAGGAGGCACTATGGAGCAGCACGTTTTCAGCGTGACGGAAGTCAACCAGTATATCAAAAGCATCATCGACGGCGTGCCCCAGCTCAGTGAGCTGCTGATCCGGGGCGAGCTGTCCAACTATAAGATCTACCCCTCCGGCCACCACTACTTCACCCTGAAGGACGGCGAGAGCGCCATCCGCTGCGTCATGTTCCGGGGCAGCGCGGGGAAGCTGCGCTTCCGGCCCGAGAGCGGCATGCAGGTCATCGCCGGGGGACGCATCAGCGTCTATCCCCGTGACGGCGCGTACCAGCTCTACTGTACGTCTCTGTCGGCGGACGGCATCGGCGACCTGTATGTGGCCTTCGAGCAGCTCAAGGAGAAGCTGAACCGGGAGGGTCTGTTCGATCCCGCCCACAAGAAGCCGCTGCCGCTGTACCCCCGGCGCATCGCCATCGTCACCTCGTCGGCAGGCGCGGCGGTGCACGACATGATCCGCATCCTGCGGCGGCGCTATCCCATCGCCAAGGTGCTGCTGCTGCCGGTGCGGGTCCAGGGCGTGGAGGCGCCGCCGGAGATCGTGGGCGCCATCCGCTACGCCAACCGCTGGCAGCTGGCCGACGTGCTGATCGTGGGCCGGGGCGGCGGCTCCATCGAAGATCTGTGGGCCTTCAATGACGAGCGGGTGGCCCGGGCCATCTATGCCTCGGAGATCCCGGTGATCTCCGCCGTGGGTCATGAGCCGGATGTGACCATCTCCGACTTCGTGGCGGACCGCCGGGCGTCCACGCCCTCCAACGCGGCGGAGATCGCCGTGCCGGATCAGGCGGAGCTTCTGAAGCGGCTGGACAGCGCGTCGCGGGCCATGGCCCAGGGGACGCTGAACACGCTGGAAAAGGCGGACGCCCGGTGGAAAGCCCTGGCGGCCAAGCGGGTGCTGACCGATCCCATGGCGTTTGTCGATGACCGGCGGATGCAGCTGGACAGCGTGCAGCAGCGCATGGGTCTGACGGCCCACCGGCAGCTGGGCGCACGGCAGCAGAGGTTTGCCGCGCTGGCGGCGTCGCTGGACGCCCTCAGCCCGCTGAAGGTGCTGGGCCGGGGCTACGCCATGGCCCAGGCGTCGGACGGCACGGTGCTGCGCAGCAGCGGACAGGTACAGGAAGGCGACCGGATACATGTGCAGCTAGGGCAGGGCGCGCTGGACTGCACCGTTGACCATAAGGAGGAATGACATATGGCGGCAAAAAAGACGTTTGAGGAAAACATGGCCCGGCTGGAGGAGATCGTGGGCAAGCTGGAAAAGGGCGACGCCCAGCTCAGCGACTCCCTGAAGCTGTTTGAGGAGGGCACGAAGCTGATCGCCCAGTGCCGCACGGAGCTGGACAAGGCGGAGCAGCAGGTGGTCAAGCTGATGAAGGGCCCCGACGGCGCTCCCATCGAAAGTGATTTTTTAAGCGAGGAATAATATGGATTACGAAGCGAGATACAAGGAATATCAGCAGGCCATCGAGAAGTATCTGGACGGCCTGTTCACCGGCGACGTGGCCTATGGCCGGCTGTACGAGGCCATGCGCTATGCCATTCTGGGCGGCGGCAAGCGCATCCGCCCGGTGCTGACGCTGGAGTTTGCCCGTCTGGGCGGCATCGACTGGCACCTGGCGCTGCCCTTCGGCTGCGCACTGGAGCTGGTGCATAATTACAGCCTCATCCACGACGATCTGCCCTGCATGGACGACGACGACCTGCGCCGGGGCAAGCCCACCTGCCACAAGGCCTACGGCGAGACGCTGGCCATCCTGGCGGGCGACGCCCTGCAGCCGGAGGCGTTCCGGCTGATCCTGGACGCGCCCATGCTGCCCGCCGACACCAAGCTGGAGGCGCTGCGAGTGCTGGTGCGGGCCTGCGGCGCCGACGGTATGGTAGGCGGCCAGGTGCTGGACACCGTGTACAACGTGGACACCGCCGAGGGTCTGACCCAGCTGAACCGTCTGAAAACCGGCGTGATGATCTCCGGCGCGGCGGAGCTGGGCTGCGTAGCCGCCAAGATGAACCAGGGCATGCGCTCCCAGGCGCTGGCCTACGCCGACGGCATCGGCAAGGCGTTCCAGATCCGGGACGATATGCTGGACGTGGTGGGCGACGCCGCCGTATTCGGCAAGCCCATCGGCTCCGACAAGGAGGAGGGCAAGGTCACGTTCGTGGACGTGCTGGGCCTGGACGGCTGCGCCCAGGAGGTGGAGCGCTGCACGGCGCAGGCCAAGTCCGCCGTGGAAAACTGGTCGGATCACATGTTCCTGTGGGAGCTGGCCGACCGGATGGTGGGCCGGAATCAGTAAAAAGAGTATGAGAAAAGGACAGACGCGAAATGCGTCTGTCCTTTTCTCTGCCTAAAACCTGCACGAGGAGAGGAGAATGAAGCGTATTTGAAAATTTGATAAAGCGGTCATGCTTACAACGTGAACTCGAAATGCATGGCCAGGGCGGCGAAGAGCTTGTGCATCACCTGCTCGGCGGTGGCGCGGATATCCATGGCGCGGATAAAATCCAGCACCTGCTGCTGTTCCGCCTCCGGCACCTTATAGGCACTCATGCTCATCACCAGGAAGCGCTGCAGCTTCCGCTCCAGCGTGAAATACTTGTCACATTTGCGGGCCATATAGCCCCGCATAATGCCTGCCGAGCCGATCTCCAGCTCGTAGAAATCGCTTTCGGTATAGCCGGGCAGATAGGAGGAGAAAATGCGGTACAGCTCGGTAGAGGTGTGCTGGTGGATGTACTCCGCCGACTGGGGGTGGGTATAGGCTTCCAGATAGATGTCCCGCAGATTTTCGTTCAGCTCCGTCAATGTCATCTGGATGGCGGTCTCTGCCGCGTAGATGTACACCGGAGGCAGATCCTGCCCCGCCATCTGCCGGGCCATGCTGAACTGGTTGCCGAACATGAACTCTACCAGCTCCACCAGTACGCCGTCCTTGGCGTGAAAGATATTTTGAAAGGTGCTGGCGGACACATCCGCCTCACGCAGGATCTCCGCCACGGTGGTGCGGTTATAGCCTCTTTCCAGAAACAGCCGCACGCAGGCGGTCAGGATTCGCTTTTTTGCCGCTAGACTGGCGCTTGTGATGGCCATAGGGCTCACTCCTTGTATCGTATATGATATTCTGGCATATATACCATATTTATACCACAAAATGACGGAAAAAGCAAGGAGAATATCTACCCTGCCGCGACGGGGCAGGGTGTGCAGGATGCATAAGAAAGCAAATATGCAGAATATTCTGCATAAAACCAGTTGCGAAACGGCGGAAGTTGTGGTATGATATGAAATTACTGAACAGCGGCGCAGTATCCTAGTCAGATCTGCCGTCTCCTAAGAAGGGCCTAAAAATCCTTTAAAGGGCACAACTGTGAAACCTCTGGTGCTTGCTTCTTACGCCCAGTTTGGGGTGGGTGCTGGAGGGAGGCGTGCGAAATGCCCGCCTGCGGATGTAGGGCGCCCCTCAATGGCATGAGGGACCCGACCCTGCCTCCGTGGAGACCTGCTGTTGTGCACAGGCGTACTCCCCCTGTGGTAAGCGACCTGTGTACGAGGCAGATGACGCCATCGACCCCCGATGGCAAGAAACCTGCATTGCGGTGCTACCCGGCCTTTGCTGCCGTAACGCTGTGTGCAGAGTAGCCTGCCTTGCGTGGACACGGTGGATAGGGGAGCTGAAGCACCAAAGGCCCCGGCCAGGGCCCGCGTGCGATTCCCTTGAAACCCTGCCTGCAAAAGAGGATAAGAGGCGGCGTGACTGCTGTGGAAATCACCTAGGCTGTCCATTTTCATGGGGCCTTGGGAGGATTGCAGTGCGGACTAAGTGGCAGTCGGGTATCACGACGCGGTAACGCCGTGATGCAGCACCTAAGGGGAAACCACCTGATCGGCGACGAGAGGCGTGCTGTGGGGAAAACCAACCCGTACCTAAGCCGCAAGATTTACTCCCGATGCTGCCCTGTTCAGTATTTGACTATGACCGGCCGAAGCATCTTCGGCGTTTTGAAATGAGGTTTTTTCATCTTGAGTAGTGACAAAGGCAAGCCCAAAAAGAAGAACGACCATTGGCCGCTGCGGGTATTTTTCCTGGCAGTGGCGCTCAGCGCGCTGCTGAGCTTTTTGTCCTCCACGGCGCTGGGCGGCGCGGGCTATGTGGTGGCCACGCTGGTGCTGCTGGCTTTCATCGCCCTGGGCATCGTGTTCGACATGATCGGCGTGGCGGTGACGGCGGCGGACCCCAAGCCGTTCCACTCCATGGCCGCCCATAAGGAGAAGGGCGGCAAGGAGGCCATCCGCCTGCTGTCCAGCGCCAGCCAGGTGAGCTCCGTGTGCAACGACGTGGTGGGCGACATCTGCGGCATCGTCAGCGGCTCCACCGCGGCGGTGATCGTGGCGGCCCTGCAGCGGGATTTCAGCACCACCAACGTGATGATCTCCATCGGCGTGACGGCGCTGATCTCCGGATTGACCATCGGCGGCAAGGCGCTGTTCAAGAAGGTGGCCATCAACGAATGTACCGCCGTGGTGTACCGGGTGGCGCGGATCATGCACGCGCTGCATCTCTATCGCTGAAATGAGGAATGACCCCTGATGCTGGAATCCATTCACAGCCCTGCTGATGTGAAGCAGTTGAATATGGCCCAGACCCGCCAGCTTTGCGACGAACTGCGCGCCTTTTTGGTGCGCAATGTGGCAAGGACAGGCGGTCATTTGGCGTCTAATCTGGGCGTGGTGGAGCTGACGGTGGCCATCCACCGGGTATTTGACACCTCCCGCGACCGGCTGGTGTTCGACGTGGGGCACCAGTGCTACGTCCATAAGATCCTGACGGGCCGCCGTGAACGGATGGATACCCTGCGGCAGCTTGGCGGCATCTCCGGTTTTCCCAAGCCCTATGAGAGCGTCCACGACGCCTTTATGGCGGGACATGCCTCCAACTCCGTCTCCGTGGCACTGGGCATGGCCAAGGCCCGTACCATGCAGCATCAGGATTATGACGTGATCGCCTTGATCGGCGACGGCGCGCTGGGCGGCGGCCTCAGCTTCGAGGGGCTGAACAACGCCGGCGCTTCCGGCGAACCCATGATCGTCATTCTCAACGACAACGGCATGTCCATCGCCCCCAATGTGGGGGCGGTCAGCCGTCACCTGTCCCGGCTGCGGACAAAGCCGGGGTACTACGAATTCAAGAAGCGCTATCGCAGGCTGCTGGGCACCGGCGCGGTGGGCGGCAGGATCTATCAGATCAGCCACGACGTGAAAACGGCCCTGAAAAAGACGCTGCTGCCGGGCAGCTCCATGTTCGAGAGCATGGGCTTTGCCTATATGGGCCCGGTGGACGGCCACGATGTGGAGGCGCTGGAGCAGTCTCTGCAGTGGGCGCGGGAGCAGCGCTGCCCCGTGCTGCTGCATGTGCGCACCGTGAAGGGGAAGGGCTACGCTCCCGCGGAGGAGCGCCCCGCCGACTATCACGGCGTGGGGCCCTTTGATCCCGAGACCGGCAGACCGCGTAATCCCTCCGGCGCGGACTTCTCCCATGTGTTCGGCCAGGAGCTGACGAAGCTGGCAGGGGAGGATGAATGCGTGTGCGCCATCACCGCCGCCATGCAGGAGGGCACCGGCCTGACGGAGTTTGCCGGGGCTTACCCCCGGCGGCTCTTTGACGTGGGCATTGCCGAGGGCCACGCCGTATCCATGGCGGGCGGCATGGCCAAGCAGGGGCTTTTGCCGGTGTTCGCGGTGTATTCCAGCTTCCTGCAGCGGGGCTATGACCAGTTGATCCAGGATGTGGCGCTGGACGGCCTGCATGTGGTGCTGGGCGTTGACCGGGCGGGCCTGGTGGGCGCCGACGGCGAGACCCATCACGGCTGCTTTGACGCGCTGTATCTGGCCCAGGTGCCCCATATGACGGTGCTGTGTCCCGCCAGCTTTGCCGAGCTGCGGCAGATGCTGCGGCGGGCGGTCTTTGCGCTGACCGGCCCGGTGGCCGTCCGCTATCCCCGGGGCGGGGAGGGCCTGTACCGGGGCTGCTGCGGCGATGAGACCTTTACGGAGCTGCGGCAGGGGAGTGACTGCACCATCCTGGCCTACGGCATATTGATCAATCAGGCGCTGGAGGCGGCGGAACTGCTGCGTCAGGCGGGCATCGAGGCCCGCGTGGTGAAGCTGAACGCCATCGCGCCGCTGCGTAATGACGAGGTGCTGGCGGCACTGGGCGCGGAAAAGCGCCTGCTGGTGCTGGAGGACTGCATGGGCAGCGGCTGTGTGGGCCAGCGGCTGACGGCCATCCTGGCCCAGCAGGGCCGGATGCCGGGACGGCTGATTCTGAAGAACCTGGGGGACACCATCCCCTGTCACGGCAGCGTGCCGCAGCTATACGCCCAGTGTGGACTGGACGCGGAGCATGTGGCGGCGGCGTTGAAGGAGGCGTGCCATGAGCAATAAAACGAGACTGGACGTCCTGCTGGTAGAGCAGGGCCTGCAGGAGAGCCGCCAGAAGGCACAGGCCACCATCATGGCGGGCATCGTGTACGTCAACAATCAGAAGGTGGACAAGCCGGGCACGGCAGTCCCCAACGACGCCCATATCGAGGTGCGGGGCAAGACGCTGCGGTATGTGAGCCGGGGCGGCCTGAAGCTGGAAAAGGCCATGCAGACCTGGCCCATCCTGCTGGAGGGAAAGACCTGCGCCGACATCGGCTCCTCCACCGGCGGCTTTACCGACTGCATGCTGCAAAACGGCGCGCGGAAGGTGTACGCCGTGGACGTGGGCACCAACCAACTGGCGTGGAAGCTGCGCACCGACCCTCGGGTGGTGTGTCTGGAAAAGACCAACGCCCGGACGCTGACCGCCCAGCAGGTGCCGGAGGCGCTGGATTTCGCCTCCATCGACGTGTCCTTCATCTCTCTGAAACTGATTTTCCCGGCGCTGTATCCGCTGCTGCGCGAGGGCGGCGAGGTGGCGTGCCTCATCAAGCCCCAGTTCGAGGCGGGCCGGGAAAAGGTGGGCAAAAAGGGCGTCGTCCGTGACAGCGCCGTCCATCTGGAGGTGCTGGAACACTTCCTGGAGCACGCAAAGGAGAATCACTTTACGGTGCTTGGCATTACATACTCTCCCATCTGCGGGCCGGAGGGGAACATCGAATATCTGGGATACCTTCGCAAATCCGACGAACAGGACGCGGCCGTCGACCTGCGCGCTGTGGTGACAGCATCCCATGAGACATTGAAGGAGGGGGAAGCGCAGTGAAAAAGAAAGTCATCCTATGCCCCAATCCCTATCGGGACAGCGAGCTGAAGGTGGCCAAGGACGCCAAGGCCATTCTGGAGAGCATCGGCTTTGAGACGGTGGTGTGCCTGCCCTTCCACCGGGACGGCTACGGCGACGAGCTGGGCGTGCCGGTGCGGCAGCTGCAGCAGGAGATCAAGGCTGCCGACCTGATGATCGCCTTCGGCGGCGACGGCACCATCCTGCACCTGAGCCGCACGGCGGCGCTGCACAACGTGCCGGTGCTGGGCATCAATCTGGGCAGCCTGGGCTTTATGTCGGAGCTGGAGGCCAACGAGCTGGAGCGCCTGCGTGACCTGCAGAGCTGGGACTTCGTGGTGGAATCCCGCATGATGCTGGACGTGACCATCTTCCGGGGCGGCAACGCCGTATACAGCAACATCGCCCTCAACGACGCGGTGGTGTCAAAGGGCTCTGTGGCCAGGGTGGTCAGGCTGGATATCTTTACAGAGGAGGGCCGCCTGACCAAGGTCACCGGCGACGGCGTGGTGATCTCTACGCCCACCGGCTCCACCGGCTACTCCATGGCCGCCGGCGGCCCCATCGTGGAGCCTACGGCCCGGAACCTGCTGATCACGCCCATCTGTCCCCACTCCACCCGCGCAACCTCCTATGTGCTGTCGCCGGAGCATGTGATCACCATCGAGGCGGCGGACGCCAACCGGAAGTTCGTCTACCTCTCCGCCGACGGCGGCAAAGCGTTTTCCCTGAAAAACGGCGACAGAGTCCGTGTGCGGCAGTCCAAGTTCGCCATGGGCCTTGTGCGGCTCAGCAAAAAGAGCTTCTGCGAGATCCTTGACTATAAAATGGGAGGCTGCGAGAAATGAAAAATGTCCGGCAGGAAAAGCTGCTGCAGATCATCAGCGAAGAGGCCATCGAGACCCAGGAGCAGCTTTTGCAGCGGCTGAACGACCTGGGCATCCAGTCCACCCAGGCCACCATTTCCCGGGACATCAAGCAGCTCCATCTGGTGAAGGAGCCCACCGGCCAGGGACGCTACCGCTATGCCGTGTCGGTGCAGAAGACGAAGCTGAACTTCGCCGACAAGCTGCGCACCATCTTCCGTGAGAGCGTGATCAGCGTGGAGGCGGCCCAGAACATCGTGGTGCTGAAAACCATCGAGGGCATGGCCCAGGGCGCGGCCTTCACACTGGACAACATGGGCGATACCGACATCGTGGGCACGCTGGCCGGTGACGACACCATCTTCCTGGTGTTCCACGACAACATCCAGGCACTGGACTTCTGCGAACAGGTGAAACAGATGCTGCGCTGACGCGCAACGGAGGGCTGCTATGCTGGAACTGCTTCATATCGAGAATATCGCCATCATCGAGGAGGCGGAGATCGCCTTCCGTCCCGGCTTCAACGCCCTGACGGGCGAGACCGGCGCCGGTAAATCCATCGTGATCGACGCCATGAGCGCCGTGCTGGGCCAGCGCACCTCCCGTGATCTGATCCGCACCGGCGCCAGCAAGGCCTTCGTCAGTGCGCTGTTCTCCCATGTGGATCCCGCCCTGTGCGAGGAGCTGGGGGTCTCGCCCGACGAGAACGGCGACCTGATGCTCCAGCGGGAGATCGGCGCCGACGGCAAGAACGTCTGCCGCGTGGGCGGACGGCCCGTTACCGTGTCCCAGCTTCGGACACTAGGCAGCCGCCTGGTGAATATCCACGGCCAGCACGACGGCCAGCAGCTTTTGGACGAGGAGCAGCATCTGGCGTATCTGGACAGCTTCGGCAAGGTGGACAGCCTTCTGGAAGCCTATGCTGACAAGTATAATGCCTTGACGGACATCCGTCACAAAATGAACGCCCTGCAAATGGACGAGGCGGAGAAGAACCGGCGAATGGACACCCTGCAATACCAGATAGGTGAGCTGGAGCGGGCCAAACTGAAGAGTGGCGAGGAGGAAGAACTGCAAAGCCGCCGCAATCTGCTGCGGAACGCCGAGAAGTTCATCTCCGCCGTGTCGGGAGCGGACTATGCCCTGAACGGCGGCGAGGACGGCAGCGGCGTGCTGAACCTGCTGCGGCAGGCCCAGGACGCGCTGGGCACCGTGCGCCATCTGGACGAGGGCTTCAACGCCCTGTACGAGCGCCTGGAGAGCGCGTACAGCGAGGCGTATGACATTGCCTTCTCCGTGGCGGAGCAGCGGGAGAACTTCGATTTCTCCCCCAACGAACTGGACGAGGTGGAGGGCCGGCTGGATCAGCTCTACCGCCTGAAAAAGAAGTACGGCGCCACCGTGGAGGACATGCTGGCGTATCTGGACAACTGCCGCAAGGAGCTGGACGACATTGCCTATGCCGGCGACGCGCTGGCCCGGCTGGAAAAGGACTGCGCCAAGGCGGAGAAGGCTGCCCGCAAGGCTGCGGAGGAGCTGTCCGCCGCCCGCAAGGCCGCCGGTGAGACGCTGTCCCAGGCCATCCTGACGGAGCTGCGGCAGCTGGACATGGGCAAGATCCGCTTTCAGGTGGACTTTGCCGAGAAGCCGCTGGACGCCGTCGGTATGGATCAGGTGCGGTTCCTCATGTCCGCCAATCTGGGCGAGGAGCTGAAGCCCATCAATAAGATCGCCTCCGGCGGCGAGCTGGCCCGCATCATGCTGGCCATGAAGAACGTCCTCAGTGAGCAGGATCATGTGGCCACCATGGTGTTTGACGAGGTGGACACCGGCGTCAGCGGCCGGGCCGCCCAGAAGGTGGCCGAGAAGATGGCCCGCATCAGCCGCCATAAGCAGGTGCTGTGCGTCACCCATCTGCCCCAACTGGCCGCCATGGCGGACACCCACTTCTCCGTGGAGAAGGGGGAGGCCAATGGCCGCACCTTCACCCAGGTGCGGCAGCTTGACCGGAAGCAGCGGCAGATGGAGCTGGCCCGCCTGACCGGCGGCGCTCATGTGACGGAGACCATGCTGCAGGGCGCGGAGGAGCTGCTGACCCAGGCGGAGAAATTCCGGGCGGAGATGGCGGAATAAATTCACCTTATGAGAGGTATTTATAAATATTTTTCATATTGCGAAAAAAGTGTTGACAAACGAAAAAAATCTGCTACAATAGTGGCAACTTGATACCGTTACCGTGATGAAGGGAAGAAGTAACACGCCCCGGCGCCTGCAAAGAGAACCTCTGGCTGGTGAAAAGAGGAGAGGGCGGCGCGTGCGAATACATCCCGGAGCAGCCTTCTGAAAGCCTGAACTTCGAGGTCAGTAGGGATGTGTCGGGTTCGCCCGTTACAGCGATAGGGTGTGTCAGCACCCGACGAGGCCGTTTTCCGTGAGGAGGCGGCGAACATGAGGTGGTACCGCGATAATTTGTCGCCCTCTGTCTAAGGACAGGGGGCGTTTTTATTTTGCCGCCCCTCTTGTCAAAAAAACTCAACATCACAGATCGTATAGGAAAGGAATGTAAGAAAAATGGGTATTTATGAAGAACTGCAGGCCCGCGGCTTGATCGCCCAGGTCACCAATGAGGAAGAGATCCGCGAGATGGTCAACAACGGCAAGGCCACCTTCTACATCGGCTTTGACTGCACGGCCGATTCCCTGCATGTGGGTCACTTTATGGCCCTGTGCCTGATGAAGCGTCTGCAGATGGCGGGCAACAAGCCCATCGCCCTGATCGGCGACGGCACCACCCTGATCGGCGACCCCTCCGGCCGTACCGATATGCGCCAGATGCTGACGACGGAGACCATCAAGCACAATGCCGAGTGCTTCAAGCGTCAGATGGAAAAGTTCATCGACTTCTCCGACGGCAAGGCACTGATGCTGTATAACTCCGAGTGGCTGAAGCCCCTGAACTATATCGAGCTGCTGCGCGAGGTGG
Organism: uncultured Oscillospiraceae bacterium; assembly: GCA_934589145.1. Taxonomy (GTDB): domain Bacteria; phylum Bacillota; class Clostridia; order Oscillospirales; family Oscillospiraceae; genus Vescimonas. Next base: position 238 of record CAKTNW010000005.1, on the reverse strand, counting down.
GCGGCTGCTTCTCCGTGAACAACATGCTCCGCGCCCGCTGCTACGAGCAGCGTATGGAGCGCGGTCTGAGCTTCCTGGAGTTCAACTACATGATCATGCAGAGCTACGACTTCTACTACATGTTCCAGCATTACGGCTGCAACATGCAGTTCGGCGGTGACGACCAGTGGAGCAACATGCTGGGCGGCACCGAGCTGATCCGCAAGAAGCTGGGCAAGGACGCCCACGCCATGACCAT
>CAKTNW010000004.1 GCA_934589145.1 uncultured Oscillospiraceae bacterium | reverse complement strand
CAGTACACGTCCTTGCCGTACTGGGGCATGTTCTCCAGGATCTCGGTGCTGGGGGTGCCGGGATACGCGGAGCAGACTTTGATACCGGCTTCGTAGACGCCACGGGCGGTGGCCTCGTTACCGGACATCAGATGTTTCATAGTTTTCTTCCACCTTTCTTCTTTTTTCTTACTCTTACTCTTACATTGCGCTATATGTCACTTGCTGTTGAAAAACGGGATCAATAAACGCTGGCCTCCTGCTCGCCGTGGAGCACACGCAGCGCGCCCTCGGCCAGAGAACGCATCTCCTCCTCGCCGGGCAGGCGGATGGTCTGGGCGATCTTGCCCACATAGGCGGTGATGTCGTCGCAGAAGAACTGCTCATAGGCCATGCCGCCGGTGAACACGATGGCGTCCACGTCGAAGTGCAGCACGGCGGCCATGGCGCCGATGTCCTTGGAAAGCTGATAGACCAGGGCCTGATATGCCTCCACATACTTGGGATCGCCCTCCACCACCTTGGCGCAGATGACGCGGAAATCGGTAGTACCCAGATAGGACAGCATACCGGCGCGGCGGCCGAAGGTCTTTTTCACCTCGTCCTTGGTCTTGCCGCTGAAGCAGTAGCTGATGAGCTGGTTGACCGGCAGGCCGCCGGCGCGGTCCATGCCCATGGAGCCCTCGTCCTTCACGTTGCACACGTCCACAACGCGGCCCTTCTGGTGGGCGCCCACACTGACGCCGCCACCCAGATGGCACACGATCAGGTTCACGTCCTCGTACTTCTTGCCCAGCTCCTTGGCGGCCTTGCGGCCGATGGACTTGTGGTTCAGGGCGTGGAACTGGCACAGGCGGCGGAACTCGGCAAAGCCGGTGTAGTGGGCGATCTCGGTCATCTCGTCCACGCACACGGGATCCACAAAGAAAGCGGGGATGCCCACCATGTCACCCAGCTTCTTGGCCAGATACGCGCCCAGGTTGGAGGGATGCTCACCATAGGGAGCGGTCTCCACATCGTGCATCACCTTGTCGTTGACGGCGTAGGTGCCGCTGGGGATGGGGCGGTACAGGCCGCCGCGGCCGCACACCGCGTCAAAGTCCTCCAGCTTATAGCCGGCCTCGGTGACCGCGTTCAGAATGGCGTTCTTGCGGTAGTCCGCCTGGTCGATGACCCGCTCGAACTGATCCAGCTCCTCGGCGGAGTGGTCAATGCCCAGCTTATAGAGCTGCTGGTCCTCCTCGAACACGGCGATCTTGGTGCTGGTGGCGCCGGGGTTGATGACAAGGATCTTCATATGGGGGTTCCCTCTCTTTCTCTTATTTCATCGAATACTTCGTCAAAAATTTCACCGAATCACTTAATGAACTATTCACAGTATTGCACTTTCCGTCCGGTTTGTCAACGGCGTTGCCCCCTCTTTTCCCACGTCTTTTCAAATATCGGCGTTGTGAACAAAAAAAGAAGGCGTTCGGTCGTGAAATCGACCAAACGCCTGTCTATGTTGTTACGCCTCCAACCCCCGCAGCAGGATCTCTGCCATGGCCATGCCGTGCCGGGCGATGTCGAACCGCCCCTCGTAGATGCGCCACTCCAGCAGCGTGCCGCGGTGCAGCGTCACCAGATACTCCACCACCGTGTCGTTATCATACTGCCGAGCGATGCCGCCCTCCCGGCGGCACAGCTCCACCAGCTCGGAGAGCACCCGGTAATAGATGCGGTGCTCGTTGCGCTGCAGCGCGCCCTGCTCCGGGTATTTCATGGCGTGGATAAACGCCTTGTACAGCACCGGGTCGCTGCTGCTGATCCGCAGGGACTGGCCCACGAAGTCCAGCAGCTTCTCCCGTGCGGAACGGGCGGTATCCGCCAGATACTCCGCCTCCAGCGTCAGGTACGCCGCGTCCACATGGCTGGTGACCTGGATGGCCAGCTCGTCCTTGCTTTTGAAGTAGTGATAGATATTGCCCACAGAGCAGCCCGCCTTCTGGGCGATCTCCTCCACGGATACATTTTCAAATCCCTCCCGGTCAAACAGATCCAGGGCCACATTCTGGATGCGGCTGCGCATCTCCAGCGCCTGCTGCTTGCGGGGGGTCAGTCTTTCTGCCATACTCGGTGAACCCCTCAATGAATGATTACGGATTATATCATAGCGTGAAACCGGAACGGTGTCAAGCATTTGTCTGTTTACACTGCGAAAGTCGGGAGAGTGTGATTCTGTATCCTCTCGTAGGGGCGGGGTTCTACCCCGCCCGCCAAGTACGGAAACACTTGCGTCCACCGGGCGGGAGGGGCAGAGCCCCTCCCCTACGCACGTTTACCGCACCGTCTCATGCGGCGGGGTGTGGTCACCCCGCCCTACGCAGGCTCACCGCACCCATTCGTAGGGCGGCATGACCACATGCCGCCGTATAATCTCTCTGCCGCCCATGAAAAACGGCCGTCTTTCGACGGCCGTTTTTCTTATTTGTGGCTGCAATGGCCGCCGCAGTGCGCGCAGTTGCCAGTGCAGGCTCCGGAGCAAAGGCTCTTGCCCTGCTTTTTGTTTTTAATGAGGGAGTGGACAATGGAAGTGACAATGGCAATCAGAACAAGACAAATCAGAATATCAGCCAGCATGGCAAGCGCTCCTTTCTCAGAATTGGTAAGTAGGTGATATCGCGGGTGTGAATTACATCTTCACGCTCAGCTTGGTGGCGTCCTTGTAGGGACGGAACAGCATGTACAGCAGACCGGCCAGAACGATGACGGCCACGATGGTGCCGATGATATTGCCGGCGCCCAGGAACCAGCCGCCGAACTGGTTGATCATCAGAGCGATCAGGTAAGCGAAGCCGCACTGATAGCCGATGGCGAACCAGGTCCACTTGCGGTTGTTCATCTCACGCTTGATGGCGCCGATGGCTGCGAAGCAGGGGGCGCACAGCAGGTTGAACACCATGAAGGAGTAACCGGTGACACCGTTGAAGGCAGCACCCATGGCCTGGTACACAGTACCGTCGCCGTTGCCGAACAGGATACCCAAGGTACCGACGATGTTCTCCTTGGCGATCAGGCCGGTGATGGAAGCCACGACGGACTGCCAGTTGCCCCAGCCCAGAGGCGCGAAGATCCAGGCGATGGCGTTGCCGATCTTGGCCAGGATGGAGCCGTCGATCTGCTCCTCAGACAGCATCTGGAACTGGCCGTCGACCCAGCCGAAGTAGGTGGTGAACCACACGAAGATGGTGGACAGCAGGATGATGGTGCCGGCCTTCTTGATGAAGGACCAGCCGCGCTCCCACATGGAGCGGAGGACGTTGCCCAGAGTGGGCCAGTGGTATGCGGGCAGCTCCATAACGAAGGGAGCGGGATCACCGGCGAACATCTTGGTCTTCTTCAGGATGATACCGGAGACGATGATGGCAGCCATGCCGATGAAGTAAGCGGAGGTGGCCACCAGAGCGCTGCCGCCGAAGATGGCGCCGGCGATCATGGAGATGAAGGGCACCTTGGCGCCGCAGGGGATGAAGGTGGTGGTCATGATGGTCATACGGCGGTCGCGTTCATTCTCGATGGTACGGGAAGCCATAACGCCGGGGATACCGCAGCCGGTACCGATCAGCATGGGGATGAAGGACTTACCGGACAGACCGAACTTGCGGAAGATACGGTCCAGCACGAAGGCGATACGGGCCATGTAGCCGCAGGCTTCCAGGAAGGCCAGCAGCAGGAACAGCACCAGCATCTGGGGAACGAAGCCCAGCACCGCGCCGACACCGGCGACGATACCGTCAAGGATCAGGCCGCTCAGCCACTCGGACGCACCGGTGGCCTCCAGGCCGTTGCCGATCAGAACAGGAATACCGGGGACCCAGACGCCGTAGTCGGCGGGATCGGGCTCGTCGCCGATCTCATCCAGGGTGGCCTTGGCTTCCTCATAGTCGGCCAGGGTAGCGGTCTCGGTCTCGACAGCCAGGGTCTCCTCGTCCTCCACGTCATAGGTGAAAGTGCCGTCGGCGGCCAGAGCGCCGTTCTCTTCGATGTAGGCGTCATAGCCGTCCACGATCAGGGATGCCTCGCCATAGGCGTCGGCCACCTCGCTGTACTCAGCGGAGCCGATGCCGAACAGGTGCCAGCCATCGCCGAACAGACCGTCGTTGGCCCAGTCGGTGGCGGCGGAGCCCACGGTCATCATGGCGATGTAGTACACCAGGAACATGACGATGGCGAAGATGGGCAGGCCCAGCCAGCGGTTGGTGACGACACGGTCGATCTTATCGGAGACAGACAGCTCGCCCTTGTTCTTCTTCTTATAGCAGCTCTTGATGACCTCGGCGATGTAGACGTAGCGCTCGTTGGTGATGATGGACTCGGCGTCGTCGTCCAGTTCCTTCTCGGCAGCCTTGATGTCGGTCTCGATGTGCGCCATGGTCTCGGCGGGGATGTTCATCTGCGCCAGCACCTTGTCGTCGCGCTCAAAGATCTTGATGGCGTACCAGCGCTGCTGCTCCTCGGGCATGCTGTGGACGGCGGCCTCCTCGATATGGGCGATGGCGTGCTCCACGGGGCCGGAGAAGGTGTGCATGGGAACGGTCTTGCCGTTCTTGGCGGCGGCGATGGCAGCCTCGGCAGCCTCCATGACGCCGGTGCCCTTCAGGGCGGAGATCTCCACGATCTGGCAGCCCAACTGGCGGGACAGCTCGGCCACGTTGATCTCGTCGCCGTTCTTCTTCACGATATCCATCATGTTGATGGCGATGACCACGGGGATGCCCAGCTCGGTCAGCTGGGTGGTCAGGTACAGGTTACGCTCCAGGTTGGTGCCGTCGATGATGTTCAGGATGGCATCGGGGCGCTCGGTGATCAGATAGTTACGGGCCACCACTTCCTCCAGGGTGTAGGGGGACAGGGAGTAAATGCCGGGCAAGTCCATGATGGTCACGTCATCATGCTTCTTCAGCTTGCCTTCCTTCTTCTCCACCGTAACGCCGGGCCAGTTGCCCACGAACTGGTTGGAGCCGGTCAACGCGTTGAACAGCGTCGTTTTACCGGAGTTTGGGTTGCCCGCGAGGGCAATTTTAATTTGCTTTTCCATATACGCTCCTTTCGGATAGCTGACGCTAACCGTCACACAAAAATTTTACTCGACCTCGATCATTTCGGTATCGGCCTTCCGCAGGGAAAGCTCATAGCCGCGCACGGTAACTTCCATAGGATCGCCCAGAGGCGCCACCTTGCGGATGTACACTTCCGTGCCGCGGGTAATGCCCATATCCATGATGCGGCGCTTGATGGGGCCTTCACCGTGGAGCTTGACGACCTTCACGGTCTGGCCGATCTTGGCCTCTTTCAATGTTTTCATGTGTCTCCTCCTTATCACGCAATATTTATATAAATCTAAAAATATAAAGACGCAGGTAAAGCTGTTGGCAGAAAAATCGAAGATTTCATGCCAGCTAAAATCACACCATGATCTTCCGGGCCATTTCCTCGCTGATGGCCACGCGGGATTCCTTTACCTTGACGATCACGTTGCCGCCCATGGAGTTGATCAGCGTTACCTCGCCGCCTGCCACGAATCCCAGGTTTTCCAGATGTCTGCGCACCTCATCATTCCCGCCGATCCGGTGGATGATCTGTTCCTTCCCTACATCGGCCAATGTCAGCGGCATCATAAAGTCCCCTTCTTTCTGAATGTGTCTGTTTATTAGCATGGGCTAACCTCTGGTGTTCAAAAAATGGTTAGCCCTTTCTAACCACGGCAATATTATAGTTAGCGTGAGCTAATTTGTCAACAGAAAATTTACAAATTTTTTCGCCGGAAGCGTTTTCATCCACTTGACCACCGGCTGTCGCATTATGTCGACTTCCCTTTGTGCACTTTTACAATGGGCCGCAAAAAGAGGGCGGAAGCGCCGCTTCCGCCCTCTTTTCCTCATTTTTTTACACCCAACGCGCCAGCGTGACCGACAGTCGCCCCTTGCGGGTGGTGCCGCCCACCAGCGCCAGCTCCGCCTTGCCGAAGCCCCGCACGGCGATGCGGTCGCCCTGCTGGAGCTGCCGGTCGCCCTTCAGACACACCAGGTCGTTGACCGCCACCTTACCCGCGGCGATCAACTGGGCGGCAGGGCCCCGTGCCATGGAAAACGCCGCTCCCACCAGGCAGTCCAGCCGCAGCGACGGCACCGTGTCCCGGATCTCCCGCTTCTCCACCGCCGGACGCTGCACCGCCTCCAGGGAAATGGCCGACAGGTGCAACTTCGTGCGGCCCGCCGAGGTAAGATTCTCCAGCAGATAGGGCAGCACCGCCCGCGTCACCAGAAAGTCACACTGTCCGGCGGAGACGTAGATGTCCCCCACCGTCTCCCGCTTGACGCCCGCGCCCATAAGGCTGCCCAGGAAATCCCGGTGGGTCAGGGCGTCCTTTTCATAGTACTCTGCCCGCACGGCGGCCGCCGGGCCGTCATCGGAGGTGAGATAGTCCTCCGGCAGATACTCCGGCACATAGCAGGCCATGCGCCGCTCCGCCTCCTGGCAGCCGCCGAAGAACACCAGCGGCACATGGGGCAGCAGCCGCTGCACCAGCGCCTGCTCCCGGGGTGAGAGAAAGCCGGTGGCAGCGAAGATCTCCCGATCCGCCCCGTGGGTCAGCCGGTCATAGATCCGGGCCAGCAGCAGCCGGTCCTCCTCCGTCTCCGCCGCGGCGGCAATGCTTTTTTGCTTGTCCATCTGCGCCTCCTGTCACGTCCCGTCCCGGCGCAGCGCCTTCAGCAGCGCGATCTCGCGGGCGTAGCCAGGCAGCTCGTTGGGGGTCTCCAGCACCATGGGCAGCCCCTGCAGGGCCGGATGGTTCACGATGCGGCGGAAGGTCTCCTCCCCCAGATAGCCCTCGCCGATGCGGGCGTGGCGATCCTTCTTCGCGCCGCAGGGGTTCAGGCTGTCGTTGACGTGGACGGCCTTCAGCCGGTCAAGGCCGATGACCCGGTCGAACTCCGTCAGCACGCCGTCCAGATCGTTTATGATGTCGTAGCCCGCGTCGGACACATGGCAGGTGTCCAGGCACACGCCCATCTTATCGGAGAGCTGTACCCGGTCAAGGATCTCCCGCAGCTCCTCGAACCGGCCGCCCACCTCGGTGCCCTTGCCCGCCATGGTCTCCAGCAGCACCGTGGTGTGGATGTCCGACGTCAGGATGGTGTTCAGCGTTTCCGCGATGAGGGCAATGCCGGTCTCGATGCCCTGTCCGGTGTGGCTGCCGGGATGAAAGTTATAGAGATTGCCGGGCAGATACTCCATCCGCCGCAAGTCGTCCGCCAGCGTCAGATGGGCGAATTCCCGGGTGCGCTCATCCTTGGAGCAGGCATTGATGGTATAGGGCGCATGGGCCACCAGCGGGCCGAAGCCCTGCTCCCGGCACAGGGCCATCAGCGCCGCCGCGTCGGCGGGGTCGATGGGCTTGGCCTTGCTGCCCCGGGGATTGCGGGTGAAAAACTGCAGCGTGGTGGCCCCGAGGGACACCGCCGTCTCCCCCATGGCCCGCAGCCCGGCAGAGGGGGACAGATGACAACCGATATAGAACATAGTCGCTCCTTATTCCAATACAAATACGGCACAGTCCGCCCTGCCGTTTTCGATGGTCAGCACCCCGTAGGTGGGGCGGCGGTAGTCGCCGACAGCGCCGGGATTCATGGTGTACAGCGTGCCGTCGTAATCCACCAGCGGACGGTGGGTGTGGCCGAACAGCAGCACGTCCGCGCCGTACTCCCGGGCGGCGTACTGGGCCGCCAGCGGCGAGGATTTCACGTTCCGGGTGTGGCCGTGCATCATCAGCACCCGCACGCCGTCGAACTCCAGCAGCCGCTCCGGCGTGTCGAAGCTGCCCCAGTCGCAGTTGCCGGGTACCGTGTCCATGGGGATGTCCGGATAGCGCTCATGGAGCGCCTGGGCGTCCCGCAGGCAGTCCCCCAGGTGGAGGATATGCCGGGGCTGGATCAGCGCCACAGCGCGGGCCATATTGTCGATGTTTCCGTGGGAATCGGAGAGGATGAGAAGTTTCATAGGCGGGTTCCTTTCTGAATACGGGGACCTTGAATAGACCGGTCGTAGGGGCCGACGACTCTGTCGGCCCAGAAAAGATGCAGAGGGATATCGGCAGGGCGGACAGGGTCGTCCGCCCCTACAGATGTTTATCGTAATCGGGTCGGCGGCATGTGGTCATGCCGCCCTACGCACAGGTGCGGCATGACTTCGTAGGGCGGGGTGACCTCACCCCGCCGCATAGTTGTGCTTCATGGCCACGGGCAATTATACTCATTATACCACCTTCACCTTGCAAACTCAAACCTTTTACGGTATCATGAAGAAAAGCGCATAAGGAGGGCACCATATGGCAGCGGGCGGCATTATCGAAATTGACCTGCACGGGAAAAACGAATATCAGGCGAAGATCACCATCGACGCGGCGCTGCGGCGGGCCAAATCCGGCACCTACCGCCTGCGGATCGTCCACGGCTACAACAGCGGCACCGTCCTGCGGGACATGGTGCGGCGGGAGTACGCCGGTCGTGTGCTGCGGGTGATCGCGCTGGATCAGGGTCGCACCGACCTGGTGCTGCGGGAGTTTTAGGAGGTTGCTATGGAATTGAAGATTGCGCAGATCCAGATGTCCGTCACAGCGGACAGGCAGGAAAATATCCGCTGCGCCTGCGACATGGTGCGTCAGGCGGGCGACATCGACATGGCGGTGCTGCCGGAGATGTTCTGCTGTCCCTATGACAACGCCTGCTTCCGCCCCTACGGCGAGGCGGAGGGCGGCCCGGCATATCAGGCCCTCAGCGCCCTGGCGAAGGAGCGAGGCATCTGGCTGGTGGGCGGCACCGTGCCGGAGCTGGCGGAGGGCAGGGTCTACAACACCTGCTATGTGTTCGCACCAGGCGGACAAATGGTGGCCAAGCACCGGAAGATGCACCTCTTCGACATTGACGTAAAGGGCGGCCAGCGGTTCATGGAGTCCGAGACCCTGACGGCGGGCGACAGCGTCACCACCTTCGATACCCCCTGGGGCAGAGTGGGCGTCTGCGTATGCTTCGACTTCCGGTTCACCGAGCTCTCGGAGCTGATGGTGCTGGCGGGCGCGAAGCTGATCGTCGTCCCCGCCGCCTTCAACATGACCACCGGCCCCGCCCATTGGGAGCTGCTGTTCCGCCAGCGGGCCGTGGACGGCCAGTGCTACACAGTGGGCACCTCCCCGGCCCGGGACACCGCGGCGGGCTATGTGGCCTGGGGCCACTCCATCGTCTGCGACCCCTGGGGCACCGTGGTGCGCCAGGGCGACGAGACGCCGCAGGTAGTCGTCACCACCCTGGACATGGCACGGGTGGATGCTATCCGCCAGCAGCTCCCCATTCTCTCCGCCCGGCGGACGGATGTGTACGAACTGCGGAAGAGATGATTTTGTTATCGAATATATAGATAGCCAGATGGAAGAAAAATAGAAATCAGTGTTGACAATGGGAGTTATTCTCCTGTATGATACCTTTTGGAAGATGTCCACGGGGCGGAAACACCCCGCGGGCATTTTCTGTGGAGAAAAGGAAAAGTACGAGAAAAGGAGAGCTTCCCCCAATATGAAAAATACCCTCAACGAGAAAAAGCCCAACGGACTGGCGCTGATCCCCTTTGTGATCTTCATCGTCATCTACATGGGCGCAGGCATCTACTATCAGGCCAAGGGCACGGAGATGGCCTTCTACCAGTTCCCCTCCGTCACCGCCATGTTCGTGGCGGTGCTGGCGGCCTTCATCATGTTCAAGGGCACCATCAACGAGAAGTTTGAGGTGTTCGCCAAGGGCGCGGCCAACGTGGACATCCTGACCATGCTGATGATCTACATTCTGGCGGGTGCCTTCGCCAGCGTGGCGGCCAACATGGGCGGCCGTGAGTCCACCGTGAACCTGGGCCTGTCCCTGGTGCCGGTGCAGTTCCTGGCGGCGGGCCTGTTCGTGATCTCCGCCTTTATGGGCACCGCCACCGGCTCCTCCATGGGCACCGTCTCCGCTGTCATCCCCATCGCCGTGGGCATCGCGGAGAAGGGCGGCCTGTCCCTGACGGTGGTCATCGGCGCGGTGGTGGGCGGCGCCATGTTCGGCGACAACCTGTCCATGATCTCCGATACCACTATCGCCGCCACCCGCAGCCAGCGCTGCGAGATGCGGGACAAGTTCCGGGTCAACTTCCTGGTGGCACTGCCCGCCGCCCTTGTGACGCTGGTACTGCTGCTGTTTATCGGCCGCCCCGAGGTGGTCATGCCCCTGGAGGCGCTGCCCTTCGACATCATCAAGGTGGTGCCCTATATTCTGGTGCTGGTGCTGGCCCTGTGCGGCCTGAACGTGTTCTTCGCCCTGACCATCGGTATCTTCTCCGCCGGCATCATCGGCATCTGCGCCGGTGATATGACCATCGCCGGCTTTGCTCAGAGCGTGTGGACAGGCTTCACCGGCATGAACGAGGTGTTCTTCCTGACGCTGCTGTGCGGCGGCATGTCTGAGCTGATCGCCAGAAACGGCGGCATCGCCTGGATCATCCAGAAGCTGCGGCTGGTGATGAAGGGCAACAAGTCCGCCCAGGTGGGCATCGCCGCCATGGTGTCCCTGTGCGACTGCGCCACCGCCAACAACACCGTGGCAATCATCGTGGCGGGCGATATGGCCCGCGACGTCAGCCATGAGTACAAGGTGGATCCCCGCCGCACCGCCTCCCTGCTGGACATCTTCTCCTGCGTGTTCCAGGGCATCATCCCCTACGGCGCCCAGCTTCTCAGCGCCGCGGCCCTGACCAACGCCACTGTCACCTCCCCTGAGCTGTACACCAGCCCCGCCGGAATCGTGGGCGGCATGTGGTACTGCTGGTTCCTGGCGGCCTTCGGCCTGCTGTCCATCTTTGTGCCCTATGCCGACGGCGTGTGCCGCAAGGATCCCTGGAACTGGGAATACGGCTGCGCCCAGTCCGGCGTCGAGGCCAAGAAGGCCCTGCTGGCCCAGGAGCGGGACGAGGCGGAGACCTTATAAAATATATACAAAATTGCCGCGGAAAACCGCGGCAATTTTCTCACCCAAAATCCCCGCCAGAAAGACGATTGTTCACCTGTTATGTATTGCAAAACCGCCGCAAGTGTGGTAGACTAGGCAAAAATGGTACGATAACAGGCATATAAGGAGGCAATACCATGAAAAAATACGCGGAAATGACGCTGCAGGAGCGTCAGGCGGAGTACGCCGCCGTCAAGGCGGCCTATGAGCAGCAGAAGGCCCTGGGCCTAAAGCTGAATATGGCGCGGGGCAAGCCGGGCCGCGACCAGTTGGATCTGGTGACGGATATCTTCGGCGTCCTCATCAAGCCCGAGGACTTTGTCTCCGACGGTATCGAGACCCGCAACTATGGCGAGGTGGCCGGTATCCCCGCCGCCAAGGCACTGTTTGCCGACATCCTGGGCTGCAAGCCGGAGCAGGTGTTCGTGGGCGGCAACGCCAGCCTGCAGCTCATGTACGACGCGGTGTCCAAGGCCTTTACCCACGGCCTGCTCCACAGCGAAACGCCCTGGTGCAAGCTGGACAAGGTGAAGTGGATCTGCCCCGCCCCCGGCTATGACCGGCACTTCAAGGTCACCCAGTCCTTTGGCGTGGAGATGATCACCGTTCCCATGACCGCCGCCGGCCCCGATATGGACATGGTGGAGGAGCTGGTGAAGGATCCCGCCGTCAAGGGTATGTGGAACGTGCCCAAGTACTCCAACCCCGAGGGCGTGGTGTATTCCGCCGACACCATTCGCCGTCTGGCGGCCCTGAAGCCCGCCGCCCCCGACTTCATGCTGATGTGGGACAACGCCTACTGCATCCACGAGTTCGACTGCGACTATGTGGACTTCCCCGATATCCTCAGCCTGTGCGCTGAAAACGGCAATGCCGACATGGTGTATGAGTTCGCCTCCACCAGCAAGGTCACCTTCCCCGGCGCGGGCGTGGGCGTGATGGCCGCCAGCGAGGCCAACATCGACTATTTCAGCAAGCTCATCAATATCCAGACCATCGGCTTCGACAAGATCAACCAACTGCGGCATGTGAAGTACCTGCAGGACAAGGCCCATACCCTGGCCCTGATGAAGAAGCACGCCGCCATCCTGGCGCCCAAGTTCCACGCGGTGCTGGACGCCCTGGATGCCGAGATCGCACCCCTGGGCATCGCCGATTACAAGCGTCCCGTGGGCGGCTATTTCATCAGCGTGGACGCCATGCACGGCTGCGCCAAGCGGACGCTGGCCCTCTGCAAGGAGGCGGGCGTCACCATGACCGGCGCGGGCGCCACCTTCCCCTACGGCATCGACCCCAACGACAGCAACATCCGCATCGCCCCCTCCTTCCCCCCGGTGGAGGAGCTGAAGCAGGCCATCGCCATCTTCTGCAACTGTCTGAAGCTGGCGGCCCTGGAAAAGCTGGGCGTGTAAAGCATGATAAAATAAGACCACCTGCAAGGGTGGCCTTATTTTATCCCATTCAATAGGCAATAGGAGACCTTCCATGCATCAGAAGACCACATCCCTGTTGGCGGCGCTGTTGGCCGTCGTGCTGCTGTGCGCCTGCAGCAGTCAGCCCGCGCAGGAGCCGGAACCTCCGGAAGCACCGGAGGACGCGCCCTACGATTTCACATTGGACTACCACCGCTGCGCGCCGCTGGTGGAGCGGCAGATCGGCAGCGATCTGGTGGCGGCGGCCCGGCTGGTGATTGACGCCTTTCTGGCGGGAGAGACCACGGTGACGCTGCCGGAGGGTGACTACGGCGGCAATCCCGGCAACGATCTGGGCTATGCCCTTTACAGCATGTGTCCGGCCTTCGGCGCAGTGACGGACTACGATGACAACCATTTCGACAGGGCCGCCCGCACCGTCACATGGGCCTATACCCAGACGCCGGAGCAGGTGCGCCAGGTACTGGCATCGCTGGAGCAGATCACCACCGACTGCATGAGCCGTCTGCGCCGGGGTGACGGCGAGACCGCCCGCGCCCTGCTGCTGTACCGCGCCCTGACGGAGCAGGCCGCCTACGACTATGACGTGTCCGGCACCTATGATGACGATCCCGCGGCGTACCGCTTCCGCACCAGCAGCTACGCGGCGCTGGTGCTCCACAGCGGCATCTGCTATTCCTTCGCCCAGGCGCTGGCCTTCCTGTACACCCAGGCGGGGCTGGACTGCGCCGCCGTGACAGGGGACGGAGCCTCCGGCTTCCACATGTGGCTGATGGCCTCCATCGATGGGAAATGGTACTACTTCGACCCCACCTGGGACGCAGGCGGCGGCTGGTACTACTTCGGCATGACGGCGGAGGATCGGGCCGCATGGGCCGGGGAATTCACCGGCGGTGCGCTGCTGGGACAGGATGTCACGACGCTGGCCGACCTGTCTGATGCCCGCTTTTCTTCCGTCAATGGCCGTTGGTGGGCGGATATGACCCTCGACCGTCATGCCGGTCATGCCGTCTTTACCGGCGACGGCGGCGAGACTCTGTCCCTGCCGCTTTCATAAGACGGTGTCCCCCTCAGAGAGGGAGGAAATGCTTCATGGCATTTCCTCCCTCTTTTTGACAAAATAAAAAAACTTTTGAAACTCCTGTAACATCCGTGCCGGAAACGGTAGTTATATCAATAGAAGGAGAAAGGAGGAACGCCGCCCTATGGATGACAAGCAGATCATCAGCCTGTTTTTTGAGCGCTCAGAACAGGCCATCACCGAACTGTCCCGGAAATACGGCGCTCTGTGCTTCCGGCTTGCCAACAGTATTCTGAACGATCATCAGGACGCGGAGGAGTGCGTAAATGACGCGTATCTCGGTGCATGGAACAGTATTCCTCCCCAATCTCCCGACCCGCTGCGCGCTTATATCTGCCGCATCGTCCGCAACCACTCCCTGAAAAAGCTCCGGGCCAACACCGCGCTGAAGCGGGGCAGTCAGTTTGAGGTGTCTCTGGAGGAGCTGGCCAACTGCATCCCGGACAACTCTCTGGATGAGCAGCTTGCCGCAAGTGAGCTGTCGGCGCAGATCAACGCGTTTCTCTCCGCTTTGCCCAGGGACGACAGGGTCATGTTTGTGAAGCGCTACTGGTTCTCGGGATCCCTGTCCGAGATCGCAGCCGCATTTGCTATCACCGAGAACAACGTGTCTGTCCGGCTCAGCAGGATCCGCGGGAAACTACATAAACATCTGAGGGAGGTATCTCTATGATGGATCATATGACCGATAAGCTGATTTCCGCCATCGGAGACATGGATACAGCGTATCTGGAAGAGGCTCTTGACTTTGATGGCACCAAGACGAAAACCCTTCGCTTTCCCAGATTATCTGCCGCGGTCGTGGCAGTGCTGGTCATACTGGGCCTGTCCGTGACCGCCTTTGCCATCAGCAGGATCCCGCTGTCGTGGCGTGATATCTTTTCCCCCGGCCAGACCGTCATCGGCGACGAGGACGAGGTGCCGGTGGTCTCCCAGCAGCAGCCGGAGCAGCAGCAGGCCGTGCCTACGGAGGAAATGCAGATCAAGATAGAAAAGGTGATCTCTGACGAGCGGACTCTGTATCTTCTCTATTCCGTGAAGGCCAACGAGGGGGCAGTTCTGGATCAGAAGGGTCACTTTGCCGAGCTTGATCTCTATTTCCCCGGCCAGATGATGTCCGGCGCCTATGTGTCGTATTTTCTGGAGCGGAAGGAGGGCGTGCCGGAGAACGAACTGGAGGGTGTCGTATTGGCCGACTGGCAGCCGGGCGCCAGCGCCAACGGCCTTGTGATAGGCTTCTCCGACTGGCAGGAGAAAAAGCGGTTTGAGGACGTAAAGGTGGACTTCAACGTGGCGGAAATGGTGGAAAGCGCCGGTGAGAACGCCAAGCTGCCCCAGTGCATGGAGCATTTTTACAATGGCGCAACGCGGTATCTGTGGCAGCCGGGCAACGCGGATGTGAAGCTGCCCTATGGCGGTCTGTCCATCTGCAATGCAGGCTGGGAAGACGGTACGCTTCAGCTTGTCTTGAAGGCGCCGATGGGCTCAATCCTATGGTTATCGGAGGAAAACTGGTACTTCCTCGACACACGAACGAATACCGTCATCCGTCCGGAGCCAGAGCACAGTTCCAGCCAGCCTGACGCATTTGATCCCGATATGGGGGATGCCGACTGGCGGTATGCGTGGGTATTCGTGACCGTTGACAAGGAGGCGCTCCCCTACCTCGAGCTGCACTGGGGCGGAAACGAACTCTTTACCACCGTGCTTCCGGGACAATGGCAGGTCACGCTGGACGAAACGCCCGTCACCATCGAGAGCGAGGTGCTGGCGGAGAACGTTCCCCTGTCCTATGCGGGCGAGACGCTTCTGGCAGAAAAGGTTGCGTGCTCCAAGCTGTCCATGGCGGTGTATTTCGACGGCCTTGTGGATTCCACCGCTGATACCTGGAAATTCAAGGTGTTTGACGCAAATGGAGATCCCATTTCATGTAGCTGGGCCTTTATCGCGGCTCAAACTGACGATAGCTGCATGTTCTGGGCGCGGTTCGATGAACCTATCGAGCCGGAGACCGTCTGCAAGCTGACGTTCAACGGTAAGACGATCTTTGAGAGATAGGAAAAGAGGGTGCATAACGCACCCTCTTTTCCCCTATTAACGGGCTTTATGCACCCGTTTTTGCCGTTTACAGGATCTCCAACCGGCGCAGCTCCGCCAGGAACTCTGCCACGTCGGCGCGGAGGGTGGCCTCGTCCACCTCGTACTCCGCCAGCATCTGCTGTACCAGCGCCTCTTCCGTATCGCACTGGGGCAGCAGATCCCACATGCGTTCGCCGGTCTCATTCAGGGTCAGAAGCCCCTTCAGCTCCAGCGACGCGTCGCCCACCGGCACCAGGATCACATCCCCGGCGATGGTGCGCTTGACCAGTTGTTTGCGGATCGTCATTGCTCTGCCTCCTTCAAAGTCAGCCGCACCGTCTCGCGCGTCATGTCGCACAGATAGGCGGGCTTCACGTCAAAATGGCCCGTCTCCGTCACGCACATAGCGGCGCAGGCGTGGCACACATGCTTGCTGGCGCACGCGGCGCACTCCGGCGGCAGCCGGATGGCGGCGGTGGCCTCCTTGGTCAGTCGCCACGCCTCGTCAAAGCCCAGTTGGGGCACAGAGAACTTGGGCTGCGTCATCATGCCGCAGGGGGTCATGTTCCCCTGCCAGTTGAGCCAGAAGGCGCTGCGCCCGGCCCGACAGGAGACGCCCTCGCCCGGCGTACCCTCGCAGACCTCCTCCTGGGGCAGGGACAACCCCTGGCGCATGGCCTCGGCCCGCTGGCGGAACACCTCCGGCTCGAACCGCAGTTTGTCCCAGGCCACAGCGTACTCCGCCGCCTGGCAGGCGGTGAAGCGGTCGTTCTGCCCCACCATATCCTCGCTGCGGCGGATGGGCGGGAACATATAGGTGGCCAACTGCATGGGCGTGCCCAGCTCCTCCGCCGCGGCGTGGATCGCCTCCATATCCGCCGCGTTGTAGGGCGTCAGCGATACGTTCATCTTCACGTCGATCCCCAGCGCCTTCAATGCCCGGATATTGCCCGTCACCTTATCGAAGGCCGGATGGCCGCACAGCCGCTCATAGGTCTCGTTCCCGCCGCCGTACAGGGTGATGTTGAACCGGAACGGCGGCTCATGGCGGAAGAACTCCAGCCAATCCCCGTCGATCAGTGAGCCGTTGCTGTTCACCGACACCAGCAGCCCCATCTTCTTCAGCTCCGTCAGCAGATAGCGGAAGTCGGGGCGGATCAGCGGTTCGCCGCCGGTCAGCAGCAGGAACAGCATACCCCGGCTGCGGGCCGTCTCGGCGATGGCCAGCCATTCGTCGGCGGTCAGCTCACAGCCCCGCCGACGCTGCTCCTCCGCCGAAAGATGCACATAGCACATCTTACAGTCGAAGTTGCACCGGGCCGTCAGCTCAAAGTTGCCCGCCAGCGGCGTGCCCGACCGGCAGGCCTTGGCGTGCAGATAGGTGGACAGGCGGGGTTCCGCGCTGCTGAATTCCATATCAGGCCCTCCTCAAATAGTCTTCCAGCGCCCGGACGGCGCCCTCGTCTTTCCGGCACGTCAGGCCGTACACCGGCACGGCGCCGATCAGCGCCGCCGCCAGCTCCGTCATCCGCGCCGCGGAATCCGCCGCCCAGGGATAATAGGCGCACTGGTTCACCAGCGCCATGAACGCCTCCTTGGGCCGCAGGGGATACACCCGGTTCTCCGCCCCCTGCACCGGCAGCACGATGGCCCGCAGGGGCGTGCTGACGTTCCGGCAGATGCCGGAGGTGCCGGAGTACAGGATTCCGTGCACCGTGCCGTCCCCCGGCCGCACCAGCGACCGGTCGCCGTTGATCACCTGCGCCCCGGCGTATTGCCGCCACAGCTCCGCCTGGGTGCTCTTCCCCACGCCGGACGGCCCGGAGAACAGCAGCCCCTGCCCCTGGGGCGTCACGATGTAGGCGCTGTGCAGGATCAGCATGCCGAAGTCCGCCAGCAGGTCGAACAGCCCCGCCGACTCCAGAATCGTCCGGGCCGACACCGTCTCCCGATAGCCCTCGGACAGCCGCAGCGCCGTAACGTCCCCCTGCCGCGCGGCAAAGGCCCGGTAGCGGCCGCCGTAGTCCTGCAGCAGGCAAAACCGATCCCCCTCCCGCCAACGGTACAGGGGGCCCTGATGGGCCGCGCCCTCCGGCGGCTGGGGCATGTCGTCCCCCACCGTCACATGGATGGTGTGCTCCGCCGGACGCGGCTCCACCCGGAAGGGACGGCACAGGTCAGAGGGCTGCCAGGCACTCTCCCCTGTCAATTCCAGCGTCACGCCGCCGAAAGCATAATACTCACTGTACATAAGTGGCAAACATCAACTTACTGTAATCATTAGAGAAGTGTCCGGCGTAGCAGGTGCTGCTCTCACCGGCCTTCAGACCGTCGGCCACGCCCACCCGGTAGGTAATGCCGCCCAGATACAGGTCGCCATAAGCGATCTTGTAATAGACGTAGAGCGGCCCGGTGATGTCGCTGCCGGACTTGTTGGTGATGGTGATGGCGGTGTCCTGGGTCTCGATGCCCAGCACATCCTCATAGAGACTGGGCTCCGTGTCAAACACCGCGAAGGTGTCCACCTGGCCCGCCATGCCCTCGGTGCTGTCCGGCATGGCCTGACGGGATACCTCCAGCACCTGGGCGGAAGCGCCCACCGGCAGGGTGGTCACATTGAATTCGTAGGTGCTCTCCCCCTGATCCAGGGTGATGTGGGCATACTGCACCGTCTTGTCGCCATCGTTGCGGACGGTGATGGCCAGCACGTCGGCCACAGTCTCGTCGGTGCCGTCCTCCACAAAAGCGCCGGCATAACGGTTGACGCTCATCAGGGACAGTCCGCTGCCCAGATCCATCATGGGCTCGGCGGCGCTGTTACCGTTGGCGGTATTGCTGTCGGTGGGATCACCGTCCGTGGCGGCATTGCCGCCGCAGGCGGTCAGCACCAGCGTCAGCGCCAGCAGCAGGGCAAAAAGCTTGCAAATACGTTTCATGGTTTTCTCCTTTCATCCGCTTGTAAATGGGTAAAGCGGCAATTCAGGGAAAAAGTGCCCCGCCCGCTCGGGCAGGGCACTTTTGTTGTGTTGGGAGTCAGGAAGTGAAGAGTTTTGTCTGACTGGTCGGGTTATGATAGCAAATGCTATCATCCTCCGGCGGCGTTGTCGTACAGCCGCCCGCAAGTATTGTATTAAATACTTTTTCGTCAGTCATATCATAGGTACACAATGTGTTAATTGTATCCGCATGATTTATCCGATATCCACAACCTGCTGCAATATTGGCACTGAGCTGGAAGTCCTCAAAAAGCACCTGGGGCTTCACATAGGATTTCTTCATTATTCATTCACTCCTTTCTCAGAACCAACGGCCGAAGATCTGATCCAGCCAGCCGCCGATGCCGGGCCGCTGGGAAGCGGCCTGCACCGTCAGGGCCGGGACGTCAAAGGCCTCGCTGTTCACACCGTCAGCGTTGGCGGCGACGATGCTGTAATTCAGGGTTCCCGCCTCGGCCGCAGTGACCGTGAAGGTAAACACATGGTACGTCACCTTCGTGGCGTTCCAGCCCCAGCCGGTGCGCTCGGTACGGGTGCGGTAGGTGTCAATGGTCTTGCCGTCCACGGTGATGGCTTCCACATCCGCGGAGGTCTTGACCGTCAGAGTGGCCTTCTGGCCCACCTTCACCGTGCCGCGGTTCCAGGTGGCCTGGAAGTACTCCGGCACAAAGACTTCGGGCTCGGGATCCGGCTCCACGGGAGCGGCAAGCAGGGCCCGGACAGCCGCCACGGCGTTGTTGGTATCCTCTGCATTGAGGACAGCCAAGCTCACACTCTTATCTGCCCCCGTGAATGTGACCTTCAGATTTGTCAGGGACAGAATCGTGTCGTCAGCACCATTATTGACAATAGTGACAACTTCGCCATTTTTAGCGTCAGTCGTAATGTCATAGTACATCTCGGTAGCAGAGGCAATCTCCTGATTATTCACAGAAATCTTTGCCTTTGCTTCTGTACCATCGGGAGACTTAGCGCCGATTTGAACCGTAGCGATACTCTCAAGATCGCCCGTCAGCTTGAAGCTGATGGCCTGGCCCTTCGCCAGATAGACCTCGTTGTTGGGGCCGTAGTTCGCATAATCGGCAACGCTTGCCTGATCAGCACCATCAATGAACAGCATCGTCTTTTCATCGTCGACGTTCTTCTTCAACTCGGTGCGCAACTTGATGTACTGGGGCCAGCCTTCGCCGTCCTGTGCATAGTCCGCATTCTCACCCATGGGGTCATAGACGCGGATGGCATCCAGCCAGAAGCTATAACTGTTGCTATTTGTAAAGTCAAACGCTGCGCCATACGACACCTTAATTACAGCCGTGTACTCACCATAGGTCAAATCAGCAATCTTCATGACGGGAATCTGGTACAAGGCATTCGCGCCGCTTTCATTACTGACTTCCCAAGTCTTTGTCGCGTCATTGTACTGATAACCATAGTAGTTATTAACAATGTAGCTCTTGACCAGCTTACCACTGGTGTCCTTGCCTTCATACACCTTAACAACGATCGCGCCGGAGCGGTTGTCGGTCAGGGAGATGACGTCGAAGCCGGTGCCCTTGAAGGTGAAGGTGGCGGTGGGCCAGGCGCTGTTAGCGTCAGTGTCCCAATTCGCGGCCATATCGGCGGACACGGTGACCTTCTTGGCGCTGCCCATGGAGAAGGTGGTGCAGTTATCATAGGCCTCGTCGTAGCCGTAAAGGTTCTGCTTTTTGCCCAGCTCTTCCAGCACCTGAGTTTCATTCGTTGTGGCACCGTCGGTGCTCCAAGTAGCGCCAGCCGCCGCGCCTACGCCGTTGTTAAGCTTCGCAAAGCTGTCCTCGTAGTAGACAGTGGACGCAGGGATCATAGACACGGTGTAGGTCGCATTATCCGGTTTATTCTCCGAATTCGTGCCGTAATACGTTACGTTGATATCATCCTGACCGTCAATCGTGGCCGTCAGCTTGTAGGAAAAGCTGAAATCAGCGTTGTTGCGCTCAATGTCCGCATACTTCGTTTTGGCAACAATGGACATTCTCTCAATATTCGCCTGGCTCAGTCGTTCGGCAATATCCGCAGGTCTGATCACCACCGGCAGGCCGAAGTCCACAACGAATGTCTTTGTCGTGACAAAGGTATAGTACAGAAAAACGTCTTTACCATCGTCATTCCGGCTGGTATCCACGCAAGTATAGTTACTGTATTTATACTGCGCACCGATTCCGGAAATCTTTTCAAGCTCCGCAATGACCGTTTCCGTAAAGCCTAAATAGTTCTTTACTGTGTTGCCGGTAAGCTCTGTGCTATTCTGTGCAACCTGGTCAAAGCCCTTGTCAAAAACTGTGCCTTGCTCGACACTAATGGAATAATTGTAGAATTCTTCTCCGGTGGTCTTGTTGATGTAATGAACTCGCAGGGAATCCTCCGGAGCAGCCTTCAGACGGATGTAATAGGTGATCAGAGCGCCGTGCTGGTTGTACACTTCCACGCCGCGGACATAAGGATCGCCGCCGATCTTGCAGCCGCTGTAGGTATCCCCGCTGGTGATGGCCTGATAGTCATTCAGGCCGCAGTTGTCATGGGTCTCCTGGTCGATAGCCCAGACGATCTGCTCCTCACCATCGTAAGTATAGCTGGTCGTGCTGCTCAGCGTATCGCCTGCGGCATCCTCCGTCATGGTGACGGTGACCATGTAGATCTCATATTCGCTGGTGTTCACACCACGGAAGTTGTTCAGCTGACGATAATAATTGCCGCTGGAATCCTGCTTTACTGAACCGCTGGCGTCATTCGGCGTGCAGTGGAACACGAACGTCTTGCCATCCTGCGGGAAGGTATTCGGGTTACGGGTACCGCCCTCATACTTGACGGCGAAGTCAAGAATCACATAGTTTCCAGAAGAAATCTGTGTACCATAGGTGCTGTCGCTCTTAATATAGCCCCAGTCGGCCACGTCAGTGGTCACTTCCTTGGTGATCTCAGAGCGCATCATGTAGTACACAGCCAACTGCTCCGTGCAGGAGGAAGAATTGGTAGTGGAGCCAGCGCCGGTCACCGTTGTCCAGTTGATACGGTCTGCGGAAACCGCCCAAGCGCCGCCAAAATATCTGACATACTGGAACTCTGTGCCAGTATTGGAGTAGTCTTTACCGGAAATCAGCTGAATATTGCTGCTGCTGTGAATACGACCAGTCCACAGCACAAGCTCTTTCTGAACCTTTCCGGTATATGCCTGCTGCCAATAGGTATTACTATTCTCATAGCGGAGCATGGTTGCCGGCAGTACTGCGGAGAGAGGCACACCGTCCGCACCATAAGCATCCTTCGCGGAAACGGAAACATAGTACGGTTGCTTGTTATCCTGCCAGTTACCGTTTACAAAGTTACCTGTGGTCTGTCCAACCGTATACTGTGTATTATTCTCCGTAGCTACAACTTCGATATCGCAGTTGGTGAACCAGGTCTGGATAGGCAGGGTGCCAGCCTTGCTCAGGTCTTCTGCCACAACGTGGATGTTATACTTCACGCCGCCAATGATCACATAGGTATCACCGACCTTTTTACCGGTAAAGGTAATGGTGGTAGAAGCGGAAGTGCCGGGAACGCCAGTCTTGGTATAGACCGGAACCTGAGTACTACCCCATCTTGAGGAATCTATAGACGTCACATTGCTAGAATCACCAGTTGTAGAATAGCCGTAATAGTAATAGTTGTTTTGATACCGTACATATACGGGATAATAGTTATTCCCAACTTGATAGTAGTATGATGTCTCCGTCCAGTTGCGACTGATACTGCTAGCTAAATTCCTATAGCTTACACGAGTCGAAGTATACTTTTCAGTCCCTTCCTTTTCATTCTCACCCGTGACGGTCACAGATGCGATGGACTCGTCCTTGGTCGTGTAATCGCCAGCATAATTCGCGCCAGTTACGGATTCCGTTGTTTCGCCGCCGACGGTGACGTAGATATCCTTCTCGCTATTAAACGTCTCGTCGCCCGCGTCCTGAACCGTGATCTTCGTCGTATAGTCGGTACCGTTCACAGTGGCGGTGACGGTGGCGGTGCCAGCCTTCAGCGCCTTGGCGGTGATGCTGGCGCCAGTAGTGGCGGACAGTTCAATCACGCCCTCAGGCGTAACCTTCCAGGTCACGGTAGCCGACGCATCCACATTGGCCATCGTCAGCGTCGTCGTACCATCCACGGTCAGGTTCGCGCTGTCAACCTTAATCGCAGGCACAGCCGCCTTGACGAAGTAGGTGCTGTTATACTGGGAAAGCGTCTGGATATAGCTCTCCACATTTGTCCAGTTTGCACTATTGGAGGGATAGTCGCACCAGATAGCCGCCATGCAGCCTACCGGCGTTGTCTTATTGCTATCGCCGTCGATGCTCAAGCAGCTGTTTTCGCTGGACATCTGCTCCTTTGCGTACTGGCAGGTATAGGCATACCCACTCCAGTCGCTGCGATTGGTAATATTCTCTTTGCCAATCACATAATACCACTTGTTGTTGGTATTGATGATTTTGAAACCCTTACCTGCCAGTGTTGCCGCCGGTGCATACTTAGTCGAAGAAGCATCCCAGTAGCAGACAGCAATATTGCTATCAAACTCTACGCTCGTCGTGAGGCCGATATGGTAGATACCATCGTTGAAGGCCAGCGCCACCATACCGGTGTTCTGCACCATGGCTGCCATGCTGTTGACCAGATTGGCATAAGCGGTGTAGGTCGTGTTGTTCATGTTGCTGAAGCCGCACTCGTCGGCAGCAATATTGAACATGGTGCAGCCCTGGTTTTTAAAGTAGGTGATGTACTTCTGCATCAGTGCCTGCACAAAGTTTACACTGGCCGCGTCAGTGAGGTTAATGGCATAATTCACACTGGTACCGCTGGTGGTGGGGGTAGTATACTCATTAGTAGCCACACCCAAGATCGCCATCGCTCTGACAACCGTCTGGAGGTGACCCGGCGCGTCAAACATGGGGATGATGCCGATGCCCTTGCTATTTGCATAGGAGATGATCTCCTTCATCTCGCTCTGGATCAGCTCGTTGGTTCCGGCATCATAAAAGGCCTTGTTGCCCGCCTGAATGGCAGATTTCACATCATCACTGCCATAAGTCACACCGCTGGCGGTTACTTCCATATCATCCAGCAGGAAACGCAGGCCATCGTTGCCGAAGGCCAGCTCCACATGGGTGTAGTTCGACGCGGCAGCGTAGTTAATGATCTTCTTGAGATCAGCAACGCTGAAATACTTACGGCCGCAGTCGATATGGACAATGCGATAGAAGGTGCTATCGTCCAACGTCTTGCCATTGCCGGTCTTTGTCACATAGTTGATCTCAGCCGCCTGGACGGCCACGTCGCCCTCAGCGGCCTGGATGTCCGCGTCGGTCACGTCAGTCTCGTCCTCCGCAGGCTCCTGTACGTCTTCCACAGGCTCCTGGGGGACGGCTTCCTCGTCCTGGCCGTCGGTTTCATCGGTCACAGCGTCCTCGACGCCCTGCTCGACAACAGGCTGACCGTCAGCATCGGTCTGCTCCAGATCTGCCGCGAACACGGACATGGGCAACAGGCTGACCGACATGATCAGCGCCAGAAGCAGAGCCAGAAGCTTTTTGCCAGTTGTGTGTTTTTGTGTCTGGTTCATTGTTCACTCGTTCCTTTCTCATATTTTCGCCGCGATACCGCCCGTCCGCAGGGGCCGCGTATGGTCAACAGGGTCGTTTTTTTCATCATCTTCACTCTCCTATGCGCCTTTGCCGCGCGTCACGCAGGTTCCTGTTGGCCGAACGGTTCAGCCAACATTACCGACACTGATTCACGATTAAGTTTACTTCATTCGACGCCGTTTTGCAATAGTTTTTATCTGAAATTCCGAAAAAATATTGGCTTGATTTGCGTGCAAAACCCACAAAAAAGCCCGCCGCTTTTCGCGGCGGGCGGGATAAGGCGCTATTTAATTGGTATCGGGCGTGAATTCCTCGTAAAAAACAGAGAGGATCAGGTCGGTGAGGCCCTCCTCATCCACGGGCAGCTCCAGGTGGTTTTCGGCGCTGATCGTCCCCTCGCCGGTGGGGACGCGGAGGATGTCGCCGTCAAAGCTCATGGCGGCGGCCTCGGTGGCCAGGTAGACGACGCGGCTGAGGTCAAGGTCGGTAAGGACGTAGTCGCTGACGGTGTTGTACAGGGTCAGGACGCTGGTGGGGTTGTTCCTGATCTGGCCGCGCACCTGGGAGACGGCGGACAGAAGAAACTGCTTCTGCCGCTGCATGCGGCCGTCGTTGCCGGTGGCGTTCTCCTCGCGCCACTGGATGAAGGCGCGGGCCTGGGTGCCGTTCAGCGCAACGGTGCTGCCGGGGGTCAGGCCGGAGAAGGCCGGAATATCCGGCAGGCCGTCCGGCACCGTGACGGTGACGCCGCCCAGGGCGTCGTTCAGCTTGCCCACGCCGCCCAGGAAGAAAGCGCCGTAGCCGTCGATCTCCAGGCCGTGGAACAGGGCGGACACCGCCTCGCGGCACAGCTCACAGCTTACGGTGAGGCCGTCGCCATAGGCGTAGGACAGGGCAAGCTGGACATGGGCCACTCCCGCTTGCCGCTGGTCATCCCCCAGGATGGCGATGTCGCACATGGTATCGCGGGAGACGGAGATCAGGGTCATCTTGTCGTTGACCGTGTCCAGCGCCGCCAGGATGATCACATCCGCCTGGTAGTCGCCGCCGTAGGCGTGGGGCTGGGTGAACTTCTCGTCGGCGTCCACGCCCATCAGCAGCAGATTCACCATGCCGTCCTTATAGCGGTAGTACTTGCCGTCACGGTAGACGGTGTAGCTGTCAAGCTGGGTATCGCCGCCCTCGATGGTAGGCGCCTTGACGGTCTTGCTGCGCAGAACGCTGCGGCCATGGAGCCAGATGCCGAACACCGTGGCGCACAGCAGCAGCGTCACCGCCATGAGGATGATGAACAGCCGCAGGCCCAGCGGCAGCTTTTTGCGTGTTTTCTGTTCTTCCATAGGCTCTCTCACTTCTGCAGCACGGTGTATTCCTCCGCCAGCACGCCCTGCACCAGATAGCGCTGCATGCGGTTCTGCTTATAGCAGGTGGACAGGGTCAGCACCTTGTCCCCGTACTCCGGGAACAGGTCGCGGCGGTAGTTGGCGTTGACGGTATCGGACAGGCTGTCGAAATAATCGGCGAACTGCTGGGAATCGTCGAAGTCGTAGCACAGCAGCAGATGCTCGCTGGAGTGGGGATAGGCGGCAAAGATCTCGTAGCGGTACACCGTCTCCGGCGTGTAGATGTAGATATCCCGGTTGGCGTCGAAATACGCGGCGTCGGCAAAGTTGTTCAGCTGGGCAAACATGGTCTGGGACTGGCGGTTGTGGCCGTACAGCACCGTCATGCTGTCCTGGAAGTCGGTGCTGTTATACCGCTGGGAGTAGATGCTGCCGCCGGAGAAATACGCCTTGTCCACGCCGTGATTGTTGTAGAACAGGTCGTCGGTCTTGCTCTGCACCACGGCGTAGTTGATGACGGTGCCGGGCACCTCGATCCAAGCGTAGATCTCGTCGTTCATGGCGGTCAGCTCGTCGAAGTCGATGTCGGTGGCCATATAGCGTGTGTCGCTGTCGGGATCCACCGTGATATCTGCCAGCACAGCAGAGGTCAGTCCGCCGCCCAGCCGGTCGTTCAGGGACTGGCCACGGACGTACTGGACGATGAACAGCACGCACAGCACGCACAGAATCACCGCCACGGCGGACACGCAGCCCAGCAGGATCTTTACAGGCTTTTTCATGGGTCATACTCCTTATTAAAGCAAGAAAATGTCCCATAAACGGCGCACCATTTATGGGACTTTCTTCATCATGTGTTTGTTGCCGAGCGTGCGATCAGCCGCGGCTCTTCTTACCGGTCACCACAGCAATACCACCGCACAGCACAGCGGCGGCAGCCACGCTGCCGATACCCATTTCGTAGCCGGTCTGGGGAGAGGTCGGCTTATCGTCCACAGGCGTATTGGGATGCTCGGGGCTGGTAACCGCAAACGCGCTGGTGGCCAGCGCCAGGCACAGCGCCAGGGACATGATCAAGGAAACAAGAAGCTTTTTCATTGTAAAAACCTCCACAGTCATCTATTGTTGTGAGACAGTATACCACTTCACTATCAAAAATGCAAGTCCCGTTTTCAAAAACCAGCAAAAAAATAGCGCCGGTACCCATTATTTCGCCACGAAACAGGGAGATCGCGCCGTCCGGCGCGCTTCTTGTCAAAAAAACGGCGATTATAAAGAAAAACGCCAGTATCTGTTTGACTTTCCGTGCATGTACTGCTATAATTAAAAATTGACTGATTATCTGGTTTTATTTATAATAGGAGAGGAGGATACCGGAAATGTCTCGATACCGCGGCTTGATCGTGCTGCTGCTGGATGTGGTCATGATCTTCTGCTGCAATTTTGCCATTTTCCTTTCCGCGCTATCCACCGGTGACGTGCGCTTTTACAATCTGGTGATGCACATCGGCCTGCTGACCGTGTGCGTGCTGATCTTCCAACTGGCGCTGCGCACCTATAATACATTATGGCGCTATGCCGAAAGCCGGGAATACCTGACGCTGCTGAGCGGCATGGGACTGGGCTTCGCCCTGTACGCCGTCATCAATCTGATGATGGGCATGAGCCTCATCTGGATCAGCGGCGCGCTGACCGGCACCGCCGTGGCGCTGCTGATCATGCTGGCCTACCGGTTCATCTACCGTATCTACCGCCGCCGGGTCACCGGCATCAACCAGACGCGGCAGACCTACGCCGCCATCGTAGGCGGCGGCTCCGCCGGCGCCGCGCTGCTCAGCGAGCTGAATGACCACGTTTACAGCCGCTTCAAGCCCTACTGCATCATCGACGACTCCTGCGAGAAGCGGGACAAGCGCATCCACGGCATCCCGGTGCTGGGCCCCATTGACCAGATGGACGAGATCCTGGCCGACACGCCGGTGACCGACGTGATCATGGCCATCCAGAATCTGACGCCGGAGCGCCGCAGGGAGATCCTGGAGCTGTGCGCCGCCACGGGACGCCGCGTCCATGTGCTGGGCGATCCCGTCACCGCCGTGGACAAGAGCGGCAGCCGCAGCGCACCTACCGTCCGCGAGGTGGAAATCGAAGACCTGCTGGGCCGCCAGCCGGTGACGCTGGATAACCCCCGCATCGCCTCCTTCATCCAGGGTAAGACCGTGCTGGTCACAGGCGGCGGCGGCTCCATCGGCTCCGAGCTGTGCCGCCAGATCGCCGAATACCGGCCCAGCCGCCTGGTGATCCTGGACATTGCGGAAAATACCACCTACGAGCTGCAGAACGACCTGCTGTACAAATACGGCGACACCCTGAACATGAGCGTGGAGATCGCCTCCGTCCGGGACAAGAAGCGGCTGGAGCAGATCTTCGACACCTATCACCCCCAGGTGGTGTTTCATGCGGCGGCCCACAAGCATGTGCCCCTGATGGAGGGCAGTCCCGCCGAGGCGGTGAAGAACAACGTGTTCGGCACCTACAACACCGCCCTGACCGCCCGGGAGTACGGCGCGGAGAAGTTCGTGCTGATCTCCACCGACAAGGCCGTGAACCCCACCAACGTGATGGGCGCCACCAAGTACCTGTGCGAGCAGGTGCTGCAGGGCCTGCGCCGCGAGGGCGGCACCGAGTTCGCCGCCGTCCGGTTCGGCAATGTACTGGGCTCCAGCGGCTCTGTGATCCCCCTGTTCAAGAAGCAGATCGCCCACGGCGGCCCCGTGACCGTCACTGACAAGCGCATCGTGCGCTATTTCATGACCATCTCCGAGGCTGTCCAGCTGGTGCTGGAGGCCGGCTCCTTCGCCCACAGCGGCGAGGTGTTCGTGCTGGATATGGGCGAGCCGGTACATATCCTGGAGCTGGCGGAGAAGATGATCCGCCTGTCGGGCTATACCCCCTATGTGGACATTGAGATCCGGGAGGTGGGCCTGCGGCCCGGCGAAAAGCTCTATGAGGAGCTGCTGATCTCCGACAAGAACCTGCACCAGACGGAGAACGCCAAGATCTTCGTGGAGGAGCGTCCCGCCGTGGACAGCGGCCAGCTGTGCTGGCAGCTGGAACGGCTGCGCGCCGCCGCTGACAGCAATGACGCCCACCAGGTGGTGGCCTGCCTTCATGAGCTGGTGCCCGCCTTCCGTACACCGGAGGAGGTCAACAGCGCCGCCATCCTGGCCATGGAGCAGGCAGTCCGCAAGGAGGTCGTATGATCGACCTGCACTGCCACATGCTCCCCGGCGTGGACGACGGCGCCGCCACAGAGGAGGAGGCCCTGCTGATGGCCCGTGTGGCCGTGGACAGCGGCGTCACCGCCGTGGCGCTGACGCCCCACTGCAACGTACCGGAGCAATTCGACAACTACCGTGATCCCCGGCTGGAAGAACGCTTCCGCCGTTTTGAAGCGCTGCTGCGCCGGGAGGATATCCCCCTGACGGTCTATCCCGGCATGGAGGTCTTTGCCACGCCGGAGCTGCCCCGTCTGCTGGACGAGGGTGCGCTGCTGACCCTGGGCGGCAGCCGGTACCTGCTGGTGGAATTCGCCTTTGGCGAATCCCCCCGGTTCGTGGACGATATCCTGCACCGGATCCACCTGCGGGAACTGACCCCGGTGGTGGCCCATCCCGAACGGTACTATTTCATCCAGGACGATCCCCGTCATCTGCTGCACTGGGCCAACGAGGGCTATATGCTCCAGCTGAATAAGGGCAGCTTCTTCGGCATGTTCGGCCGTCGCGCCGCTCAGGCGGCCCACTGGTGCCTGGACTGCGGCTGCCTGCATCTCATCGGCAGCGACGCCCACAGTCCCTATCGCCGGACGCCCCGGCTCAGCGACATTTACGATCTGGTGGCAGACACCGTCTCTCCGGAGACGGCACAGCTGTTGCTGCACGATAACCCCTACGCCATCCTGCACGGCGGCACAGTCTATCCCGCTATGGCACAATTCTGACCCCTATTCTTTAAAGACCCCGAGGTGTATCTATGAAGCGACTTCGCATCATAATTCTCGCGCTGCTGGCGCTGTCTCTCGTACTGCTGGGCGTATCCAGCGGTGTGCGCTTGCTGGCCAAAGACCGCACGCTCCCTGTTATCGAATGTGACCAGCGGGAACTGCGGGTCAGCACAGCGGACGGCAGCGACGCCCTTTTGCAGGGTGTTACCGCCCACGATGACAAGGACGGCGATTTAACGGACGCCATCGTTGTGGAACAGATCGCCGGTACCGGCCAGGCCGGAACAGTGACCGTTACCTACGCGGTGGCGGACAGCGACCACCATGTGGCCTCCTGCACCCGCACCGTGGTCTATACGGACTACGTTCCCCCCCGCTTTTCCCTCAGCGCCCCGCTGATCTATGATGTAGGCGAGGCTTTGCAGGTACGCGACCGGCTGGGCGCGTCGGATCTGATCGACGGTGCGCTGACTGACCGCATCAAGATCAACGCCAGCGCTTTGTCCACCAACTATGTGGGCCGCTTCCCCCTGACCATGGAGGTCACCAACTCTCTGGGCGATACCGCCACCCTGACGCTGGACGTGGTGGTGCGCGAGAGTGACCGTGGCGCGCCGGAGATCAAGCTGACCAAGTATCTGGTCTATCTGAAGCAGGGTGCGGAGCTGGATACCGCCGAATATATCGATAGTGTCGTTGGCGGTGATGATTATAATGTGATCGCTGCCCTGCCGGAGGGTGGGCTGGCCCGCGGCGTCAACGAAGTGACCTATTCCTGCATGGGCAGCACCGGTCTGACCGGAACCACCACCCTGTATGTGATCGTGGAGTGAGGATACCGTATGGAAGAACAAACAACATTCCGCTGGGCTGACCTCAGCCCGGTCTGTCTCATCCGCCGGGTGCTGCGGGAGCTGCCCTCCATCCTGGCGGTGGGGCTGATCGCCGCACTGCTGACCGTTGCCGTTATGCAGAGCTTCTATAAGCCCCAGTACACCGCCTCCGCCACCGTGGCAGTCAATGTGAAGAACAGCAGCTACTCCGCCCTGTACTCCAACCTGACCACCACCTCCGAGATCGCCAGCACCTTCACCAGCCTGTTCGGCAGCGACGTGTTCCGTGAACTGTCCGCCGACCGGCCCGGCAGTGAACAGCTCTCCGGCAGGCTGGAGGCTTCCACGGTGCCGGAGACCAATATCCTGCTGCTGAAGGTCACGGCGGACGATCCCGTCTCCGCCTTCCGCACGCTGCGCTTCTGGCTGGACAACTACGATGCCGTGTCCCAGCATGTGTTCCAGAATGTGGTGCTGCGGGAGCTGGACGCGCCCTCCGTGCCCCGTGCGCCCTCCAATCCCCTGCACACCGGGAGCACGTTCAAGCGGGCCTTCCTGCTGGGCGCGGCGGCCATGACCCTGGCACTGCTGGCGGCCGCCGTGCTTTCCGACACCGTGCAGACCAGCGACGCTGTGCGCCATAAGGTGGACGCCCGGCTGTTCGCCACCATCCACCACGAGGAGAAGAACAAGACGCTCCGTTCCCGCCTGAAACGCAGCAATAAGAAGAAGGGCCTGCTGATCACCATGCCGGGCACCGGCTTCTACTTTACCGAGGAGATCGAAAAGCTGGCCTCCAAGGTGAACCACTCCGCCCAGCGCAATGGCGGCAAGGTGGTGCTGATCACCAGTGTGGCCGAAAATGAGGGCAAATCCACCGTGGCGGCCAACCTGGCCCTGTCCCTGGCCCAGCAGGGCAAAAAAGTTCTGCTGATCGACGCCGATCTTCACAAGGCGTCCCAGTACAAGCTCTTCGGCCGCGAGGACACGCCGGAGCTGTCCCGCATGCTGGCCGGCTCCCAGCCGGTGCAGCCCATCTACCTGGAAAAGGAAAAGCTTTCCGCCATTTTCTCCATCCGCTCCTGCGCCGGCGCCGCCGAGCTGCTGGCCTCCGCCCAGATGCGGCAGCTGCTGGCGGACATGCGGCAGAAGATGGATCTCATCATCATCGACACCCCGCCCATGGCCATGTTCTCCGACGCGGAGACCCTGGCGGACGAGGCGGATCTGTCGGTGCTGGTCATCCGGCAGGACTGCGTCAGCGCCCAGCGCATCAATGACGCCGTGGATGCCCTGAACCAGTGCGCCGCCCATTTCCTGGGCTGCGTGTTCAACGACGTGTACCATCTGTCCCTGCCTGCCGCCGGATGCCGCTACGGCTATGGCTACGGCTACGGCGGCTATGGGTACGGCGGTTACGGCTATGGCCGCCGGGGCTATGGCTATGGCGGCTACGGCTACAGCGGCTATGCCAGACCCGCGCAGGGTGAAAAAGAAAACAAGGAAGTTACCAAAGAAGCAAAAGGAACCAGGCACCATCACAAAACGGGGGAGGACACGCATGGACGAACAAAAGCTTGACCGTCAGGACGAAAGCTATATCGACCTCTCCCGGCTGACGCACGAGTTCTGGTCGGTGCTGCGGCGGCTGTACTGGATCCCCCTGGCGCTGATGCTGGCGGTGGGTCTCCTGTGGCTGCTGCGGAGCTGGCGGGCCTATACCCCCATGTACGCCAGCGAGGTGACCTTTACCATCCAGCTGAATACCGGCAGTACGGCGGATATCTCCGGCGGCTCCAGCTACTATGACAAATCCACCGCCGAGCAGCTCAGCAAGACCTTCCCCTATCTGGTGCAGTCGGATTACTTCTATACCCGTCTGCGGCAGGCCCTGGGCGTGGACACCATCAACGGTACCATCACCGCGTCCACCGTGCCGGACACCAACCTGTTCACTTTGCGGGTCACCAGCAATGATCCCAAGGACGCGCTGGCCATTCTCCAGGCCGTTATTGAGGTCTATCCCCAGGCGGCGGACTACGTCGTCGGCAGCACCGGCATGGAGCTGCTGACGGAACCGGTGGAGGCCGCCGCCCCCTATAACAGCTTCCGTCCCCTTCGCAGCGCCTGCAAGGGCGCGCTGATCGGACTTGCCCTGGGCCTGCTGCTTCTGCTGGCCATTGCCGCCATGCGCCGCACTGTCCGCACCGGCGAGGATGTGCGCCTGAAGCTGAATCAGGAGTGTCTGGGCACCCTGCCCGCCGTCACCTTCAAGCGGCGGAAGGACAGTGCCAACGAGCTGCTGTCCATCCATAACCCCCGCGTCTCCGGTGCTTATCAGGAGGGCGTCCGCGCCCTGCGTGTCAAGGTGCTGCGCGCCCTGGCCGACACCGGCCACAAGGTCATTCTGGTGACCAGCACCATGCCAGGCGAGGGCAAGACCACCGTGGCCTGCAATCTGGCCCAGTCCCTCAGCCGCAACGGCAGCAAGGTGATCCTCATCGACGCCGACCTGCGCAACCCCTCCGTCAAGAAGGCCCTGGGCATCACCAAGGTCACCGCCGGACTGGACGACGCCCTGAACCTGGCGGATCCCGCCCTGGCGCCCGGCCTGCTGCTGGAGCAGGAGCCCGGCGCCCTGTGGCTGCTGGCCGGCAACAAGAGCCTGCCGGACGCCCGCCAGATGAACGCCGCGGCCCTGCGCCGCGTGCTGGACACGCTGGGCAAAAAGGCCGACTATATCATCGTGGACACCCCGCCCTGCGGCCTGCTGGCCGACAGCGTCAACGTGGCCCGCGCCGCCGACTGCATCCTCTATGTACTGGCCGCCGGCGCCGCTCAGCTCCCCCAGGTGCTGGACAGCATGCAGTTCCTGGGCGAGGCAGGCACACCCCTTCTGGGCTGCGTCCTCAACGGCGCTTCCGGCAGCTCCCACAGCTATGGCTACGGTTACGGCTACGGCAGCTACGGTTATGGCTATGGTTACGGCGGCTATGGCCGCGAAAAGAAGCAAGCCTCACAGAAAGACTGATCTTGCAAAGGAAAACTGCCGGGGCCCCTCGGCAGTTTCTTCTTCGGGAAAGGAGACGGCTATGGAGCCCCGTATCATCGACATCGACGCCTACCTGCCCGTGGTGCGTGAGCTGCTGGCCCAGGGCCAGACCGTCAGCCTCACCGTCACGGGAGAGAGCATGTCCCCCTTCCTGCGCCACGGCCGGGATCAGATCCGTCTGGCCGCCGTCACCACGCCGCCCCGGCGGGGCGACATGGTGTTCTTTCGGCGGCGCACCGGCCAGTATATCATGCACCGGGTGCTGCTCCGGATGCCGGACGGCAATTACGCCATCGTCGGCGACGGGCAGCAGCAGGTAGAAGCCCCCATTGCCCCGGAGCAGATCTTCGCCGTGGTGACCCAGGTGTGCCGCAAGGGCGTCTGGATCGGGCCGGAGAGCTTCTGGTGGCGCTTTTTCGCCGGGCCGTGGCTGACGCTGCTGCCTCTGCGTCCCGCGCTGCGCCGTCTGGCCCGCCTGATCCCCGAAACGCTGAAGTAAGGAGCCCGCCATGGAAGAAACGAAACAAACGAAAAAGGTACTGGGCTCCGAGGCGCTGGGCATCCTGCTGGGCCGCTGGCGGGACGGCACCTTCACCGATATCCTCACCGACTGGAAGTGGATCCTCACCTACACCCGCCGCTACCGCAAGGCCGTGTGGATCTACACGGTACTGGGCGTCATCAGTTCCACCCTGGGACTGGTGTCGGCGGTGGCCAGCAAGTACACCATCGACATCATCACCGGGTACGATAGCTCACAGCTCTGGTTCGTGATCCTGGTGATGCTGCTGTCGGCCCTGATCGGCCTTCTGCTGCGCAGCGTCACCTCCCGCATCTCCACCCGCATCGCCCTGTGGGTCAACAACGACATCCAGGCGGAGGTCTTTGACCGGCTGCTGAACGCCGACTGGCAGGCGCTGAACGGCTTTTCCAGCGGCGACCTGCTGAACCGCCTGACCAACGACACCGGCTCCGTGGCCGGAAACGCCATCCACTGGCTGCCGGATCTCATCGTGGCGGCCTATTCCTTCCTCGCCACGCTGGCGGTGATCCTCCACTACGACTGGGTCATGGCCCTGCTGGCGCTGGCCAGCGCCCCCTTCCTGCTGCTGACCTCCCGCCGCCTCATCGGCGGCATGCGCAGCCACCAGCAGGAGCTGCGGCAGGTCAGCAGCGATCTGATGGCCTATGAGACCGAGACGCTCCACAATCTGGACGCCATCAAGGGCTTCGGCATCACCGGCCGGTACAGCGACGGCCTGCGCCAACGGCAGGAGGACTTCCGCCAGGCCAGCCTGGACTATAACCTCTTCAGCATCAAGACGGAAGCGCTGCTGTCCATTCTGGGCTCCGCCGTGCAGATGGCCGCCTTCTGCTACTGCCTGTACCTGCTGTGGTCGGGGAAGATCCTGTACGGCACCATGACGCTGTTCCTGTCCCAGGGCACCAAGCTGACCTCCGCCTTCAACGCCCTGGTGCGGACGGTGCCCAACTTCCTCAACGCCTCCGTCTCCGCCCACCGCATCCGCGACCTGTTCGCCCTGCAACCCGAGCCGGGCCAGCCGGTGGACGACGCGCTGGAGCGTGCCGCCGCCCAGGGCGTCACCGTGGAGGTGGACGGCGCCGATTTTGCCTATGACCCCGCTCAGCCGGTGCTGCACCACGCGGCCCTGACCGCCGCACCCGGCGAGATCGTGGCCCTGGTGGGCCCCTCCGGCGGCGGAAAGACCACCATGATCCGCCTGCTGCTGGGCCTGATCCACCCGTCGGAGGGCCGCGCCTGCCTGCGCACCGCCGACGGACAGGAGCTGGAAATGAACGCCGCCCTGCGCCGCTTCTTCTCCTATGTGCCCCAGGGCAACACCCTGCTGTCCGGCACCATCGCCGACAATCTGCGGATGGTGCAGCCGGAGGCGGACGACGCCGCCCTGGAGCAGGCCATGCGGGCCGCCTGCGCCTGGGATTTCGTCAGCAAAATGCCGGAGGGCATGGCCTCCACGGTGGGGGAGCACGGCCACGGCCTGTCCGAGGGGCAGGCCCAGCGGATCGCCATCGCCCGGGCCCTGCTGCGTGACGCGCCGGTACTGCTGCTGGACGAGGCCACCTCCGCCCTGGACGTGGCCACCGAGCGCACCATCCTGCGGAATCTGGTGCGGGATTACCCCCACAAGACCTGCATCGTCACCACCCACCGGCCCACGGTCATCGGCCTGTGCCGCCGCGTCTATCAGGTGTCCGGCGGCGTCCTGCGCCAGTTGAGCGACCAGGAGGCCCAGCGCCTTGCCATGGAATTCTGATCAAAAGGAGATTTTGCTATGACTGTTCTTCTCACCGGCGGCGCCGGCTACATCGGCTCCCACACCGCCGTAGAGCTGCTGAACGCGGGCCACGACGTGGTCATCGCCGACAACTACGCCAACAGCAGCCCCATCGTGGCCCAGCGCATCACCCAGATCACCGGAAAGCCCGTCAAGTGCTATGAGGCGGATGCCGCTGATCCCGCCGCTCTGGAGCGGATCTTCCGGGAAAACGCCATCGACAGTGTCATCCACTTCGCCGGGCTGAAGGCCGTGGGCGAATCGGTGCGCCTGCCGCTGGACTACTACCGCAACAATCTGGACAGCACCCTGGCCCTGCTGGCGGCCATGGAGGCCCACGGTGTCCGGCAGCTGATCTTCAGCTCTTCTGCCACCGTGTACGGCAGGCACGCCGCCCTCCCCTACCGGGAGGACGCCGAGACCGGCCCCTGCACCAACCCCTACGGCTGGACGAAGCTGTTCATCGAGCAGATCATCCAAGACTACGTCACCGCCCACCCCGACTTCTCCGCCGTGCTGCTGCGGTACTTCAACCCCGTGGGGGCCCACGAGAGCGGCCTTATGGGCGAGGATCCCCGTGATATCCCCAACAACCTCATGCCCTACATTGCCCGCGTGGCGGTGGGCACCCTGCCCTATCTCAACGTGTTCGGCAACGACTACCCCACCCCCGACGGCACCGGCGTCCGTGACTATATCCACGTCACCGATCTGGCCACCGGCCACATGGCCGCTCTGGACTATGCCGCTGCTCACACCGGCGTGGAGGTGTTCAACCTGGGCACCGGCACCGGTTACAGCGTGCTGGACATGGTACACGCCTTCTCCCGGGCCTGCGGCAGGGACATCCCCTACCGCATCGCGCCCCGCCGCAGCGGCGACATCGCCGCCTGCTATGCCGACGTCACCAAGGCCAAAGAAATTTTGGGCTGGCACGCCAAACTAGGCATCGACGACATGTGCCGCAGCGCCTGGAACTGGCAGAGCCAGAACCCCAACGGCTACGAATCTTGAATATATACCTGAATATACACATGTAAAACGAGGGCTTCGGCCCTCGTTTTTACATAAAAATACCCTTTTCTTTCATTTTGCCATTTCCTTCCAAGTTTCGTTTAGATAACGCAATAATTTTTTCGTTATCGTTGATTTTCTGTGGGAATTGCGGTATAATTAGCTTGGCGAAGAAATAATCCCGGATTTAAGCCGACTCTTCGTCAGCACCAACAGATGTGGAAACAGCGAATGCCAAACGGCAGAGGAAAGGAGGCTCAGGAGGGCACTGCCGCGGCAGGACAAGCAGGGAGCGCTGATACCAGCGCCCCGCCATGCATCCGCATTCGCAGCCATGCGGGATGGCTTATTGCACCATACCGCACGGAAAAAGCCACAAAAACATAGGGAATAAAGGATGAAATGCAATGAAAAAACGAATACTCAGCGTCTTGTTGGCTCTTTGCATGTGTCTGACGTTTGTACCTGTGACGGTATTGGCCGAGGACCTCCAACAGGACAATGGTATCAGTGTCCAAAGCATCACACCGGATGAGGGCACTTACTACACCTACGTGTTCACTGTCGATGGCAAAGAGATCGACAGGCAGATCGTGAAGAACGGCGACACCCTGCTGGAGCCCAAGGTTCCCGCGCAGGATGGCAAGGTATTCACCGGCTGGGATCAGACTGTTCCCTTCGGTGTCATCGCCGGACTGGCTGGCGACAACCAGACCATCACGGTCGCGGCCCAGTTCGCGGAGGGATATCCTGTCTACTTCAAGGACAACAGCGGCCGCATCATCGCCACCAAGACGGGCAAGACCGGTGATATCATCACCTTTGAGGATGTGAACTTCCCCGTCGGCGCCGATGAGGCTATCACCGGCTGGTACACCGGCGAGGGTTTCACCACCAAGGTCGAGTCCGTCACCATCGCCACCAGCAGCGTCACGCTGTACGGCAAGGTGGAGAAGGGCTATTGGGTCACCTTCGAGTCCAACGGCGGCAGCTATGTGGCCCCGGCGTTCTACGCCAAGGACACAGCCGCCACGGCTCCCACGGCTCCCACCAAGCTCGGCTACGCCTTTGACGGCTGGTACACCGACGAGGGCCTGACGGAAGTTGCCAACTTCGGCAGTATCACCGGCAGCGTCACCCTGTACGCCAAGTGGACGGCCAGCCAGCAGACGCAGTACACCGTCATTCACTTCTGGGAGAACGCCAATGATGACGAGTACTCCTTCCAGGAAAGTGAAACCAAGACCGGCGCTACCGGTGACAAGACCAACGCCACCGCCAAGAGCTACCCGGGCTTCACTGCCCAGACCATCACCCAGCAGGACATCAAGGGCGACGGCTCTACCATTGTGAGCGTGAAATATAAGCGCAATGTGTATGAGGTAAAGTTCTACGACAGAAACGGTCGGACGGAGGATACCAGCAAACGCATTACCGCAAAATATGGTGCCAATATTGCTGATAAATGGCCCGGCGGTGGCTGGTATGTAAGCACGAGCGGCAGTACGGCCCAGTCCAATATCGACACCATGCCCTTGAACGGCAAAAACTTCTATGGCCAGCAATCCGGTAACAAAACGTTCACAGCATATTACTACACCGAAGTATTGCCCGGCCAGACTGGTACAGTGACTAAAAATGGCCGCAACTACGACCTTGATCATACGGACGTAATCAAGGCATCTGGCAGCCTGACAGTTACTGATGAAGAGCGTTATCCGATCACCGGCTTTACCTGCAACACTGCCGATAGTACCAGAAACGGCAGTAGTTACAACGGTTCCAAGTTCTACTACACCCGTAACGAGTACAAGATCGTGTTCGTGAACAATGGTAGTACGGACAAGACTGTTGCCAAGAAGTTCGAGCAGTCCATCGCGGATGCCAGCTACACGCCCACTGCCCCTGCGGGCATGACGGATTATGTCTTTGCCGGTTGGTACGACAATGAGCTGGGCGAGGGCACGGCCTATGTGTTTGACGGCAAGACCATGCCCGCGCAGAACATCACCCTGTACGCCAAGTGGGTGGCTCCCACCTACACGGTGACAGTGCATGGTGTGGATGGCGCTGTTCTCAAGACCTTCACCAAGGTTGCCAAGAACAGCACCATCAGCAGTGATGAGATGCCTGCTCTCACGCTGGCGGAAGGCGAGACCTTCCTGGGTTGGGTGCAGGAGGACGGCACGCCCTTCAACTTCAGCACCAAGATCAACCGGGATTACGACCTGTACGCCAAGGTCGGCAACAGCAGCCGGTACACGGTGACCTATCACAGCAACACCACACCCGACGCAACCGTTACCGACAGCGAGATGATCTATGCCAAGGACGTCCTTGCCACGGTGAATGACAACACCTTCACCAACAGCGGCAAGATCTTCCTGAGCTGGAACACCCGCGCTGACGGCAAGGGCGAGACGTACTATCCCAACGGTACCATCAAGGTCACCGGCAACATGGATCTGTACGCCCAGTGGGGTGACGTGGCTTCCACTGTGACCGTCACCTATCACAGCAACTTTGGTACCGACGTGGCCCAGTCCGTGGCCGCCGTTGCCAACAACTCCAAGATCACGGTCGAAGCTTACAACGCACTGAGTCTGCCCGAGCGCACCGGTTATTCCTTCGTTGGCTGGAACACCAAGGCTGACGGCACGGGCAGAACCTTTGCCGCTGGCGCTTCCGCCCGTGTGGATGTCACGGAGCCCAATGACCTGTACGCTGTCTGGAAGATCAATCAGTACAGCTACACCGTGGAGTACTATATCGACAACGAGAAGAATGATTCGATGACCGAGACCGGCAAGGCCGACTTCGGCACCGTGATCGATTCTTACAAGGATAAGTGCCCCACTGGCTACGCGTTTGACAAGGTTGAAAACCTGCCTCTGACCATCGGCGTAACCGAGAGCGAAAACGTCATCAAGGTGTTCTATAAGAAGAACGTCTTTGACCTGACCATTCACTATGTCTACGCTGAGGGCGGCACGGCTGCCGATGATTATACGGCTTCTGTGACCTTTGGCAATTCTTACAGCGTCACCTCTCCCGTTATCGACGGCTACACCGCTGACAAGCCTGTTGTCTCCGGCAACATGCCCGCCAACAACGTGGAGGTAACGGTCATCTACACCAAGCGTTCCGACCTGAGCTACACCGTCAACTACTATTGGAATGACAAGACCACCCTGCTTGATTCCAAGATGGTCAACGACCAGACCTTCAATGCTTCCGTGACCGAAAGTCCCATTGACATCGACGGTTACACGCCTGTCAGTGAGAACAGCAAGACCATCATCATCACCACCGGCGCCAATGTGATCAACTTCTACTACTACAAGAACGTAGAGCTGACCGCCAACAGCGGCACGGCGACCTATGATGGCAATGAACATTCCGTCAGCGGATTCACCGGCGCGCCTGCTGGTGCGGATTTCTCCGCCATCACTGTCGGCGCTAAGGGTACCGAAGCTGACACTTATCCCGCCAGCTTCGCCGAGGGCACCGTGGGCACAGTCGATGCTACTGAAAAGTATATCGTCACTGCGGCCAACGACGGCGCTCTGGTGATCACCCCTGTGGAAGAGGTCATCGTGACCATCACCGGTACCAAGGCCACTTACAAGTATGACGGTTCCGAAAAGAGCGCTTCCGGTTTCACGGCTGCGTTCAGCAATCCTCTGTACACGGCCAGCGACTACACCTTCAGCGGCAGCGCTATCGTCAAGGCCACCGACGTCAATCCCGATGGTGCTTACGCTATGGGTCTGACTGCGGATCAGTTCACCAACACCAACAAGAACTTCGCCAAGGTGACGTTTGTGGTGAACGATGGCTCTCTGACCATCACCCCGCGTGAGTTGACCATCACCTCCGCCTCCGACGAGAAGGTCTATGATGGCCAGCCCCTGGTCAAGCACGAAGTCTCCGTCACCGGCGATGGCTTTGTGGACGGCGAGGGTGCGACCTACGCCTACACCGGTTCTCAGACCACCATTGGTGAGAGTCCCAACTCCTTCACCTATGCGCTGAATGAGAACACCAAGGCGCAGAACTACACCATCATCACCACGCCCGGTACGCTGAAAGTCACTCCCGTGACCGGTAAGGTCACCGTGACCATCACCGAGCGCAGCGGCTCCACCAAGTATGACGGCACCGAGCATACGGTTACCGGTTATGATGTTGCCATCAGCAACCCCCTGTACACGACCGGCGACTTCACCTTCACCGGTGACGCCACCATCAAGGGTACCGATGCCGACACCTATAACATGGAGCTGAAGCCCAGCGATTTCACCAACACCAACAAGAACTTCAGCAATGTGGAGTTCGTGATCGTGGATGGTACTCTGGTCATTGAAAAGCGCAGCGTCACCCTGACCTCCGCCTCCGATGAGAAGGTCTACGACGGCACTGCTCTGACCAATGACACGGTCACCGTCACCGGCGATGGCTTCGCCGAAGGCGAGGGCGCTTCCTACAATGTCACCGGCACCATCACCAACGTGGGCAAGACGGACAACACGTTCACCTACACGCTGAATGCTGGCACCAAGGCTGGCAACTACGAGATCACCAAGGAAGTCGGTGAGCTGGAAGTCACTCCCGTGACCGATAAGGTCACCGTGACCATCACCGGTCACAAGGACAGCTTCAAGTACGACGGCGACGCGCATACGGTTACCGGTTACGATGTTGCCATCGACAATGAGCTGTACAAGACCTCTGACTTCACCTTCAGCGGCAGCGCTGAGGTCTCGGGCACCGATGCCAAGACCTCCTATGAGATGGGCCTGAAGGCTGGCGACTTCACCAACAACAACGATAACTTCACCAACGTGGAGTTTGAGGTGACCGACGGTTCTCTGACCATCACCAAGCGTGATGTCACCCTGACCTCCGGCGACGGTGAGAAGGTCTATGACGGTACGCCTCTGACCAACGGTACGGTCTCCGTCACCGGCGACGGCTTTGCCGACGGCGAGGGCGCTTCCTTCGATGTCACCGGCACCATTACCGACGTGGGCAAGGTGGACAACGCGTTCACCTACACGCTGAACGAGGGCACCAATGCCGATAACTACAACATCACCAAGGTCGAAGGTAAGCTGGAAGTCACTCCTGTGACCGATGAGGTCATCGTGACCATCACCGGCCACAATGATTCCGTCAAGTATGACGGCGCTACCCACATTGTTGACGGTTACGATGTTGCCATCAACAACGTGCTGTACACCGAGGCTGATTTCTCCTTCAACGGCAACGCTCATGTGGAAGGCGTCAATGCCAAGCCCTCCTATGAGATGGGCCTGAAGGCTGGCGACTTCACCAACAACAGCAAGAACTTCACCAACGTGACCTTCCAGGTGACCGACGGTTATCTGACCATCACCAAGCGTGATGTCACCCTGACCTCCGGCAGCGACAGCAAGGCTTACGACGGTACGCCTCTGACCAAGGATGAGGTCATCGTCTCCGGCGACGGCTTCGTCGAGGGTGAGGGCGCTACCTATGATGTCTCCGGCCACATTACCAATGTGGGCTCCGTGGACAACGAGTTCACCTACACGCTGAACAAGGGCACGCTGGCTGACAACTATGAGATCAGCACCAAGTTCGGTAAGCTGACCATCACCGCTGATGAGAACGAGGTGGTCGTGACCATCGTCGGCAACACCGATACCCAGATGTATGATGGTAAGGCTCATACTGTTACCGGCTACGAGGTCACCAACATCAGCAACAGCCTGTACACCGAGGGCGATTTCACCTTCAACGGCAACGCTGAGATCACGGGTACCGATGCCAAGACCTCCTATATGATGGGTCTGAAGGCTGGTGACTTCACCAACACCAACGACAACTTCGCCAAGGTGACGTTCGTGGTGACTGATGGCTCTCTGACCATCACCAAGCGTACTGTGGTGATGACCTCCGGCAGCGCCTCCCGCGTCTACAACGGTGAGCCTCTGACCAACGGCACGGTCACCGTCAGCGGCGATGGCTTCGCCGAAGGCGAGGGCGCTTCCTACAACGTCACCGGCACCATCACCAATGTGGGCAAGGTGGACAACGAGTTCACCTACACGCTGAACGCTGGTACCAAGGCCAAGAACTACGAGATCACCACCACACCGGGCGAGCTGGAAGTC
The DNA here is from genome assembly GCA_934589145.1 of uncultured Oscillospiraceae bacterium. Taxonomy (GTDB): domain Bacteria; phylum Bacillota; class Clostridia; order Oscillospirales; family Oscillospiraceae; genus Vescimonas. The sequence continues at coordinate 71,714 of CAKTNW010000004.1, read as the reverse complement.
ACTCCTGTGACCGACGAGGTCATCGTGACCATCACCGGTAAGGAGGGCAGCTTCAAGTACGACGGCAGCGAAAAGACCGTTTCCGGCTACACCGTTTCCATCGACAACAAGCTGTACACCGAGCAGGATTTCACCTTCAGCGGCAACGCTGAGGTCAAGGGCACCGACGTTGCGGATTCCGCCCTGATGGGCCTGAAGGCTGGCGACTTCACCAACACCAACGACAACTTCACTAACGTGAAGTTTGAGGTGACCGACGGTTCTCTGACCATCACCAAGCGCAGCGTCAAGCTGACCTCCGCCTCTGATGAGAAGGTTTACGACGGTACGCCTCTGACCAACAGCAAGATCACCGTCTCCGGCGATGGCTTTGTCCGCGGTGAAGGCGCCGACTACGATGTCACCGGTACCATCACCAATGTGGGCAAGGTGGACAACGCGTTCACTTACACGCTGAAGTCCAACACCAAGGACGGCAACTACGAGATCACCACCGAGCTTGGCACCCTGGAAGTCACTCCTGTGACCGACGAGGTCATCGTGACCATCGTCGGTAATAAGGACAGCTTCATGTATGATGGCGACGCGCACACCGTTACCGGTTACACTGTCACCGGTATCAGCAGCAAGCTGTACACCACGGCTGACTTCAAGTTCACGGGCACCGATGAGGTCACGGGCACCGATGCCAAGACCTTCTATATGATGGGTCTGTCCGCTGGTGATTTCGAGAACATCAGCAAGAACTTCACCAACGTGAAGTTTGAGGTGACCGACGGTTCTCTGACCATCACCAAGCGCAGCGTCAAGCTGACCTCCGCTACCGACAGCAAGGTCTATGACGGCACGCCTCTGACCAACAGCAACGTCACCGTCAGCGGCGACGGCTTTGTCAAGGATGAGGGCGCCATCTACGACGTTACCGGCTCTATCACCAACTTCGGCTCCGTGGACAACGAGTTCACCTACACGCTGAACGAGGGCACGCTGGCTGACAACTATGAGATCAGCACCGAATTCGGCACGCTGACCATCGAGGCTGTCAAGGATGAGGTCGTCGTGGTCATCGTCGGCAACACCAAGTCCGAGATCTACGACGCTACCGAGAAGACCGTCTCCGGTTACCAGGTCGTCAGCATCAGCAACGACCTGTACACCGAGAAGGACTTCGTCCTCAAGGAAGGCGCTACCGACACTGTCACCCAGATCAATGCCGGTACCTATCCTATGGGTCTGGACTTCGAGAACATCAGCCAGAACTTTGCTAACGTGACGTTCGATGTGACCGACGGTTCTCTGGAGATCAAGCAGCGCGATGTCACCTTCACCGGTGAGAGCGCTACCAAGACCTACAACGGCAAGGTTCAGCAGATCACCGGCATCACTGTCGAGGGTCTGGTGGAAGGCCACAGCTATTCCGGCCTGACCTACCTGGCCGAGGGCAAGAAGCCCGGCAAGTATGAGGGCTCCTTCTCCGGTCGTCTGATCATCACGGATGCCAACGGCATTGATGTGACCGACAACTACAATGTGACCACCGTGACGGGTGTGCTGACCATCAAGCAGCGCCACTATCCGACCCCCACGCCTGATGATGAGATCACCTCCGTTAAGACCGCCGATAACAGCCAGATGGCACTGTGGATGAGCATGATGCTCGCATCCGCCGCCGGCATCGTGTTCTTCGGCAAGAAGCGCAAGGAAGAGCAGTAATCTTCCCTTCCCCGCGTAACACACGGTGATCGCCTCAAGGCGCACGGCCCCCGCCTCTCCGGTATATCCGGAGAGGCGGGGGTTTTTATGCAAAAAAAGAGACTGCCTGCGCAGTCTCTTTTTTGTCTTTATTCGGCGTCCTTGTCCCCGGAAGCCTCCTCAGCCTCCTGGGTCTCTTCGGCGATGGTCTCGGCCTCCGCCTCGGCGGCGGGAACCTTCTCCACCACAACCTTGCCGTCATGCAGCGTCACCTTGGCAGTGTCGCCGGACTTCAGGGTGCCCTCCAGCATCTGCTCGGCCACGGCGTCCTCCACGGTGTTCTGGATGGAACGGCGCAGGGGGCGTGCGCCATACTCGGCATCGAAGCCGTCCTTGGCCAGGGCAGCCACCGCGTCCTCATCGGACGTCAGGGTGATGCCCTGCTGGGCCATACGCTTGCCGGTGACGGCCAGCATACGGTGGGCGATCTTCACGATGTCCTCCTCCGTCAGCTGACGGAACACGATTGTCTCGTCGATACGGTTCAGGAACTCCGGCTTGAAGGTGCGCTTCAGCTCGGCCATCACGGCGTCCCTGATGCGGGCGAACCGGGCGGCCTCGTCGGCCTCCTTCTGCTTCTCGCTGCCGTCAAAGCCCAGAGGGGCATTCTCGGCGGCGGTGATGTTCTTGGCGCCCACGTTGGAGGTCATGACGATGACGGTGTTCTTGAAGTCCACACGGCGGCCCTGGGAGTCGGTGACGATACCGTCCTCCAGGATCTGCAGCAGGATGTTCCACACATCCTCGTGGGCCTTCTCGATCTCATCGAACAGCACCACGGAATAGGGCTTGCGGCGCACCTTTTCGGTCAGTTGGCCGCCCTCCTCGTGGCCCACATAGCCGGGAGGCGAACCCACCAGGCGGGACACCGTGTGCCGCTCCATGTACTCGGACATGTCGATACGGATCATGGCGTTCTCGTCGCCGAACATGGCCTCGGCCAGAGTCTTGCACAGCTCGGTCTTGCCCACGCCGGTGGGGCCCAGGAACAGGAACGAGCCGATGGGCCGCTTGGGATCCTTCAGACCCACACGGCCGCGGCGGATGGCCTTGGCCACGGCGGCAACAGCCTCATCCTGACCCACCACACGCTGGTGCAGGGTCTCCTCCAGCTTCAGCAGGCGCATGCTCTCGTCCTCGGTCAGCCGGGTAACGGGGATACCCGTCCAGCCGGCCACCACGTTGGCAATATCCTCGGCGGTGACGGTGCCCCGGTTCTGGCTCAGCTTCCTGCGCCAGTTGTCCCGCTCGATCTCCACCTGATCGGTGTAGTTCTTCTCGATATCCCGCAGCTGGGCGGCCTTTTCGTAGTCCTGTGCGGTGATGGCCTCGGACTTCTCGCGGCGCAGCGCGGCGATCTTCTCCTCCAGCGACTTCAGGTCGGGGGAGGCGCTCTCCGCCTTCATGCGCACCTGGGAGGCGGCCTCGTCCATCAGGTCGATGGCCTTATCCGGCAGGAAACGGTCGTTGATGTACCGGCGGGACAGGGACACGGCGGCGTCCAGCGCCTCGTCGGTGATGGTCAGCTTGTGGTGGGCCTCGTACTTATCCCGCAGGCCCTTCAGAATGGCCACGGTGTCCTCGGCAGAGGGCTCACCCACGGTGACGGGCTGGAACCGGCGCTCCAGGGCGGCGTCCTTCTCGATGTACTTGCGGTACTCGTTCAGGGTTGTGGCGCCCACCACGCGGATCTCGCCGCGGCCCAGGGCGGGCTTGATGATGTTGGCGGCGTCCACGGCGCCCTCGGCGGAGCCTGCGCCCACGATGGTGTGCAGCTCGTCGATGAACAGGATCACATTGCCGTCCTTCTTCACCTCGTCCAGGGCGTTCTTGATACGCTCCTCAAACTCGCCCCGGTACTTGGTACCGGCCACCATGCCGCTGAGGTCAAGGCTCAGCAGCTTCTTGTTCAGCAGCTCCTCCGGTACGTCGGCGGCGGCGATCCGCTGGGCCAGCCCCTCGGCGATGGCGGTCTTGCCTACGCCGGGCTCGCCGATCAGCACGGGGTTGTTCTTGGTACGGCGGGACAGGATCTGGATCACACGCTGGATCTCCTTGTCACGGCCGATGACGGGGTCAAGCTTGCCCTGACGGGCGGCCTCGGTCAGGTCGCGGGTGAATTCCTCCAGCGTCTTGCCAGTCTTCTTGTTCTCCTTATTGGAAGTATTTGCACCGCTGGTCACGGTGTGGGGTGAGCTCTCGCTGAGCTTCTGCTGCACGCTGGCGTACATCTTCCGGGGATCCACGCCCACGGTGCGCAGGATGCGCACCGCCATGTTGCTGCCCTCACGCAGCAGGCCCATCAGCAGGTGCTCGGTGCCGATATACCCGGCGCCCATCCGGTGGGACTCACCCACCGCCAGCTCGATGACGCTCTTGGCGCGGGGCGTCAGGCCCTGACTGGGCGCCTCTCCGGCGCTGCCCTGGCCCACGCTGCGCTGCAGGATACCGGTGATCATCTCGTCGGTAAGGCCGTATTCGGACAGCACCCGGTGGGCGATGCCCTCCTCCTCACGCAGCAGGCCCAGCAGCAGATGCTCACAGCCTACATAGCCATGGCCCAGATCCTGGGCCGCCTCCTGCGCCAGACGCAGGGATTCCTCCGCACGGGGTGTAAATTTATTCTCATTCATAAATGGTCACATCCTTTTGTTCGTTTCTTGCGCCTTACGCGGAGAGCTTTTTCAGCTCATCCCGCAGTCTTGCCGCCTCTTCGTAGTTCTCGCTGTCCACGGCGGCCTTCAACTGGTTCTCCAGCGCGTTGCGCTCACGCTCCTTCTGGAGCTGCACCGCCTCGTCCCGGCCCACCAGTCCGGCGGGGGTATCGGCGGTGTCCTCGATGCCGGCGGCGGCGCGGGCCGCCTCCTCCAGCGGTGCCGGGAACTCGGTCATGCGGTTGGACAGCATGCCGAAATCCTCCAGCAGCGAGAAGGGATCGAAGAAGCTGCGGCGGAAGGAACGGAAGCTGTTGCTCATTCCTCTGGTATAGCCCAGCTCCGACGCGCATTCGGGACACAGATGCACCTGTGTCACCCTGCCGTTGATATTGCTCTGATAATAGAAAGTGGCTTCTCTCTGGCCACAACGTTCACATTTCATAAATCATAACCTCCTTTTGGAAAATCAAACCAAATGGATCAATACCTGTTTGAAAATATCCGAGCGCAGCATGTCGCGGCAGCTCTTGTCCACCCGGTGCAGGGCCCGGTCGCCGGTTCCCGCCAGCAGAGACCGGCCCGCCTCGGCGGAGATGGCCTCGCTGTCCACCAGATTCTGCACGATGGCCCGGGCGCTGGCGGCGTCCAGCTCATCGCCGATGGAGTTGATGACGTGCATCAGCAGCGTCTTGCGGTCTGTCCGCACCCGGGTGATCCGGATGTAGCCGTTGCCGCCCCGGCGGCTCTCCACAATGTAGCCGTGCTCCGGGGAGAAGCGGGTGGACATCACATAGTTGATCTGGCTGGGCACGCAGTTGAACCGCTGGGCCAGATCGCTGCGCTGCAGTTCCAGCACACCGTCCGTCTCCTCCAATGCCGATTGGATAAAGCTGGCGATCACATCCGAGATACCCATTTCCTCGTCCTCCTTTGTTTGACTTTGCCTTTCTTTGACCTTTGTCCGTATGATACACCTGCCTGCCCATAATGTCAATAGGTAAATTTGACTTTCTTTGACGTTTTGTGTAAACAATTTATGAACGCCCCACGCAATCTGAAATTGCGGCAAAAATGGGAGAAAAACAAAATCGCAGGGCTGAAATTGCTGTACAAAAGGGGGAGGGGTAGGGTATAATGGAGATATCGATGGGGAGTTTCGCTCCCCGGAGCGACCTACTTTTGTCAACAGTGACAAAAGTAGGCAAAAGCACCGGAAGGAACCTCCGGTTCCTTCACCTCCCGGCGCGCTATACACTGTATAAAGTTGAAACTGCCTGCCGCACGTTCGCGGGAGATATCTGTTTACGTTTCGTCATCGAATTGTCTCTTCATCAGCGCCGCTGCCGCTGATGCCTGCGCCGAACAACGCTTTGGGTTCTACCGTTGGGAGCATGAGCGGCAGCGGCGCAAGAGGAAAGTCAATGCGTCATATGGAATGACAACAGCAATGTCCTGTGAACGCGTGGTAAAAGGCTGCAAATTTACAATGCAAAACAGCGTGCAGGAAGTCTTGAAACCTGCGGTTTCAAGCTGTCTTTTTGGGTACTTTTGGGACAGCGGCCAAAAGTACCTCGCGCCGGGGCGCGAAATGCCCCCAGAAAGGAGCACCTATGAATACCAACTGGAACGACCCCAATTTTCAGGGCTTCAAGGGCCAGAACCCCTTCCACCGGGAGGGCCATGCCCCCAAGCCCCGCAAAGCCGTCGGCACCCCCTTTGGCCGCACGGTACTGAACCTGGCCATCACGCTGGTGTTCGCCGCGGCGTATTTCTACATTGCCCTGCCCCCCATCAACCTGAAGGCCCCGGAATTCTACGTCTTCGCCCTGCTGGTGTGCGGCGTATACGGCCTGTGCGCCGTGCTGACCTCCGGCTTCCAGGGCAGCGGCGCCAGGGGTTATTTCAAATTCCTGAAAAAGCAGTGCCTGATCCCCCTGCTGCTGGCTGTCACGCTGATAGCCACCGCGCTGATCGGCAGCGCCCTGGGCTGGCAGGTGTTCCGGGCCGACAGCTACCGGGATCTCCTGACGGTGGAGACTGGCGACTTCGCCGCCGAGGTGGAGGAGATCTCCTTCGACCAGATCCCCATGCTGGATAAGGACAGCGCCGCCAAGCTGGGCAACCGCAAGCTGGGCGAGCTGGCGGACATGGTGTCCCAGTTCGAGGTGGCCGACAACTACACCCAGATCAACTACAAGGGCCGCCCCGTCCGGGTCACCACCCTGCAGTACGGCGACATCATCAAGTGGCTCAACAACCGCGCCTCCGGCCTGCCCGCCTATCTGATCATCGACATGGTGACCCAGAACGTGGAGGTGGTGCGGCTCCAGGACGGCATCCGCTACACCCCCGCCGAGCATTTCAGCCGCAACCTCTACCGCTATCTCCGCTTCCACTACCCCACCTATCTCTTTGACGAGCCCGCCTTCGAGATCGACGAGGAAGGCCGTCCCTGGTGGGTCTGTCCCCGGATTGACCGCACCATCGGCCTGTTCGGCGGCACGGACATCACCGGCGCGGTGCTGGTGAACGCCGTCACCGGCGAAACGGCGTATTACAGCGTGGCGGACATCCCCACCTGGGTGGATCACGTCTACACCGCCGACCTCATCATCCAGCAGTACGACTATCACGGCGCCTATATCAACGGCTTCTGGAACTCCCTGTTCGGCCAGCGCGAGGTGACCGTCACCACCGACGGCTACAACTACATCGCCATCGGCGACGATGTGTATATGTACACCGGCATCACCTCCGTGGTGTCCGACGAGTCCAACGTGGGCTTCATCCTGTCCAACCAGCGCACCAAGGAGACCCGGTTCTACGCCGTGGCCGGCGCGGAGGAGTACTCCGCCATGGAATCCGCCCAGGGCCAGGTGCAGCAGATGAAATATACCGCCACCTTTCCCCTGCTGCTGAACGTGGCGGAGCAGCCCACCTACTTCATGGCCCTGAAAGACGCGGCGGGCCTGGTGAAGATGTACGCCATGGTCAACGTCAGCCAGTATCAGATCGTGGCCACCGGCGCCACCGTGGCGGAGTGCGAGACCAACTACCGCCAGATGCTGCTGAATTCCGGCCTGATCAAGCCCGAGGACAGCACCCTGCCGGAGGATCAACTGGCGCTGACCGACACCCACACCGGAACCATCACCGATATCCGCAGCGCCGTCATGGACGGCAACACCGTGTACTATCTGTGCATCGACGGCGCGTGGTACACCGGAAAGGCCGTGGATACGCCGGAGCTGATCCTGCTGAACACAGGCGATGTGGTGACGGTGCGCTGCTACGCGGCAGCCGGTGGGATCGCCCAGCCCATTTACAGCCTGGAGCGCGGCGCCGCCCCGGCGCAGACCGTCCCCGACGACCTGCCCCAGCCGGACGAAACCGCCGACACCCCCGCCGCATGACCCAACACATACGCAAAAAACACCACCCGGATGGGTGGTGTTTTTCGCATCTTATTTCGTCTTTTTCGCCCGCTGCTTGGCAAAGGCAGCCTTCTTCTTGGGGGACATCTTCCCCTTTTGGCCGTCGGTGCGGCGGCCCCGATGAACGGTGCCCTCCGGCTTGGGCGGACGGCCGTCCTTTTTCTTCTTGGGCGGCTGCTGCCGCTCCTCCGGCTTCAGGCTGAAGTACTTCTCCCCCTTCACCGGGCGGATAAGGCAGTCCGGTGTAAAGCCGATGAGGTCGGTACGCTCCGTTTTCTCCAGCGCCTCGATCACCAGCGCCCGCCTGTCGCCCCGGCCCCACTGCAGCAGCGCCCTTTGCAGCGCCTTGTCATGGGGATCCCGGGCCACATACACCGGCTTCATGGTGCGGGGATCGATGCCGGTGTAGTACATGCAGGTGGACATGGTGCCCGGCGTGGGATAGAAGTCCTGCACCTGCTCCGGCTGGTGGCCGGTGCGCTTGAGGAACACCGCCAGCTCCACCGCGTCGTTCAGGGTGCAGCCGGGGTGAGAGGACATGAGATACGGCACCAGATACTGCTCCCGCCCGTCGGACTCGTTCAGCTTCTGATACTGCCGCCAGAATTTCAGGAACACGTCGAAATGGGGCTTGCCCATATAGTCCAGCACGCTGCTGACGCAGTGCTCCGGCGCCACCTTCAGCTGGCCGCTGACGTGATAATCCACCAGTTCCTTGAAAAAGTCCTTGTTCTTGTCCTGCAGCATATAGTCATACCGCACGCCGCTGCGGACGAACACCTTCTTGATGCCGGGGATCCTTCGCATCCGCTGCAAAAGCTCCGTATACTCGCTGTGGTCGGCGTCCAGATTCTTGCAGGGCTCCGGCGCAAGGCAGGACTTGCCCTTGCACATGCCGTGCTCCTTCTGCTGGCGGCAGGAGGTGTGGCGGAAGTTGGCGCTGGGGCCGCCCACATCGTGGATATAGCCCTTGAACCTGGGATCGTGGGTCAGCAGCTCCGCCTCCGCAAGCACCGACTCGATGCTGCGGGAGGTGACCATCCGCCCCTGATGGAAGGCCAGGGCGCAGAAGTTGCACCCGCCGAAGCAGCCCCGGTTGTGGCAGATGGAGAACCGCACCTCCTCGATGGCGGGGATGCCCTCGGTGTACATGGGATGCACCTCGCGGGTGAAGGGCAGGTCATAGAGCCTGTCCAGCGCCTGGCGGTTCAGGGGACGCTGGGGCGGATTCACCAGCAGCCACCGGCCCTGGCACTGCTGCAGAATGGCCTTGCCCCGGATGGGGTCATGCTCGTCATACTGCACCTTGGTGGCCTGGGCGTAGGCGGTCTTGTCGTCCCGCACCTCCTCGAAGGAGGGACACGTCACCTCATGATACCGGCACACCGCCGGATCGGTGACGATGCAGGCGGTGCCCCGGACATCGGTGATGTCGCCCACCGGCGTTTTCGCCGCCAGACGGCGGGCGATCTCCACCGTGGCGCTCTCCCCCATGCCGTACACCAGCAGGTCGGCGGGGGCGTCAAACAGGATGGGGCGACGCACCTTGTCGTCCCAGTAGTCATAGTGGGCAAACCGCCGCAGCGACGCCTCCAGGCCGCCGATGACGATGGGCGTGTCGGGAAATGCCTCCCTGGCCCGGTTGGCGTACACGATGGTGGGCCGGTCGGGCCGGAAGCCCAGCTTGCCGCCGGGACTGTACAGGTCCTGTGTCCGCCGCCGCTTGGCCACCGTATAGTGGGCCACCATGGAGTCCAGATTGCCGCCGCCGATCAGCACGCCGTACCGGGGCTTGCCCATGGCACGGAAGGCCTCGGCGTCGTGCCAGTCCGGCTGGGCCAGCACCGCCACCCGGTAGCCCTCGCCCTCCAGCAGCCGGGCGATGATGGCGCTGCCGAAGCTGGGATGGTCGATATAGCCGTCCGCCGTCACCACCAGAAAGTCATAGTAGTACCAGCCCCGGCCGATCATCTCGTCCCGGCTCACCGGCAAAAATTCCGTTCCCTTTACCATACGATCTCCCGCGGCTCATAGCCGATATACTTCTCCATCACGTCGCCCTCCAGGGGATAGAAGCCGTAATGGGCGAAAAAGCCTCTCGTCTGCTCGTCCACGCACCGCAGCCGCAGCCGGTCGATGCCCCGCTCCCGGTAGAACTGCACCGCCTGCCCCAGGGGCGGGATGCCGTAGTTGCGGCCCCGCATGGTGGGTTCCAGGTAGTAAAATCCGATCCAGCCCGCGTCGCTGGCCCTGTCCGGCAGCAGCGTCACCGCGCCCACCGGCTCGTTTTCAAACCACACGGCGATGCGCTTGCCCTCCGCCGGAACGCCGAAGCGCGCCGCCGTGGCCTCGTCCATATCCTTATAGTACTGGCCGCCGCTCATCATCCGCTTGTCCCGCCACCACGTCTGCTTGGCGAAGGTGGAAAGCCCCGCCTCCACCTGGTGGCTGTTGTCGTTCATGTACACCACCCGGATATCGTCGCCGTCGATCTCCAGCAGCGACACGGCGGTGTTGTCGCCGTGGGGCGTTTCGCCCACCTGGGAGAGGGGCAGGCCGTTCAGCGTGCCCAGCACCATCCGCATGGCCGCGCCGTGGCTGAATATGGCGATGGTCTTGCCGTCGTTCTCCGCCGCTGCGCGCTTCAATGCGGGGATGTAGCGATCCAGCACCTGCTGGGCCGTCTCGCTGCCCTCCACATGGAACTTGTCCAACTGGCGGTTGAAGTAAAACATCTGCTCCTCATAGGCGGTGTTCAGCTCCTGCCAGGGGCGTCCCTCCCAGCAGCCCATGTGGATCTCCCGGAAGGCGGGCTCCAGATGGAGCTCCAGTCCCTTGGGCTCGTACACCGCGCGGGCGGTGGTGCGGGCCCGGAACAGGTCGCTGCTGTACACCGCGTCGATGTGCACATCGTCAAACCGCTTTTTCAGCACATGGAGCTGCTGATAGCCCCGGTCGGTGATCAGGCCGTTATACTGGCCATGGGCAATACGGTAGAGGTTGCCCTCCGCCTCGGCATGCCGCACAAGATAAACCGTTGTCACAGTACGTTCACCCACGCTTTCATCTCCTGAATGGCCGCGTCCACGTCGCCGCTGTACTGCAGGGCGTAGTCCACCACCATGGCCCCGTGGCCCAGGTCGTCAAAGGCGGGCAGGGCGTTCTGTCCATCGCAGTAGGGCAGCAGCAGGAAGGCGCTGCCCGCCCGCTTCCGCACCTCCTTCACGTCCAGGCTGTACCCGGTCTCCACCACCAGGGCCGCGCCCTTCCGGGCCATCTGCTGGGCCACGGCGGCGTACAGGGGCCGGTCGCCGGCGATGAGGTTCTGCACCTCACCGGAGCTCTCGTTGGCGGTGCGCACCACGGCAAAGACGGCCTTGTCCGTATCCTGGGGCACGCAGTCGCCGCCCACATAGGGCATCACCGTAAAGCCGTCGCCCGCCATGGGGCTTGACAGCCACAGCTCAGGCCGGGTGGTGCGGCAGTCCACGATGGCGTACAGCCCGCGGGCCGACGCCGCGCCGGTGAGATTGCTCAGCACGTCCGCGCCCATCATGCCATAGCGCAGATAGTGCTCGGCACTGATGACCACGGCGGGCAGCTTGCCCTGGGCCGCGTCCATGGCCTGGCAGGCGTGGAACCGCAGCGCCTCGGCGCTGGCCATCAGGCCGGGGCCGAACATCTCTTCAAAATTTTTCACGATCTTGGGGGAGATCTTCCCGATCTCCGGGGCAAGGCCCAGCGCGATGGGAGTCTTGCGCTCCCGGATGGCGGCCTGCAATTTCTCGATGGACATGGCGGGTACTCCTTTGGTCACAGATTTATCAACAAATTATTGTACCATTTTGTGGCTTTATCATCAAGTTATTGTACCATTCCGCACCTGTTTTGGCAAGTAATGCCCCGTGTTTTTCGCCCTTTTTCCGGGCAAACTGACGCCAGACGATAAAAAAGGAGTGGATGAAATATGAAAATCGCCGCATTCGTCAGCGGTCTGTGCCTGGGCATGGTGGCCGGCGCCACGGTGGATCGCATGTCCTCTGACCGGAAGGCCCGCCGCGCCGTCAGCCGCACCATGGAACGCATGGGCAAGGCCATGGACAGCGCCCTGGAGGATGTCAAGAGCTGCTTGCATTGAAGCATTGAAAAATGACCGGCCAGATGGCCGGTCATTTTTCAACCTCAGGACAGATTGCCGTTTTTATCACAGGAAAGCGTTAGAGTAATAGGCACTTTCGAGGTTCCAATAATTTGCTTCAATCCCATGGTGATATTCGCCGTAGCAGTATTACCGCTCTTGGAGGAGGTCTGGGAAACCACACTCCAATTGCTGTTGTAGATGGTCACCACCGGGATATTCACCGAGATACATGTGGAGGTAGAGCCGTTATAGCTGAAGGATGCTTTAAATGAGATCACCCATTCAAGCTCGTTACTGGCACTGTAATGCTCATACTTTACTGTACCCGACTTTATGGTCGAAGCTCGTGTTACGCTTTGTTGATCAGGCTCAATGGTAACAACACTATAACTGCCATCCTCATAATGGATCACATTGCGGTCTGCCGCAAACGCCGGTACAGTCATCAGTGAAAGGATCATCACAGTCAGAAGCAGAGTCACTATCTTCTTCATTTTATATCCCCTTCTATTTTTCCATAATTACCATAGTGTTCCAGCCATCTATAGACTGGTGATAATCGTGCAGCTGAATGCACAGGGTCACCGTAAGAATTACCAGCGCCGTCAGCACACCCGTCACGGCAATCGCCGTCACACGCCGCCGGTAGCGCAGCGCCTGCAGCAGCTCCGTGGTATCCATGTCATCCACATAGCCTGCCGCCACCTGCTGGGGCGTACCGAACCGTGTCTCCGGCACGGCGTCGCCGGGATGCTCGCCGCGATACTCCTCCAACCGCTGGCGCAGATCCCGCAGGATCTGCCGCTTCTGCCGGACGGAACAGGGAAGATAGCTGCCCACAGCGCGGCAGTAACGGCGAATAATCTTATCCGTCATCGCGCCGCCTCCTCTCTGTGGATAATGGCAAAAACGCCCGCTGTCATCTCCTCATACTCCGCCTGCATCTCCGTCAGACGTTCCCGTCCGGCCTGCTCCAGATGGTAGTAGTTCCGCGTCATGCGTCTGCCCACCAGCACCCGATCCTCGGAGATCAGGCCCTGATCCTGCAAGCGGTACAGCACCGGGTACAGCGACCCTTCCTGTATGGTCAGCCGCCCGCCGCTGAGCCGCGCGATCTCCTGACAGAGCTGATAACCATACATGTTTTCCTCCCGCAGCAGCGAGAGGATCACCAGCGACATGACGCCCCGCCGGTAGTTGCTCTGTGACGTATCCCTGGCCACTGGCATCATGCCCCTTTCCTTATCTTTTATAGCATAGATACTTTTGTATTTCAATACTTTGCGACGCAAAATAGTTCGACAAATTTCGCGCGTCCCCCCCCCGGAGTATTCTTTTGTCAAAAAGCCGTGAAAAAAGGTGGATTTTTCCAAACCGCTCCTGTATAATGATAAATTGTAGAATTATCACCCTGTGTGGCATCGGGAGGGACTATGCGCAATATCTGGACGGTATTCAAAACCGACATCAAAACGCTGAGCAAATGCTTCTTTGCCTGCGCGGTGGTGGTAGCCATCGCCGTGCTGCCCAGCCTGTACGCATGGCTGAACATCTATTCCAACTGGGATCCCTACGGCAACACCGGCGGGATCTCCATCGCCCTGGCCTCGCTGGACAAGGGCTACACCGACGAGGACGGCGTGTACGTCAACAAGGGCGAGGACGTGGTCAACGACCTGCGGGAGGCCACCAGCATCAACTGGGTCGTGGTGGACAGCGAAAAGCAGGCCAAGGACGGCGTATACGCCGGGGATTACTACGCCGCGGTGGTCATCGACAAGGATTTCTCCTATAAGATGTACCACATGCTGACGGAGTGGACCGGCAAGCCCACCATCACCTACTATGAAAACGCCAAGAAGAACGCCGTGGCCACCAAGATCACCGACACCGCGGTGGAGAGTCTGAAGCGCTCCATCAGCGAGAACTATCTGGAGGTGGTCATCGGCCGGGTGATGACCCAGGCCAACCTGCTGGCCGCCGACCTGACGGCGGACGATCCCGAGACGGCGGTGAAGGGCCTGTTCTATCAGGTGCAGGATCTGCTGGCGGGCTGCCGGGCCACCATGGACGCCTTTGACGCCGCCCGAAGCAACAGCACCGTGGACATCGACGCGGGCAGGCTGGCCCAGATCATCCAGGACATCAACAACAAGCTGCCGGACGGCGACAAGATCCTGGAGACCGTGGCCCAGATCGACCGAACCATCTACGCCGCCCTGGAGAAGGTGCAGCGGGCCCTGGACAAGATCCAGCAGGCCGCCATGGACGACAGCAAGCTGGAGGAGGCCCGCCAGGCCATCGAGGAGGCTGCCGCCGCCATGGGGCAGATGGGCGATCAGCTCACCGCCTGGGCCGACCGGCTGGAGCAGCAGTCCCCCGGCCATCTGGCCGCCCGGATCGCCCGTGACATCGCCGACAGGTGCTACGCCCTGCAGAGCCGTCTGGCCGCCCTGCCGGACAACGACGATCTGCAGACCGCCATCAAGGACTGCCGGGACATCATCGCCGCCATCGGCGATCTGACCGGCAAGCTGCTGCCCACCGCCGACGACCTGCGGCAGGATCTGGACTACGTCATGAGCCAGATCACCGCCTCCGTGGGCAATGTGAAGGATCTGGCCGACGACGCCCGGGCCGTCCGCAATGCCCTGGCCAACACGGCGCTGGCCCTGGACGAGACCATGGAGCTGCTGCGGCCCGCCGCCCAGCGGCTGTCCCAGTCGGTGTCCGACCTGGTTGACAAGCTGCAGGATCTCACCGACAGCGAATATCTGGATCTTCTGCTGGAGATCCTGGGCGGCGACCCGGAGGAGTACGGCCAGTACTTCTCCCAGATGGTGCAGACCACCGTCACCCCCATCTATCCCATCGAGAACTACGGCTCCGCCATGGCCCCCTTCTATACGGTGCTGGCCATCTGGGTGGGCGGCGTCATTCTGGTGGCCATCATCAAGCCCCACGCCCGGCTGGACGGTCTGATCGACCCCAAGCCCCGTGAGCTGTTCTTCGGCCGATATATCATCTTCTTCCTGCTGAGCCAGATCCAGGCGGCGGTCATCATCACCGGCGACCTGTTCCTGCTGAAGATCCAATGCCTGCATCCGGGCCTGCTGTACCTGACCGGCGCGCTGACGGCCCTGACCTTCAGCCTGCTGATCTACTCCCTGGCCCTGTCCTTCGGCGACGTGGGCAAGGCTATCGTGGTGGTGGTCATGGTGCTGCAGATCGCCGGCTCCTCCGGCACCTTCCCCATCGAGCTGCTGCCGGAGGTCTATCAGAAGATCTACCGCTTCTTCCCCTTCCCCTACGCCATCGACGCCATGCGCGAGTGCATCTGCGGCCTGTATGGCGAGTACTACGTCACGCAGCTTCTCTTCCTGCTGCTGTTCTGCGCCGCGGCGCTGATCATCGGCCTGCTGGTGCGGCGGCCCTTCATGGGGCTGAACCACTTCATGGAGGCCAAGCTGGAAGAGACTGAGCTGTTCTGAGGAGGTGTGCCGCTTTATGACTCTGGAAGAAAAGTACCATCAGCTCTATGACCGGCTGCTGGAGGCAGTGGCCGCCCTGCACAAAGCCAACCAGCAGCGCATCCGCACCGGTATGCGGGCGCTGGTGATCGTCACCGTGGGCCTTCTGCTGCTGATGTTCCTGGCGGAGGGCAACCGGGTCTTTACCCTGATCCTGTGGATATTGTCCATGTTCGCCCTGTCGGCGTACCTGATTGGCGTGGAGTACATGGACTATGAGCTGCAGAAGAAGCTGCGGGACATCACCCAGGAGGAGCAGGAGACGCTGGGCCAGTTGATCGCCCTGCCCCAGCTCAGCCGCACGGCCCGCCTGCCCCAACTGCTGAAGTGGAAGGGCGAGGAGCTGGCCGAAGAGGAGGAGGCGCAGGGCGTTCAGCCCACGCCCGCGGAGAGCGATCACCGCGCCGTCACCCTGCCCATGCCGAAGGAGGGCGCCCGCCCCGTGGCGGTGGACGGCCCCGCCGCCATCCCCCTGGATATGGACGCCATCCTGAAGTCCGATCCCCAGAAGATGGCCGCCGATCTGTCCCGGCTGGCACAGGCGCTGCAAGCCCTGTCGGCTGATCTGGAGACCCAGGCGGCCCAGGAGCCTTCCCGGAAGGAGGTGGAGGAATGATCAAGCGCATATGGAGCGTTTTCCGCGCCGACTGGCAGCGGCTGACCGCCAGCGTGGTGGCCGTCGTGGTGATGATGGGCCTGTGCCTGGTGCCCTGCCTGTACGCATGGTTCAACATTCTCTCCAACTGGGACCCCTACGGCCCTGCCTCCACCGGCAACATCAAGGTGGCCGTGGCCAACGAGGATGAGGGCTGCGAGATCCTGGGCCTGCAGCTGAACATCGGCTCACTGGTGATGGACGGCCTGCAGACCAACGACCAGATGGGCTGGGTCTTTCTGGAGGATCAGGAGACCGCCCTGGATGGCGTGTACGCCGGTGACTACTACGCGGCGCTGATCGTCCCGGCGGAGTTCACCGCTGATTTCGTCAGCCTGCTGGACGGCGAGCTGGAGCATCCCCAGATCCAGTACTATGAAAACGAGAAAAAGAACGCCATCGCCCCCAAGATCACCGGCAAGGCCAAGACCGCCGTGCAGGAAGAGATCAACAACACCATCATCGAAAAGGTGGCCGATGCCCTGACCACCGCCAGCTCCGTGTTCAAGGCCCTGGGCCTGGACAGTGAGGACATCGCCAACGGCCTTATCGAGAAGCTGCAGGATGCCCAGTGGCAGATGAACCAGCTCAGCAAGATCCTGCGGTCGCTGGAGGACGTGATGGACAACGCCGACGACCTGCTGACCGCCTCCGCCGTCACAGTGGATGACGTGAACGGCGTGCTGATCGGCGCGTCCAACGCCGTGGGCGGCGTGGGCGACATCATCAGCGGCGGCTCCGACACGGCGGACGGCGCGTCCAATGACGTGCTGAATATCCTGAACGCCATCGACAAGAGCCTGACCGATCTGGAGGACAAGCTGCGGGGCTGGGGCACCGCGGAGGATCCCTCCCTGCTGCAGCAGCAGCTTCTGCAGCAGATCGACGACGTGACCGCCCGGCTGATCAGCCTGAAGGAGCAGGCGCCCCAGCTGGCGGACAAGATCGACGCCGCCGTGGATAAGCTGGCCCAGCTCCGGGACGACATCGCCAACTTCGGTGACTCCGCCGTAAAGGACGCGCTGCTGGACAAGCTGGCGGAGGTACGCCAGACCGTCCGGGCGGCGGCGCTGGAGACCAACGACAAGGTCAACGACTTCATCCACGACAAGAATGACAAGGCCCTGGCCGCCCTGGATTCCATCCAGGAGCTGCTGAAAAGCGGCTCCGGCAAATTGAGCGGCCTGTCCAGCACCCTGACCGGCTATGCCAACGCCCTGGCCCAGTCCCAGAACACCCTGGCGGCAGGTGCCACGCTGGCAGACACCGTGTCCGGCTATCTGGCGGACATGGAGGCCGACGTCCGCCGCATCACCGACAGCGCCGCCTTCCGGGAGTTCATGGACATGCTGGAGAACAACCCCGACGGCATTGCCGACTATCTGGCCTCCCCGGTGCAGATGAACACGGAGATCGCCTACGAGATCGGCGACTACGGCTCCGCCATGTCCCCCTACTACATCATGCTGGCGCTGTTCGTGGGCTCGCTGCTGGCGGCGGTGATGATCAAGGTTCCGGTGACCCAGCCCCAATTTCTGGGCTATCGGGCCGTCGAGCGGTACTTCGGCCGCTTCACGCTGTTCTTCTTCGTGGGCATGGCCCAGGCGCTGGTGACGGCCTTCGGCTGTCTGTACTTCGTGGGCATCCAGTGCGTGGAACCGGCACGGTTCGTGCTGGCCTGCTGCATCTGTTCGCTGAATTTTGCCATGATGAACTTCGGCCTGGTCTACGCCCTGGACAATGTGGGCATGGCCGCCGCCGTCATCATCATGGTGATCCAGGTGGCGGGCTCCGGCGGCTCCTACCCCATCCATGTGCTGCCCATGCTGTTCCAGAAGCTCTATTTCCTGATGCCCTTCCACTACGGCATGGACATGATCCGCGAGACCATCGGCGGCATGTACGGTCACACCTATCGCAACTGCGCCCTGATCCTGCTGGGCATGTGCGTGATCTTCACCGTGTTCGGCCTGCTGGTGTATTATCCGGCCCGGAAGCTGAACGCCGCCATTGCCGAGAGCAAGGCGCGCTCCGGCATTATGTAAGGCAGCGCATAACAAGACACAAAAAGAGAACCGCATGGCTGAGCCATGCGGTTCTCTTTTCTGTCCTGTCACAAGTAAAACGTTGCGTCAGATATTGACGCTGCTGTGCTCCTCCAAATCGGGTTTGCTCAGCTCGGTGCAGCGGTTGTATTCCACCTGCATCACTGCGGAAATCGTATGCCGGCCATAGTCATCCAGCTTGGCATACTGGGTCAGCAGCTTTTCGGTGTCGTCCGTCAGATAGAATGCGGCGTCGTCGCCCAGAGCCTTGATGCCCAGCACCTTGCACAGGCGCAGAACCGTGTCAAAGCTGGAGCCGCCTACGCCATTGTGCAGCGCGCTGTTCACTGTGGAAAGGGGAACACCTACCGCAAAAGCAAACTGGCGAACGCTCTTATACTGCTTGCCAATTTCTTCACGGATGATCTTCGTAAGGTTATCCATTGTTTCCCGTCCTTTACTCTAACGTTCTTTTAGGTTGTGCAGTTTCCAATTTTAGGCAATTAACATTATACCACGAATGGTTTTTTTAGCAAGATATAAGATAAAATTTAATAGTTTTTTTACAATTTCCATTTTAAATCGACATTTCGCCCGTTTCCTGCCGGAAAAACCACTTTTATTTTTTACATAGCTGTGTTAAAATATGTAGCGTGGCGGCGGAAAACGCCCCACAGGAGGATCATTATGAAAATTATCATTGTCGGCAACGGCAAGGTGGGATATGCCATCGCCAATTCTCTGGCGGAGGAGGATCACGACATCGTCATGGTGGACGCCAACACCAACGCCCTGCGCAAGGCGGAGAGCACCATGGACGTGCTGTGCGTGGAGGGCAACGGCGCCAGCATCAGCGTGCTGATCGAGGCCGGTGTCCGCACTGCCGACCTGGTCATTGCCGTCACCAACCAGGATGAGATCAACCTGGTGTGCTGCCTGATCGCCAAAAAGCTGGGGGCGGGCCACACCATCGCCCGGGTTCGCAACACCGACTATCGCCGGGACGAGGAGATGCTGAAAAAGGAGATCGGCCTGGACATGGTCATCAACCCCGATCTGGCCGCCGCCCAGGAGATCGCCCGGATCCTGGCTTTCCCCGCTGCCTTCAGCGTGGAGCCCTTTGCCCGGGGCCGCATCGACATGATCGGCTTTCAGGTGTCGGACAGCGACACCATCTGCGGCGTGCCCCTGAGCCAGTCCCACCGCCTGCGTCAGGCGGAGGTGCTGATCTGCGCGGCGGAGCATCAGGGCGAATATATCATTCCCGACGGCAACTTCACCCCCGCCGCGGGCGACCGTGTGTACATGCTGGGCGCCAAGCCGGAGCTGCAGCGGATGCTGAAGGACATGGGCCGCACCTGGCAGAAGGTGAAGAAGGTCTCGGTGCTGGGCGGCAGCCGCAGCGCCATGTATCTGGCCTGGGAACTGCAAAAAACCAACACCAGCGTCCGCATCGTGGAGATGGACGCCGACAAATGCCTGCGTCTGTCGGCCCAGCTGCCCCATGTGCTGGTGATCCAGGGCGACGGCACCGACAACACCCTTCTGCAGCAGGAGGGCATTCTGGATACCGACGCCTTTGTGGCCGTCACCAACCGGGACGAGGAGAACCTGCTGATGGCCATGCACGCCCAGCGCAGCGGCGTACCCAAGGTGCTGGCCAAGATGACCCGCCCCAACTACATGGAGCTGGTCAACAGCACCGGCATCGACTCCATCATCTCACCCAAGGACATCATCTCCAGCCAGATCCTGCGGTATGTCCGGGCCCTGGGCAACGCCGAGGGCAGCAAGGTGGAGAGCCTATACAAGATGCTGGGCGGCCATGTGGAGGCGCTGTCCTTCACCGCCACCGCCTCCAGCCACGCCGTGCTGGGCAGGCCCCTGAAGGATCTTACCCTGCGCAAGGGCCTGCTGGTGGCCGCCATCGTCCGGGATCTGCACACCATCATCCCCGGCGGTATGACCACTATCGAGGACGGCGACCACGTCGTGGTGGTCACCCAGGCCACCGGCCTGGACGATCTGACCGACATTCTGGCGTAAGGCGGACGCACCGGTCGGCGCGTCCGGATGAAGTAAACGAGGAGGGTTTCTATGGAATACCGTATTCTGCCCCACGGCGGTGAAAAGATCAGCGTCATCGGCATGGGCTCGTCCGTGATCGGCGCGCAGCCGGAGGAGGAGATCATCGCTACCGTCCGCGCCGCCTATGAAAGCGGCGTCAACTATTTCGATATGGCCGGCGGCCATGCCGCCATCTTCGCCGCCTACGGCAAGGCGCTGCAGGGCATCCGGGATAAGGTGTATCTCCAGATCCATTTCGGTGCGGACTATACCTCCGGCGAGTACGGCTGGACAACAGAGCTGGACGAGATCAAAAAATCCGTGGCGTGGCAGCTGGAGAAGCTGCAGACCGACTATATCGACGTGGGCTTCATCCACTGTCTGGACGAGGAGAGCGACCTGGCCGCCTATCAGGCAAACGGCGTGCTGGACTACGTTCTCGACCTGAAAAAGCAGGGCGTCATCCGCCACATCGGCCTGTCCTCCCATACCCCGGCGCTGGTGAACAAGGTGCTGGACATGGGCATCGTGGACGTGGTGATGTTCAGCATCAACCCCGCCTACGACTACGGCCAGGGTGACTTCGGCATCGGCGGGAACAGCGAACGCTATGACATGTACCGCCGCTGCCAGCGGGAGGGCGTGGCCATCACCGTCATGAAGCCCTTCTGCGGCGGCCAGCTGCTGGATGCGGCACAATCCCCCTTCGGCGTGGCCCTGACCCGGGAGCAGTGCATCCAGTACGCCCTGGATAAGCCGGGCGTCATGACCGTGCTGCCGGGCTTCGGCAGCGAGAAGGAGATGCATGAGGTACTGTCCTTCTTCGACGCGCCGGAAGAAGCCCGGGACTACGCCTGTCTGGGGCGTCTGGCGCCGGACGGCGCGGTGGGACGCTGCGTCTACTGCAAGCACTGCCATCCCTGTCCCGCCGGGCTGGACATCGCCCTGATCAACAAGTACTACGACCTGGCCATGCAGGGGGACAACCTGGCCCGCGAGCACTATCTGACGTTGGAAAAGCGGGCCGGTGACTGCATCGCCTGCGGCCACTGCGACAGCCGCTGCCCCTTCCGGGTGGCCCAGAGCCAGCGGATGGAGACCATCCGGACGTATTTCGGCGCGTGAGCCCGGTCGATCAGTTGACAATAAGGAGCGGTTCCCGACCGGGAACCGCTCCTTTTTCGCACAGCGATACAACACGATCTGATGCACCTCCGAGAAATGCGCCGAGCTGTGATCCGCATAGCAAAAAGTCCCGAAAACCTTGTGTTTTCGGGACTTTTCCGTTGGCGCAGTGGGAGGGATTCGAATTAGAAAAGGCGGTTTTATGCCGTGCTCCCCATATGTTTTACGGGCTGTTTTGCGGTTTTGTGCGGCACACAGCCGCCTTTTGTTCCGGTTTTCATTTCCGCCTAAAGGGTGAAAATAAGGGGGAGAAACACCGGCGTTTCTCCCCCTTGTTCTATGTGTTTTGCCGCCCGACCTTACGAAAAGTTCAGCTGCTGCTTGAGGGCGGTTTGCAGGATCGCGGAGACATTCAGCCCGGCCTCGTTGGCGGCAGCGTTCAGCCACGAGGGAAGCGTCACATTCCGGCGCACCGTGCGCTGTTCGTTGGCCCGGCGGTAGGCCAACAGGTCAACATCTACCAGGGACACAACATCCCCGGCGGCATGGTCTACGTGCTCGCTGGGTGCGGGGAACGGCTTCCCATCGTCCTGCATATCAATGCCCACCAAGCCGATGGCGTCGCGGGCCATGGCGATAGCTTCCGGTAGGTCTTCGCCCTGGGTGTTAATATCCAAGTCCGGGACATAGGCCATATAGCCGCCCTCTGGCTGCTTTGTAAAAATCACAGGATACACAATTTTCATGATCGTAACCCCCTAAAGATATATGATATGTGGAAAGCAGCGGACTTATTTCAAGCCCCGCCGCCGGATGATCGCCTGTGCGACCGCTTCCTTGATCTCCTTCTGCCGGGAGATCGGCTCAATGCTCTTTCCATCGGTGTATATGTCGTGGTCGCCGCCGCTGCGCTTGTAGTACCAGCCGTTCTTTTCCAGCAGCTTTATCAGATCGCGTCGTTTCATATCTTCACCTCGCAAGTTTATTATACACACTAAATACACATTTGTCAATGGGGCCGTTTTTGCCGGTCAGATGCGTCCCGGCGGTGGCGTCAGAGATCAGACCGACGCCCGGCGGCTGCATCTGCCCTGTGCGGCTCCTGGTGGCCGCAGACGCCCGCCGGTGGCGGCGGGGGTAGACACAGCACCCGGCGGCAGCGCCCGCCCTGGGCGGCCTCTGACGGCCCTTTTGCGGCATGGGGGATTTTTTCGCACAGCCGAGGGGAAGCGGGGCATCTCCGGCGGGCCGACGTGATCTTTTTGACCAGGGGGGTGGGCTGCCCCTCCGGGGCCGCGCCTGCACGCCCACGCTACGCTCGCTGTACGCCCGCACACGCCCTCAGGCGGGCAAAGCTGGCCGGTTGGCGGTGTGCGCCATCAGGCGGCCACAGGCGGCTTTCCTGGCCTCGCCTGCGCGTGAGAGGCCGCAGCGTACCGGCGAAGCGCCGCCGCACGGTGTGCCTGTGTCCTGGCTGTGCGCCCGCTGCGCATTATGCGCGAGGCCGCCGCCCCGCAAAATTTTTCCGCCGTGTGTGCACGAAGCCCTCTGGCCGGTCTCCAAGGCCGATACCCCCGCCGCCGCAGGGAGGGGGGGATATGCCGCGCCCGCCGGTGCCCAAGTCGGGCACAGCAGGCCGCAGCGCAGCAAAAAGGGGCACACGACGAAAACACCCGCCGGTGCACTCTTGCAGATCGCGGTCACGATAGCAGCCATGGTAGCACCTCCATCCGCCGGGCCGCCCGTGCGCCCGTGCGTTTTTGATTATCTCCATGGTAGCCTGTGGCCGGTGACTTTGCAAGGCCTCCCGCCGTGTTTCTCTGTACCCTTTCCTAAAGTTATATCTTACTACAAGTAAGAAACAAGGCCCCGGCCTTGTGGCACTGATAGGTGATCGTCCCGGTAATTCATGGGGACTTTGTACTTGACATACTGATAGCTGCCGAACTCCGTCATGCGCTCCTCACGCTCCATGACGTGGCAGCCAACCGGCACACCCAGGGCCGTATCGTTCGGCACATACTCCGACACCACCACGGGCCGTGCCAGGCCCTTGGAGCACGTCCACATCTGAGCGCCTACGGGCCGCCCCTCTACGCTCTCCTTGGTCATGTAGGCCGCCCACTGGTCGTATTCCCGGCAGCCTACCGGCTCCATGTCGACGATATCACCGAAGGGCCACAGGCTGCGGACTTCCTCCATGTCGTGGCCGGTGGCGGACATCATGACATGATGATGCAGCCGCCCGTCTCCGTGCTTGTCCTCGGTGGTGTAGATGTAGCGGAGGCTCACGCCCCGCAGCCGCCGGGACTTGCGGAGATCAGCCAGGAACCGCCGGACGTTCTGCACGGCCTCCTTGCGGGTGGCCGGTACGTCACCGTCCCGATAGGTCAGCGTCAGGAACAAATCTTTCCCGGTGAAGTTACAGGCCAGCAGCAGTTCAAGCCGCCCGCGGGCCGTTTTGTCGTTCATGGCCTTTTGCGCGGCGCTGGTGGCCTTGGACTTGGCCGCCCGTACTCGCGGGCTGTCCTGAGACTCCGGCGCGGTATAGATCACCGTCTTGCGAATACGCCCGGCGATAATGGTCTTTTTACGTTTTGCCATAGTAAGTACCCTGTGATGTGGAAAGATGCAGCGGCCTTTCCCCTGGGCGCGCGCCTTAGGGGCTGTGGCCGCTGCATCTGTTGTGTGGTTTCCTGCTGTCCTCGCCTGTGGCCGCTATCCACGGGCGGGATTACTTAACCGGCGTCTGGGCCGTACACGCTCCGGCGGATGCAGCCGCCGGACTGGTGATGATCTGCGCCAGCTGGACGATCTGTGCCCGCTGCGCCTCTGTCAGCATGGCGGCAAGCCGCCGGGCCGCTGTGTCAGACAAGAATAGCCGCCCCTTTCTCCAAGAAGCTAAAGCCGAATAAGCGGGTGATTTCGTTGAGGTCTGTCATTTTGCGCTCTGCAATCTCTTCTATGGTGTCCTCCGTATCTCCTTCGTCCTGCATACAGGGCAGCCACGAAACGTCTTTCTCCGGCTGGATCGCGCTGCGGTATGCCTCTGCGCCGCGCTGGACGCCCAGCAAGTACATTAAATGCAGCGCAAAGACCGCCCGCTCCTGTACTGTACTGAGCCGTCGGACATAGGGAGCGGCCACCTTGGCAGCGCAAGACGCCTCCAGCAGCAGAGGAATAAGTGTCGACTCCCGATTGTAGGGAGCGAGTTCACACGCCACCATAAGCTCTTCATCGGTCATAATCATTTCGTTTTCGTCCATAAGTATCTCCTGTTAATCTCTCACGGCTTCCGCCGCGCCGGTGTCGTTGGCAAGCTCCATCAGCATGACGATGATCTCATGCTGATTATACGGCGTCAGCTGCTCAAACAGCAGATGGGCCATTTCCAGACTGTATTCCTCCACCTCCGCCGCATTGCCGGCCTTTTCGGTGCTCCAGTGATCGCGTGGGGCCGCTGTAAGAGTTGCACCGATGCCCGGCGCATACATATAGCGCGTTTCTACCTTTTCGCCCTGTCTGCTGGCTGCGCTAAAGTTACCATGATATTCCATTGTGATACCTCCTAATCCATCATACACTCGGCCATCATGCGGACAGCCAGTCGGAAGCCGTTCTGGAAGCCCAGGGACTGGCAGGCAACGCCATAGCCCATAAGGGCCGCCTGGTCGTCGTCCGTTTCTTTCAGCTTGACTTCACCCCGGATGATCTTCATTACATCCTCCCTGGCTTCCTCAATCATCGGCGTCGTGTTTACCACAAGCGCCTCGAAGTCACGAAGCGTACAGCCGCAGCTTGCGGCTTCGATTGCTTCAAGTGCTAATTTGACCATACTCTTTTCTCCTTTACAATGTTCCCACGGCAAGGCCGCTTTGTTTTTCTGCCTGTTCTTCCACCCAGCGCTCAAGGCCCACGCGGGACACCACGGTACGGCTGCCCACCCGGAACGCCGGGAACCCCTCCGCGTGGCACAGGTTATAGACCAGCTTCGGGGACACCCCCAGTAGCTTGGCCGCCTCGGTCACGCTCAAGGCTACTCGCTCCATCAACTCACCCCCCTCCCGCGCCTGATCCGCCGGGCCGCCGGGCCGGACGACCTGGGATTTTGACTGTTGCACTTCTCTTGTTTGTTGCATATTTGGGACGTCAACTGAAAAAAATATCTTGAGGTCGTTCGATAGACAGCACGGCGCAAAGGGTCATAATTTCTGACAAGGAAAAGTCACGTTTGCCGCAAATCTTTCTACTAAGTGAGTTTTCGGACATTCCAATCCTTTCCGATACGTCTTTCTGTGTCAAGCCGTTTTCTTTAATCTTCGCGCGAAGCATATTTGCATTCATAAAATTCCACCTCCTCGTGTTGCGTATTTGGGATTAAATAGATGCTACCACAAGATAACTGCCCCGTCAACCCAAAAATGCAACTTTTTTGAAAATTTTGTTGACTATTTGGGCCGCCCGGACTATTATCAAGTTAAAGAGAAAAGGAGCATCCGTTATGAGGAATGAACGTCTACTTGACGCTATTGCCGAGCGAATGAAAGCACGCCGAAATGAACTCGGTCTCAGCCTGCAAGAAGTAGCAGATGAAGCGGGCATTAGCAAGTCTACGCTACAGCGTTATGAAACCGGAGGCATAAAAAATCTTCCGATGCAGCGCCTTGAGGCGCTTTCAAGCGCATTGTGCACAACGCCAGATTGGTTATTAGGATGGACAAAGGACGTTGCAGACGATGGCTTGATTGACCCGACTTTTCAAAATCTACTGCGAAAGCTAAATTATGAGATCAGCGTATATTCGTCAGGCAAGAAAATTGTATTTGGGTCGGTGCAACTCGGCTCAGGTTATATAACTCCTGAAGAATATCTTGCGTTCAAAGAGAGCATTTTCTCATATATCCGCTATAACGCCGACAAGCTTGCTCAGATGGCAGAAGCACGTGAAGAAGAACGGATGGACAGAGAATTTGAAAAGTGGGAAGCATACGCAGAATATCTAAAGCTTAAAAAAGCAAATGAGGGTAGCGACAATATTTCAGAAGATAAGCAAGACTAACCCCACGCCCGGCGGCTGCTGCCGCCGGGCTGTGTGCCCAATTCGGGCACATTGCGGGCCATCAGGCCACGCAGAACCGCCGGACGGTGGTTTCTTTGGTGAACGCTACGGCCACATCCGGCAGGGCCTTACGCAGCGCCCCGGTGTCGATGCGGGCGCTGGTGACGTTCTTCCAGGTGATCTTGTACTCCCCGGCGGTGATCGTCTCCGCGTCCCCCATTGCCGCCTTGATGGCGTCCTTGAGGGCTTCGGCCTCCTGCTGGGCTTCTTCGATCAGGGCTTGCAGCTGGCGCAGCTCCCGCGCCTTGCGTTCCATTTCGTTGGTGCTCATATGTGATCCTCCTTGTTATGTGGGGAGCTGGGCGGCGTCTGGAATGTATTGAGCGCTCAAGGGGCTTTTCACCAGTAGGTCTGCCGCCCGATCGTGGCTTGTTTAAGGCCGCTCCCTTAATCTATGGTCTTAGTATAGCATATTTACACCAATATGTATATTGACATTATAAACATATTTACGCCAATATATTTGTAGAGATTGTATATTTACATCAATATACTTTTCTACTATAATATAGCTACACTGGAAGGGTGGCTGCGTTTTTCGGCAGCCACCGCGATAACGAAGAAAGGAGGCCAAGCCTTGGCAGTTACAAAGGCCAACCAGAGGGCCGTTAATAAGTACGTCAAAAACAACTATGATCGTATCAATGTAACCATGGCAAAGGGCAAAAAGGACACCCTGAAAGCCCACGCCGAAGCCATGGGGGAAAGCGTCAACGCCTTTATCAATCGGGCGATTGACGAAACCCTTGACCGGGATCAAGAAAAGCAATAAGCCCGGCGGGAGCAGCCGCCGGGCCGTGCCCAATTCGGGCACAATCACAAGTATAGAAAAATCCCGCCCGTGGATAGCGGCCACAGGCGGGACAGCAGGAAAACCACACACAACAAATGCAAGGTCTCCGTATGCCTATTATAGCATACCGGGGCCGTTTTGGAAAGGAGTTTTTTCACCATGGCCGGGAGAAATGCGCGTGGCATGGGCAACATCAGGAAGAAAACCAAGGTCGATAAAAAGACCGGCAAGAAATACGAGTGGTGGGAGGCGCGGTACACCGCCGGACGTGATCCAGGCACCGGCAAGCAGGTGCAGCGCACCATCACCGGCAAGACACAGCGGGAGGTATCGCAGAAGCTGGCGGCGGTGGTGACGTCCATCGACAGCGGCACCTACATAGCCCCCAGCAAACAGACGGTGGGCCAGTGGATGGACACCTGAGCAGATACCTACCTGGGCGGCGTCAAGCCTCACACGGTGGTCTCCTACAAGACACAGATCGCCAACCACATCAAGCCCGCCATCGGCGCGGTACGCCTGGAGGCTCTGGACACCCCCACCATTCAGCAGTTTTACAACCAGCTTGCCAAGACCGGCCAGCAGGTGCCGAAGCGGAACCAGGCGGGCGAGATTGTCAGGCGCGGCGGGCGCATTGTGTACGAGGCCGCGCCCCTGTCCCCTAAGACCATCAAGAACATCCACGGGGTACTCCACAAGGCCTTGCAGCAGGCCATAGCCGCCGGTCTGATACGCTTTAATCCGGCGGATGCCTGTACCCTGCCCCGTGTCGAGCGGCCAGAGCTGCACCCCTTAGACGAGCGGGAAACGCGGGCCTTTCTGGAAGCCATCCGGGGCCACGAGTTCGAAACGCTGTATACGGTGACGCTGTTCACCGGTATGCGTGAGGGCGAAGTGCTGGGCCTGACGTGGCCCTGTGTAGACTTCGCCGCCGGTACGATCCTGATAAAGCAGCAGCTCCAGCGGGAGAAGAAGCCCGGCGGCCAGTACCGACTTGTGCCCTTGAAGAACGACAAGCCCCGCACCATCACGCCCGCGCCCTCCATCATGGAACTGCTGCGGCAGCACCGCAAGCAGCAGACCGCCTGGCAGCTCCGGGCCGGTGAGCTGTGGGACAATCCCGCCGGGTACGTGTTCACCAACGAGATCGGCGGGCACCTGGTGTCCTGGACAGTCACGAAGAAGTTCAAGCGGATCGTGGCCAGCATCGGCCGCCCTGATGCCCGCTTTCACGATCTGCGCCACAGCTACGCCGTGGCTGCTATCCGCTCCGGTGATGATATCAAGACGGTACAGGGAAACCTGGGCCACGCAACGGCAGCTTTCACCCTGGACGTGTACGGCCACGTCACCGACCAGATGAAACAGGCCAGCGCCGCCCGCATGGAATCCTACATCAAGGGCGTCCGAAACCTGTAAAGGGGGAAATAAAGGGTGAACGCCCCAAATCCGCATAGCAAAAAGTCCCGAAAACCTTGTGTTTTCGGGACTTTTCCGTTGGCGCAGTGGGAGGGATTCGAACCCTCGTGCCGCTTTTGACGACAACACGATTTCCAGTCGTGCTCGTTATGACCTCTTCGATACCACTGCATATTCAATTCGCTGCGAAGCACAGCATCATTTATTATATCAAACTTTTGCCATTTGTCAATAGTGCAAAACAGAAAAAAGCGGCAATTTTTATTGACTTGCGTTCCCCGACCGCACATAGTATAATATTTAACAATGAGGATAGAAGGAGTGCGCCTATGATGATCGAAAAAAGCGGCAGCATCGAGCTGCGGGATATTTCCATCGCCGAGGAGCTGACGCCGGAAATAAAGGAGATGGCCGCCGGGATGGTACGGGTGAAGCACCTGTACCGCAGTGCGCTGAAGATCGCCGTGACCCAGATGGAGATCCTGGACGAGGAATTCGCCAGCCTGTACGACCACTCCCCCATTCACCACATCGAGCACCGCATCAAGACACTGGAGAGCGCCGCCAAAAAGCTGAAGCGCCGGGGCTATGACCTGACCATCGACAACATCTACGCCCACATCCAGGACATGGCGGGCGTGCGGGTCATCTGCAACTATCTGGACGACATCTACTATCTGCGGAGCCTGCTGACCCGGACGGAGTCCTTCCGCGTCATCCGCGAGGCCGACTATATCAAGGAGCCCAAGGAGACCGGCTATCGCAGCCTGCACCTGATCGTAGAGGTGCCCATCGTCATCTCCGAGGGGACGCTGAAGCTGCCGGTGGAGATCCAGCTGCGCACCATCGCCATGGACATGTGGGCCAGCCTGGAGCACGAGCTGCGGTATAAGTCCGACCGGCACTGGGGCCCGGCGGAGAGCAACCGCCTGCGGCTGTGCAGCGACGCCATCTACGAGGTGGATCGCGAGATGCAGAACATCTACCAGGGCAAGGCCCCGGAGTATGAGGACTGATACATGCACCCACTCTTGACAATCCACGGAAAAACGGTATAATATAAGCAAGGGTACTACCGCAGAGCGGTTGACCTGTCAGGATCAATTTTCTTAGTTATTCAAGAAAACCGTCACCGGCCAGGGTGGCGGTTTTCGCGTTTGATCTTCAATGTAAAGACGAATCCAAACAAATGAAAGGTCAACGTGACAGGCATGATATCACCTCCTTCCGGAGGAGATCAGGCCACCGCCCCGCAATGTTTATGTAATACCCTTGCACGAACAATCGTATCGTAATTATTGCTTTTTGTCAACGCTTTTGGTTGAAATCTTTGTTATAACCCCCAAAAGAGGCGGCTTGGCCGCCTCTTTTGTTATTCCTGCTATTTCTGCTATTCCTGCTATTTCATAGCCTTAGCCACGTCGGACTGGAACTGCGTCCACTCCGCGGCGTTCTGCACGAAGTACATAGGGCACTGCTTGCCGGTCACGTCGTAGTGGCGGATGACGCCCTCCCTGGCGTCCAGTCCGTACAGATCGCACAGCCACGCCGTCAGCTTCACCAGCGTGTCATAGGTGGCCTGGTTGGGCTTGCCCTCGGCGTCGGGATGGCAGAACTCGATGGACACGGTGTCGTAGTTCCGGTCGTTGGAGCAATAGGCCACCTCGTCCAGCGGCACACACAGCAGCGCCTCGCCATCCAGGCCCACGATGAGGTTGCTGCTGGCGGAGGTCTCGCCGCTGGTGGCCAGATTCTCGAAATAGGAGCGGTTCTGCCAGGCGGTGGTGTTGGGGTTGCCCACATAGTGGATCACCACGGCGTTGACCCGTTGGAGCTTGTCGCCGCAGCGGGAGTACTCATTCACCGGCAGCAGATCCTCCTTCACATAGTCCGGCAGGGTGATGCTGGCGGGGATGTTGCTCTTCTGCGGCTTGACGGCAGTCCCTACGCCGCCGGTGCCGCTCCCCTCGCCGCCGTTTTCAGCGCCGCCGCTGCGGCCGCGGCCCACGCAGCAGCCGGAGATGAAGCCCGCCAGGAACAGCACCAGCGCCGCCAGGGCCAGCAGCATCCGCCGCTGCCTGTCCCGCCGGGGATCGCGCCGCCGGGGCGCGGCACGGCGCGGGGGCGGCGCCTGCCGGGATGGCGCTTCCCGGGGTGCCTCCTGTTGGGATAGATATTCTGTGTACATGGCCGCTCTCCTTCTGTGGGATTCTGTCTCTGTGGGATATAACGCGCCAGGGGCCGGTTTTGTTTCATGGGGCGGGGGAATTCATTGGTAAACTTTTCGTAGGGGGCGATGCCCACATCGCCCCGCCGCATATCGGAGCTGCCATCGTAAACCAGCGGGCCGACAGAGTCGTCCGCCCCTACAACGCATCAACGACACCGCAGCGCGTCACCGCGCGGCCCTCACCGCGTATAGGTGTAATTGAAGTTGATGTCCTCCGTATCAGGCATCTTATCCTCAAGGCCTGTGAAGGGCGTCAGGAAGACCATCGTATATCCCTCAGCGGTGACAGATTCGATCTCGTCCACGTCCACCAGCCGGTTGAAGCTGAAGCCCAGGCCGTTGGCATCGTGGTTCTCATCCACCGTGCCGAGACCCACCACCCAGTTCATGACGTTCTCGCGGTCGCTTTCCACCGCAAAGTGGCTGCCGTCCTTCATGTGCAGCACCAGCTCTTTGGTGTTCACGTCGCTGATCTGATTGGTGATATCAGCAGGGGCGTTCACCCGCATACCCAGCGCGGAGACCGACACCGTGCTGCCATTTTCGCTGGTAAAGGTGGTCACAGGCAGATAGGCGATGGGCGAAATGCTGATGCTGCCGCCCCATGTCTGCGTATCGGGATCGTCTCCGGCACGCTGGGGCTTCACCGCGAAGATCAGGTCATCCCCCTTGTGCCAATAGCCGAAGTCGCTGAAATACAGCACCAAATGCATCTCCGTGTCGGTGGTGGCGGCGGTGTCCAGATAGGTCTTGGCGTCCATATAGTCGAAGCTCTTCGGGTCATCGCCGATGATCAGCCAGGGATCCAAGGGTGTATACACCTCGCCGTAGCCGTTTTCATCCGGTTCAACGCCGTTGGGATTGGACAGGGTGTAGGTCAAAAAGCCGGAGCCGTTCTCGTCAATGAGGAAGGTGTTCAGCTTGATGGTGTAGCCGTCCACCTCCATGGTGGCGTTCACGGTGCAGAGGTAATCGCCCAGCAGGCGCTGCACCGTGGCCGTGTCGGTGGAGGCGCGCTCCATCCGGGGCAGGCTGATGGGCTGGCCGTCGTTGCCCAGCACCAGGGGCGTGTCGCTGCCCACGGTATCCTTGTCAAAGGCGTTCCGGTCGGCATCGGTAATACTGTCCGCCGGGGCCACATCGGCCTTGATCAGCGTGGCGATGCCCACCGCGCCCGCCACCGTGATGCACATGGCCAGCACCGCGGCGATCAGCATGCCTTTTGTGATCGTATGATGTCTTTTATTTCTCCGTACCACTTTATATACCTCCGAAAGTGTGTCAGGGGAGGCATGCAGCGCGGAGAAGGTTTGCTGAAACAGTTTCCGGTCAATCATATTGCAGTACCTCCGTCAATGTTGCTTTCAATTTTCCTCTGGCCCGGAACAGCCGCGTCCGGACGGTCTCCTCCGGGACGGACAGCATCTCGGCGATCTCCTTCTGGGAGTAGCCCTCGTAGTAATACAGCAGCACCGGCACGCGATAGCGCTTGTCCAGCGCCATCACCGCGTCGAACAGCTCCCGGCACTCCGGGGCCTCGAAGGACAGGGCAGCCTCATAGTCGGCGATGTCCTCCATCCTGTGCCACGGGGAGCGGAAGATGTTCTTGCACCGGTTGATGGTCACCCGGATGAGCCACCGCTTCAGATGCTCGTCGCCCTCGAAGGGTGCGTCGGTCTTATAGAGCTGTATCAATACGTCCTGGGTCACGTCGTCGGCGTCCGCTTTGCTGCGCAGATAGCCATAGGCCACCCGGAAAATGGTGTCCATGTACCGCTCCGCCGCCAGGGCAAACTGTTGATCTGTCATGGAAATGATCTCCTTGAAAAGCTTTTCACTGGTATAACACACCGGGCTCGGGAAATGTTTCAGGGGTAAAAAGAAAAAGGCGGCAAGCCGCCTTTTTCTTTTTACCCTATCGTTCCGAACACCGACACGCCCAGCAGGCTCAGCGTGCCCATGATGACGCCCGCCAGCACCACACCGCCCATACAGGCCAGCACGCTCTTTTTGAAGCCCATGTTCAGCAGGCTGGCCGCCAGGGTGCCCGTCCATGCGCCGGTGCCCGGCAGGGGGATACCCACGAACAGCAGCAGCGCCCAGAAAAGGCCCCGGCCCGCCTTGGCCTTCAGCTTTTCTCCGGCGGCCTCGCCCTTCCGCAGGCAGAAGGAGAAGAACCGCCCGATGACAGGCTTATCCTGGCCCCACACCAGCACCTTCCGGGCCAGGAAATAGATCACCGGCACCGGCAGCATATTGCCCACGATAGCCACCACAAACGTCAGCCACAGGGGCAGGCCATACAGCACACCGTAGGGGATGGCGCCCCGCAGCTCGATCAGCGGCACCATGGAGACCAGAAAAACGATGAGAATGTGTTTGAACATATGACAATGATATCCTTTGTTGAGATGGTACCAGTATACCCCATTTGCCCCGTTTTGGCAACCGCGAGAAAAAGAGGAGCCTTTGGCTCCTCTTTTCTCGCAAAATAAGAAGGGAGATCACGCCTTCTCTCTTACTGAATCCCCTTGACGGTATAGCCCGCGTCGGTGACGGCAGCACGGATGGCCTCGTCGGTCACGTCGCCCTCCACCACGGCGGTGCCCGCCGCCAGATCCACGGTGGCCTTCACGCCGGGCAGGGCGTTCAGCGCCTTCTCCACATGGGCCACGCAGTGATTGCACATCATGCCCTCGATGGTCACGGTCTTTTTCATGGTCGGTTCCTCCTCATTGTCATTGTCAGCAATATTCTCTGTCACCGCCGTGTTGGCGGCGCTGGATACAGGCTTGGTTTTCGGCTTCCACAGCCGCAGGCGCAGGGCGTTGGACACCACGCACACGCTGCTGAGGGACATGCAGGCGGCGGCGATCATGGGGTTCAGCAACAGGCCCAGCGCCGGGTACAGCACGCCCGCCGCCACGGGGATGCCCACGCTGTTGTAGAAGAAGGCCCAGAACAGATTCTGCCGGATGTTCCGCAGCACCGCCCGGCTCAGCTCGGCGGCAGAGGCCACGTCGGCCAGGCTGCTCTTCATCAGCACGATATCCGCCGACTCGATGGCGATGTCGGTGCCCGCGCCGATGGCAAGGCCCACATCCGCCTGCACCAGGGCCGGGGCGTCGTTGATGCCGTCGCCCACCATGGCCACCAGCTGGCCCTCCTTCTGCAGGCGCTCCACGCAGGCGGCCTTATCCTGGGGCAGCACCTGGGCGATGACCTGATCCACGCCCACCTGGCGGGCGATGGCGTTGGCGGTCTGGGTATTGTCGCCGGTCAGCAGCACCACCCGACAGCCGGAGCGCTTCAGGGCCGCGATGGCGGCGGCGCTATCGGGCTTCACGGTGTCGGCCACCGCCAGCATACCCAGCAGCTTCCCCGCCTCGGCGAAGTACAGGACCGTCTTGCCGTCGTTGGCCCACGCCTCAGATTGGACGGAAAACGGTGCAATATCTACCCCATTCTGGTGCATAAAGGTGCCGTTTCCGGCGAATATTTTCTGTCCGTGCAGCATCGCCTGCACACCGCCGCCGGGGACGGCGGTGAAATCCGTCACCTCGCACAGGGGGATGTGCCGCTCCTGGGCCGCCTCGGTGACGGCCCGGCTGAGGGGATGCTCACTGGGCTGCTCCACGCTGGCCGCTACGCAGAGGAGCTCCTCCTGGGTGACGCCCTCTGCCGCCAGACAGTCGGTCAGGCGGGGCTTGCCCTCTGTGACGGTGCCGGTCTTATCCAGCACAACCGTATTCACCCGGCCCATCAGCTCCAGGGACTGGGCGGATTTGATGAGGATGCCGTTCTCCGCCGCCTTGCCGGTGCCCACCATGATGGCCACGGGCGTGGCCAGGCCCAGGGCACAGGGGCAGGAGATCACCAGCACGGCGATGCCCACGGAGAGGCAGAACTGCACGCTCTGGCCGCCCACGAAGGCCCACAGCAGCGCCGCCGCCAGCGCGATGGACATGACCACCGGCACGAACACACCGCTGATCTTGTCGGCCAGACGGGAGATGGGCGCCTTACTGGAGGACGCCTCCTCCATCAGCTTCACGATCTGGGACAGGGTGGTATCCGCGCCCACGCGGGTGGCCTCCAGCTCCAGATAGCCGCTCTGGTTCACGGTAGCGGAGGTGACGGGGTCGCCCACGGTCTTCTCCACCGGCAGGCTCTCGCCGGTGATGGCGGACTCGTCCACCGAGCCGCTGCCGGACACCACTACGCCGTCCACGGGGATCTTGCCGCCCTGGCGCACCACCACGATGTCACCCTTTTGGATGTCCTCCGCCGCCACGGTGACCTCTACGCCGTTTCGCTTCACGACGGCGCTGTCGGGCGCCAGGGCCAGCAGGGCGGAAATAGCGTCAGTGGTCTTGCCCTTGCTGCGCTCCTCCAGATACTTGCCCACCGTCACCAGTGCGCAGATCATGCCCGCCGACTCGAAGTACAGCTCCGGCATGCCGGACACCTGTCCGGCGGCCAGGCGCACCATCTCGATGAGGCTGTACAGCAGTCCCGCGCTGGCGCCCAGCGCCACCAGCGTGTCCATGTTGGGACTGCGGCGGAAGAGCTGGGTAAAGCC
This sequence comes from uncultured Oscillospiraceae bacterium, assembly GCA_934589145.1. Classification (GTDB taxonomy): domain Bacteria; phylum Bacillota; class Clostridia; order Oscillospirales; family Oscillospiraceae; genus Vescimonas. The sequence goes on along the minus strand of CAKTNW010000004.1, from coordinate 36,165 downwards.
CACGGTGAAATAGCTGCGGTTCAGGATCAGGATGGGCACGCAGAACACCAGTTGGGAAATGGCATGGGTCAGGTGGCTGGCCGTCAGGAAGCCGGGCAGGGGCAGACCCATCATGTGGCCCATGCTGATATAGAACAGGGGCACCAGGCACACGATGGACCACACCAGACGGCGGCGCATCTTCGCCAGGGCCGCGTCCTGCTCCTTGTGGACATCCTGCTTCACGTCGGACGCCCGCTTGGCGCCGTAGCCGCCGCTCTCCACGGCGGAGATGATCTGCTCCGCCGTCACCTTTTCCGGGTCATAGTCCACCAGCATGGTGCCCAGCATCAGGTTCACCACCGCACTGTCAACGCCGGGCAGTGCGCCCGCCGCCTTTTCCACATGGGCCGAGCAGGCCGCGCAGGTCATGCCCGTCACCACAAATTTTTCTTTCATCACGCCGCCTCCTTATTTCATCAGCTTTTGCAGCGTGGTCACCAGCTCGTCGATGACCGCGTCGTCCCCCTGGCGGATGCCGTCCGCCACGCAGGTGCGGATGTGGGTGGCCAGCAGCTCCTTGCTGAAGCTGTTCAGCGCCGCGCTGACGGCGGATACCTGGATGAGAATGTCGGGACAGTAGGCGTCCCTTTGCAGCATGTCCTTCAGGCCCCGTACCTGTCCCTCGATCCGGTTCAGGCGGTTCGTCAGGCGCTTCTGCTCCTCGTCGGAGCGGTGCTTCGTCTTCTGACAGTGGCAGCAATCCATATCGTATACCTCCTGGGGGTATGTTTTGATGGTGGCATTATATACCCCCACAGGGTATTTGTCAACGCTTTTCTTTCGGTTTGCAGAAAATTGCCATGACAAGGGCAAACACCACCGCCGCGGCGATGCCGCCTGCCGTGGCGGTCAGGCCGCCGGTCAGCACGCCCAGAAGGCCCTTGTCCGCCACCGCCCTTGCCACGCCCTTGGCCAGGGAGTAGCCAAAGCCCGTCAGGGGCACGGTGGCGCCCGCCCCGGCCCAGTCCACCAGCGGCTGATAGAGGCCCACCGCCTGCAGGATCACGCCCGCCACCACATAGCCCGTCAGGATCCGGGCGGGGGTCAGCTTCGTCAGGTCGATGAGCACCTGGCCCACGGCGCACAGCAGTCCGCCGCAGAGAAAACACCACAGATAATCCATCTTCTCCTCCTTATCGCTCTGCCGACAGCACCACCGCGTGGCACACCGCCGGCATGGTCTCCTTCTGGAACACGGTGGTGGGGCTTTGCAGCGCCCCGGTGGGGGCGAAGATCATCCGCTTCCACCGGCGGCTCTTCAGCCCCGGCAGCAGATAGGCGCACAGCACCGAGGCGCTGCACCCCGCGCCGGAGCCGCCGGCGTGCATGTCCTGCTTCTGCCGGTCGAACAGCAGCAGTCCGCAGTCGGTATAGCGGCTGTCCATGTCGAAGCCGTCCCGGGCCATCAGATCCTTCACCACGCTGTGGCCGATGGCGCCCAGGTCGCCGGTGACGATCAGGTCATAGTCCTGGGGCGTGGTGCGGGTGTCCCGGAACAGGGTCTCCAGCGTGTCGATGGCCGCCGGAGCCATGGCCCCGCCCATGTTGCACTCGTCGTTGACGCCCATATCCACCACCCGGCCCATGGTGGCGTGGGTGAGATAGGGTCCGTCGCCGGTGCGGCCCAGGATGCAGCAGCCGGAGGCGGTGGCCGTCCACTGGGCGGTGGGGCACCGCTGGGAGCCGTAGGGCAGGGGCATGCGGTACTGCCGCTCGGCGGTGCAGTAGTGAGAGGAGGTCATGGCCGCCGCCACGTTGGCCGCGCCCCCCTGCAGCAGCATGGCCGCCAGAGAAAGCCCCTCGCCCATGGTGGCGCAGGCGGCGTACAGGCCGCCCACGCTGAAGGGCTGGTTGCGCAGGGCGAAATTGCTGGCGGCGCACTGGTTGAGCAGATCCCCCGCCAGCACCAGATCCACGTCCTCCGCCTGCATACCGCCCCGCTCCAGGGCGTGGGCCAGCGCCCGCTGCTGGAAAATGGACTCCGCCTTCTCCCAACTGGCCTGGCCGCAGAAGGAATCCGTCTCGATCTCGTCAAAATAGGTGCCCAGCGGGCCCTGGCCCTCCAGCTTGCCGCCGATACTGCCCCAGGACAGGACGCTGACGCCGCCGGAAAAGGACACCGTCCGCCCGGTTCGATGCATTTCCATTTTGCTTCACCTCACAGTTTTTCCGGTAGTATGTGGGATTTGCGGGAGAATATGTGCAGAAAGCAGAAAAGCGCCGTTGGCGCTTTTCTGCTTTCTGCTTTTCATTTGCTCCGCATTATTCGTCCACGGTGATCCAGATGGCGGGACGGACATATTCGCCCTCATAGGCACGTGCTCCCTCGCCCACACGGCCGCCGGAATACACGCCATCGGGGTGATCGCTGCCGTCGGTGCTACGCAGCCACCAATCCGCCGGGCCGGGTGCTGTGGCATTCCCGGGCCAGGGATTCTCCGACAGGGCATAGGCGGTATATTCGGCGGCGGTGGCCGCCTCATTGGCAAAGTAGGCATACATCTCCGTATTGCTCAGCAGGAACACACGATCCTCGGTGGTGATAGAGCCGTCGCTGCGATGGAGACTGCCGGGCGAGGTGATGACCGTGGTGGTCAGCAGCCGCCGCTGTTCATCGGCACTGAAGGCAGCGTTGAGGAACGTACTGTTGAGCCACTGGCGGAGAGAGCAGCTCCCCCAGGTATAAGGCTCCGTCACCGGCTCGTAGAAGGGCATGAAGGACTGATAGTCCAGGGCGTACTTACTGAGCAGCAGCGCCCTGTCGCCGTCACGATCCAGCACCAGCCACTCGATGGGCTCCTTGCCGTTACTGGAATCGCCGTCCTGTTCATAGCTGCCGAAGGTATAGGTCTCCGTTTTCTGATCCACCCGGCCCAGGTAGCGGCCGTCGCCCTCCAGCCAGCGGCGGAAGCCGTTCAGGACGGTGTAGAAGTAGTCTGTGCCGCCGCTGTGGATCACAACGACCTCGTCCGCCCCATCCGGCACCTCGTAGAAGGCCAGCGTGCTGTCGCCCAGCGCCAGTTGGGCCGCCAGCTGATAGCCCGACCGTTCAAACAGCTCGGTCGTCATACCCTCGTCGCGCTGCCAATCCAGCGACCGCAGGAAGCGGGACAGCACCGGCGCGGGGATGTCGTCGTCCGGGTACAGTATGTCACCCTCCGCCCAGCTCATATCGAAGGTATCCAGTTCATCCGCCTGCTCCGCCAATTCCCGCAGCAGCGGGTCGGTCTGGGTCAGGGCCCGCCGCACATCGGCGCAGCCCATCTCTCCCATGTTATACCAGCGGCTCTCATCACCGGCAGTGATCTTGACGGTACTCTCCCCCGGCGCGGCGGCATAGAAGCGAAGGGCGGTGTTGTCGTCCACCTGCGCAAGGATGGTGTAGTCCTCATCCGAGCCGTCATCAGCCCGGCCCTCCCGTAGGAGAGTCCAGTCGGCGCTTGACAGCAGCCGCCCCAGGGCATAACCGGGAGTCGTCTCCACATCGCCGGCGTAGCCTGTCAGTGTGATGGTGTCCGTCTGATAGGCCAGTGTCGCCACATTCTTATAGTTGGCCAGGGACAGATCCGGCTCCTCGCTCCCCGCTCCCTTTGGGTTGGTCAGGAAGCACACCGCCACCGCGATGCACACCAGCACCGCCGCCACCGAGACCCAGTAGCCGGGCTTTTTATACCACAGCACCGCCTTTACCCGGGTCTTGACCCCCACCTCGCCAAAGGCCAGCGGGCAGGCGGCCACCCAGCGGCGGCCCTGGCTGCAATCCAGCAGCGCCTGGGAGTAGGCGGCCCGTTCCTCCGCCGCCATGTCCCGGATCACCCGCTCATCGCAGGCCAGCTCCATGTCACGGCAGAAGAGGATATACGCCACCCACATCAGCGGATTATACCAATACACCGCCAGCAGCGCAAAGCCCAGCGGCTTCCACACATGATCCCAGCGCCGCAGATGGGCCCGCTCGTGCCGCAGCACGCAGTCCCGGGCCGCCTCGTCCATGCCGGAGGTCAGATAGATACGGGGCCGGAACACGCCCAGGATGAAGGGCGACTTGATGTTGTCGCACAGGTAGACGTTGCCCTCCAGCGGGATGGACGCCGCCACCGTGCTCCGCAGGCTCAGATAGCCCGCCAGTGCCGCCATCACGATGATATAGATGCCCATGGCCCACGCGATGGACGGCAGATTCATGTCAACATAGCGTGACGGTGTCGAGAGCTGCGCCGCCACATCCGCGGAAGCCTCCGGCGCGGTATCATCCACCGTGCTTGGGGTGACGGTGGGCTCCGACACGCCGGGCAGCAGCGTGGCGGGCCGGTAGCTGACATCGCCGCAGAAGCCTGTATCCTCGAAATACGTTACCTGTCCGTTGGCGTTAACGGCATCGCCCGCCAACCGATAGACCGACAGGTCGGAGTGCAGCAGCACAGGGCAAACCAGACGCACCGCCACCACCGCCCACAGGGCGCACAGCACCCATTTGGGGGCCATCTTCTTCAGCAGGGGCCGCAGCAGCAGGATCACCACGATCAGCCAGCTGGCCGCCACCGCCAGATTCAATGAGTCGATAAACAATTGACGCAAGGTATCCACGCTCAGCCCTCCTTCCGGAATGTGTCGATCATCTGCTGGATCTCCTCCACTTCCGCCGCCGACAGCTTCTTCCGGGAGGTGAAGGCCGTGATGAAGGCGGGCAGCGACCCGTCAAAGGCGTCCTCCACGAACTGCTCCGATCTGGCGGCGTAGAACTGCTCCTGGGTCATCACCACCGACACCAGGCCGTTCTCGTTTTTGAACAGCCCCTTTTCGCACAGCTTCCGCAGCACGGTGTAGGTGGTGGGCTTCTTCCAGTTCAGCTCCCGCTGGCAGATCTTCACCAGCTCGCCCGATGGCAGCGGCGCGTAGTGCCACACCAACTCCGCGAAGCGAAGCTGCACCTCGCCCAGCTCCATGTTCTCCATAGGTTTCCCTCCTTATCGGTTTATTCTCGATAAACTCTATCGTCATCGTCAGTTTATCAAGAGTAAACCAATTTGTCAAGAAAAATTCCGGGAATTTTCAAAAAACACTTGACTATCAAGGGACTTTACCCTTTACAATAGTCCCAGGAGGTGAAGCCATGACCATCAAGGAGATGGAAGCTCTATCCGGGATGAGCCGGGCCAATATCCGGTTTTATGAAGCAGAGGGCCTGCTGGCCCCGGCACGGGACGCCAACGGCTACCGGAACTACTCCGATGACGATCTGGCCGTGCTGAAGCGTATCCGGCTGCTGCGGAGCCTGCGCCTTCCGCTGGAGGAGATCAAGGCGCTGGACAGCGGCAGCGACGACCTGCTCCACGCGCTGGAGCGCCATATGGTCGCTCTAAGCGCAGAGCGGCAGGACATCGACCGGTCGGAGCGGGTGTGCCGGAACATGCGCGATGACGGCGTCACCTATCAGACGCTGGACGCCCAGAAGTATCTGAACGCGCTGGAGTGTCCCGCGGAGGAAAAAAACCTGGCCGCCGATGTGATCCCCCCTGTCCGTGCGCCGTGGCGGCGGTTCTTCGCCCGACTGCTGGACTTCTGGCTGTATTCCCTGTTGGCCGACGCCTTTCTGCTGATCGTATGTCACCTGAACCCCGCCCGGCAGGGCAGCGGCTTTGGCGTGCTGAGTATCGTTCTGGCGCTGCTGGGGATGCTGTTTCTGGAGCCGCTGCCGCTGCACCTCTGGGGCACTACTCCCGGCAAGTGGCTCATGGGCCTGTCCGTCGCCGCCGACGACGGCGACCGCCGCCTCTCCTACAGTGACGGCCTGGCCCGCACCGTCGGTGTGCTGCGGTACGGTCTGGGCTGGGGCCTGCCAGTCTATCGACTGATCCGCCTGTGGAAGAGCTACAAGACCTGCGACACGAACTGCGATCTGCCCTGGGAGGACGGATCGGTGCTGTCCCTGCGGCAGCGGAAGCGGTGGTTCATGCCGGTGCTGACCTGCGCCTATGCCGCCGCGCTGTTCGGCGTGCTGCTGCTATGCATCGTGCTGGCGGAGCTGCCCCCGCACCGGGGCGACATCACAGCGGCGGAGTTCTGCGGCAATGTGAACCGCATGGCCGCCTATCAGGGCATCGACTTCGGCGGCACCTGGGACGGCACCGGCGCATGGCAGGCGGATGACTACCCCTATGTGATCCACATGGGCGCTCAGGTACCCACGCCGGACTTCATCATCACCGAGACAGACGGCGTGGTCACCGCCATCAGCTTTCAGTACAGCACCACCAACCATGCCGTCTATCCCTCCCATTATCAGGAGCAGATGATCCTGGCAGCCCTCTCCTATGCCGGAGTGCAGGATGGCTTTTTCGGCTATCTGGGTGCGCGGGACGCCATACTTGAGAACATCCGAGCCCATCCCTACGAGAGCTTTTCCTTCACGGAAAACGGCGTGACCGTCACCTGCCAGGCAGCCTGGTCAGGCTATCAGCAGATAGGCGGCAACTACCTCTGGCCTGAGGAGGGCCAGGCGGTGTCCTATGACTTCTCGTTTACCATGGAAAAGGCATAAAAAGAGGACGGATCATTGGCCGACTCCACACAAGAAAACACACGCCGGAAAAGGCAGCTTTTGCGTGGATGTCATTGTTGCGCTGGTTTGCCATGCGGCAGCATGCCTTCACCATCGCGCCGCGACCCCACACAAAATTTACTCTTTTCCGGTGCGATGCAGTTTTGCCAATGAATATTTGCGATAAAATCGGCTGCAAAAATACCCCCATACTGACGTATGGGGGTATTTTTTCGGTCGCATTTTAGCCAAATAGGCGCAGGCAAAACCGTGTGTTTTCTTGTGCGGAGCCGGCCTTGATCCGTCCTCTTTTTATGTTGTCATGCAGCCCCACTAACGGTCTCATACAGGCGCTGGAGGTCGTACACATCCACGCTGCCGTCGCCGTTCACATCGGCCACTGCTTTGAAAAACGTCTCTCGCTGGGCAAGCGCGCCGTCGAGCCCTCCGCCGGTCAAATAGGTATACAAGCACTGCACATCGGTAGCGTCCGCCGCGCTGCCGCTGCCGTTCAGGTCACCGGACTGAATATAGTGGATGGTGGCGCCGGTCAGGTAGGTATCGCGGTTATATTGGGTAAGCTTTCGCCACTGCGCCGCGGTGCCGGTATAATAGACATCCTTCAAGCTGGTGCAGCCGCTGAATGCACCTGTCACAAGTGTCGTTACGCTGGCTGGAATAAACACCGCTTCCAGTGCCGTGTAGTTCTCGAAAGCGTAGCTGTCAATGGATGTGACTGTATCGGGAATCGTCACAGATTTCATGCTGCTGTTCCATCCAAACAGATAGCGGCTGTTTTTTTGGATCGTCGTTACCGACGCGCCTTTCATCTGGCGGGGGATCACCAGATCCTCCGCCTCTCCCCGGCAGCCTCCCACGGAAAGGCTTCCGTCCAACTGCATGACATAGGCAAATTCGTCGGAGATATAGTCATGCAGTATCTCCACCAGGACATTTCTCTCCGGGTCGACTTCATGCGTTTTCTGCATGAAGTCCGTTCCCCGGTTGAAATAGGTATACGAAAGCTGATTACCGGCGTCATCCCATGTAGGATCCACAAAGTGCCAGCCATCCTCAAGCTTGACGATATCCCATGCATGCGAACCGTTGTCTGCCTTGCCGGTCAACACGAAGCTTTCGATCCCGGCGCAGTGAAGCAAGTACTGGAACGAAGCCGCATAACCGGCACACACAGCCCGGCCTTCCACCATCGCCGTATAAGCGCCCTGATCCCAGCCATAAGTTTTGTCATAGGTGATATGATCCACCAGCGTGTCGTGCAGATATTTCTCCGTCTCATAGTCGCTTCCATTCTGCGGCGCATCCTTCAGAATTTCGTTCGCCACATCCATAAAGCTCTGCTTCATTTCATCAAAGGGCGTATCATATTTATAATAATACATACCCACCGAGGAGCAGATACCCGTGTCATTACAGGCGCGATCCCATCCAACGGCGCACATGATCCAGAACATCTCCGGGTTGTCATTGCGTATCGTGCTGGCTACCAGCCAGGCGTCAGCCGGTGTAATTGTCACGCCTAGGTTAGAAACCGGAAAAAATGCACCCTCATAGCCGCCGATCACGTCATCGTATTTCATCTTCTGGCCGTTCAGGGTATCGCCTTCATACATCTTCGCAACAGCCACCAGCACATCATAGATAAATTGCAGCGCCCAGCCCTTATCCAACTCTCCCAGCGCCTCGCGTCCGTACCTGTGAACATCATCATTGTAGTTATAGTTTTCGTCGGTGTCTACAACGATCTCATATGTGGCAATGCCGCTTTCCGCCGCAGACGCGTCCACGGTGCTCTCTTTGGTAACGATCTCTCCCGTCACCGGATCCTGATACATCACCATACGCTGCAGCTCGCCCAGCTGCTCCAATTCGGCAGCCAGGGCCTGCACCGGCAGCAGCGTCGCTGCCATCACCAGCGCCAGCAGCCATCCCATAACGCGCTTTTTCATACGTCTCTCCTTCTCTGTTTCTTTTGCTGACCCGGTTCAGCAAACCATTTATGCTGCCGGGACAACACCGCTGACAGTCTCATACAGCCGCTGAAGATCATACACGTCCACATTGCCGTCGCCATTCACATCGGCCACTGCTTTGAAAAACGTCTCTCGCTGGGCAAGCGCGCCGTCGATCCCTCCGCCGGTCAAATAGGTATACAGGCACTGCACATCGCTGGCGTCCGCCGCGCTCCCGCTGCCGTTCAGGTCACCGGACTGAATATAGTGGATGGTAGCACCGGTCAGGCAGTCGTTGCCGCTGCCTATGGTAATTTTATTCCACTGTGACGGGGTACCATTGAAATAAACGTCTTGTAAGCCGGTGCAATGCGCAAAGGCATCGTTCCCGATGGCCGTCACGCTGGCGGGGATCAGGATTGCCTCCAGTGCGGCACAGTTCTCAAACGCACTGGCCCCGAGAGTAAGCACTGTATCCAGGAGCGCGACCGTCTTCAGCACAGTATTCGAGCAGAAAGGATCATCATTGTCCGTCTCAATCGCCGTCACCGGCAGCCCATTCAACTGGCACGGAATCACAATATTCTCCAGATCACCCAGGAATCCGCCAATCGTCACGCTTTCGTCCTGCTGTGTGTACTTGAACCGGCTGTCTTTCCATGTCACACCGCAAGCCCGACATCCGTACTGAACCTCGTAATCGCCGCAGGCGTCCCAGAATATCGATGTATGCTGTCCTGGGGCCGCGATCCGTTCTTCCTGCACATGGCCGCATTTCACACAAGAGCGCCGTCTGGTACCGTCTACCATGCAGCTTACCTGATCGATAACCGTCCAATCGTCATTATACAAATGCTCTTCCAGTAACTTCGTGCCGTCGCTCTTGATGATCTTATGGTAAGTATCATCCTGATCCTCATACCGTGTTGTCACTTTATTGGGATCATAATCATACAGTGTACCTATGGAAACATTACTGCTTTCATCGATCTCATGTGTTTTTTCCATAAATGCCGTTCCACGGTTGAAGTATGTATAGATGACTCTGGACTGATCGTCCCACGTCAGGTCAACGAAATACCAGTCATCACCCAGCTTCACGGTATTCCACGCATGGCAGCCGCCTTTTCCCCATCCGGTCACCACAAAGCTCTCGATACCGGCGCATTGCAGCAGGTACTGAAACGCCGTGGCATAACCGGCGCAGACTCCTTCACCCTTCACCATTGCGGTATAAGCGCCCTGATCCATTTCGTTGATATTGTAGGTGATATGCGCCGCCAGTGCGTCGTGGAAATACTTTTCCTTCTCATAATCGCTCCCGCTCTGAGGAGCCGCCGACAGGAACTTATCCGTCACACTCATAACATCTGCTTTTGCCGCCTGTATCGTGGTGTCATATGTATAGTAAAATAGATATACCGCAGAGCAAACATCACTCTGACCCCAACCCAACGAACAGCCATATGCAGACTTGACCCAGAACAACTCCGGATGGTCATTACGCATTGTGCAAATCACCAGCCACGCGTCATCCTGTGTAATATCCTCATCCAGGTCATCCGTCCAAACGTACTCTCCTTTAATCCCATCCATTCTTGAATCGTATTCGCCTGTACCGTCATACCGCTTCGCAGCAGCCAGCAATCCTCGGTAAAGAGCCGTCAATGCTGAACCCTTTTCCATCTGTGCTAACATGTTATAGCCGTAACGGGGCAAGGAATCATTGTAGCGATAACCGTCATCCTCTGCATAAAGGGATATGCCGCCATCGTCCGCCGGTTTCGCCGCGACTTCCTCCATGTCGTCTTCATAGGTCACGATCTCTCCCGTTACCGGGTCGCGATAGGTCACCATCCACCGCAGTTCGTCCGGCTGCTCCAATTCGGCAGCCAGGGCCTGCACCGGCAGCAGCGTCGCCGCCATCACCAGCGCCAGCAGCCATCCCATAACGCGCTTTTTCATACGCCTCTCCTCCTGTCTCTCTTCCCACGGCATCCCACCGCGGCACACTATTATTATTGTACCATGCCCGTTCCCCACCCTCAAGGGGAACATTCCCGGCGGTTTATACGAAATTCGGCATGTACCTTTGCGATATCTCACAATACGCAAACAGCAGCCCGGCCTTTGAAAAGCCGGGCTGCTGCCATCTGATGATATATCGTATTTTATGCGTGTCTGTTCTTCTTGGCGGCCTTGTTGGTCTTGGCGATCTCCTTGAACTTCTCCCGCTTGGCCTCCAGATATTTGCTGTTGTCCGCCGCGGACTTGTTCTCGGCCTTCAGCTTGCGGAAGGAATTCCACCGGGCGGCGTCCAGGGTGCCGTCCGCCAGGGCCGCCTGAATGGCGCAGCCGGGCTCCGTGGTGTGGGTGCAGTTGGAAAATCTGCAGGCGTGGGACAGCTCCTCCAGATCCCGGAAGGCCGCGTCGATACCCTCGCCGCTGTCCCACATGCCAAGCTCACGCATGCCCGGCGTGTCGATCAGAAACGCGCCGTTGGGCAGGGCCAGCAGCTCACGGTGGGTGGTGGTGTGCCGCCCCTTGTCATCCGTTCCGATGGCGCCGGTAGCCATGCTGTCGCTTCCCGTCAGCTTGTTGATCAGTGTGGATTTTCCCACGCCAGAGGAGCCCAGGAAGGCCACAGTCTTACCGGGGACAATGTAGGGCAACACCGCCTCATAGTCGCCGCTCAGGGACGAGATGGCCAGGATCTCCACGCCGGGAGCGGCGCCCTGCACCTGGGCGATCATGCCGTCCACATCCGGGCACAGATCCGCCTTGGTAAGCACCACCACCGGTGCAGCGCCGCTGTCGTAGGTGACGGAGAGGTAGCGCTCCAGGCGGCGGAGGTTGAAGTTCTGGTTCAGCGACATGCAGATCAGCACCGTGTCGATATTGGCGGCCACCACCTGCTCCTGCCTGGCGCTGCCGGCGGCCCGCCGGATAAAGCAGCTCTTCCGGGGGAAGAGGCTGCGGATGACGGCGGGATCGTCGCCCTCCGGCCACTGGGCCAGGACGTAGTCGCCCACCGCCGGATAGTCGGAGACGGTCAGCGCCTCATACCGGTATTTTCCGGAGACGGACGCCTGCTTGACCGCCGTTCCGTCGCTGATCCGATACAATCCCTTTTCCTGAGAGATGACTCTTGCGCGTACTTCGCTCATGCTGTCCCTCCCTTTACCACAGATCCTGTACCGTGTACAGCTCCGCAGGGAACTGATGGCGGCTGTTTTCCTGGATCGTAAGGGCCGCGTCCAGTCCCTCACGCTGCGCCGCGGCGTATAGCTGCTTCGCCAGAGGCAGGCAGTCCTCGTCATCGGCGCCGCAGAAGATCCGCAGGGCGATCTTTTTCTCCCCGATGGCGCGGAGCAGCGCCTCCGCCTGCTCCTCCAGGAGCGGGATCCACGGGCTCTGCAGGATCAGCATATCGCAGCGCGCGGCGGTAAACGTGACCGCCCGCAGCAGCATGTCGCATCCGGCGGAAAAGCCGCCGCAGACGAATTTCTGATAGCCCGCGCCCCGCAGCTTCTCCATGGCATCGGCCACCGGCAGATAGGACGTCATGTCGTAGCTCCAGCGATACGTTCCGTAGCCGTCCGGCTCGGCGCTCTGGATGGTCTCGAGCTGCCAGCGGTCATCCCCCGCCAGCACCGGCGTCCAGTCGCCGCGGGCGGTCTCTCCGTTCTGGGTGTTTCCGTGTACGGCCAGCAGCAGGTCATCCGCCGTCTTCGCTTTCCACGAGAGCACTGCCTCCGTCCTGGAGACGGCCTCCCCGTAGCGGGCGTCGGAAACGGCCTTCAGCGCGCGGAACGCAGGGTCGTTCTCCAGCGCCGCCAGGTCGTCGTCCACCAGCACCTCCGGCCGATACCACCAGCCGTGATCCTCGACGGCCTTCCGCAGCCAGTCCAGCGCCGCCTCCGGCATATCCGCTCCGCCCGCCAGGCAGGCCAGGAAGTAGAAGGTCTGGGGCCCGCAGGCTTCCGGCTCCTTTTCATAGGCATCCAGCAAAAAACGGTATGCCTCGGCATACCCGTTCTCGGCAATGGACAATGTAGTCTCTAACAAATCATTCTCTTTTTTCAGATTCAATGGCGTGTCTCCTTTATAGTCTTTGATATATAATGGTTAATATATAATAATTATACTACGTTTGCCGTTCTCCGTCAACTCCCCCGCCGCAACTGTAACCAATTTGTAGCCATATAAAAATATCCCGGAAGACGCTGTCTGCGTCTTCCGGGATATTCAGATCAAGATGAAATCATTCCCACTCCACGGTGGCAGGGGGTTTGGAGGTGATGTCGTAGCAGATGCGGTTGATGTGCTTCACCTCGCCCACGATGCGGTTGGACACCTTGTCCAGCAGCTCATAGGGCAGGCGGGACCAGGTGGCGGTCATGAAGTCCTGGGACTGCACGGCGCGCAGGGCCAGGGTATAGTCATACGTCCGCTCGTCGCCCATGACGCCCACGCTGCGCAGGTCGGTCAACACGGCGAAGAACTGGCTGGTGGTGCGGTCAAGCCCCGCCAGCTTCATCTCCTCGCGGAAGATGGCGTCGGCATCCCGCAGGATGTCCAGCTTCTCCTCGGTGATGTCGCCGATGACGCGGATGGCCAGGCCGGGGCCGGGGAAGGGCTGGCGCCACACCAGCTCGTCAGGCAGGCCCAGCTCAGTGCCCAACTGGCGCACCTCGTCCTTGAACAGGCGGCGCAGGGGCTCCACGATCTCCTTGAAGTCCACGCAGTCGGGCAGGCCGCCCACGTTGTGGTGGCTCTTGATGACGGCGCTCTCGCCGCCCAGGCCGGACTCCACCACGTCGGGATAGATGGTACCCTGGGCCAGGAAGTCCACAGCGCCGATCTTCTTGGCCTCCTCCTCGAACACGCGGATGAACTCCTCGCCGATGATCTTGCGCTTGCGCTCCGGCTCGGTGACACCGGCCAGCTTGGCCAGGAAGCGAGGCCCGGCGTTGACGCGGCGGACATCCACATGGAACTGGTGCTTCATCACCTGCTCCACCTGGTCGCCCTCGTCCTTGCGCAGTAGGCCGTGATCCACGAAGATGCAGGTCAGCTGATCACCCACGGCGCGCTGCAGCAGGGCAGCGGCCACGGAGCTGTCCACGCCGCCGGACAGGGCCAGCAACACGCGGCCATCGCCGATCTGGCGGCGGCACTCGGCCACCGCCTCCTCCATGTAGGAGGCCATGGTCCACTCGGGGCCGAAGCCGCAGATGGTGTAGAGGAAATTCTTCAGGATCTGGGTGCCGTACTCGGTATGCAGCACCTCGGGATGGAACTGCACGCCGTAGAGCTTCTTATCGGCGCACTGCACCGCCGCGTGGAGGCAGCCCTCGGTTGAGCCGATGATCTCGAAGCCGGGCGCCAAGCGCTCCACCTCGACGCCGTGGCTCATCCAGTAGACGGCCTTCTCCGGTACGCTGTCAAACAGGGGGGATTCCTTGTGGGTCAGCTCCACCTTGCCGTATTCACGGGTCTCCGCCTTGCGGCACTGGCCGCCCAGCAGGTGCATCATCAACTGCTCGCCATAGCAGATGCCCAGCACGGGGATGCCCATCTCAAACAGCGCCTTGTCCACCATGGGGGCGTTGGGCTCGAACACGGTGGCGGGGCCGCCGGTAAAGATCAATGCGTCGGGGGCAAAGGCACGGATCTCCGCCAGGGACATGCGGAAGGATTTGATCTCGCAATACACGCCGCACTCGCGGACGCGGCGGGCCACCAGCAGGTTATACTGGCCGCCGAAGTCCAGAACCAGAACTTTTTTCATCTCAGTCGTCCTCCCGGAAGATAATGCCGTTCTCGTCGGCGGATTCGATGACGGCCAGGGCCTTATAGGGGATATCCGGCATAGCGCGGAACTTGTCGCCGCCGCCCTGGAAGCCCTTCTCCACCGCCACGCCGATGCCCACCAACTGGGCGCCGGCCTTCTTCACGATGTCCACCAGGCCGCCCATGGCGTAGCCGTTGGCCATAAAGTCGTCGATAATCAGCACGCGGTCATCCTCGCTGAGCCACTCCTGAGACACCAGCAGGGTGACCTTCTTCTTATAGGTATAGGAGAAAATTTCACTCTGGATCAGGCCGCTTTCGATGTTGTCGCTCTTGGCCTTCTTGGCAAACAGCATGGGAACGCCGTACCTCTCGGCACACACGGTGGCCAGCGCGATACCGCTGGCTTCGGCGGTCAGCACCACCGTGGCCTTGCTGGTATCGAAATACTTGGCAAATTCATCCGCGATATCGCCCAACAGCTTGGTGTCCACCCGGTGATTCAGAAATCCGTCGATCTTGATGATATTACCCGGCAGCACCTTGCCCTCGCGGCGAATGCGTTCCTTCAACTGCTCCATGGGAATAGTCCTCCTTATAATAGTTTGCTTCTATCATAACCCGCCGGGAAATAAATTACAACTGACAAATACCCTAACAATTCTGTCGTAAAAATGGGCATTTTGACACTTCACACAAAGAAAAAGCGTACCTTATCAAAAGCATAAGGTACGCTTTTCTCATTGGCTCAGAAATGGAACACCACGCCCACCACGGCGGCGGCCGCGATGAACACGATGGGGTGCAGCTTCTTCGTGAAGGGCACCCAGCGGGTCAGCACCAGGATCACCGCCGCCAGGGCCAGCTCCTTCCAACGGAAAAAATCCAGTCCGGAGGCGGAGGTATCCACCAGGCTCAGCAGCACCACGCCGATACCGGCGGAGGCCACCATGGCGGTGGAGGCGGGGCGCAGGCCGTAGAAGGCGGCGTCCACATACTGGTTGTCCCGGAATGCCTTCAGGAAGCTGGCGATGATGAGAATGACGATCACAGACGGCGTCACCAATCCCAGCGTGGCGATGATCGCGCCCAGGATGCCCGACGTCTCAAAGCCCACATAGGTGGCCATGTTGACGCCCACCGGGCCGGGGGTAGATTCGCTGACGGCCAGCATGTCCGCCAGTTGGGCCTGAGTGAACCAGCCGGTGCGGTCGGCCATATCCGACAGGAAGGGCAGCGTGGCCAGGCCGCCGCCGATGGCAAACAGGCCGGTCTTGAAAAACTCGTAAAATAGCTTCAGATAGATCATTTCCGGGCACCTCCCACGTTACGGATGATGATGCCCGCCACGGCGGCCGCCAGCACGAACAGCACGGGAGACAGATCCGTCAGCAGCGACGCCGCCAGCACCGCCGCGAAGATCAGCGCGCCCCACACGTCCTTCACCGCGCCCTGCCACAGCTTCAGCGTGGCGTTGAAGATCAGCACGCACACGCACACGCGGATACCGGCAAAGGCGTTCTGCACCCACTCCAGATGGGAGAAGCTGGTGATCAGCCCCGCCAGCACCGTGATAATGATCAGAGACGGGAACACCATGCCCAGCGTGGCCACGATGCCGCCCCAGATGCCCTTGCGCTTCTGGCCGATGAACGTGGCGGTATTGACGGCGATGATGCCCGGCGTACACTGGCCGATGGCAAAATAGTCCGTCAGCTCCTCGTCGGTGGCCCAGCCCTTGTTCTCCACCACCTCACGCTGTAAGATGGGAAGCATGGCCATGCCGCCGCCGAAGGTCATGACGCCCACCTTGGCGAACGTCAGAAACAGATCCAAAAACTCCTTCACTTGAAAAACACCTCTTTTGTATGGTTATCTCTTATTCCGCGTAGCCGTACAGGCCCCGCACCGACACCTCGCCGCAGCGCAGCGTCTCCACCGCGCCGTTTTCGTGCCGTACCACAAGGCCGTACTGCCCGTCGATATCCAGGGCCGTCACCGTCTCGCCCGTCTGTAAAATGCGGGCCTGCTGCCCCAGATTCAGGCATAGCTGCCGGTATTCGTCCACATACGTCTCCGGCGCGCACAGATGGCGGAACGACTGCCGCAGCGCGTCCACCAATGCCGTCTCCAGCGCCGCCTGATCCACGTCATAGCCCTCCGCCGCCAGCGAGGTGGCCAGTGCCGCCACCTCCGGCGAGAAATCCTCCGGCCGCTGCCGCAGGTTGACGCCGATGCCGATGACCACATGATCCACGCCGCTGCCGGCAAGGGTCACCTCCGTCAGGATGCCCGCCAGCTTTTTCCCATGCAGCGCCAGATCGTTGGGCCACTTGATCCGCACATCCGCACCGGTGACACGGCGGATGGCCAGCGCGGCGGAGGCGGAGGCCATGGCCGTCAGCGGCAGCAGGCCCTCCGGCGACGCCACAGGCCGCCACAGCATGGAGAGGTACAGCCCCAGGCCCTCCGGTGACTCAAAGCCCCGGCCCATACGGCCCCGGCCCGCCGTCTGCCGCGCCGCGATAACGGCGGTGCCGTCGGCTGCGCCCTCCCGGGCCAGCGTCTTACATACGGTATTGGTGGAATCCACCGTGTCATAGCGATAGACCTTCGGCTGCTCCATATGGGTCGCCTCCTCTCGTTCGTGGCCCATATTACCACTTTTTCCCCCGGCAGTAAAGTAAAAAAATCGTCAAGCGGCTTGACAGCACCGCTGTCAGCAGGGTATCATGTCTCCATTCTTTTCCTGAAACAGGAGGCGGTTGCCATGACATCACGCAAGCTGGTCTTTACCGCGCTGCTGGCCGCCCTGACGGCGGCAGGCGCGTTTCTGCGGATCCCCCTGGGCTTTTCGTCCATCACGCTGCAATTTCTGTTCACCGCCATGGCGGGCGTGCTGCTGGGCCCGGGCTGCGGCGCGCTGAGCCAGGGCGTCTATGTGGCGCTGGGGCTGATGGGCCTGCCCATCTTCACCACCGGCGGCGGCTTCGGCTATGTGCTGCAGCCCACCTTCGGCTTTCTGCTGGGACTGATCCCCGCCGCCGCCATCATCGGCGCCATCAGCGGCAAGAGCACCTCTCCCCTGCGCATCGCCCTGGCCTGCGTGGCGGGGCTTGCGGCGCTGTACGCCGTGGGCGTGCCCTATATGGCGCTGATCCTGAACGGCTATATGGGGAAAAATATGTCCCTTTCCGCCCTTTTATGGGCCGGAATGATCCCCTTTCTGCCGGGCGACGCCATCAAGATCGCGGTGACGGCGCTGCTGTGTCCCCTGCTGCGCAAGCGGGTAAAGGGACTGCGCTAAGGCGCGTGTATTTACAACGCCGCCGGTAAATGCTATAATGATAAGATAAACTTGTAAAGGAACGACGGTCTATGGAGCTTCACGCCAAGCGTGTCCGCGCACAACTGAATCTGTTCAAGCCCATTATGACGAGCTGTTCGCTGGAGGCCAGCCGGAAGGGGCAGGATAAGCTGGGAGAACTGATGACCGCCCTGCACCGGAGCGAGATCATGGCCAAGGGCCACGATTTCCAGCGCTTTCAGGGGGCGTGGATCATGCCCCAGGATCAGCGGCGCAGCGGCGTGGTGCTGTATCTCCACGGCGGCGGCTACACCTGCGGCAGCCTGGAATACGCCAAGGGCTTTTCCTCGGTGCTGGCGGCGGAGTGCGGCGTGCGGGTGTTCTGCGCGGCGTACCGTCTGGCCCCGGAGCACCGTTATCCTGCGGCGCTGGAGGACGCGCTGGAGGCGTATCAGTACCTGCTGAAAAAGGGCTACGCGGGCCATCAGATCCTGCTATGCGGCGAGAGTGCCGGCGGCGGGCTGATTTACGCCCTGTGCCTGAAGCTGAAGGCGCTGGGACTGCCCCTGCCCTGCGGTCTCATCGGCATCTCGCCCTGGACGGACCTCACCGGCAGCGGCAAGTCCTATGAGGAAAACCGTGAGGTGGATCCCTCCATGTCGCCGGAGCTGCTGCAGTTCTATGCCAAGTGCTATACCGACGATCCCGCCGATCCCCTGTGTTCGCCGCTGTTCGGCGATGTGACGGGCTTTCCCCCGTCGCTGCTGTTCGTGGGCGGGGACGAGGTGATGCTGGACGACACCCGGCTCCTCCACGAGAAGCTGCTGAAAAGCGGATGCCGCAGCAAAATGATCGTGGCGCCGGAGCGGTGGCACGCCTATGTGCTGTACTGCCTCAGCGAGAATATGCCCCAGGACTTTGAGACCATCAACCGCTTTATGGACAAGGTGCTGTCCCCCGCCCGGAGCCTGCGGTGGATGAAGCTGGACAACGCCGCCAAGATCTATCCCGCCGCCAAGCGGCGCAACTGGAACAACTTCTTCCGCATCTCCGCCACCCTCACCGAGCCGGTGGACACGGCGGTGCTGCGCAGCGCGCTGGACGTGACGGCCCGGCGCTTCCCCTCCATCGCCGTGCGGCTGCGGCGGGGCGTATTCTGGTACTATCTGGAGCAGATCCCCCATCCCCCCGCCATCCAGGAGGAGAAGAGCTGCCCCCTGGCCCACGTCCCCTTCCACGAGGTGCGCCAGTGCGCCTTCCGGGTACTGGTCTATCATAACCGGTTCGCGGTGGAATTCTTCCACGCCCTGACCGACGGCACCGGCGGCCTGATCTTTTTTAAGACGCTGCTGGCGGAATACCTCAGCCAAAAGCACGGTCTGACCATCCCCGCCGGGGACGGCGTGCTGGGACGGCTGGAGGAGCCGGACGAGGAGGAGCTGGAGGACAGCTTCCTGCGCTATGCCGGAAGCGTGAAGGCCAGCCGCAGGGAATCCACCGCCTGGCACCTGACCGGCACGCCGGAGAAGGACGGCTTCAAGGATCTGGTGACCATGATGGTGCCCGCCGACGCGCTGCGGAGCTGCGCCAAGGCCCACGGCGTCACGGTGACGGAGCTGGTGTGCGCCGCCATGATGCAGGCCATCTGCCGCCTTCAGGCGGAGAAGGTGCCCCAGCGCAGCCGCCGCAGGCCGGTGAAGGTGCTGCTGCCGGTGAACCTGCGGAACCTGTTCCCCAGCCGGACGCTGCGGAACTTCGCCTCGTATATCACGCCGGAGGTGGATCCCCGGATGGGCGACTACACCTTTGACGAGATCTGCGCCGCCGTCCACCACCGGATGGGACTGGAGAACAATCCCCAGACCATGCGGGCCAAATTCGCCGCCAACGTGGCCAGTGAGCAGTCGCCCCTGCTGCGGGTGATGCCGCTGTTCATCAAGAATCTGGCCATGAAGGCGGTGTTCGACACGGTGGGCGAGTGCAAATCCTGCCTGTGCCTGTCCAACCTGGGGGTGGTACACCTGCCGGAGGTGATGGCCCCCTATGTGGAGCGGATGGATTTCATCATCGGCGTACAGGCCAAGGCGCCCCACAACTGCGGCGTTCTCACCTGGAACGGCACCGCGTATATCAACTGCATCCGCAGCATCCGGGAACCGGAGCTGGAGCTGCATTTCTACCGCGTCCTGCACCAGTTGGGCCTCCCCGTAAGGGTGGAGAGCAACCAGCGCTGACGGACAGCGGGAAAGGAGCGTATCATGTATTGTGTCAAATGCGGCGTAGAGCTGGCGGACAGTGAAAAGGTCTGTCCCCTGTGCGGCACGCGGGCCTTCCACCCGGATATGCCGCCCCAACAGGGGGAGCCCCCCTATCCCCCGGATCCGCGGCCCCATATGGAGGAGGTCAGCCGCTCCGGCGTGCTGTTTATTCTGACGGTGCTGGCCCTGCTGCCGGCGGTGCTGTTCATCCTGTGCGACTGGCGCATCAACGGCACCATTGTCTGGTCGGGGTACGCCTCCGGCGGCGTGGCGCTGCTGTATATCATGGTGGCGCTGCCGCTGTGGTTCCGCCGCCCCAACCCGGTGATCTTTGTGCCCATCGACTTTGCGGCCATCGGGCTCTATCTGCTGTATATCAACTTCGCCACCGGCGGACACTGGTTTTTGTCTTTCGCCTTCCCGGTCACCGGGGCCATCGGCCTTCTGGTGACGGCCATGGTGACGCTGCTGCGGTATCTGCCGGGCGGCCACCTGTATGTGGTGGGCGGCGGACTGATCCTCTCCGGCGGCCTTGCGGTGCTGATCGAATTTCTCATCAACCTGACCTTCCGGCTCCACGAGACCTTCTTCTGGTCCCTGTACCCGCTGGCCGCCGGGGTGATCCTGGGCGGCATGTTGCTGGCGGTGGCCGGCTGCAAGCCTCTGCGCCAGTCCCTGCACCGGAAGTTTTTCATTTGAGATCATGCCGCTCGAGCGGCATACCTCAACTTTTCACTTTTCACTCTTCTCTCTTCACTGATCAAAAAATGTGCACCCCATACGGGGTGCACATTTTTTAATCTAACGCGTCGTGGCTGTTGAATACGTCGCTGATGCTGCCGTAGGGGTCGGGATGGCTCTCCGGCTCCGGCTGTGCGGCGTCAAAGGAACCCTTCATCTTCAGCTCCTGCCACTGCTCCTTGGTGATCAGCAGCTGCCGGGGCTTGCTGCCCTCAAAGGGGCCCACGATGCCCCGCTCCTCCATCTGATCCACCAGACGGGCGGCCCGGGAATAGCCCAGCTTCAATCGCCGCTGCAGCATGGACACGCTGGCCTGTCCCGTCTCCAGGATGACCTCCACCGCCGCGCCCAGCAGCTCGTCGCAGCCCTCGCCCTCGTCGGCGGAGGGTGCGCTGCCGCCGGAGGACTTGCCGCCGCCCTTGTCGCTCTGCTTCATGACCTCCTCGATCTTCTCCATGACCTCGTCGGAGTAGTCGGCGGTGCCGCTCTCCTTGACGAAGTTCACCACGCGCTCGATCTCCTCGGGAGTGATGAAGCAGCCCTGCACACGGGTGGGCTTCTGGTTGCCCAAGGGGAAGTAAAGCATATCGCCTTTACCCACCAGCTTTTCCGCGCCGGTGGTGTCCAGGATGATGCGGGACTCCAGCGACGATGCCACGGCGAAGGCGATACGGCTGGGGATATTGGCCTTCATCAGGCCGGTGATGACATCGGAAGAGGGACGCTGGGTGGCGATGACCAGGTGCATACCGGCGGCACGGCCCATCTGGGCCACGCGGCAGATGGATTCCTCCACCTCCTTGGCGGCCACCAGCATCAGGTCGGCCAACTCGTCGATGACCACCACCACGGTGGGCAGCTTCTTCAGCTCCGGGTCACTCTCGCACAGGGCGTTGAAGCCCGCCAGATCCTTCACGCCCCGCTCGGAAAACATCTTATACCGCTTCATCATCTCGTACACCGCCCATTGCAGCGCACCGGCGGCCTTCTTGGGATCGGTGACCACGGGGATCAGCAGATGGGGGATGCCGTTATAGGGGGCCAGCTCCACCATCTTGGGGTCCACCATGATAAAGCGCACCTCGTCGGGGGTGGACTTATACAGCAGACTGACGATCAGCGAATTGGTACACACGGACTTACCGGAGCCTGTGGTACCGGCGATCAGCACATGGGGCAGCCGGGCGATGTTGCCCACGATGGCGCTGCCGCCGATGTCCTTGCCCACGGCGAAGGCCACGGTGCTGGGATGGTTGGTGAACTCCCGGCTCTCGATGACATCGCGGATGCGGACGGCGGTGACCGCCTTGTTGGGCACCTCGATGCCCACGGCGGAGATCTTGCCGGGGATGGGCGCGATGCGCACGCCGGTGGCGCCCAGCGCCAGGGCGATATCGTCGCTGAGGTTGGTGAGCTTGCTGAGCTTCACGCCCTGATCCAGGGTGAACTCATAGCGGGTAACGCTGGGGCCGTGAACCACCTCGCCGGGGTGGGCGTCCACGCCAAAGGAGGCCAGGGCCGACGCCAGCCGCTGGGAATTCAGCCGCAGCTCCGCGCCCACCTCCTGATGGTTGTCGTCGGTGTTCTCGTCCAGCAGCGTGATGGGGGGATAGCGGTAGGCCTCCTCCCCCTCGGCCAGCTCCTTCTCGATGGCCTCGCTGACCTCGGCGGTGGCGGTCTCCACCTCCGCGCGGACGGCCTCCTTCCGCTGCTTCTCCGTCATGGGCTCCTTCACAGGCGCCGGTGCCGGGGCCGGTTCAGGCTCCGGCTGGGGCGCGGCGGGCGCAGGCGCTTCCGCCGCCGGGGCGGCCAGCGTGGGATCCAGCAGCTCCGCCGGGGTCTTGACATCGCCGGTGCGGCCCCGGAACAGACTGCCGCCGGGGGACTTCAGCGCCGCGGCCTCGCGGCTGGGCTCCGCCGTCTCGTCGTCCAGCGGGATGTCGATATTGGGCCGCCGCTTCCGGGTAGGAGGTGTAACGGCATCTGCCTTTACAGGCTTTGTGGGGACTTCGTCCTCGTAATAGTCGTCCTCTTCCTCGTCCCACTGAGCACGCTCCTCGGCCCGGCGCTTCATCTCGGCGATCAGCTCGGCAGGCTTCACCTGCAGCGCGCCCAGCACCGCCAGCAGCGTCAGCAGGATGGTCAGGATCAGCGACACCACGCGGCTGAGCAGGGCCTCCATACCCACCGCCAGTGAGCCGGACACCACGCCGCCGCACAGCAGCGACTGGCCGTCCTTCCACATGGGCTTGATGTGCTCCAGATCGAATCCGTAGGGGCCCCCGGCCAGCAGCAGGTGCAGCACCATGCCCACCAGCACCGGCAGCAGCAGCGTGCAGACCAGCCGCAGCTTCACCGGGCGGCCCTTGTGGTTCACCAGCAGGATCCCGGCGTACAGCAGCGCCGGGGCCGCCAGCCAGTAGCCATAGCCCACGCAGCCCTTCAGGACGTTTGCCAGAAACGTCAGCAGAATGGCGTCCACGTTGAAATATGTCACCAGCACGCATAGCGCCAGCAGCAGGCACACGATGCCGCCGATGATCCGGGCCTGGGCGTTATAGGCGGGAGGCGGCGGCGCGCTGCGGCGCTTGGCCGTGCTCTTTCCCTTTCCGCCGCTCTTGGCGGAGGAGGATGTGGTTTTTTTCTTGGGTGTATTCGCCATAGCTTACCTCACTTGATGGCGTTGAGCAGCAGCGTCAGCAGACCCGCCGCCCAGCAGTAATATGCAAACGCGCCGAAGCGGCCCTTCTCCGCCACCAGGCGCAGCAGCCGGATGCAGGCATAGCCCACCACCGCGGCGGTGACCACGCCCACCAGATACATGGGCACCTCCGCCCAGACGATACCGGCCTCGATGGCGTCCTTCAGACTGAGGATATTGGCGCCCAGCACGGCGGGGATGGACAGCAGGAAGGAAAAGCGCACGGCAAACTTCCGCTCGAAGCCCATGAAGCAGCCGGTGGTGATGGTCATGCCGGAGCGGGAGATGCCGGGCATGGTGGCGATGGCCTGGCCGACGCCCACCACCAGCACATCCACCAGCGTGGCGCTGCGCTCGGTCTTGCGGCCCTTGCGCACCAAGTCGCAGGCGAACAGCAGAAAGCCCGTCACCACCAGCGCCGCGCCGATGAAGATCATGTTGTTGCTGAGGGCCTGCACCTTCTTATGAATAGGCAGGACGGCGAACAGCGGCAGCGTGCCGACGATGATCAGCAGGATCAGCCGCCGGGCGGGCGGCACCTGCTTGGGCGTGGTGCCGTGGGCCAGATCGCTGACGCCGTGGATCAGCTCCATCACCATGTCGCAGATGTCCCGCCAATAGGCCACGAACACCGCCACCAGCGTACCCAGATGCAGCAGCACGTCGAAGAACTCCGGCACCTCGGTTTTGATGTTCAGCAGATTCTGGGCGATGGCCAGATGGCCGGAGCTGGAGATGGGCAGGAACTCCGCAAGGCCCTGCACCAGGCCCAGCAGGAAGGAAGAAAAATATGTCATAGAGTCACCTCATGTCATATCCGAATACTTTTTGTCATATCCGGCATGGAAATTACTGTTTGTTATCGGTTATCGTGGAAGATATCAAATATAGTATACCATATCTATGAAAAAAATGCCACTGTTATTTACAGCAGGGCCATGCAAAAAGAGAACACAAAGTATAGCGCAGGAATTTCTTACACCGGGTGTAGGGGAGGGGCTCTGCCCCTCCCGCCAAATACACAATGGCATTTCCGACAAGCGGCGGGCGGGGTAGAACCCCGCCCCTACGCACAAGTAATCGCCCTGCAGCCTGATAAGCACAAAAGAGAACGCCGGAGCGTTCTCTTTTGTGCTATTCGGTTTCGTCCTCCACAGGCGGCCAGATCTGTATACAGGTCTGCCACTTGTCATAGCAGCCGTTCGTATTCCACTCGTGCCACAGTGTCAGCGCGTCCCGGAAGGGATAGACCGGCTTCGTCTGCCGGGCGTAGTTGCACCAGCTATACAGCGACGGCAGCTCCGGTGTCAGCATTTCGGCATCGTACAGGAGATAGGCCCGTGTGTTCTCGCCGCGGCGCATCCGCGACCACTCCGCGATCATGCCGGTGTTCTGTGTGGTGCCGAAGATGTTGGTGGTCTCATAGCTGCCGCTCTCCACCGAGTAGAAGTCCGCCGCATAGGACTGGCCGTCCTTCTCGCACAGCAGGCGGCCGCTGTACCATCCGCCGGGGCTCCACGACTCCTCGTTTTCCTGCCACACAGGCCAGATCTCCATACCCTCCGCAAGGCAGTCTCCGGACGGCCGGTCGATCGCCGCATAGTGCAGCACGACAGCCCGCTGTCTGCCCGCTTCCTCCACCAGCACCACCACATGGGTCACAGCGTTCTCATAAATGTCGTACACCCGATAGGTATAACGGTAGCTGCCGTCCGGCTGCTTTTCCGCACTGCTATACTCCCAGCGGGGCGGCGGGTCATCGTTCCACACCGATGTGGTGACCTCGCGGTAGATATCCCTCTCATACAGAGGCTCTGTCTCCGTATACACCTTCACCGCGCCGGACATGTGCGCCACTTCCTCCGCCGTCAGGTCATCCAGCACCTGCTCCGGGAAACCCAAGTCCAGCAGTTCCGCCCGGATAGTCTCGTCCTGAGGCGCGTCGTCACGCACCTGCCAGTTCATGGGATACCGCTGGCCCAGGAACATGGCCAGCAGCACCGCCGCCAGTGTCAGCCCCAGATAGCTCCACAGCACCGCCGCCGAGGGCAGGCGCACCGGCGCGGCGTGGATGGTGTAGCCCGTATCCGCGAGAGAGCGGGCCAGCTTTACCAGATTCCGCAGGATCACGATATACGCGATCAACAGCGGCAGCACCGCCAGCCAGCCGCTCAGCTCCAGGAAGGCCAGCACGCATATCACCACATAGAAGATCACCAGTGCACCGGCGGCGGGCGCGGCGGGTTTTTCCGCGCCTGCGGCGCGGGATACCCCCACCATGCCCCGCCACAGGCAGCAATACAGCGCGAACGTCATGGCCATGACCGCATAGGCCGGGATGTTTTTCACATCCACCGGCAGGGCCGCCAGCACAAAGGACGCGCTGCGCACCGCGGCGATAGCGATGGACAGCCGCCAGCACCATTGCAGCGCCCGGTTCTCTTTCCGCAGGGTGCGGAAGCCCAACACCATCAGAATACCGCCCAGAGCGAGCAGGATCATGTCCAGATTCAGGAAATTGAAGGTAATGGTGGTCAGGCCCATGCCCCACAGCACCAGACACATGGATTCGCGCCAGGGATTTACCTCCGCCAGGGCCGGCGGCAGCGCAGAGGCGTCCTCCCGCAGCAGCTGATCAAAACGCAGATCATCACTCACAGAAGTCACCTCCCAACAACTGCCGCAGCTTTTGCCGCAGGCGGTACAGCCGCCCTTCCACCGCCCGCTCCGTCAGGCAAAGCTCGGCGGCCATCTGGGCGGTGGACTGGCAGTAGTAGTATTTGCGATAGAACAGGCTCCGATCCTCCGGCAGCAGACCCGCGATGGCCGCCTGCAGCCGCCGCTGGCGCTCCCGGCGCAGCAGCTCCTCCTCGGCGCTGCCGCCGGTGTGGGGTACGGTCTCCTCCAGCGGCGCGTCCGTCCGGGCATGGCGGGCACGGTTCAGCGCGGCGTTGCGGCTCAGCACCGTCAGCCATGCTTTCAATGCGCCCTTGTCACCGTCGAAGCTGCCCGCCGTCTGCCAGATCTTCAGGGAGATGTCGGCATAGCACTCCTCCCGATCCCGCTCATCCGTCAGAATGGGCCGCAGGATGTACCGGATCAGCGGCCCGTACTGCCGCAGAAGCGCATGCAGCGCGGCCTCGTCTCCGCCCGCGATCTTCGTCATCAGCGTCCGCTCGTCCAACCGTATCCCCTCCCCTCCGGATGTTTCTCTACTCTATACTACACCATTTTCACCCAAAACCCACGGAAAATTTTTGAGGCAGGAAACAATACAGGCAAAACGGTGCATGGGCGGCGGGGTGTAGTCACCCCGCCCTACAAAGGAACCCGTCCAAGCTGCGTAGGGCGGCATGACCACATGCCGCCGCGGTGCTCGATATAATCCTCATGACAAAACGGCGCGGCCATAGCCGCGCCGTTTTGAAGCTTTATTTCTCCCGGACCATGTGATAGAACACACCGTCTCCCGCCGAGGTGGTCTGGTGGATCGGCTCTCCCACAATGCGGAAGCCCGCCTTCTCATAGCACCTGACCGCCCGTGCGTTCCATGTTCTGACCTCCAGATACAAGGGCTTCCCCGGAAAAAGGCGTTGGGAGACGTCCCATGCCATCCGGGTCATCTGCTGGCCGTACCCCCTGCCGCAGCAGGCCGGGTCTGCCCCGATGCCAAAGAAGACCTCCGTCTCCTCCTCATAGAGATTGATGAAGCCCACCAGTGCCGCGCCGTCATAAAAGGAATAGAAGTTGTTCTTCGGATTGGCAAAGCCCACGCCGCGGGCCTTCTGGTTCTCATAGGCGCCGTTGTTATAGATGGCGTATGCGCCATCATACTGCCATGCGGTGATGCGGTATTTCTCCTCTTCGGTGGTCTTGTGATAGGTCAGCATATGTTCTCCTGTGTGGTCGTTGTCTGCGATGGCACTTCCGGTATACGGCGGGGCGATGTGGGCATCGCCCCCTACGAAGCAGAAAGGCCGAAGATTTCTTGTCAGCTTACTTCATCTGCTCCAATGCGGCGCGGGCGGCGGACTGCTCCGCCTCCTTCTTGCTGTGGCCGGAGCCCAGGCCGATGACCTGGCCGTTCAGCGTCACCGCCACGGCGAACACCTTGGCGTGATCCGGGCCGCTCTCGGACACCGGCTCATAGTGCAGCACCTGGTTGGGCTTGCGCTGCACCAGCTCCTGCAGCTCGGTCTTGCAGTCACGGCGGCGGCTCTCCACCACCTCCTCCTGCTCCTTATCCAGCAGGATGCGATGGATCAGCGCACGGGCCTTGTCGATGCCGCCGTCCAGATACACCGCGGCCAACACCGCCTCCACCGCGTCCGCCAGAATGGACGGACGGCGGCGGCCGCCGCCGCTCTCCTCGCCCTTGCCCAGCAGCAGGAAGTCCCCCAGGCGCAGACTCTGGGCCACCTCGTGCAGGCTCTCCTCGCACACCAGGGCGGCGCGGATGCGGGTCAGCTCGCCCTCCGGCAGGTCGGGATGCTTGCGGTACAGAAAGTCCGCCGACACGAAGCCCAGCACCGCGTCGCCCAGGAACTCCAGCCGCTCGTTGCTGGCGATGCCCATATTGCGGTGCTCGTTGGCGTAGGAGCTGTGGTACAGCGCGCCCCGCAGCAGCTCCGGATCGTTGAAGCGATAGCCCAGCCGCTCCTCCAGTTGATGTAAAGTTTCCATGCTTTCCATCCCTTTCCGGGCCGTCGCCCACAGGATCCCACGGTGTGGATCCCATGGGCGGTGGCCCAAAGCAAATTTCCGAAAAGAAAACCCAAAGGCCGCCTGACACAAGGAAACACACGCCATAAAAGGCGGCTTTTGCACAGAATCCAGCGTTGCGCCGCCTTGCCAGACATCGAGTATGCCCGCGGCGCCGCGTCTTGGCCCTGCGCAAAATCCGCTCTTTTCTGGTGCGAAGCAGTTTTGCCAAAGCAAGTTCGAGGGAAAATCGGCTGCAAAAGATTCCCACATACTGGCGTATGCGGGAATTTTTGCGGGTGATTTTAACCGGACAGGCACAGGCAAAACCGTATGTTTTCTTATGTCAGTCGGCCTATAGTGGGGTTTTCTTTCTATGTACAAGTATCACTCGATGTGGCTGCTGAGATAGCGGACACAATCGCCTACAGTCTTCAGGGACTGAAGATCCTCTTCATCGATCTCGCCGATGTCGAATTCCTCCTCAATCGCCATCACCAGCTCCACCAGATCCACGGAATCCGCGCCCAGGTCGTCCACAAAGGAACTGTCCATGGTCACTTCGTCTGCATCGATGGCAAACTGCTCCGCGATCAGATCCTGCATGGTCTTGAAGATCGTCTCCGGTGTCATAGGAAGTTATTCCTCCTTTCAGATTGCGTTATCTTGGAAAATAATACGGCAATCCTATCACGCTGTCAATACCTTTTTCGTAAATTTCTCGTGATTTAGGCATTGACGGCCATTTCGTCCACATGGGCGGCGATCTCGTCCACCAGGCCGCTGGCGGCGACCTCCTTCGCCTGGCCGATGGCATTCTCGATGGCCTCGTCATTGGAGGAGCCGTGGGCCTTGATCACCGGCTTGGAGATACCGATGAAGGCGGTGCCGCCCACCTTGTTGGGGTCAAGCTGCGCCTTGAAGGCGTTCAGCCCCGGCAGCACCATGGCTCCCGCCAGCTTGGTCATCAGATTCTTCTTAAAAATGGCCTTCAGGGAGCTTCCGGCGTAGGAGCCGATGCCCTCGATGGTCTTCAGCATCACGTTGCCGGAGAAGCCGTCGGTCACCAGCACGTCGCAGCCGCCCTTGATGGCCTCCTTGGCCTCGATATTGCCGATGAAGTTCAGCCGCTCCTGCTTCAGCAGCAGCTCACGGGTCTGGCGCTGAAGGTCGGTGCCCTTCTCCGCCTCCACGCCGATGTTGAGCAGGCCCACCCGGGGATTTGCGATGCCCAGCACATGGCTGGCGTAAAAGCTGCCCAGATAGGCGAACTGCAGCAGGTACTCCGGCGTACACTCGGCGTTGGCGCCGCAGTCGATCAGCACACAGCGGCCGGTGGTGGTGGGCATGACCGGCGCCATGGCGGCCCGGCGGATGCCCCGGATGCGCTTGGTGATCAGGGTGGCCCCGGTCAGCAGCGCGCCGGTGGAGCCGGCGGAGATGAATGCATCGCCCTTGCCGTCACGCAGCAGCGTCAGGCCCACGCCCATGGAGCTGTCCTTCTTCCGGCGGAACACCGTGGCGGGATCGTCCTCCATGGTGACCTCCTCGGTGGTGGGGACGATGTCCATGCCCTGGGGCAGCTCACTGACGCCGCACTGGGCCAGCGCGTCACGGATGGCAGTCTCGTCGCCGGTGAGGGTAATGTCCACGCCCCAGCGCTTCTGTCCCCGCACCGCGCCCTTGACGATGGCCAGCGGCGCGTTATCGCCGCCCATGGCGTCTACGATGATCCTCATTTGGCCAGTACCTCCTCCCGGATGGCGTCGATGATAGCCAGCGACCGCTGGCTCAGCTCCGCGTTCTTGTTGCGCTTGCCCTTCACCCTGTGGTCAAGGGGCGGGATAATGCCGAAGTTGATGTTCATAGGCTGGAACTCCGCCACGGACTCGTTGCTGACGTACAGGCCCAGCGCGCCGATGGCGGTCTCCCGCGGGAAGTCGATGGGCGCCTTGCCCAGCAACCGCCGGGCCAGCTCCACGCCCACCAGGAATCCGCTGGCGCAGGACTCCACATAGCCCTCCACGCCGGTCATCTGTCCGGCAAAGGTGATGCGGGGGTCGCTCCTGAGCCGGTAGTACCGGTCAAGGAGCCGGGGAGAATCCAGATAGGTGTTGCGGTGCATGACGCCGTAGCGCAGGAACCGTGCGTCATGCAGGGCGGGGATCATAGAGAACACCCGCTTCTGCTCCGGCCATTTCAGATGGGTCTGGAAGCCCACCAGGTTGTAGATGGTGCCGTCGGCGTTGTCCTTGCGGAGCTGCACCACGGCGTAGGGATCCCGGCCCGTCTTGGGATCCGGCAGACCCTTGGGCTTCAGCGGGCCGAACCGCAGGGTATCCTCGCCCCGGCGGGCCATGACCTCCACAGGCATGCAGCCCTCGAACACGTTCTTATCCTCGAAGCCGTGAACCTCCGCCTCCTCGGCGGCGGTCAGCGCCTGCCAGAAGGCCAGATACTGCTCCTTGTCCATGGGGCAGTTGATGTAGTCCGGCGTCCCCTTGTCATAGCGGCTGGCAAAGTAGGCGCTGGTCATATCCACACTGTCAAAGGCCACCAGCGGCGCGGCGGCATCGAAAAAGTGCAGCGTGTCGGTGCTGCCGAACAGCGCCGCCAGCTTGTCCGCCAGCGCGTCGGAGGTCAGAGGGCCGGAGGCGATGACCACATCCCCCTCCGGGATGTCCGTCACCTCCTCGGCCACCACGGTGATGTTGGGATGGCTGCGGATGGCCTCGGTCACCATGGCGGCAAAGCCGTGGCGATCCACCGCCAGCGCGCCGCCGGCAGGCACCGCCGTGGCGTCGGCGCACCGCAGGATCAGGCTGTCCAGCCGCCGCAGTTCTTCCTTGAGCAGGCCCACGGCGTTTTCCAAACCCGCGCCCCGCAGGGAGTTGGAGCAGCACAGCTCGGCAAAATCATCGGTCACATGGGCGGGGGTACGCTTAATGGGCTTCATCTCCCGCAGCGTCACGGGGATGCCCCGCTGGGCCAACTGCCACGCGCACTCGCTTCCGGCCAGGCCCGCGCCGATCACAGTTACATGGTTCATTCCGCGCTGCCTTTCTCCGCCGTCTTCTTGGCGGCGGTCTTTTTGGTGGTGCTCGCTTTCTTCGTAGGGGTTTTCTTCGTTGTAGTGGTCTTTTTCGCGGTAGTGGTAGTTTTCTTGGCCGCTGTAGTCTTGGCTGCCGTCTTTTTGGCGGCAGGCTTTTTGGCGGACTTTTCCTCTGCCGGTGCCTCCACCGCCGCTTCAGCGGCGGCCTCGCCGCCCTCGGCAGTGGTGTCCTTCTTGCGGTGATAGCCCCGCTTGTCCTCCGGCAGGAAGTTGGCGCACTTCTCATTGACGCAGAAGGGCTTGCTGAAGCCCCGGCCCGCCCGCTTGAACATGGTCTGGCCGCAGAGGGGACAATCCTCCTTGGTGGGCACGTCCCACGTCATGAAATCGCAGGTACGCTCGCCCTTCTTGTTGTTGGTGAACTCGCAGCAGTAGTAGGTGTACTGCTTTCCGGAGGTCTTGCTGGTGCCGCTGCGCTTCATGAGCCGTCCGCCGCACTTGGGGCAGCGGCCCGGCATCTCCACCACCAGCGGCATGGTGAAGGTACACTCCGGATAGCCGGGGCAGGCCAGGAACGGGCCGAACCGGCCCTCCCGCTCCACCAGGTTGCGGCCGCACACGGGGCACAGCTCGTCGCTGACGGTGGGCTCGGGGCGGATGTAGTCGCCCTGCTCGGCGTCGGTCAGATGCTGGGCGAAGCCGTCGTCATAGAACTGGCGCAGCACCTGCTTCCAGGGCAGCTTGCCCTCCTCCACGTCGTCCAGCCGCTGCTCCATATTGGCGGTGAACTTCAGGTCGGCGATATCGGCGAAGTACTTCTCCATCCAGGTGGTCACCGCCTTGCCCAGATTGGTGATGAGCAGACTCTTGCCCTCCTTCTTCACATAGCGGCGGTCAAGGATGGTGGACACGGTAGGGGCGTAGGTGGAGGGACGGCCGATGCCGTTTTCCTCCATGGCCCGGATCAGCGCCGCCTCGGTATAGTGAGCGGGCGGTGTGGTGAAGTGCTGGCCCGGTGCGAAATCCTTCAGCGTCAGGGCCTCGCCCTCCTTCAGGTCGGGCAGGGCAGGCTCCTTCTCCTCCTTGTCGTCATCGTCCCGGCTCTCCTCATACACGGCGGTATAGCCGGAGAATTTCAGCTTGCTGGCGGTGGCCCGGAAAAGGTGGCGGTCGGCGGAAATGTCCACGGACACGCTGTCATACACGGCGTTTGCCATCTGGCTGGCCAGGAAGCGGCTCCAGATCAGGCGGTACAGCCGGTACTGCTCCGCCGTCAGGTCGCCCCGGATGCTCTCCGGCGTCAGCTTCACGTTGCTGGGGCGGATGGCCTCGTGGGCGTCCTGGGCACTGGCCTTCGTCTTGTACTGGCGGGGCGCGGCGGGCACATAGCCCTTGCCGTAGCGCTCCTGAATGAAGCCCCGGGCGTCGGCCTGGGCCTCATCGCTGATGCGCAGCGAGTCGGTACGCATGTAGGTGATCAGACCCACGGTGCCCTCGCCGGTGATGTCCACGCCCTCATACAGCTGCTGGGCGATAGCCATGGTACGGCGAGGGGTCATATTCAGCTTGCGGGACGCCTCCTGCTGCATGGTGGAGGTGGTAAAGGGGGGCGACGGGGAGCGGTTCTTGTCGGTGCGCTTCACCGACTTCACGGCGAAGGCGGCGCTGCGCAGCTCGTCCATGATGGCCTGCACGTCCGCCTGGGTCTGGGGCTCGTATTTCTTGCCGTTTTGGCCGTAATAATGGGCCTTAAAAGGTACATTATCCCCGTTTTCCAGTACCGCGTCCAGCGTCCAGTACTCCTGGGGCTGGAACTCCGCGATCTCCTGATCCCGGTCAAAGACCATGCGGGTGGCCACGCTCTGGACGCGTCCGGCGGACAGACCACGGCGGATCTTCTTCCACATCACCGGGGAGATCTGATAGCCCACCACACGATCCAGCACACGGCGGGCCTGCTGGGCGTCCACCAGATCCTGGTCGATGGCACGGGGATGGGCGATGCTCTCGCCCACCACCTTGCGGGTGATCTCGTTGAAGGTGACACGCTTGGCCTTGTCGTCCGGCAGGTTCAGCAGATGCTGCAGATGCCAAGAGATGGCCTCTCCCTCGCGGTCCGGGTCGGTGGCCAGATACACGGTGTCACTGGCGGCAGCGTCCTTTTTCAGCTGCCGGATCAGCTCCTCCTTGCCGCGGATGGGTTTATATTCAGGTTCAAAATCGTGCTGGATGTCCACGCCCAAGGTGCTTTTCGGCAGGTCACGCAGGTGGCCCATACAGGCCGTGACCTGATAGTCAGGCCCCAGGTACTTGCCGATAGTCTTGGCCTTGGCCGGAGACTCCACGATCACCAGATTTTTTTTGCTCATGCTTTTAACTTCCTCTTTGCTTCCTTCTTACTCTTCCGGCAGCGCCACCGTGCGCACGAAGCTCCGTGCGCCGTTCTGGGCCGCCCAGCCGCTGATTTCCAGCAGCGTCAATGCCGGCAGCACCCGCTGGATGGGCAGGCCGCTGTCCTCGGCCAGCTGGTCGGTCAGCAGCGGCGCGTCTGTACGCAGAGCGCGCAGCACCGTGCGCTGCTCGTCCGACAGTCCGGCCAGCTCCTCCGCCGTCAGGCAGGGCAGGGCCGGTGCTTCGGCTTCCTCCGGCTTGGATGCGTTGGCTTTCGGTTTTTCCGCCGCCAGCTTGGGCTCTCCCGCCAGGTGGGGCAGCGGCGGCATAGGCGGCGCGGCGCGCCGCAGCTTGTGGGGGAACCGGCTCTCGTACTCCCCCAGGATATCCCAGGCGCAGGTGGCCAGGATGGCGCCCTCCCGGATCAGGCGATGGCATCCGGCGCTGTTGGGCGCGTCCACCGGGCCGGGAACGGCGAACACGTCGCGGCCCTGCTCCATGGCGTTTTCGGCGGTGATCAGCGCGCCGGACTTCACCGGGGCCTCCACCACCACGGCGGCCACACTGAGGCCGCTGAGGATCCGGTTCCGGACGGGGAAATGCCACGCCTCCGGCAGCGTCTGAGGCGGATACTCCGACAAAAGCACGCCGGTGGCGGCGATGTCCTCATACAGCCGCCGGTTCTCCGCCGGATAGACCACGTCCACACCGCCGCCCAGCACGCCGCAGGTAAAGCCGCCGAACCGCAGCGCGCCCCGCATGGCCGCGCCATCGACGCCCTTGGCCATGCCGGACACCACCATGCCGCCCTGCTGGGTCAGCTCATAGCCCAGCTTTTCGGCGCATTTGATGCCGTAGGGCGTGCAGGAGCGGGTGCCCACCACGGCCACCGCCGCCTCCTCGTCAAAGAGGGGCATGGCCCCCTTGCCGTACAGCAGCAGGGGCGGCTGATAGATGTTCCGCAGCCGGTCGGGATACAGTGCGTCAGCCATGGTGATGATGAAGATGTCCTTCCGGGCGCAGTCCGACAGGATGCGGTCTGCCGCGGCCAGCGATTTGCTGCCCAGCAGCGCCGCCTGCTCCTTCTTCAGCCCGTCCACCTGCCACAGGGCCTCCTCGTCCGCGTAGTATATGTCCTCCGGCGAGGAAAAATGCTCCATCAGCAGCATCTTGCTGCTGTCCGTCAGGCCCGGCAGCGTGGTCAGCCAGACCCAGTATTTCAGCGCCGCCATGGCCCGCACCTCACTTTCCTGTTACCGATAGCTCTCCCACAGCAGCACCGCGGCGGCGATGGCCGCGTTCAGGGATTCGCAGCGGTCTGTCATGGGGATCTTGATGGTCTTTTGGCACATGGCCAGCACCGTATCGCGGATGCCCTGCCCCTCGCTGCCGATGACGATGGCGCAGCGGTCAAGGGGCACGTCCCGGACATCCACGGTATCCTCCCGCAGGGCCGTGCCGTACAGGGGCAGGCCGCTGCGTGCCAGCAGGCCCGGCAGCTCCTCCGCCTTCATGCACCACACGGGGCGGCGGAACACCGCCCCCATGGAGGAGCGCACCGTCTTGACGCTCCACGGGTCGGCGCAGCCCTCCAGCAGCAGCAGGCCGTCAAAATCAAAGGCGTCCAGCGTCCGCAGGATGGTGCCCACATTGCCGGGATCCTGCACGCCGTCCAGCACCATATAGCGGCTGCCGGGCAGCGTCTCCGGCGCTTCTCCCACTGGCAGCGCTACGGTGAACAGCGCGCCCTGGGGGGACTTCATCGGCGAGATGGAGGCCATCACGTCCTCCGGCACCTCCACTACCCGGACGCCCGCCGGGACGGACGGCAGGGCCGTACCGCCGGTGACGGCGATCTCGCGGATGGGGGCGTGCCATTTCAAAGCCTCCGCCAGCAGCTTGGGACTGTCGCCCAGGTACACGCCCTGCTCCCGGCGGTAGGCGCCGGACGCGGCCAGCTTTTTCATATGGACCAGCAGGGGATTGGCGCGGCTGGTGATCTTTTCCACGCTGACCGCCTCCTTTTTGTTGGAATGGAAAGGCTGACCCGACAAGCTTTTGTCGGGTCAGCGGGGTTAAAAACGATGTGAACCGACTTCAGGCGCGATCAATAGAGCTTTGCACCGGCCGGAATGTGGGGATCCACCATCAGCAGATGCAGCTTCTCTTCTCCGTTCTCGTGGTGAACCGCAGAAATCAGCATACCGCAGGAGTCGATGCCCATCATGGGTCTGGGCGGCAGGTTGGTGATGGCGATGCAGGTCTTGCCCACCAGCTCCTCCGGCTCATAGTACTCGTGAATGCCGCTCAGGATCACGCGGTCTGTGCCGGTGCCGTCGTCCAGAATGAACTTCAGCAGCTTCTTGGACTTCTTCACAGCCTCGCACGCCTTGATCTTCACGGCGCGGAAATCGGACTTGGAGAAGGTGTCAAAATCCACCAGATCGGCAAACAGCGGCTCGATCTCCACGTTGGAGAAGTCGATCTTTTCCTCCGCCGCAGGTGCGGCGGGCGCAGCCGTCTCGGCGGGCTTGTCCGCCTTCTTGTCGGCATCCAGGGGCTTCATGGTGGGGAACAGGATCACGTCGCGGATGGAGTCCGCGCCGCACAGCATCATGCTGCACCGGTCGATGCCGAAGCCCAGACCGCCGGTGGGAGGCAT
>CAKTNW010000003.1 GCA_934589145.1 uncultured Oscillospiraceae bacterium | reverse complement strand
GCCACGCCGAACTCCATGTCGGCCACCCACATGCGGACGAACTCCTCGTCCTTGTAGGGGAACACCTTCTCCGGGCCGGCGTGGAAGATGTAGCCCCGGAAGCCGTCGGTATTCAGGGCGTTGGTGTGGCGGCGGTCGATGATCTCGTCAAAGTTGTAGGTCATGGTGGTTGCTCCTTTCTCTTTCAGCGATGGTCGCATTTCTGACATTGTATCATGGGCGTTTCGCCCGCGTCTTTATAAAACACACCCGCCCACTGGCAGATGCTCTGCAGGATCGGCACCACGGACGCGCCCTTTTCCGTCAGGGAATACTCCACCCGCGGCGGTATCTCGTCGTAGGACTTCCGCTCCACGATGCCGTTGGCGATGAGCCCTTTCAGCACGGCGGCCAGTACGGCGTCGGTGATGTTGCCCATTTCCTTACGTAATTCACTGTACCGCAGCGTCCCCAGCGTGGCCAGCACGCAGATAATGCGGGAGTTCCACTTCCCGCCGAATATTTCCATGCCGTACTCCAGGGGACAGCGAATGTCCTTTTCCAGCTTTCTCTGGTACATATCCCCACCTCCCGCGTTTTCTTCATTATAGCGGGATATCCCGCTGCTTTCAAGTCACTATGAAATTTATGAGCGGGTGCGTTTTTGCACCCGCTCATGGCCTCAAAGCTCCTTTTTGTTGTCCGCGCCAGGGGTGGTGAAGATAACCTTCTCCGGCGTGATGATCAGCGCGCCCTTGGCAGTGGCCGCGCCGTTGAACATCTTCTCCACCATGGCCTTGAAGGTGCCGACCGCCTCGCCCTCGGTGACATACTGTGCCGTACCCTTCACTTGATAGCCCTCCAGATTCTGCGCGCCGTACACAGAAATAGAAAAAGCACCCCTGTGAGAATCGACCTCACAAGGGTACTCTTTTTTTCAAGCGTCGAGATCTGTGCTTATTCATTGCTACGATCCAGCGTCAGCACTTGCTCATACGAGTCCGCTCCAGCGATGGAGCCGATGGGCAGCACCACATGAAGCTTCCCCGCGGCATCAGCGTATGTGGGAACGCCTATGTTGATGTTCTCATCGGATAGCGTCCAGTCACGGCGTTCCGTCAGAAACTCATCGAAATCGCTGCCGGAAATATCCTTGTACTGGTTGTCGAACTTATC
The DNA here is from genome assembly GCA_934589145.1 of uncultured Oscillospiraceae bacterium. Lineage (GTDB taxonomy): Bacteria > Bacillota > Clostridia > Oscillospirales > Oscillospiraceae > Vescimonas. Next base: position 115,204 of record CAKTNW010000003.1, on the reverse strand, counting down.
TGCAGCAGCCTGGCGTACCGCCTCCAAAAACGCCGTTTCATCCATGTTCAGTGCCTTCAGAAGATCCGCTGTGGTGAGCTGCTGCCCGCTGGCGATGTCGTACAAGTAAACGTCATAGTGATTTACGTCACCATCCCAGCCGCAGGAGACGACCAAAGACAGAATATCATCATACTGATACGTCTCCCATGCTGCATACAGGCAGGACAGGCTCACTTTTTCGGACACGCTCTCCAGCACACCGTCCACAATAGGGCCGTACTCATCGGCGATCATTTTGTTGATTGCTTCCGCCCCCGGTGTGTCAGCTTCAATCTGGGGCACACGGTAGGTGAAGTGTCCGCTGTTACCGACGCCATCGGTGTAGTCGAAGTCCTCGTTATATAGTTCCGTGATTTGAGGCACTTCATGCGATGTGCCGGGCGTGATATCGTGGCTGCCGCAGGCCGCCAGAGTGTATGCCATCAGCGCTGCCAGCAATGCTGTCAAAATTTTTTTCATACATTTCCTCCTCTGCAGGGCTTGCCTGCGTCTATAGCTCCTCTTGGTTTTACTTTTGCTTTGATTGTATCGCAACCTGCCCACAAAAGCAATCCCCTCCGGAGTGGTTACTTCTGGGATACAGCTCTTCTGGTGAAGCATCCTGTACAGGCCAGTCGCTTTCTCCGGCACCGGGTAACGCTGGGTAACAGCGCTGCGGAGCTGCTGGCGGCGTTATCAGGTCGTCAAGTCGCAAACCGTTGTGCTGCGAGGATTTGCTGGGTATCACACAAATTTGCGGTGATTTACAAGAAAGGCCCGGACGCCTTATGACGTAATGCCTCCGGGCTTTTTCGCGGTAGTAGTCAAATAGTAGTCACAAAAAGAAAAGCGCGATTTTACAGGCACAAATTGCTGCGTTTATCTGTCAGTAATGCTAACATCCGCTATAATAATGTATAGCTTTACTTTTCCTGTTAAATATTCTACTATATAATTACAAAAGGAAAACAACACCAAACCAAAACATAAAAACAAATTTTAAGGAGGAATCTACCATGAAGAACATCAACACTTACATCCTGACCGCTATCGTCTCCCTCGTTCTGGTGGTCGCTACCTCTTTCCTGATGACCGCCGCTGATGAGCCTATTCGCCAGGCCGGTTACTACCTGCCCGTGGTGTTCGGTGTCGTGGCCGCTTGGGCCGCCGGTAAGGCTGGCCTGCTGGAGCTGGACTATGAGGAGCGCACCGCCCGCCGCTGCGTAAGGCAATCATAAATGACCATCTTTTCTCTCCCCAAATACCATACATAAAAACAAGAATGACACGCAAAAGCGTGCCATTCTTGTTTTTTCGTCTCAGTATCTGTTATAGCGTAACCAGATCCGCCTTTGCATAATGTGCGGCAATCAATTCCAACACAACGTCATGCTCGCGCTTCTGAACGGCGGTAAGGATTCGCTCGTGCTCCTGCAAATTATCCCGCACCTGCTCCGGACTGTCACCGTAAACATACAGCGTGTAAAGTGCCAGCAGATCAAACTTGCTGCTGAACATCCGCGTCAGCATGGCATTATCGCAGGCGTCGACGAAGCTCCGGTCAAAATCGATCGCCGTGCAGGCGTAATCATAGGAGGCCGTCTCCTGAAATACCGCCTGCTGCTTTGTCAGCCGATCCGACAACAGCGCTGTCAGCAGCTCCAACCGGTCATGCCGTACACAGTCATCGTAGCACCCGGCCAGCAGCACCTGGATTGTCTGCGTCAATGTACCAAAAGAGGTCTTATCCAGCGTCAGAACACGGAACCCCGCGTTGGGCAGACATTCCACCAACCCGTCGCTCTCCAGCAGGGAGACCGCCTCACGGATCGGGCTGTTGCTGATTTGAAACTCCCGCGCCAGGTCGGCAATGTTCAGTCTTGCGCCAAATGGCAGCTCCTGGTGCATGATCTTCTCCCGGATCAGCGTGTATGCCTGCTCTTTCAATGTATCACCACGTTGAATCATATTGATAACCTCGCACAAAAATCCTTATTATTATAAGCCTCCTGTCCTCCCATTGTCAATCAATTTGCGCTCCAGCGTTCGCCATTTCTCTCTGTGTACTGGCATTTTTCACAGCAATCGCCGTCATTTCTTGTCTCAAATACCAAAAAGCATTTCAGGGGGTTGACAAATGACTGCGCTTCTCTTACACTAAGTTCATAAATCGTGCACGGCGCACGACGCACAGCGCACGAATATACTAAAAAGGAGAGCGACATTATGGCGAAGAGTTTGTTTATCCCCCTGCGTGAAGAGGGCCTGACCACCATGCGCATCCGTTACGACTTCAAGACCGGCGCCGTCCGTCTGTACGCCGCCAAGGAATGGGAGCCTGATTTCGACTTTACCACCTATAACCACAGTTGGTGCATCGACGGTATCTTTACCGAAGACGCCAAGTATTTCAACACCAAGGAAACCTGGGCGCTGTTTGAAAAGTACGGCCAGAAAGAGTATCTGGAAGAGGTTCTGGATCTGCTCCGCGCCGGAAAGCACTTCGGTATTGACATTTACTACTATGCAAAATACGATATTCGGTATATGATGAATGAGCACAGCCGCAAGCTGGGCCTGCTGAACAAGAGCCACGCCATCATGGCCGGTGGTATCCGCCGTCACAGCTATGACGAGCCGGAGATTGACGTTATCATCGACGGTCTGAACCTGGGCCGCGGCATGAGCTTCAAGAACATTGCCGGTCACCTGCCTTTCGGCGGCTGCAAGGCCACCGTGACCATGGATCCTCTGGATCTGGATAACATGGAGATCATGGGCTTTATTGCCTTTGCGCTGGACAGCTGCCGCGATATGACCGGCCCCGACATGAACTTCCCCACCGAGATGTCTGATGTCATGAGCGGTAAGGGCTATTCTCTCAACTTCACCGGCGGCCCCAACACCAAGACCGGCGAGACCGGAAAGCCCACCGCCTATGGTGTCTATCTGTCCCTGCTGGAGGCCATCAACTTCAAGGAGGGTGTCCGCAGCGTCAAGGGCAAGACCGCGGCGCTGATGGGTCTGGGCGCTGTTGGCTGGTACATGGGCGAGCATCTGCTGGAGGGCGGCGTGTCCAAGCTGACCATCGCCGACATTAACCCCGAGGCAGTCAAGCGCTTCATTGATGCCCACCCTGGCTATGAGATCGACTCCTGCCCCGTGTCTGAGGTTCTGTTCCAGAATGTGGACATCCTCAGCCCCTGCGCCATCGGCGGCATCTTCACCGATGAATCCATTGCCAGGCTGAACTGCAAGTACATCTACGGCTCCTCCAATAACGGTCTGAAGGCATCCTCTCAGGAGGAAGAGATCCGTCTTGCCAAGCTGATCGCCGACCGCGGCATCCTGTACACTGTGGAGTGGTGGCACAACACCGCCGGCGTGATCTGCGGTGCAGAGGAATATCTATATGACGGCGATGCCGAGAGCCTGAACAAGAAGGTAGAGGCCATCATGCCCGCCAACGCGCAGCAGGCGCTGAACGAGTCCGCCAAGCTGGGCATCACCCCCACGGAATATGTCTATCGCTTCTGCGAAGATCTGCTGTATCAGTAAGCAGACATACCCTCATCCCCTTCCGCAGCTAAGAGCCATGCCGCGCCGCGGCATGGCTCCCACAGAAGAAAGGAGTTCCGAGCATGTCTGAAAACAAAGCTTCCGGAGGAAATGCATTCAGCAGCCTGATGGGCTTTCTCATGACCGCCATCGGGTTTGCTGTAGGCGTTGGCTCCATCTGGCGCTTTCCCTACCTGCTGGGTACCAACGGCGGCGCGCTGTTTCTGATCGTCTATGTGCTCATCATCGTAGTCATCGGCATTCCGCTGCTGACTGCCGAGACGGCCATGGGGTTCAAAACGCAGAAGACCGCTGTATTGGCCTATCGCGCGCTGGCACCCCAGCATAAGATCTGGTCATATGCTGGCTATGCCCACCTGCTGGCCGCCCTGCTGATCGTCTCTTATACGATCCCCATCTATGCGTGGATCCTGGGCTACCTCTATAATACGGCCATTGGCACCTTCCACGGTATGGATATGGCACAGTTGGGCACTTTCTTCGGAGAGTTGTCCGGCAACTATCCGCTGGTGGCCCTCTTCGCCGCCATCAATCTGGCCTTTGCTGTGCTGGTAGTCAGCGGCGGCGTGGCCAAGGGCGTGGAGACCCTGACCAAGATTCTGCTGCCGGTGCTGGGCGTGATCATGGTCATCCTGATCATTGCCGGTCTGCGTATGCCCGGCGCGGAGGCAGGCCTTTCGTTCCTGTTCAAGCCCAATGCCGAGGCGTTTACGCTGAAATCCCTGCAGGACTGCCTGGGGCAGGCATTCTTTGCTGTCGGTATCGGCATGCTGGCCTCAATGGTGTTCGGCAGCTATATCAAGAACCCCAAGCAGAATCTGGGCAAGACCTCTATCATCATCTCTGTCGCCCTGATTGCCGCCGGTGTGATGGCCGGTATGATGATCTTCCCCGCCCTGTTCTCCGCCGGTTATGAGCCCCAGTCCAGCGTCGGTCTGGTGTTCCTGACGGTTCCCCTGGTCTTTGACAGTATGCCGCTGGGCCGCCTGATGGGTACGCTGTTCTTCTTCGGTTTCTATATCGCCGCAGTCACCTCCTCCGCAGGCGTCATGGAGGCGGTGGTGGGCATGCTGATGGATCAGTTCAAGCTGACCCGCAAGAAGGCGCTGCTGTTCACCGTGCTGTTCCAGATTATCATTGGTATCTTCTGTCTGGACGCCGGCAGCTTCTTCAACTTCTGCGATATTTTGACCAACAACTATATTCTCACACTGGGTGCGCTGGTCATCGCCATCTTTGTGGGATGGATCTGGGGTGCGGACAACTTCGTGGATGCCGCCAACGTGCACGGAAAGTTTACCCGCATTTGGCTGAAGGTCTCCGTTAAGTACATCAGCCCCATTGTGATCCTTGTGATCTTTATTACTTCGATCTTCTGATCACCTGCGGCAGACGGCTCTCTCGCCAAGGCACCTCTTTCTTCCAGCCGTCTGCCGCACCTCCTCAAAGGATTGTAAAGCAGAAAAAGGACTGACACGCGAAAAGCGTGTCAGTCCTTTTTGCGATTACTCATGCCTGTCCGTAATAGGCATTTGCGCCGTGCTTGCGCAGATAGTGCTTATCCAGCAGTTCCTGCTGCATCCGCGTCTGCGCGGGATTCAGCTGGAACGCGTGGAAATTCATAAAGGCGATCTCCTCCAGCACCACGGCGTTGTGGACTGCCTCGGCAGCATCCTTTCCCCATGTAAAGGGGCCATGGCTGTGCACCAACACAGCGGGGATCGCAGCCGGATCCATCTTCTGAAACGTCTCTACGATGACGTTTCCCGTCTCTTTTTCGTACTCCCCGGCGATCTCCTCCGGGGTCATAAGACGGGTGCAGGGGATCTCCCCATAGAAATAGTCCCCCTGTGTCGTTCCCAGCGGCGCGATGCCCACACCGGCCTGCGCAAAGCTGGTGGCCCACCGGGAATGAGTATGGACAATGCCGCCGCACTGGGGAAACGCCCGATACAGCACCAGATGCGTCGCCGTATCGCTGGAGGGCTTCCATTTGCCCTCCACCACCTTCCCGTCCAGATCCACGACCACCATGTCCTCCGCCGACATCCCGTCATACGGCACGCCTGACGGCTTGATCACCACAAGGCCGCTGGGACGGTCAATGGCAGACACATTGCCCCAGGTAAAGGTCACAAGATCATATTTCGGCAGCAGCAGATTGGCCTCGCATACCTGCTGTTTCAGTTCTTCCAGCATATCACAGCACCTCCGTTGCCAGCTTTTCCAGCGGCAGCCCCTGTTGATAGCGTTCCAAAAAGGCGGCAAAGCCCTGAATATCCGCCGCGTCCGCCATCAGCGTTTCGGTTTTCGCATGGGCAAATACCTGATGATCCAGATAGTCCGGCAGCGTTTCGCCCTCCGCTTTCCACAGCATGTAGGCGGCCAGCAGCGCCATGCCGTAGGGGCCGCCCTCTCCGGCGGTCTCCATCACCGATACCGGCGCAGCCACGGCGGCGGACAACATCCGCTGCCCCACCTGAGGCGTTTTGAAAAAGCCGCCGTGTCCGTAAAGGCAGTTGATGGACACGCGCTCCTCCTTCGTCAGGATATCCAACCCGATCTTCAGCGTTGCCAGCGCCGACAGCAGATGGGTTCGCATGAAATTGGCCAGCGTAAGGCGGGCGTCAGGCGTCCGGACAAACAGCGGACGGCCCTCGTCCAGGTCGGTGACCCCCTCGCCGGAAAAGTAGTTATAGGACAGCAGGCCGCCGCAATCGGCATCGCCCTCCAGCGCCTTGCGGAACAGCAGCGTAAACAGCTCGTTTTTGCTGATGCCCGCACCGGCCAGGGCCGCCGCCTCGCCCAGCAGCTCCACCCAGGCGTTGATGTCACTGGTGCAGTTATTGCAGTGCACCATGGCCACCGGCGCGCCGTCAGGCGTGGTCACCATGTCGATCTCGCGGTGGACCCCCAGCGGGCGATCCACCACCACCATGGCAAAGTCCGAGGTGCCGGCCGACACGTTGCCTGTGGCCGTGCGGACGGAGTTGGTGGCCGCCATACCGGTTCCCGCGTCGCCCTCGCACGGCGCTACGGGGATACCGGGCCGCAGCGTCCCCGTGGGATCCAGAAGCTGTGCGCCCTTCGCGGTCAGCGTTCCGGCGAAGTCTCCCGCCATCAGTACGCGGGGCAGCACATGGCGCAGCTGCCAGCGGTATCCCCGTTGGGCGGCCAAGGCGTCAAACTGCTCCACCATATCCTGCCGGTAGTCGCAGGTATCGCTGTCGATGGGGAACATTCCGGAGGCCTCACCCACGCCCATGACCCTCTGATCCGTCAGCTGCCAGTGGATATAGCCCGCCAGCGTAGTCAGATAGTCCAGCCTTGCGACATGCGCCTCGCCGTTCAGCATGGCCTGATAGAGATGGGCGATGCTCCACCGCTGGGGGATGTTGAAGCTAAACCGCTCTGTCAGCTCCGCCGCCGCCTCGCCGGTGATGGTATTGCGCCAGGTGCGGAACTCCGCCAGCGGAGCGCCGTCTGCGTCAAAGGGCAGATAGCCATGCATCATTGCGCTGACGCCGATGGCGCCGACGGTGGTCAGCTCCACACCCAGCCTCCGCGCCACATCCGCCTTCAGATCGGCGTAGCACCCTTGCAGGCCGGTGCGAATATCCTCCATGGAATATGTCCATATGCCGTTGACAAACCGGTTTTCCCAGTCATAGCTTCCACTGGCCACAGGCGTATGGTTCCGGTCAATGAGAACCGCCTTGATCCGGGTAGAGCCAAGCTCGATCCCCAGTACTGTGTTTCTCAGATCCATGGCATTTTCCTCTTCTTACATCTTCAGCTTCCACGCCAGATCCTTCAGGAACAGCTCCTGCTCCAGCGCGTCCGGGGTGCTGCCGTCGCCGATGTGGACGTACTCGACCTCCATGATCTGCGCCCAGTCATGAAGCATCTGGGCCGTGACATCGTAGCTGAGCACCGTATGATGGGCGCCGCCGGCCGTGATCCAGCACTCCACGCCGGTGGTCAGGTCGGGCTTTGCCTGCCACATCACGCGGGCCACCGGCAGATTGGGCATGGGCATAATGGGCTTGACGCAGTGGATATCCTGCACGATCAGCCGCAGGCGGCCGCCCATGTCGATCAACGTGGCCACCACGGCGTCGCCCTCCTTGCCCTCGAATACCAGACGGGCCGGATCCTTCTCGTTCATGCCGATCCCCAGAGGATGGGTCTCGATCCGGGGCCGTCCGGCGGTCAGAGAGGGGCAGACCTCCAGCATATGGGCGCCCAGCGAATATTCGCTGCCCTCCACCAGATGGTAATTGTAGTCCTCCATAAAGCTGGAGGCGCCGTTGCCGTTTTCGCCCATGGCCTTCATCACGGCAGTCATGGCAGCCACCTTCCAGTCGCCCTCGCCGCCGTAGCCATAGCCCTGCGCCATCAGGTGTTGGGTGGCCAGACCCGGCAGCTGCTCCATGCCGTACAGATCCTGGAAGGTGTTGGAAAAGGCGCGGCAGCCCTCAGCATCCATCATCCGCTTCATGGCGATCTCTTCTCTGGCCTGGTAGCGGATGGCAGCCACGTCCTCTGTGGCGAACTCGTACTTCTCCCGGTAGACGGCCAGCAGGGCGTCCACCTCGTCCTCGGTGACGGCGTGCATCTCCTTCACCAGATCGCCGACGGCCCAGGTGTTGACCTGCCAGCCCAGCTTCTTCTGGGCCTCTACCTTGTCGCCCTCGGTCACGGCCACCTCGCGCATATTGTCGCCGAAGCGCATGACCTTCATCTCGCGGGATACGGCCACGCCTACCGCCACGCGCATCCACTCGCCCAGGCGGCGGCTGACCTTCTCATCCTGCCAGTAACCGGCGATGATCTTCCGGGGCATACGCAGACGGGCGCCGATAAAGCCGTGCTCCCGGTCGCCGTGGGCCGCCTGGTTCAGGTTCATGAAATCCATGTCGATCTCCTCGTTGGGGATCTCCTGATTATACTGGGTGGCCAGATGGCACCAGGGCTTCTGCAGCAGGGAAAGGCCGTTGATCCACATTTTCGACGGGCTGAAGGTATGGCACCAGGTCACAACACCCACGCACTCGTCATGGTAATTGGCCTCCTTGATGATGGAGACGATCTCGCTGTTGCCCTTGGCGGTCACCTTATAGACCAGCGGATAAGGGAGCTTCTGCGACAGAAACGCCGCCATCTCTCTGGCGCGGGCATCTACGGTATCCAGCACCTCCTGTCCGTACAGGGACTGGGAGCCGACAACAAACCAGAATTCACGCTTTTTCATATGCAAACCTCCATAATAACAGGTCAGTTTTTGTTCTTATTCTTACGGGACAGGACAACGCTCTGGATCAGCAGGAAGATGCAGATCATGGCCGCCACGGTGATATTGGTCCACCACGCCTCATCAAGGCCCAACGAGGCCACGATGTTCTTGATGGTGCTCAGGGACAGTACGCCAAAGAAGGTACCTGCGATATTGCCCACGCCGCCGGTCAGCATCGTGCCGCCGATGATGGACGAGGCGATGGCGTTCATCTCCGCGCCGCTGGCGTGGGAGGGGGAGCCGGAGCCCACATGCATGAAGTACACGAAGCCGCCGATACCCGCCAGCAGACTGCACAGCAGGTGCGCCAGAAATTTTGTGCGCCGGACGTTGATGCCCAGCATGTTGGCACTCTGCTGATTGCCGCCCACCGCGTAGAAGCTGCGGCCCAGCTTCGTCCAGCGCAGCAGGCAGAACAGGACGATGACCACCACCAGGGCCACCACCACGCCGATCTCCACATAGGCCGGCACATAGACGCCCAGCTTATTGACCGAGCCCATGCCCGGAACATACAGCCGCGTCTCCTTCAGCGCCTTGAAGCTCTCGTTCTCCACGTTGAACTGGGTGGCGTTGACGATGGTCGTCATACCCTTGGCGAAGAACATGCCCGCCAGCGAAACGATAAAGGGCTGGATCTCCAGATAGGCCACCAGAAAGCCCTGTACCACACCGAACAGCAGGCCGATCAGCAGCGCCAGCAGCAGCGCGGTCAGGACGCTGCCGCCGTGATAGTCCAGATGGACAGCGCAGACCATGCACACCAGCGCCGTCATGGTGCCCACCGAAATATCAATGCCGCCGGTAATCATGACGATGCTCATGCCGCAGGAGAGAATGATCAGCGCGGCATTCTCGTTGAGGATGTTAAAGAACGTCTGGGGCTTCAAAAAACCGGAACCGAGGAATACCACCGCGCACAGATACATGACAGCGAACACCGCGATGGTGATGATCAGCAGGAGGTTCGTATCCGTCATGGCCGCCCGGTCCTTCCGGCGCGCCAGCGCCAGCTTCATTTTCTGCTGTGACATCTCAGTTCGCCTCCTTTGCGGTCTTTGCGTGGCTCAGGCGCTTCCACAGGGCGGACAGCTTCTCCCGCACGATCGGCGCGCTGAGCACCACCAACAGGATCACCACTACCGCCTTATAGGCTGGCAGTGCGCTGGACGGCACCTTGAACTTAAAGAGCGTGGTGGTCAGGAACTGGATCACATACGCGCCCAGGATGGAAGCCGTCATATTGAACTTGCCGCCGCTGAGGGCGTTGCCGCCCAGCGCCACAGCCAGGATCGCGTCCATTTCAATATCCTTGGCCACCACGGAATAATTGATGGTGGAAAGACGGCTGACCTTGATGAAGCCGGACACCGCCACGCACAGGCCAAGGATCACATACGTCAGGAACTTGATAAACTGGGGATCAATACCGTTCAGCCGGGAGGAGTCCGGATTGATGCCCACAGACTGGGTATAGAGGCCCAGATTGGTGAATTTCAGTACCAGCGCGATCACGATCATGCAGATGACCGCAATGAAGATGGGCGTCGGTACCGGGATGCCCGGAATGAAGTTGCCGTAGTAGCCAAAGGCCGGATCGTTGATATTGGGCAGCTCATTGTTGTTGATCCACGCCGCGATGGAACGTCCCGCCGTAAAGAGGATCAGCGTGGCCACCATATCGATGAACAATCCAATCAGCGTGGGAGCCAGTAGTTCATACAGAAGTACACACAGCAACGAAAACGCCACCGATACGCCGCAGCCTAGCTTGAACACCCGGTACCGCCGGTTGTTATTGCCGGAGGCATAGTTATAGGCCAGCAGCGGCAAGATCCCGTTAGACACGCCAATGGAGAAATACAGCGGCAGCATATCCAGCTTCTTGACGATGCCCAGCGCCGCCACCGCGTCGGTATCATAGGCGGATATGAATTTCATCAGTGCCCCTACCGCCACCACAGTCAACAGGTATTGAGCGCAGGAAGGAAAACCAATTTTCAAGATGCCGCCCATGTGCTTGGAGGTATAATGCAAGCCGCAAAGCCGCAGCGAGACCATGGAGCTGCGGCGCTTGCAGAAAATGCAGGTCAGCAGGAACAGTGTGCCGATGCCGTTGGAGATAGCCGTAGCCAATCCCGCGCCCTCGGCGCCCATTCCTAAAAACTGCGGCAGCACAAAGAACGGATCGAGAACGATGTTGATAATGCCGCCCAACGAGACGCCTGCCGATGCCAGACTGGCGCTGCCCTCTGCCCGCATGAGGTTGGCCAGCAGAATATTGAGGATAGCACAGGGGCCACCCCAGATGACTACCCACTTGGCATAGCGGAACGCCAGTGCGTAGGTGTCCGTCGTCGCTCCGCACAGACGCAGCAACGGAGAGGCGAATAAGACAAACAGGCCGGAAAACAGCTCCGCCGAGAGAAAACACCACCAGAAGGAGATGGCCGCGATCCGCCGTGCGCTGTCCGTATCATGCCTGCCCATGGCGCGGGCCATACAACTGGCCCCGCCTACGGCAAACAGATTGGCGATGGCCGTCATCAGCACGGTGATGGTGTAGGCCACCGACACCGCTGCCGTCTGGGGCGGGGCATTCAGTAGTCCCACGAAATAGGTGTCCGCCAGATTATAGAGCAGCAGCACCATCTGGCTGGCGATGGAGGGCAAAATCTGCCGCCGTACTGCCTGCGGCACGGGCATCTGCTCGAATAGATAGGTTTTGTCAGCCGAGGGATTCATACTGCGCCTTTCTTGGATGATTGATACTCTATTGTACTCCCGTGGAGCGAGTCATGGCAGTCTCTCCTAGCATGGCAAATACCGGACGTCATAAGCTTTATGGCGTCCGGTATTGCGGTATAGGGGCCTTATCAGGATTTTTTCTCGCTGCGGATCGCGGCCACGAATTCCTTCAGGCGCTCCATGCCCACCTCGCACTGCTCCATAGAGGTGGCGTAGGAGATGCGCAGGTTGCTCTTTGCGTGTGCGCCGAATTCGCCGCCGGGGACGCAGGCCACGCCGTATTCTTCCAGAAAACGGTTACAGAATTCATAGCCGTCCATGCCCAGGCCGGATACATTGGGGAACACATAGAACGCCGCCTGAGGCTTGTTGCAGGGAATGCCCAGTTCCACGAATGTATTGTAGATGAGCATACGGCGCTTGTCAAATTCCTCCAGCATGTGGGCGATCTCCGGGGATTCGTATTGTAGCGCGGCCAACGCGGCGTCCTGCGAAGTGCTGGACGCGCAGAGGGCGACCTTCTGATGGCAGCGCACAAGGATCTGCATCAGGTTCTTGCAGGCGGCCATGTAGCCGATACGGAAGCCGCACATGGAGTGGCTCTTGGAGAAGGACTGGATGGTGATGGTGCGCTCCCACATGCCGGGCAGGCTGGCGATGGAGATATGCTTGTTGCCATCGTACAGCACCCGCTCATATGCCTCGTCGGACACCACCAGCAGATCGTGCTTGATGCAGATCTCGCTGAGCCGTTCCAGACTTTCCTTGTCCATCATCGTGCCAGTGGGGTTGCCGGGGGTGGTGAGCATGATAAGGGCGGTGCGAGGCGTGATACGCTTTTCCAGCTCGTCCAAATCGAAGTTCCAATTGTTTTCCTCACTCAGCGGAACATAGACAGGCACCGCGCCCGCCAACTTCACCATGCTGTCGTATGGAGAATAGCCGGGGTCGGACAGCAGCACCTCGTCACCCACGTCCACCAGCGACAGAATCGCCACGGACATGGCCTCCTCGCCGCCCACCGTGACCATGATCTCACCGTTGGGATCAGCGTGGATGTTGTTCTCCTTTTCCAGCTTGGCGGCAATGGCTTTGCGCAGGGGCGGCGTGCCGTAGTTGGAGGTATAGCGGGTGTTGCCCTTCATCAGCGACTCGCAGGCGGCCTTGCGGATATATTCCGGCGTAACGAAGTCCGGCTGGCCGATCTCAAAGTGAACGACCGAACGGCCTTCGCTCTCCAGCTGGGCGGCCCGTTCCGATACGCGGCGGATGCCGGTAAAGGTAATGGCCTTCATCTTTTTGGGTTCGTAATCTCTCATGAAAATATTCCTTTCCGAATGTTATCGTGCTCATTCGGTTATGGCTACGATTTATCACTTAATAATGCTTAGAACATCATTACTTTGGCGTATATCAGCGTTCATAACCATAAACAGATTGTTGAGAAACTGAACATGATAATCGCGAGGCTTAAAGCCATCGTCTGCATGATAATAACTTTTTTGGCCAAAAGTTTGCGTCATGTCTTCTACAACAACTACATTTAAGTCACGGTTAAATGCGTCACGTGCGGCACTGAAACATTCACAATCAGTACGCGCGCCCACGATTATGATATTTTTTATTCCTGTACAGCGTAGTACGATTTCCAAATCTGTATCGAAAAAGGGACTAATACTGCACATTTTAATGAAAATATCGTCTGTATCAGGAGCAAATCCGGACACCAACTGCACATTATCTGTTCCATAAATCAGATTATCTTTTCCGTATACTTTTTGCATATTGGCGGTCATGTCAGCTCCATCAGGCCGGAAAGACACATTAGCAAAAACGCTTCGCACACCTTTCTTTTTGCAAGCAGCAACAAATTCCGCTATTTCCGGTGCTCCATCGGGCCAAAAGGCATTTATCATATTGATAGCTAATACAGCAGTTTCATCTGCTTTCAAAAATCCCTCTATTCTTGGCACGGGACATCCCCCTTTCTAAAAACATCCTCAATTTCATCGGAACTGATTACATCAATGCCGCTACTGTACAAACTATTGATAGCCATGCGATGGCACTGTTCTGAAGTATATGAGCCATAACCAATATCACCTGCAGGAACGGCGGCCATCATATCTTCAACCATGATTGTGCGATAGTTATTAAGTTGAGCACATCTAGCCGTGGCTAGGCAACATATGTCTGTTGTCACGCCTAAAATAAAGACATTTTCAATTCCTGCTGCGTGTAACAGGGTATTCATTTCGGTACCATAAAAAGCACTGAAGTAATGCTTGGCAATTAGCTGATCACCATCTTGAGGAGTAATGATCTCGTGGATCTTTACTCCATGTGTTCCCTCTACATGCTGAACGCCGAGCAATGCCTGATCAGTTTTTTTGGCTTGACTCATATCTGTTTGGTTCTTTCGATAGGTATGCGTGGTGTAAATGATATACACCCCCATATTGCGACATTTATCAATAAACTGTTTCATTCTCGGCAGCAATTTATATCCGCCCTCACAATAGTTATGAGCGCGGAGCTCACGGTCTACAAAATCATTGCTCATATCCACGATAATAAGCGCTGAGTTGTCTATAGAGATCTTTTTGTGTTCTTTCATAAATGCTCCATTCCTTTTTGGTACACCTTTCTATTTTATCATATTGTAAACTTTTTCCCGTTTTCTCACGAATGAGTTTTACAAATTTAATAGGCGAGGCTGGGTTTCAATTAAACTTCACATCCGTTTCATTTGCCTTCGATTTCCTTCTTAGCCATGCAGGCAAAGGCCTTGTGTCGCATTTTGTAAGAATAATGGAAATGGTATAGGGAATAAAGGTGACAAAAATCGCCAAAACGCCGACATACTTGTATCCCTTTGCCACGATAGCTGTTAGGCCAAATTGTGCAATCCCGAAGCAAACAATAGTAATAATTGCCGTACTGATAATAATTGCCTTTGTCGGTTTGCCGCTTGGATCAAAATTTTTATCAAGTGTACCGCAGATTCTATTTGTCAGGCCTGATACTAAGTTTACAGCAGTTGAAATACTACCCAAAACAATTAAAATGGAAATGATACATCTTAAAACATTAGGAGCAACGCCTTTGTTCACAAGGATTAACAGTGGAATGGCTTCTTCGTAGAAAGTTGGCTCGTTCACAATCGCCATCAGACCGATAATTGGCAAAACGGAAAATAAAGAATTTACCACAATACCAATCCCGATAGCCTTGTTTGCCTCTTTTGGAGAAGCAAGATCTTTAGACTGTGCACACAGTACCGCTAAAACGCCACACTGAAACATACCATATATGAACGCACTTTTCATTGCACCAAAGAAATTACAAGGCTGAGCTACACTAGCAGCAAAATTCGCACTAATGTCTCCGCTGAATTTAATGATGTTGGGAATATAGACAATAAGAAGGCCTACTACAATAAGTGTGGACAGTAGCGTTGCAACCTTTCTAATAATCGACTGACCATAAATAGCAACAAAGAAGATAAATGACGCCATTCCGACGATAGATATCCAATAGTTAACGCCAAAAGCAGATTCCATTGTCGCAGCTGTGGTAGCAAAAGAGGCTGCCGTACCAGTAGTAACCGAACAAAGGTATACAAGTTCAAAACCGTTACCAAAAATTACATTTGCTCTGCCAAATAAACTTTCATTGTATTTACGATAATTATGAACCCCATGGTTTTTGGAATATCTTAAACAATACCAAAAAATATAGCCCATAACGCACTGCGCAAAAATACAAGTAATAATACCTATCCACCCGTATTGTACAAAATACTGTCTAAGCTGATTGCCCGTTGCAAAACCACCACCAAACTGAGTGGAAAACCAAACAAAAGCAATGCCAAACATTACTGACAGGCGAGATTCATTTTTCATAAAGCCCTCCTTGTTTATTCATTATATTATGCGGCTTATGCGGCAACGTCAGGCTTCTTCGCCTTTTTCCAGTAGGGTGTCCCATCCTTATGCCATGTAGCAAATCCTGTAACAGCAAATAACGCAGTAAAAACAGGAACAATATAGCAGAAGAATTCATAAGGAATAAAGCTGGAATCACACCCCAGCACACCCATGCTGTATACTGCTGTTACACCCCAAGGAACTAGGCCAGAGCCTACGATAGTCGTGTCACCAATAGCACGTGAAAGGACTTTTCTACTCACATCCATTTCGTCGTAAGCTGTTTCAAATGTAGGACCAGTAATAATGGCTCCGAGCATTTGGTTTCCAGAAACAAAAAGCATCGTATAACAGTAAAGCATTGTACTGATTACAAGAGAACGGGCGGACTTGACCATTTTCATTAGTCCTTTTTCCACGATGACAGTCAGCACACCACTGGCCTGCAATGCACCACCCATTAGTCCAGCTAGAAGTATCAACAATATGGTTCCCATCATTGACAACAAGCCGCCACGACTCAAAATAGTATCGACCAAAGCAACACCTGTATCTGATACATATCCGTTCAGGCCGGCACCCATTACGCTAACCAAAGATGCTTTCTGCATAAGTGCGGCGAAAATCATACTGAATACAGCGCAGCCACTTAGTCCCAATATCGCAGGAATTTTAAGAACTGACACGATCAGCATCAGCAATGCGGGAATTAATGCAGCAATACTGATATTGAAATTGGCAGCTAGAGTGGAAATCATCAATTGAATGGTCTCCATGTTAGCCCCAGTTCCACCATAACGCATTCCCAACACTATGTAAATACCTAATGAAATAATTGCCGCAGGAACAGTTGTGTACATCATAGAGCCAATATGCTCATAGAGATTTGCGCCAGTGACCGCAGAAGCCAAATTTGTACTATCAGACATGGGGGACATCTTATCACCTACATGTGCACCAGCTACTACAGCGCCTACCACCATCGGAATGGGGATTCCGGCTCCAGCAGCCACACCAGTCAATGCAAGTCCCATGGTCGCAATTGACCCAAAACTTGTACCAGTAAAGATGGACATCACCGCACATAACACAAACGCGAGTGGTAGTACAGCAGCCGGAGAGACCAATTTCAGGCCATAATACATTAGGGACGGCACGGTACCTCCAATGATCCACGCCCCTATCATAATGCCAACATCCATCAAAATAATAATTGGCACCAGCATATCAGATAACGATTTGAACAGAGCCTTTTCGACATTAGCCCAAGGAACTCTTAGGCAAAGACAAGCCGAAATGGCCACAAGGGCACCGAGAAATAGAGACATCTCCATACCAATGCCTATACGACTCCCGATGATAACAATTGCAATTACAGCAAGAAGTATCGCAAAGGATGCTAATAATCCTGGCGTACGAGTTTTTTCTGTTTTCACAATACGCCCCCCTTACAGCTCCAGCTTGAACAGCTTGGCGGCATTGGTGCGGCCCATCTTCATCTTGTCCAGATCGGAGAAGGGGATGTTGTCGAACCAGTCGGCAGCCTGCTTCATGGACTCGTAAGGATAATCGGTGGAGAACATGATACGGTCAGTGCTCATTTCCATCATGGCACACATCAGAGCGGGGGTGCTGCAGTTGCCAGAAGTGGTGATGCTGATATTGCGCTGGAAGTACTGATTGATAGGCAGCTCGGCCAGACAGTCACGCTTGTGGGTGTTGCAGCGGTTGGTGATGCGCCACAGGAAGATGGGCAGCATCTCACCCATGTGGCCGATGACGATCTGCAGCTTGGGGCAGCGGTCGAAGATACCGCTGGAGATCAGGCGCAGGATCTGGGTGCCCAGGTTGGCGTGCCAGCCCCAAGCAGCGGTCTCCATCCAGAAGTGGTTATCGCCGAAGACCTGCTTGCGCACAGGCTCAGTAACAGGTCGGGGATGAATGTAAATGGGCACATCCAGCTTTTCCGCCGCTTCCCAGAAGGGAACGTACTGGGGCTCGTCCAGATAGATGGGGATGTTAGGATCGTCAATGTTGCAGAAACCGTTAATTAGGGCACCCTTGAAATCATAGTCCTTCACGCAGCGCTCCAGTTCGGCGGCAGCGGCCTCGGGAGACTGGGTAGGCAGTGCGGCAAATGCCTCGAAACGGTCACGGTGGTCGCGAATCTGCTCGGCGGTATAGTCATTGATGCGCTTGGCGGCATCAATGGCCTTTTCTGTGCTGAGAATGGCCTGAATGGTGGGAGAAGACAGGGACAGGATGGTCTTCTCAATACCGGCCTCGTCCATCAGTTCCAGCCGTTTGCCAGAGATGTCGCACATGGTGTACTTAGCACGCTCCCATACATCCGCACCCTCACGGATAAAGAAACGCTTTACGTCCTGCAAATATTCTTCTGTCGCAAAATGTTCTTCCAGTGCAATTTTACCTTTCATAGTCAAGTCTCCTTTTGTCAAAATTGTCGTTTTTATCTCCTACACAGGAGATTTCCTTGTTTAAAGTATACAGGAATACATGGATTGATTTCAATTCAAAGGCGTGATACAATTATGACAAAACGGAATAGTACAAAGAGGGAGACTCTCGATGGACATTCAACAACTGAGGCTACTGCTGGCATTGGCAGAGCGCCGCAACTTTACAGAGGCGGCTTACGACTGCGCGATTTCACAGTCGTCCCTGTCAAAACATCTTGCGAAGGTAGAAGGTGACCTGGGCGGCGTGCGGCTATTTGACCGATCCACCAGACCCGTCTCGCTCACAAGGGAAGGCGAGGTATTTCTCGCGGCTGCCCGGCAGATGTTGGAGATTTATGATGATATGTTGCTTTCATTAGAGGAAATGCGGGACGAGAACCGTTCCCGGCTGCGAATCGGCTCCATCCCCGTCATGGGGCGGCTAGGCGTTTCCGCAATGATAAAGGGCTTTCGCCAGACACTTCCCCCCTCCTCGGACATCGAGATCGTGGATCGGCCCTCGAAAGACCTGCTGGAGCTGCTGACAGCCAAGGAACTTGACGCTGCGGTACTGGTGATCCCCCATCAGCACGAACTGAACGACAGTTTCACAGTGTACCGGCTGGTCTCTAATCCGCTCTATATCATTATTAGCCAGAAGCACCCCAAATGCCGCCTGCTACAAAATGGAACGATGGCCTTGTCAGGAGAAATGGTTGCAATTCCCGATGAAAAGACCGGTATGTACGCTGCCTGCCAACAGGCCTGTAAGGTATTGGGAATATCCGAAAGGCAAGTACGAACCTATCGGAATATTGAGCCAATTTTGGAGCTGGTTCGAGAGCAGGAGTGTATCAGCCTGCTGACCCGCTATATGGTCGACAATTATGGCTATACAGACGTGCTGGCTATCCCCTTCCAACCGGAGATCTGCAGCGATATCGTATTGGTCACAAGAAATGAAAAGCCGACACCACTACTGTGGCAGTTTATCAGCCACGCACAGGAGTGGAATAAACAGGTGTAATAGGAGGGCTTATCAAAACTGTACAAACCACTTTAAGTTTTTTCTTCCCGCTGACTTGTCCGAAGTTGTGTGGTATCCGTTTGTGTTACCAAAAACGAAAGGAGAACGCACAAATGAAGAAGATCACACTACTGGCAGTCGGCATATCGCTGCTCCTCACGGCCTGCGGGAAGGTGGAGAGTAGCCCAGCAGAAGTCGTACCGCCACCGATAACCGTATACGGTCATGGCGAACTTTCATCTTCGAGACAAGAGCCTGTCACTCAAGGCGGTCGGGCTTCTCTCAAAGATGCTCTCGTTCAATGACGGATGGAAGTTCTCAACCAAGGGGCTTTCCGCAATCTGCAAGGAAGGTCCAGACGCAATCCTCTCCGCGCTGCGTGAGCTTGAGAAACACGGCTACCTCGTCCGGCATCGGCAGCGTGACGGCAAAGGCAGGATGAGCAGCACTCTCTTTGAGATATACGAAGAGCCGCAGGAGCTTCCGCCAGAACAGGATAAGCCACACACGGAAAATCCATGTGTGGAGAAGCCAGACGTGGATATCGCGACATCGGTATCGTGGATAGCACCCTGTCAGATGAAGATGCCGAGAACACCGAAGTCCACTTCATTCCCTCTCTGGAAATGGTCGTGCAGCAGATGGCCGCGCAGACGCAGGTGTCATAAGCACAGAAAATCAAGACAGAAAAAAGAACAGGCAGGCAGCGGCTCACGCCACTGCCTGCCCATACACCATACAAAAGGTCAGGTCACTAAGTGTACCTATGAAAGACGCCAGACTTCCACGCCTGTTTTTTCTATCTGTTGCAGCAATGCGTATTAAAGTCGTATAAATACAGTATAAGCACAAAATGAAGGAGTTGATTCTATGTTAGTCTGCATCGACCACGGAAATAAACAGATCAAGACCACCAGCCGGATATTTACTTCCGGCCTGATGGAAAGCGATACCCGACCGCCCTTTGGCGATAACATCATGTTCTACAACGGGAAGTATTACACCCTCTCCGACCAGCGTATCCCTTATATTCGGGATAAGACGGAGGACGACCGGTTCTTCATCCTGACGCTATTTGCCATTGCCTATGAGATCAATGCCGCAGGCCGGTACGCGCCGGATCATCTGATGGACATTCAGCTTGCTGTGGGGCTACCGCCCGCACATTACGGTACGCAGTATAAGCGCTTCGCCCAATACTTCCTCGACAGGGGTATAATCGGGTTTGAGTTCAACGGCAAGGTCTATTCCATCTGTATCACGGAGGCAATCTGCTTCCCGCAGGCACTGGCAGCCACGGCTCCGGTATTCAAACAACTCCAGCTTGGTACGGTTGCCAAGGCCATTGTGATCGATATTGGCGGTTTTACCGCCGACTATCTCTCCCTGCGCTACGGTGCGGCAGACTGGGCATCCTGTGATTCGCTGGAAAATGGCATTATCACGCTCTACAATCGGCTGCTGTCCAAGATCCGTGCCGACTATGATCTGCTGCTGGAGGAAACGGACATTGATGCTATTCTTACCGACCGCAGTACAGAGTATGGAAGCGAGATTCAAGTGCTGGTAGAGCGCGGCGCAGAGTCCTTTGTGGCAGACCTTTTCCGCACTCTGCGTGAGAGGAAGATCGAGCTGCGTACCGGCAAGGTCATTTTTGTA
This sequence comes from uncultured Oscillospiraceae bacterium, assembly GCA_934589145.1. Classification (GTDB taxonomy): domain Bacteria; phylum Bacillota; class Clostridia; order Oscillospirales; family Oscillospiraceae; genus Vescimonas. Next base: position 94,486 of record CAKTNW010000003.1, on the reverse strand, counting down.
GGCGGCGGCTCACTGCTGCTCCGCAAGCAGATTGAAAACTCTGGTAAGGTAGGTACAGCCATCTTTGTGGAGGAGATCGGTGCCAACGCTGCCGGGTACGGGCTCCTATACGCGGCCACGAAAGCAAATAGGTGAGCAGTATGGGCGAGAAGAAAGACGCCTTCCGATTTACGGTGCAATTCAATGCCGGTGACCCAAGCCACCAGCAGGTAGCCGCTATTCTGAACGAACAGGGGCGGCGCAAGGCACAGTTCCTTGTCAATGCCGTGATCCATTACATAAACTGTCCGGAGTCTCCAGAGGCCGCAGCTACGCCCAAGATAGACCGGCAGACAGTGGAACAGTTGGTACGTGAGATACTATCCAGCATGCAGCCGGAAGCCGTACCCGCAACGGAAGGAAATCCACCTGGAGATCTTCCGCCTGTCACGGCATCAGAAAGCATCCCGTTCGATGCCGCCGCTATGCTGGGGGAAGATGGTTTCCATTCGCTCCTGAACTCCCTGGCTGCGATACAGAAGCAATGAGAACGACATGATACAAGCAGCAGGAAGTCTCCACTTGGAGGCTCCTGCTGCTTTCAAAATATGAGGAACCAAAGTCTCTTTACTGGCAGAAGGACAAGCGCACCATCCTGCTGTGGCAGGTGGCGGTCAATCTGATCTTCGCCATCCACTACGCGCTGCTCCACGCCCGCTCCGGGGCGCTGTGCAGCTTCTTTCAGATTATCGTATCAAGATGCTCTCCACCGCGATGGCGTCGGAGTTGATTATAGGGTTGAAGGGCTTGTTGGACTGAAGATTCAGCTCTACAATGGAGTTGAACGCCTTGCCTGAAGGCTCCATGCCCACGCGGCGAAACACTTCCTCGCCGCGAACCTCCATCGCCTCCTGCAAAATTCCCCTGATCTTCTGCTGCTCCGCAGGAAAGCTTACCTTTCTGCTGATGTTATACTTGGCGTTTGCTCACAGCTTTGCATGCGATACTCAGAACGCCCAGTTACCGTTACGGAAAATAGGAACCGTCTTGCCGTCCACACAAACCGCATCAATATTCATGTCCTGTGAACCGATCATAAAATCCTTATGGATCATGGAATTGTTGACGCCCAGCGCGGTAAAATCGTCCTTTGTTTTATGCTGGTAGTCGTCAATAGCATCGGTGTAGCCCATGCCAAGCGCCAGATGGCAAGCGGCGTTCTCATCAAATAGTGTCGTATAGAAAAGCAGTCCGGATTCACGAATTGGGGAATCATAGGGCACCAATGCGCACTCTCCCAGATAGGCGCTGCCCTCATCCATATTGATAAGGCTGGTCAGCAGCTCGTGATTCACGTCAGCATGCCATTCGACAGCCTTTCCCTGATGGAAGCGCACCCAAAATCCGTCGATAAGCTGCCCCTGATAACCGAGCGGCTTTGTTGCATATACGATACCCTCGGCTGTATCACGCTTGGGTGTAATATAACATTCTTCAGTGGGAATGTTGGCGTTGAACGGGATGTCCAGCAGACTGCGCTCGCTGCCGCCCCGGAAGCGTCCTTCTGGGATCATTCCCACTGTGAAGTTGGTACCGTTGTCACTGGTATAGTGCAGTGAGGCAATATGCAGACTGTTAAGATAGTCACACCGGTCGTGCAGATCCTTATTGTGAACCTGCCACGCAAGGACGGGATCGTCATCTACTCTTGAGGCAGCCAGAATCTGCTCCCACAGCTTTTCCACGGCAACGGAAACCCGCAGCTCGGGGAACACCTTTTTCGCCCACGCTTTACCGGAGACTGCGGCAATACACCACTGACGCTTGTTTTCCAGAGCATCCCGGTAGGGCTTAAGCACAGGATATTTCATCTGTTCAGCTTTGGCCATCTTTGTCTGATCGATACCCCGCAGTCCGTCGGGGTCATCGCTGACCAACCGGATGCGGCAGGGGACCGTATCCACATAATGTTGCCAACGGGCCTCTTCGTAATTTTCCGCTGTGCCAAGGGTGACTAAACTGCAATAGCGGTAGTGTAGCTTCTGCAATGGCTGATAGTTCCAGTCCACCACAACCTTTTTTGCCTTGCAGCGGTAGCATTCCTCCACCAACATCTGGACAAACTCCGGCTGATCCAAGCCTGCTTCAATAAAGACTTCCTGTCCCGGCTGAATATTTGCCCCAATGCGGGCGATCAGTCGGGCATAATTACGTAATAAGCTTTTCTTCATTCGTTACTCCTGCATGTCTTGCTTCAGCGCAAGCCCTGCTTTTTCCAGGTCACGTTCCAGCAAGGCTTCTACAATTCTCAAATGGGAAGGGGTCACAGATGATGTGGCTTTATGGATAGAGCCGCGTGAAGACATATCCAGCAGATTCCCCAGTAACTCATAAATGGTGAGATTGTCAGAAAGCTTGGCCATTGCTAAATGGAACTGGCGATTTACGGTATTTTCCGGAAGTGGTTGATGTTCCGGACCAACTAAAGCATCCCGAAGAGTGTTAATCTGGTCGTCAGTACAATTCTTAATGATCAATTCCATGCCTGCCAATTCCAAATGATAACGTGCATAGGCCAGATCTTGACGTTCCTTTTCTGAAATAATATAGAGGAAATAACCTTTGCGTGGCATCTTGACCAAAAATTTTGCCTGACAAAGCATTTGCAATGCAGCCCGAGCTGTTCCACGGCTAGCAGAATACTCTTGGGCAATATTCTGCTCGACAAAGCAGGTATTGGGACTGAACTCGCTTTTTAAGATACGCCTGCGCATATCGTCATAAATGTTCTCTACAATAGATGTGGAATCCATATGATAACCTCCTCGCAAGCCAGTAATTATATCTGTGATATAATTACTGGGTCATATACACATTATACACGAGAGAAAGAAACTTTCAATTGGAAAATACAATTATTTACAAAAATGCGACGAATTGGATATTCCTATAAATATTTAAAGGTATTTATGGCGCATTTTACAAAACAATCATATTCTCTGGATACATATTGACTTGTTCGCAGAATGTTGCTACAATCACTGATATAATCACAGAACAATTCAAAAAAGAAGTGAGGTGCATTTATGATAGACCAGCATATGGCAAATCTGGTGCTGGAAAGGGCATTGGACAAAGGAGCGGACTTTTGCGAAATATTTTGTGAGGATAAAGACGAGCTGACTATCAGCCGGGAAAACGGCCAGTGCAAAGGTACTGCGCAGGTGCATTTGTTCGGTGCGGGAATCTACCTTTTGCAGGGAACCTCGCGTGTATATGTGTATACATCTGATTTATCAGAACAGGGACTGATGCGGCTGCTTGATCGTGGGCTCGGATTTATGCAAACAGGCACGTCAAGAAGGCTCCAATCTTTCTATGAAAAACCTATTACAGATCCGGTTTACATCCGAGAATATCCCGGAGAAGTGGCGACCGCAAGAAAAGCAGCTATTCTTAAGAATACAGACCAAGCAGTTGCCGCTGCGGCAAAAGCAGAAGTACAAGCAGAGTACACATACTTTGATACCGATCAACGTATCATTGTAGCCGCCTCCGATGGAACATGGGCACAGGATCGTCGAGTGACATCGCGCGTTCGCGGACGCTTTGGCATCAGCTTGAACGGCGAGAGCACAGGTGCTTGGACAGACTTTACTCGGCCACAAGGTTTTGAATGTTTCCAGGATGGCCGACATATCCAAACGTTTTGTCAGTTTGTTCGAGAGCTGGAGGAAAGTCTGACAGCCAAACCCGGCCCTCGTGGTCTGCTGCCGGTGGTATTTGAAGGCGGCGGCGCAGTGGGAACATTTTTCCATGAAGCCTGCGGCCATCAATTGGAAACAACAAACATGCAGACAAAGGATGCCTATTTTTACCGGATGTTGGGTAAGCGGGTTGCCTCGGAATGTGTTACGCTTATTGATGACGGTACATTACCCGGCCAATATGGTTCTTCGAAATATGATGACGAGGGTATGCCTCGCCAACGGAACGTTTTGATTGAGAATGGTATTCTGAAAAGCGCTTTAGTTGACCGACTTGGTTCCTTACAGTTTGGACTGCCTCGTACAGGTTCCGGTCGGCGGCAGAATTATACCTTCGCACCAGCGGCGAGAATGTCCAATACCTACCTGGCACCAGGAACAGATGATCCGGATACCATGATTCGAGATATCCCACTGGGTATCCTGGCAACCAATATTGGCGGAGGTACCGGAGGAGAGGAATTTACACTGGTATGCCCTAGAGCTTTTCTTATCAAAGATGGTAAAATCGACCGTCTGCTGAAAGGAACGATGTTGATTGGTCGCGGTGATGAAACAATGCTGAAAATCGACCGTGTTTCCAGTCGATTGGAATGGGAAGAAGGCGGCGGATTCTGTGGTGCAGCCTCGGGGCTGTGCAATACTACTACCTCGGGTGCCCGGATGCGGGTAACAGAAATGATTGTGGGATAAGGAGAATGAGATGGAGCGGCTGCAAAAATACAAGGAAGCCTTTCAAACGCTTCCCGTTGGTTGCACAGGGGCAGAGGTGAGTGCCAAATTTGCGGAGCGAATGTCCGTATCCGGGCAGAGAGGTGATATTACCAGATGTGAAGCCACCGAACGCAATGCGTTGTTCTTACGAGCCACGGCAGGCGGCACAGGCATCATTTATACCGAAAGTCTAGAGGATGATCCTGCTAAGCTGTTGCTAAAAGCAGCAGAAAACGCCAAGAGCCTCCCTGATGGTGCAACACAATCTATGGGGAGCGGATGGCAAGTCTGCCCCGCTACTGAAGCCGAATTGCTTCGATCACCTCAGGAACTTAAGCTCTTGACACAGGAGTTGTCTCTGCGGGACGGAATTGAGCAATGCACTGTCTCTCAGGAACGGCAAACGGTCTGCGTCCTGAACACTAACGGTTTGGAAGCCTCACATACCGCAACGATATATGAGATTGAGTTGAGTGTTCGAGGAAAAGGAGAGGATAATTTCAAAACCTACCACTTTGCAAGAAAGCGATTAGGCGACTTTGATATTCCGAGTCTCCTACGGCAAATCAAACAAGAATGTACATGCGGACACGATGAACTACCCTATATAAAGTTGACGAACGGCTGCTATCGCGCGGTGATTTCCAATGCAGTGGTCATAAATATCATGAATACCGCGTGGCAGTTATTTGCCCATCGATTGATCAGCAGAAAGAAAAGCCCTTTTTCTGTTGGGATGGCGGTTGGCAGTCCGGTGTTTTCTGTTGTAGATGCGGCGGTTATGCCAGAAGGCGGCTATGATTTTAGCCTTGACGCAGAAGGGGTCTGCGGGCCAGCAGAAAACGTTTTGGTCAAGGGTGGTATTATGTGCGGAACATTACGGACTTTAACAGACGGTGATTCTACCGGCAGTGCCGGACGTGATGATCTGCTCAGCGGAATGATTCATACTGAAGTGATTTCTATTCCGCGCAACATCTACATCGCGGCCGGAAGCGAAACGTCGGAAAGCTTGCTGAACAAAATGGGGACAGGCATTCACCTGACGTATTCTATGGATGAGTACCACTCCACCAACATTGCCGAAGGCAGCTTTAATATTCCGTGCGGAGGTGTGTATTACGAGAATGGAAAGCCCGTTGGTCGTATACAGCAAATGAACATGTACGGAAAGTTCTCTGATCTATTTACCGCTGTGGAGGCCGTTGGCAACGATATGCAAATGAAGCCGATGGAAACATACCGCAGCTATTGTTTCGGCGGGCCATCCTTGTTGGTGAGTAGTGTTCAATTTACGATGTGAAAGGACAAAGAGTTATGAAAAAAGTACAGACGACGTTCTCTGTCCGTGACGGCGGACATTATACCCCTGGCATTATTTATAATGGACTTATGTTTGTTTCCGGGCAATTATCTATTGATCCCCAGACCGGCAAACTGCCGGATGGCGGCGTGGCCGCCCACGCCGCACAAGCATTGAAAAATCTAGATCTCGTGCTGACCGAAGCAGGTTGCCTTCGCAGCGATGTACTTCAGTGCCGGGTATATCTTCCGAACGTGGCGTATTGGGGCGAATTCAACGCAGTCTATGCAGAATTTTTCGGTGATCACAAGCCTGCCCGCGTGGTAGTACCTTCCCGCGACCTGTATGGTGGATCTCTGGTAGAAATCGAAGCGGTCGTTGCCTGCGGAAAGGAGCTCGAAGGTTGAAGATTGCTTTGATCCAAATGCCGGTGACGGCGGATAAGGCAGAAAATCTCCGCACGGCAGAAGCTATGGTGATGCAGGCTGCAGAGGCGGGGGCGCATATCGCAATCCTCCCAGAGATGTTTTGCTGCCCTTATGACAATGCGTGCTTTCCTATGTACGGCGAGACGAAGGATGGTCTGATCTGTCAGACATTGTCACGGTTGGCAAAAGCGGCCGGATTGACGTTGGTGGGTGGTTCCTTCCCTGAGTGGGAAGGCGACAAACTGTACAATGCATGCTATGTGTTCAATGTGCAAGGTGCAGTGATTGCCCGGCACCGAAAGGCTCACCTGTTCGATATTCAGGTAACCGGCGGCCAAAGCTTTCGGGAGTCCGACGTATTTACGCCTGGCAATCAGGTTACAGTATTTGAGGTAGAAGGTCATACCTTCGGCGTGTGTATCTGCTTTGATATCCGATTTGCCGAGTTGTCTCGCTGTATGGCGCTGCGGGGTGCGGAGGCGATCTTTGTCCCGGCTGCATTCAATATGACCACCGGCCCCATGCACTGGGAGCTTTCTTTTCGGATGCGGGCCGTGGACAACCAGTTATTTATGGTAGGCGTCGCGCCAGCTCGGAATGAAAGTAACAGTTACGTGTCCTATGCGAATTCAATGATATGTTCGCCCTGGGGACAGGTGTTAGCTTGTGCAGGCACCGAAAAGCGCGTACTGGTACAGGATATTGACCTTGCAGAGAACACAAGTGTGCGCTCTCAACTCCCTATACTATCGGCCCGTCGGCCATCGTTGTACGGGATGACAGAATAAAAAGGAATGAATGGATTTTCTGGTTTTGTCCCAGAAAGATGTAGAAAAATGGCTTTTGAAGCAGATGCTGAGACGTACAAATCCCACAGTTCTTGTAACGCATAGCAGCCCCCTGGAGACTACCATTTCTGCCTCTACCGGCGTATCCTTGCAAGGCATTAAGGCATTGCTACTGTATCTCACATCTATCAAAGCGTACTGGGACAAAAAGCCGAGTATCGTCGTTGAAATGTGACGATATAGCCGTTACGGTTCGGCAATGGTGTACAAATTTCTTCAGTTCAACGTTAGTATTATTGACAAAATTTGCTTTTTTTCAAAATGCAAATTGACACAGAACTTCGCATAGTGTATAATCACTGATATAATCACAGAGTTAACCAGAATGTTGGTGGCCAAAGAACCTACCGCAAGCGGCTGCCAGATATTGCTTGATGAGGAGGAAAATATGAAAAAGATCATTGCATTGGTAATGGCCGTGGCAATGCTGCTTGTCTGTCTGGCAGGATGCGGCGGCGGAGATTCTGGTGGTACTGACTATAAGGTGATCCGTTTTGCTGTGGCCTACGATGCACCAACACTGGATCCCCAGGGATCCGAGGATGACGCATCCTACTTCATTGTCAACCAGATTGGAGAAGGACTGGTGCTAGGCTATGGCGGTGAGATCCATCCTGGCGTTGCTGAACGTTGGGAGAGCAGTGAGGATGGCATGACTTGGACGTTTTACCTGCGTGAGTCCAAATGGAGCGATGGCACTGATGTGACTGCCAAGGACTTTGTCTATGCTGCGCAGCGCGCATTAGATCCCAATGCTGCCCGAGTTGCGGCTCAAGAATACTATGTATTGGAAAACGGCGAGGCCTACCAGCAGGGTGAGTGCACTTTTGAAGAGGTCGGGATTAAGGCTGTGGACGATCACACGCTGGAACTGCAGTTGGCTCATCCGAATGCGGCCCTGCTGTACACCATCAGCAACTATAGCTGGTTTCCCATGCATCAGCAGGCCTGTGAAGCCGCAGGCAGCAGCTATGGTGCCGAGGCAAGTACCTTGATCAGCAACGGCCCCTTTGTTTGCACAGAATGGGCGCATGAGTCCAAGTTCATTCTGAAAAAGAATGAACACTATTGGAATGCGGCTAATGTGCAGATTGATGAAGTGCAGTACATAATAGGCGCACTTGACCAGGTCGCTGCCGACTTGGCTCAGGCCGGCGAACTTGATGTGGTAAAGACGTTCAACCTGCAAACCATTGCCACATTGGAAGGCATTGGCTTTGTTTCAGATAAGACTATTGATAGTACTGCGTTTTTGCATATGAACTGTGCAGGTCAAAGTGAGACCGGCCGTTTCATGAGTAACGTCAATTTCCGTAAGGCGCTCAGTTATGCCATTGACCGCTCCGCTGTACTAAATGTAGCTGCCGAGGTCGGTGTCATTGGCACGCGAATCACACCTCCGGGCACCTTAACCGCAGATGGCGAGGACTGGTATGAGGCATATCCTCTGGCAGATGCATGGTCCGTAACTGCAGAACCGGAGAAAGCCAAGGCGTATTTGCAAAAGGCGCTGGATGAGCTGGGCGTAACCACAGAGGAGCTACCCGAATTTGAGCTGTTGTGCTTTGATTCTCAAAAAAACCTGGATCGCGGCCAGGCTATTCAGGATATGGTGCTGCAGACATTAGGCGTGAAAATTGTAATGAATCCCCAGCCCATCCAACAGATGCTGGATATGGCCTATAATGGTGAGTTCGACTTCTGGTTTGGAGGCAAGACAGTCATCTATCCGGATTGGCTCAAAGAGATCGGCTACGAATACAACAGCAAGGATGCCAGTGCCGTGACAAATTATGACAATCCCGCTTATACAGCGCTGTACGAAGAGGCGGAGCAGTGTGTTGATATGCATGAACGCAATCGGTGCATCAACGAAATGGAGACTATTATCCTGGAGGATATGGCTACACTCTACCTATATTGGCAGGAAACGAACTGGTGCCACGCGGCAAATTTGAATGGGATCGAGCAGCTTAATGGCTACGGCCCCTACTTTGCAACAGCGTACTACACCGAGTGATAACGGATAAATCAGCAGGGGTCATCGGCTTTCCGGGACCCCTGCCCTCGTAGGAGGCAACTATGCTAAAATACATCCTGAAAAAAATCGGCATTGCGGCTTTAACGGTATTTGTACTGATTACCCTAACCTTTTTTCTGGTAAAGCTGTTGCCAGGTGACCCGTTTCGCAGCGAAAAGGTTCCGGCAGAGATTCAAGCACGCCAGCGGGAATACTATGGCCTTGACAAGCCCGTTTTCGAGCAGTATCTAACATATCTGAACAATCTGCTGCATGGTAATCTAGGCACGTCTCTGAAAAGTTTGGGCCGCTCAGTAACAGACATCATTAAAGAGCATTTCCCCGTCTCGGCTCAACTGGGCCTGTTCTCCTTAATCATTCATACCGCAGTAGGCTTATTCTTTGGTATATTATGCGCCCAATACCGCGGACGGTGGCCAGACTATGTGCTATTGCTTCTGGCGGTGATCGGCGTCGCACTGCCGGTCATGGTTTTGGGACCATTGCTGCGCTATCTGTTGGGCGTGAAGCTTGGTTGGCTACCAGTGGCCGGTTGGGGCTCCTTCAAGCAGATGCTGCTGCCTTCCTTTGTGCTGGGGCTCAGTACGGTGGCGACCTATACCCGCAACATGCGGGCATCCATGCTAGGCATTATGAGCCAAGACTATATCAAAACCGCCCGTTCCAAAGGCTTGGCTCCCAGCCGTATTATCCTGAAACACGAACTAAAAAATGCTATCGTACCACTAATGTCCAACATGGGTGTCAGTATTGCCGCAATCCTAAGCGGTACATTTGTGGTGGAGGATCTGTTCTTAATTCCAGGCCTTGGTCGGCATTTTGTCAACTCCATCACTGCGCTGGACTATCCGCTGGTCATGGGCCTGACACTTTTTTACGGCTCATTTCTAGTCGTGATGAACCTGTTGGTAGATATTTTGTATGGAATCGTGGATCCCCGGATCCGTGTCAACTGAGGAGACTTCCATGGATAAAGAAAAAGAATTCCAGCTACAGCCGGACGATATGGAGCGGCTGCCTGAAGGCTTTCTAAAAAGCGACGAACTGGTACGAAAGCCGACAACCTATTGGAAAGATGTATGGCGGTCGTTCAAAAGAAACAAGGTTGCGCTCGTTTGCCTGATTGTTATGACGGTCATGGTCATAATGGTTATCGTCGGCCCCATGATCAGCAAATATGACTACTATACCAACGACTATACCCGTATGAACGAGCTGCCTTCTGCGGTCCACTGGTTCGGCACGGATAATCTGGGGCGAGATCTGTGGACGCGTGTGTGGGTGGGCGGTCGTGTATCACTGATCATTGCGCTGGTTGCCACTATCATTCCCCAGATGATTGGATGGGTGATTGGCGGTGTCTCTGGCTATTTCGGCGGTGTCGTGGACATGATCATCATGCGCATCATCGATATTCTGATGGGCATCCCAAGCATGATCTATACTATTTTGTTGATGGTCGTATTTGGTTCCGGCAATATGTGGACGTTGATTCTAGCTTTTACTATTACCGGATGGCTGAATGCCGCCCGTTATACCCGTGGTCGCGTATTGCAGTTGAAAAGCATGGAGTTTGTAATGGCCTCTAAAACACTGGGAGCTTCTCCGATGCGTATTATCATTAAGCGGCTGATCCCCAATACGCTGAACCTGTCGGTTATCAGTATTGCCATGGGTATTCCCAACATCATTTTTGCGGAAGCATTCTTCAGTTATATTGGCCTGGGTGTCAAGCCACCCAATCCCAGTTGGGGCCAATTGATCAAGAATGCCAGCGAGGTTTTCATGCAGTATCCTTATCAGTTTTTGATCCCTTGCGCGTGCATTGCTGTCACGATGCTGTGCAGCAACCTGATTGGCGATGGTCTGCGTGATGCCATGGATCCCAAGCTTCGTACATGAGGAGGAGCGCTATGGAACCATTATTGAAAGTAAAAGACCTCCGCGTATCCTTTTTCACCTATGCCGGTGAAGTGCAGGCTGTGCGGGGCGTTACATGGGAAGTAAACAAGAAGGAAACCATCGCGATTGTGGGCGAATCTGGCTGCGGTAAGTCGGTCAGTATTCAAACTGCTATGGGATTGCTGCAAAAGCCGCCGGGACGTGTTATGAGCGGTGAGGTGTGGTTTGAAGGAAAAAACATTATTAACTACACTCCAGCCCAGATGCGTGAGATCCAAGGCAATGGTATGAGCATGATCTTTCAGGATCCGCTGACATATCTCAACCCCACCATGCGTGTGGGCGATCAAATCGCCGAGGCATACTTGCAGCACCATAAAGGCCAGCGCAAAGAAGCTTATGAAAAGGTATTAGAGATGATGCGCTTGGTGAGCTTGCCTGATCCGGAGCACAACATGAAGCGTTACCCCCACCAGCTTTCCGGTGGTATGCGCCAGCGGATTATGGTCGCAATGGCACTGATTTGTGGTCCTCGGGTGCTGTTTGCCGACGAACCTACCACCGCTTTGGATGTGACCATTCAAGCCCAGATTATTGACTTGATGGATGATCTAAAGAACAAGCTTGACACTTCTATCGTCCTGATTACCCATGACCTTGGCGTTGTGGCAAAAATGGCGTCCCGCATTTATGTGATGTACGCTGGACAGGTTGTAGAGCACGGCGACGCGGATACGATTTTTGAAAATCCGCAGCATCCTTACACTAAAGGTCTGCTGGGATCCTCCCCCCGTCTGGATGCAGAAAATAAATCGCAGCTTGCCAGCATTCCCGGTACGCCGCCGGATCTGCTGGCACCACCGGCGGGCTGTGCCTTTGCCGCGCGCTGCAAGTATGCCACAAAACTGTGCGCCCGATTACAACCGGAGTATACACATTTTGAAGAACCTAGCCACTACGCTGCTTGCTGGCTCTGCGACAAAAGAGTCAAAGGAGGTTGCCATGAGTAAACCTATCATCAAGCTGGAACATGTCAGCAAAAGCTTTGCAGTCAAGGATAAAGGGCAGCTAAATGCCGTCAACGATGTATCTCTGGAGATTTATCCGGGCGAGACACTGGGATTGGTGGGCGAGTCTGGCTGTGGCAAGACCACGCTGGGGCGCACCCTTATGAAGCTATACCGGCTGGATGCCGGGACTATCAGCTATGAGGAAAAAAATATCTGGCAGCAAAATCGTTCAGAGCGTTTACAGTATACCAAAAACGTGCAAATGATTTATCAGGATCCCTACGCATCTCTCGACCCTCTGGCTACTGTTGGTCAGTCTATCGGCGAAGGCTTGGACATTCATCATATGTATACCGGATCAGAGCGCATAGGACGGATTACAGAGCTGTTGCATATGGTGGGACTAAACCGCGAGCATATGAACCGCTTTCCCCACGAGTTTTCAGGTGGACAACGTCAGCGTGTTGGCATTGCCCGCGCATTGGCTGTGGAGCCAAAGCTGGTAATTTGCGACGAACCGATCTCAGCACTGGATGTGAGTATTCAGGCCCAGGTGGTCAACCTAATGATGCGGCTGCAACGTGAAATGGGGCTTTCCTATTTGTTCATCACCCACGATCTGAGCATGGTACGGCAGATTTCTGACCGAATTGCCGTTATGTATTTGGGCTCCATTGTGGAATTAGCCTCCAGTGATCTACTGTACAAAAATCATATGCATCCTTATACACAGGCTTTGCTTTCGGCAATTCCAATCCCCAACCCTAAAATTGAGCGTAGACGCCAGCGAATCGTCCTATCCGGGGATGTTCCCAGCCCTATCAATATGCCGCAGCAATGCCGGTTTTGCAAACGATGCTCGCTAGCAAATGAAAAATGTTTCCAGAGTGTTCCCGAACTGAAGGAAGTTGAACCCGGGCATTTTGTAGCCTGCCACCGAGTGTAGCCGCCTGTGCTTTCCGCTGTCCATGCGGCAGCAGTGATGTTCGGATATAAAAGGATAAAAAATGAACTATTTAAATGAAAACCTGATTCGACAAGAATATAACTTTTTGAATGACATGGTTCATGTAAATACATGCTCTGTCGGAATCCCACCCTTGCGTACACAGATTGCAGCCAAAAAGTTTATGGAGAAGGATTTTCTTCCTATGGCATTTGACTCTGCAAGGGTCAACTTCGGCGGGCTTCGTCAAACCGTGCGAGAACAGTTAGCACGATTGCTGCATGCTTCGCCGAAGGAGATTGCCTTCACAAAGAACACGACAGAGGGAACTATGTTTCTGGCGCAGGGTTATGATTTGAAGCCGGGCGATAACGTGGTAATCTGCGATTTAGAGATTAGCTCCAACTTATATCCGTGGATACAAGCCTCACAACAGCGCGGCTTTACACTGCGTGTTTTGAAAACAAACGGGCGTATGATTACCACGGATCAATATTTGGAGGCCATCGACGAGCATACCAAGGTTGTCAGCGTGTCTGTTGTGCAGGCACATAGTGGCATTCGTGTGGATCTCTTTAGGTTGAGTCGTTTCTGTCATGAAAGGAATGTTATTCTGGCGGTAGACGCGATTCAGGCGCTAGGACGGCTGGAAGTAGATGTGCAGGCATGCGGCATTGATTATCTTTCCTGCGGAGGTTTTAAAGGCCTTCTTTCTGGATTTGGCATTGGTTTTATCTATTGTCGAAATTCATTGGTATCACGCATAATACCAATGTCTGCCGATGAGAACACGGTAGAACTCCCTGCGCTGCAAAACAGGACATCCATACAGGAGATACCATTTGTGTTTCTCCACAACGCTGAACGTTTTGAATATGGTAGCATGAACACCCAAGGAATTCTACTGATGCATCACAGCCTGTCGTTGCTGGAAGATCTGGGTGTCAAAAATGTGGAAGCACATATTCTTGCTCGCGAGGCAGAACTGCGCCAGCAGCTTTCGGGTACAAGACTGGATATTCTGCCCAGTGGCGAACTGCCCTCCGGAATGCTTGTGGCCTATTACCCAGAACAGTGTTCCGAGCAAGTAGAACTTCTTTTAAACACGGAGGGAATCCGTATGACGCACCGCCCTGGCTATTTACGTCTAAGCATTGGCGTGCATAATACAACGCAGGATATGGTACGTATTGCCAACACGTTTCAAAAGATTGCGCAATTGTCATGATTAGCAAGGAAACTGATAAAAGGGAGACTTTTATGATTCACAAAATCGATACCTATCTGGAAGCCCACATGCCCGAGCTGCTAAGCGACCTTGCGCAGCTTGTTGCAGTAAACAGCGAACGGATGCCTGCGCAGGCAGGAATGCCGTTCGGCCCCGGAACCGCGCAATGCGTTGCAGAAGCGGAACGTATGCTTCGTACATATGGTTTTGTGGCAAAAAACTACGACAACTATGTACTGGCTGCTGACATCGCACCTGAACTGCCCCAAGGGCTGGATATTCTGGCCCACTTGGACGTGGTTCCCGCCGGGGACGGCTGGCGGGTCACGGATCCATTTGTGATGAAGATTGAAAATGGTAAAGCGTATGGCCGTGGCACTGCGGATGATAAAGGCCCCGCGTTATGCGCGCTCTATGCTATGCGGGCAGTCAAGGACTTAGGGGTGCCTCTGTGCCGAAATACTCGTCTGATTTTAGGTACCGACGAGGAGTGCGGTAGCAGCGATTTAGATTACTATTTCACCCAAGAAAAATCTGCGCCTTACTCGGTTTCTCCGGATGCGGAGTTCCCGCTAATTTCTATTGAAAAAGGCGGTTTGCGCTCTGGTTTCCACGCAGCTACTCCGCTACCAACATCGCTGCCTCGCGTAACGATGGTCAGCGCTGGACTGAAGATCAACATTGTTCCCGATAAGGCCACCGCTATTTTGCAAGGGATATCGGAAGAAGATCTTGATGTGTACATACAAGCTATATCTACAATGGATGGCATCCACTTTTCCTGTGAGAAAACAGTGGACGGCATCGCAATTGTTGCTCATGGGAAAACCGGCCATGCATCTAAGCCTGAGAACAGCCACAACGCCATCACAGCACTACTTAAATTGCTGGCTACACTGCCGCTCTCCGAGGCTACGTTACATCAACAGCTTCGATCTTTAGCCCGACTTTTTCCCCACGGGGACTTTTATGGCGAGGCGCTGGGTGTGAACCTGGCAGATGACATTTCCGGGAAAACCACATTGACATTGGATATGCTATCATATTCTGCGGAAGATGGCCTTGATGGCGCATTCGATTGCCGAGCCTGTCTGTCTGCCAACGATGACAACACCAGCCGCGTGATCTATGAAAAATTTCAACGTGAAGGACTTACGCCACGGGACAAAAAAATGTATGCTGCCCATCATGTAGCCGAAGATTCCTTACTTGTACAAAAGCTTTTGGATGCGTATGAACAGGTGGCCGGAGATCGTCCCAAGCCCTTGTGTATTGGCGGCGGCACATATGTTCATGACATTGATAACGGCGTGGCATTCGGTTGTTCTTTTCATGATACGGATAATCGAATGCATGGCGCTGATGAGTTTATGACATTAAATCATATGCTGTTCACTTGCAAAGTTTATGCTAGAGCGATTCTCGCACTATGCGGGGCATAACGCAAAAATCAATGTGCACGCCATTAAGGCTGTTGTAATTAACCAAATAACCTCTGACGAAATCGTCAGAGGTTATTTGGTTAATTAGCGCAAAGGACCTAAACACGAAACGGGGAACAACAGCATCCAGATCAATTTTTACGTATTTGCATCTTTCCATTGACTTGTCCAAAGTTGTGTGGTAGTTGTTTGTGCTGCTAAAAAAGTGAAAGGAGAAAGCACAGATGAAAAAGATCACACTACTGGCAGTCGGCATATCGCTGCTCCTCACGGCCTGCGGGAAGGTGGAGAGTAGCCCAGCAGAAGTCGTACCGCCACCGATAACCGTGGTACAGGAGGATGCCCAGCAGCCGCAAGCAACACCTGAGCCCGCCATAACGGTGCAGGAGCAGCCCCAAGAAGAAAGAGCTCCTCAGGCGGAAGTTGCCCCACAAACAGCTCAGTCCCTTGAGCCGGTCGAGGAATCCACTCCTACGGAGGACATTCCCTCCGAAACTGTCCACGCAAAGACGGGATATGTGGAACCGGAGCCTACACCGGAACCGGAACCCACTCCCGAACCAACGGCTCCCGCAAACCGGCAGGCGGCCATCGACACGGCCAACGCTTATGCAGTGGCACAGTATGGTGTCACCACGGACAGCAGCCTGACACTGGACAACAGCGCCTACCGCTTCCCCGCTGCGGTGCCGGTGGACGCCTCGCAGGAGACATTGGAGACCAAGGCGCGGGACATGGTGGACTTCACCTTCTGCCAACTCATGATGCAGACGGGCAGGGACAGTGTGGCGGATGCCGGATTCCACTGCAATGTCTGCATCGTGGAGGATGGCGGGAGCCTGCTGATCTACGTTCTCTACGACGGTTGAGGTGGAGGATGCAAGACCTGCTGAAATCCCTGTACCGCGTCTACTGTGAGCGGAAAGGCCAGTATGATCTCCCGCCAGAGGCCGAGGACGCTTTCCAAAGCCTGATCAAAAGCCTGTCCAAAGAGGACAAGCACCTGCTGCTGATCGTCGAGGATGCCCATAACATGGTGGCCGAACAGGCGGCGGAGCAAAGCTTCATCTGCGGCTTCCGACTGGCGGCAGCGCTGGCGATGGAACTCATGATGGATACAGAAGAATGATAAAACACCCGCCCTTCCGAAACAGTCGGAAGGACGGGTATCTTTCTCATGACTTCTTCAGCCAGTCAGAAAACGCTTCTATCGTAATGACCTTGTTGTCACATTTCTTTTTCTGCTCTCTGGCCTGTTCGCTCCAAGCATAGAACTGGCTGTCACTGATGCGGCCCGACTTGATCCACGCAAAGCGGCGCTTATACTCTCTGCGATATTCACAGAAAACAGCGTCGTCCTTGTGAGTACGGCTGTACTGTCGAAAGGCTCCCACGTCTTTGCAGGTGCGTCCCTTTTCATCAAACACCCTGTCGCAATACTCCGTGCTGGCGTGGCCGGTAACCGCAAAATACTTGCCGCAGTTCTTGCAGCGCCGCATCTTGATCCCACGCGCAAGGCACTGGCGCACCTCGTACTCGATCACATCATTCATCGACTGCGCATACAGCACTTCGGTATAATCATCGTTTCCCACCGCCTCATAACGCAGCGTCAACGGTGTAAATTCAAAGCGTTCAAGCACACAGCAATTTTCTTCATAGCGCCGCAGCTTCCTGCTGATTGAATCACCGCCGCTCTCATCGCTAAGCACATCGTGGAACAGCCGCAAAAGCTGTTGCTGTGTGCGATGTACATTCGCTTTCAACTGGCACATCTTTCGGATAGGTATATACCGGGCATCCGCATACTGCTGCTCCTTGGCCTGCTGTATCCATTCATACCAGTTCAGCCGAAAACACTCGAAGTAGATATGCTCCTTGGACAAACCATACAGCAGTTCCCATACAACGTCCAGACCGCTCTCATCCTTTTCCAGACGCAGCTTCTGCAACGCACTAAAGGCATCATCAATCTTCTGTCGCCACGGATTCATGTCCAAATACAGAAATGACAACAACGTATCCGGAAAGGTATACGTTCTTTTTAAATTGATTCGACATGCCTCACTCGAAACATGATCTTTTATCTCAAAATATTCTTTCCCGCCCAACAGATACACTTTGAACCCTTTGAATTCCATAGTCACTCTCTCCTGCAATAGACTAATTATGATTTTATTATCCAACTGTCTTGACGCATGTAGGCCAATATGGTAAAATGAGACAAATCGAATTATGTTATTTTATTTCACAATTAGTCTAACACTCGCTGTCGTATTTGTCAATCTTAAAAGGAGTCTCTATGAAAAACAACTTAAACCTGATCAACATGCGTGATGTACCCATAGAACCTGTGCAGTGGCTATGGTACCCCTACATACCTCTCGGCAAGCTGACCATGGTGCAGGGTGATCCCGGTGATGGCAAGACCACGTTCGTCCTCGCGGTCATCGCCGCACTGACAAAAGGGGAACCGTTGCCGGAGTGCAGCAACATAACCGAACCCATGAACGTCATCTACCAAACTGCCGAGGATGGTCTGTCGGATACCATCAAGCCTCGTCTGGTAAACACCGGTGCTGACTGTTCCCGTGTACTGGTCATTGACGAGAGCCACGGCGAGTTGTCTCTCTGCGATGAACGTCTGGAACAGGCCATCCGCGAGACAGGCGCGAGGCTCATTGTCCTCGATCCGTTACAAGCGTATCTGGGCAGCAAGGTGGACATGAATCGTGCCAACGAGGTACGTCCCGTCATGAAACGTATCGCGTCCGTTGCGAATCGCATGCATTGCGCGGTCATTCTGGTTGGTCATATGAACAAGGCGCAGAACCAAAAGGCAGGCTACCGCAACCTCGGTTCCGTTGATTTCACCGCTGCCGCCAGAAGTGTTCTGGTGGTGGGACGTCTCAAAAGTGGTGACACCGTCCGCGTGGTGGCACAGAGCAAAAGCAGTCTCGCTCCGGAAGGGCCGTCCATTGCATTCGATCTGCACCCCGAACACGGCTTCCAATGGCTCGGTGTCTGCGACGCCACCGTGGAGGATGTGCTGAATGGCTTCGGTCATGTGCAGACAAAGACCATGCAGATGGAGGACGCGCTCAGGCAGATGCTCACGCAAAGTATCCCCGCCGAGGAGGTACTGAGACACGCAAAGAGTCTGGGTATCTCTGAGCGAACGCTGAAAATCGCCAAGAAGAATCTGGGTGTTCTTTCAGAAAAGCGCGATGGACAATGGTACTGGTATCTGCCGGAGCAAGAGTGCAAGGGTGTAAGTATCTAGATACTTTGCATCCTTGCACTCTTCCCTCTCTGCCTCCCGTGTGACGGGAGTGACGGCAGTGACGGGAAAAACTGATATAGTGTCTGTGTCAAATTTGCCGTCACACCTGTCACAGCCGTCACGGAAAAATGTACCAATTCTATTCCGATTTTGTCTGGATACCAAACGGCTTATTTCACCTCGAAAAATTGCGATTTTGGAGCAAAACCAGAGGAGAAAAAGGAAAATTCCCAGCCACACCGCACCTCACGCCCGTTGCCCGCCGTGTTGCCGCCTGTGGGCCGATTTGTGGCCTCGCAGGGCGGAGGTAGGGTACGGATACCACCCGGCCCATTTGGGAGCGTGTCGGGGAGCTTTCCGGTGCGCCGAAAAAGCAGCAGGAGAAAGGGGTGGCGTCGTGCGCGCCCCCACCCCGGCCACTTCTGCCCACAGTGCGGGCAGTTGCGGGATTCCACCACCGGCGTTGTAGGGCGGCATTTTCGGCGGGCGGTGGGGTCGAAAACAGAAAAAATCCCGCAGTTACGGAACAACCTGCGGGGTCACAGCAAAATTCTAAGGAGGAAAACGCAAATGACAAACAACAAAGAAAAGTACGCTTTTTGGCTCACGCCGGAAGCGAAGAAAATGGTCGAATCGGACGTCGTTTTGGGCAACTGCGGCAGCCAGAGTGAGTTCGTAGAGAAGGCCATTCGGTTCTATGATGGCTACCTGAAGGCACAGAACGCCGGTGCGTTTCTGCCCCATGCGGTTGCAGATGTGCTGGAGGGAACGCTGGGTGTCTTCGCAAACCGTATGGCCAAGCTGCTGTTCAACCTGGCCGTGGAGCACAACATTACCAA
Organism: uncultured Oscillospiraceae bacterium; assembly: GCA_934589145.1. Lineage (GTDB taxonomy): Bacteria > Bacillota > Clostridia > Oscillospirales > Oscillospiraceae > Vescimonas. The sequence goes on along the minus strand of CAKTNW010000003.1, from coordinate 74,756 downwards.
CCACTTGCTGGCCGCCGACGTGGACATGACCCGTGAGGATTACAACAAGATGCGCGGCAACAGTGTCCGTGAGATCAACAGCACACGCGGTACCATCTCGCTGAAGGATGTGATTCAGGAGGACAACTACTGATGGCCAGCATCAAGCAACTCAGTGACCGCCGCTACAAAATTACCATCAGCAACGGCTATCGCAATGGCAAGAAAATCTGCAAATCCCAAACCATCCAAGTGCCAAAGTCTGTCGCTTCGCGGAGCATACGTCAGTACGTCATGCACGAAGCGGAGGAACTGGAGCGCCGCTTCAAGTACGGCTTCAGCGAGGATGGCAGCACTACCTTTCAGGATTACGCCGAGAGCTGGCTGTCTCGCCAGAGCAAATATGCACCCAGTACGCTGGCTTCCTATCGCCGCCAACTGGAGGTGGTCTATCCCTATATCGGTGCTATTCCGCTGTGCAAGTTGCGTCCGCTGGCGATTGAAAATATGCTCACCCAACTCCGCAAGCGAAAAAATCGTGGTGGTCAGCCCATCCAAGAAACCACCGTCCAGCACTACCTGTCCGCCGTGTCCGCTGTGCTCAGCGACGCCAAGCGCAACGAGATCATCCAGAAAAATCCCGCCCGCATGATCGACCTGCCCGCGGCTTCGCACGCCGACCAGCACATTCCTACTGTCGAGGAAGCACAGCACCTGCTGCAAGCCCTCGCCAGAGAGCCGCGGCACTTCCGCGTGTTCTATCTGCTGGCCATGGCTACCGGCTGCCGCCGTGGTGAGCTGTGCGCTCTGCGCTGGTCGGACTTCCGCACCAGCGGCAACGGATTCATCCTCACTGTCAGCCGCTCCCGCAGTATTGTGGCGGGCAAAGGTGTCGTGGAAGGCAGTACCAAAAACGGTCACAGTCGGCAAATCATTCTCTCCCCTGCCCTGCGTGGTGTGCTGCTCAGTTATCGCTGGCGGCTGGCACAGGAGGCGGCAAGGCATGGCAGGAAGCTCAGTCCCTACCTGTTCGTCAATTCGGACGGGGCTCTCATTCACCCCGACACATTCACCAAACGCCTGCGGAAGATCTACGCCGCCAACGGTTTCCCTGCTGAGTACCATCTGCACACTCTGCGCCACTTCTTCGTCTCCACACTGCTGCACAGCGGCATCGATAAGCAGACGGTGGCGGAGCTGGCCGGTCACGGCGACACCGGTTTTCTGGAACGCACCTACTGCCATCCAGAACTATCCCGCAAGCAGGAAGCCGCCGCGTCCATGCTCACTTCTCTGCATCCCGGCAGCGGTATGATCTTCCCGCTGCAAAAGGTCGCCGGAAAATAATCGTTCTTTCTGTCTTTTGGGTATAGCTATTTTCTGTCTCTTGGAGTATGTTGTGTTGACAGACGAAAGCACAACAGTACACATATCAAGAGAGGAGAATGACCATGGCAAGTATTCGCAAGCGCGGCAATAGCTATCTCATCGTGGTCTCCATGGGCTACGACTACAACGGCAACCGCATCAAGTCCCAGCAGAAAACCGTCCGGCCTCCGGAGGAGCTGACGCCCAAGCAGACGGAGAAATGGCTCAACGAGCAGGCTGTCCTGTTTGAACGCTCCTGCAAGGATGATCCGCAGCCGAAGAAAAATCTCACCCTCGCCCAGTACACAGAACTGTGGCTGCGGGACATCGCTCCCGGCAAGCTGGCCAAGTCCACACTGCATCGGGATAAGCAGGACTTGGAACGGTTTCTCCCCGTACTGGGGCACTACAAACTCACCGACCTGCGGCCCGAGCACTTCCGAAAACTCTATGCCAACCTGCGTCAGACAAAGAGCGACGCAACCGGAAAGCCACTCTCCGAAAGCACCGTTGAGGGCGTGCACGCGACACTGTGCAGCATCCTCTCTGATGCCGTGGAGGGTGGCTTTCTCACACATAACCCCGCATGGCGCACCTATCGCTACGTGGGTAAGAAGTCAGAAAAGAAAATCGCCGATGAGGAAACGGCGCAGAAAATCATCGCCGCGCTGGAAAACGAGAGTATCAAGTATGAGACGTACTTCAAGCTCATCATCGCCACAGGAATGCGGCGGGGCGAGTGCTGCGCCCTGCAATGGCGGGACATCGACTGGGAGCAACGCTCCATCCACATCTGCCGCAACGCCGTAAAAATCACCGGCGACGAGATCTTCGTCAAGGAACCCAAGACGCGTTCCGGCGACCGGTACGTCTACTTCTCCGCCGAGATGGAATCGCTCCTGTGTGAATACCAACGAGAATGTCAATACATCACCCAGACCTACGACGAACGAAAATTGGAAACAACCGACTTTCTGTTCCGCCGTCAGGGCACACGCCTGCCCATGACGCCCACCACCTTCACCTGGCGGTTCAAGTGCATCCTGAAAAAGAACGGCCTGCCGGAGCATCTGAACGTCCACAGTCTGCGCCACACCGCCGCTAGCCTTATGATCGCAGGCGGTGCGGACGTGGCCACGGTGGCCGGTATCCTCGGCCACAGCCAACCCTCCACCACGCTGGACATCTACACCCACGCTTTCGACAAGAACAAAAAAGCCGCCAGCGCGGAGCTGCAAGGGATGCTGGAGATATGATAAAGTCTAATAGCTCAGTCGGATCACAAAACGCGCCATAGTGGTCAAATTAGGTTCCAATTTTCGTAACTATCAACATATAAAAACCGTCTCAAACATGTTGTTTGAGACGGTTTTTGGTACGCCTGACTGGATTCGAACCAGCGGCCTTTAGAGTCGGAGTCTAACGCTCTATCCATCTGAGCTACAGGCGCATATTTGGTTGTTCTCTGCGGGAATAGTAGTCAAATAGTAGTCAACGACTACACATTTTTTCTCTGCGCTTCCCGCGAACGCAGTTGCCGCAACGGTTTGCGCCATATCTCAAGAGGAGACGCCTGAAACGTCGGAGTCTGTCACTCTATCCAGCTGAGCTACGGGCGCGTATGAAATTGGGCCATTCTCCTGAACGGCCTACCTATTATACCAACTTCTTCCCCCGTTGTAAAGCAAAATTTTTTCAAAAAAGATTGTTAAAAAAGTTGACAACTACTTCATCTTGCGCTAAAATAACTTATAAATTTTTTTACCCCCAAAGGATGGTATATATGAAAAAGCAAAAAATCTCCGATGCTGTGATCCACCGTCTCCCCCGGTACTACCGCTATCTGGACGACCTGTACAACAAGGGCGTTGTCCGCATCTCCTCCCACTCGCTGGGCGACAAGATGGACATCACCGCCTCTCAGATCCGCCAGGATCTGAGCTGCTTTGGCGAGTTCGGACAGCAGGGCTACGGTTATAATGTGGCAGAGCTTCGCGCGGAGATCGGCCATATCCTGGGCATCGACAACGACCACAAGCTGATCATCATCGGCGCCGGCCACCTGGGCCACGCGCTGCTGCAGAACTTCGATTTTGCCAAGGTGGGCTTCCATCTGGACTCCGCCTTCGACGTCTCCTCCGCCCTGATCGGCGACGAGATCAACGGCGTCACCGTCCGCTCCATGGACGAGCTGGAGGACTACGCGGCCCAGCATCACCCCAATGTGGCGGTGCTGACGGTTCCCCAGAACGTGGCGCAGCCGCTGGCTGACCGTCTGGTGGCCCTGGGCATCCGCGGCTTCTGGAACTTCACCAACGTGGAGATCTCCGTGCCGGACGACGTGTATTCCGAGGATATCCACTTCGTAGACACCCTGCTGACCCTCAGCTACCGCATCTCCCGCACCGCGCAGGAATAATTTCCCCGCCGCCCTCTCACACTTTGCCGCGCCTCACATACTATGGAATGAGACTTCTCTACGGGGTCTGAAATTTCATAGGAGGTTACGCTATGTGTAATCAGAACTCTTGCTTTGGCGGCAGCAGCTGCTGCTGGATCATCATCGCCATCATCCTGCTGTTCCTGTTCTGCGGCAATGGCTGCGGCTGCGGCAATGACTGCGGCTGCAACAACAACTGCAGCTGCAACAACGGCTGCGGCTGCTAAACCTTAGATACCACGGCCCCATCCGAGGATGGGGCCACATTTTTTGCTTCAAAACCACCGCTTTCTGTGGTATAATAGGTGCAGAAATGGTACAATAACAGCATGCGGGAGGTACAATAACGTGGATATACGCACCTTTTATGACGCCTATCAGCACCATACGCCGGGGCTTCTGTGCAGCAAACGGGAATACGCTGTGCTGGTGCCGCTGGTGGAAACGGAACAGGGACTGTGCCTGCTGTATGAGGTACGCTCCGGCGGCATCCGCCAGCCCCACGAGGTCTGCTTCCCCGGCGGACGGATGGAGCCGGGCGAGACGCCCACCGACTGCGCCCTGCGGGAGACGCAGGAGGAGCTGGGCATTGATCCGGCGGACATCGACGTCATCGGTCTGCTGGATTTCCTCTACCTCCGCTCCGATGCGCTGATGCACCCGGTGCTGGCCCGCGTGGACGCCGCTGCGCTGAACCGGCTGCAGCCCAATCCCGACGAGGTGGCGGACACCTTCCTGCTGCCGCTGGACTGGCTGACGGCCCACCCGCCCAAGCTGTACCGCTATGCCCTGCGGCCCATGATCGGCCAGGACTTCCCCTACGGCACCGTGCAGATCCCGCCGGATTACCCCTGGGGCGACGGCCGCATGGAGGTGCCGGTCTACGACTCGCAGCCCTATCCCCTGTGGGGCCTGACGGCCCGCATCACCTACTATCTGTTGAAAAATGTGCAGGTGTAAACCTGCACATTTTTTATAGCCTGATCTCCACCGGGTGGTCGATCTCCAGACTCTCCGGCGTGACGCGGCAGCAATAGGCGGCGATGTTGACGCCCGCCGCCTTCGCCTGGCGCAGCGCCTCGCCAAAGGCGGGGTGGGTCGCGTCATTGGGGGCGAAATCCACCACATCCGCCATCTGGATCACGAAGAACGCCGTGGCCCGGTGGCCTAACTCCACCGCGTGCATCAGCTCATGGAGGTGCTTCACGCCCCGCTCCGTAGGCGCGTCGGGGAATCGGGTGTGGCCGTTCTCCTCCAGCGTGACGCCCTTCACCTCCACCAGATGCAGCCCCTGGGGCGTCTCCAGGCAGAAGTCCAACCGGGACTGGCCGAAGCGGTATTCACTGTGGACAACAGCGGCGGTGGGATCAAATTGCAGCGCCCATTCGGCAAACACCTTGTTGGGTGCCTGGGCATCCATGTTGATGAGCTTTCCGTTTTTTTCCACGGCGATCAGGTCATAGGCCGTCTTGCGTCCGGGGTTCGTCCCCTTCTCCAGATACACCGCCGCGCCGGGCACCAGCAGCTCACGGCACCGGCCCGTGTTCTTCACATGGCACACCGTCTCCACGCCGTCCAGCGCCACATGGGCGATAAACCGGTTGGGACGGCTCAAAAAAACGCCCTTCTTCACCTGTCCGTAACGCATCAGCCTCATCTCCTTACATATTTTATAGTATATCATGGCATCCTTTATTTGGAAAGCCCTTCCCCGCTCCAGTTGTCCGAAGCGTCAATTTATCCAAAAATTATTTAGACATTCTTACAAATTTTGTAGACACAGGAAGATAACGGTTGAATTTATGCCAAACGTTTGGTACAATCAAGGTGCCATAGATTGGCAGCATTATAGGAATGGGAGGTCATCAACAGTGGATTACTCCAATTTGTTTGTGTGCCTGATGGGTATCGGCACAGTGTTTGTCGGCTTGATCTGCATCATCGCGCTGGTCTCTGTCATGAGCAATGTGGTACGCAGAACCGACGCCAAAGCAGCAGCCCCCGCCATCCCCGCGCCGTCCGCCGCGGCACCTGCCGCAGCCGCCCTCACCCCCGAAATGGTGGCTGCCGTGGCCGCCGCCATCGCCGAGGATATGGGCACCGACGTCAGCGCCATCCGTATCGTTTCCATGAAAAAGATCTGAGGAGGAGAAGTAACATGAAAAAGTACAGAGTCAACGTAAACGGCACCGCCTATGAGGTCGAGATCGAAGAAATGAACGGTGCGCCCGCTGCCGCCCCTGTGGCTGCCGCTCCCGCCGCTCCCGCCGCTCCCGCTCCCGCACCTGCCGCTTCCGGCGCCGGTGAGAGCATCACCTCCCCCATGCCCGGCAACATCCTGGCCGTCAACGTGGCCGCCGGTGACACGGTGAAGAAGGGCCAGGTGCTGATGGTGCTGGAGGCCATGAAGATGGAGAACGAGATCATGGCGCCCCATGACGGCAAGGTGACCGCCGTGGCCGTCACCAAGGGTGCCGCCGTGGAGTCCGGCGCGCTGCTGTGCACCATCCAGTAATGGAGGGCGCGCAATGCAAGCCATTCTGAATTTTTGCGAACAAACCGGTTTTTACCAGTTTTTCCAGGGCGACAACTGGAAATGCGCCGTGATGATCGTCGTGGCCATCGTGCTGCTGTTTCTGGGCATCGTCAAGAAGTTTGAGCCGCTGCTGCTGGTGCCGATCGCCATCGGCATGCTGGTGACCAACCTGCCCGGCGCAGAGATGTATCACGAGATCCTCTTCGCCGGAGGGCACGTCCACTGGGATCTGTTCGGCGGCAATCCCATTACGGCGGAGTTCATTGCCGAGATGCAGGCCGCCGGCGTATCGGAATCGGTGCTCAGCGGCGTGGCCGTGGGCCAAACGGTATCCGTGGGCCTCATTGACGTGCTGTATCTGGGCATCAAGCTGGGCATTTATCCCTGCCTCATCTTTATGGGCGTGGGCGCCATGACCGACTTCGGCCCGCTGATCGCCAACCCCAAGAGCCTGCTGCTGGGCGCTGCCGCGCAGCTCGGCATCTTCATGACCTATGTAGGCTGCCGCCTGCTGGGCTTCACCGGCGCCGAGGCAGGCTCCGTGGGCATCATCGGCGGCGCGGACGGCCCCACCGCCATCTTCGTCACTGCCATGCTGGCCCCGGCCCTGCTGGGCCCCATCGCCGTGTCGGCCTACTCCTACATGGCGCTGGTGCCCGTGATCCAGCCGCCTATCATGAAGGCGCTGACCACCAAGGAGGAGCGCCAGATCGTCATGAAGCCCTTGCGTGAGGTCAGCAAGAAGGAGAAGATCATCTTCCCCATCGTGGTCACCATCTTTGTGGCGCTGCTGGTGCCCTCCGCCGCGCCGCTGATCGCCTGCCTGATGTTCGGCAACCTGGCCAAGGAGTGCGGCGTGACTGACCGCCTCAGCAAGACCATGCAGAACGAACTGATGAACATCGTCACCATCTTCCTGGGTGTCAGCGTGGGCGCCACCGCCACCGGCGCAACGTTCCTCAGCCCCAAGACGCTGATGATCATGGGCATGGGCATCGTGGCCTTCGGCTTCGGTACCGCGGGCGGCGTGCTGCTGGCCAAGTTCATGAACCTGTTCCTGAAGGAGAAGATCAATCCCCTTATCGGCTCGGCCGGTGTGTCCGCCGTTCCCATGGCGGCCCGCGTCAGCCAGAAGGTGGGACAGGAGGCCAACCCCGGCAACTTCCTGCTGATGCACGCTATGGGCCCCAACGTGGCCGGCGTCATCGGCTCCGCCATCGCCGCGGGCGTGCTGATCTCGCTGTTTGGCTAACGCCTGCACCGCAATGTAAACTTGCGCTACTCCGAATTTGTGAAGGAGGAAACATTTTTCTATGGAATTTTTATCGAATAAACCCCTGCTGATCACCGATACCATCCTGCGCGACGCCCACCAGTCCCAGGCGGCCACCCGCATGACCATCGAGGAAATGCTGCCCGCCCTGGAGACGCTGGACTCCATCGGCTACTACTCCCTGGAGTGCTGGGGCGGCGCCACCTTCGATGCCTGCATGCGCTTCCTGAACGAGGATCCGTGGGAGCGGCTGCGCACCATCCGCAAGCATGTGAAGAACACCAAGCTGCAGATGCTGTTCCGCGGCCAGAACATCCTGGGCTATAAGCACTATGCCGACGACGTGGTGGACGCCTTCTGCGCCAAGAGCATCGAAAACGGCATCGACATCATCCGCATTTTCGACGCTCTCAACGATGTGCGCAATCTGGAGCAGGCCATCAAGTCCACCAAGAAGTACGGCGGCACGGTCGAGGCCACCCTCAGCTACACCATCTCCCCCATCCACAATGAGGCCTACTTCGTGAAGCTGGCCCGCGAGCTGGAGGACATGGGCGCGGATATCATCTGCATCAAGGACATGGCCAACCTGCTGCTGCCTATGGACGCCTACTCTCTGGTAAAGGCGCTGAAGGAGACCGTCAAGGTGCCCATCCACCTGCACACCCACAACACCTCCGGCACCGGCGACATGACGCTGCTGATGGCGGCCTATGCCGGTGTGGATATCGTGGACACCGCGCTGAGCCCGCTGGCCAACGGCACCAGCCAGCCCGCCACCGAGTCTCTGGTGGCCACGCTGAAGGGCACCGTCCGCGACACGGGCCTTGACTTAGGCAAGATGTCCGACGCCGCCACCCACTTCCGCAAGGTGGCCCAGCGGCTTCAGGACGACGGCTTCCTGGATCCCAAGGTGCTGCGCGTGGACACCAACACGCTGCTGTACCAGGTGCCGGGCGGCATGCTCTCCAACCTGCTGTCCCAGCTGAAGCAGGCAGGCAAGGAGGACAAGTACTATGAGGTGCTGGCAGAGGTGCCCCGTGTCCGCAAGGACTTCGGCTATCCCCCGCTGGTAACGCCCACCAGTCAGATCGTGGGTACCCAGGCCGTCATGAACGTCATCATGGGTGAGCGGTATAAGACCTTCCCCAAGGAGAGCCGCGCCGTCCTGAAGGGCGAATACGGCAAGGTGCCCGGCGAGGTCAACGAGGAAGTCCGCGCCAAGGCGGGCATCGCCCCCGAGGACGTGGTCACCTGCCGTCCCGCCGACCTGCTGGAGCCTGAGCTGGAGAAGTACCGCACCGAGTTCAAGGATCTGGCCAAGTCCGACGAGGACGTGCTGAGCCTGGCCCTGTTCCCCCAGGTGGCCCCCAAGTTCATCGAAAAGCGGGATCATCCCGCGGCCGCCCCTGCGGCAGCGCCCGCCGCCCCGAAGCCCGCCGCCGACCCCAACGCCGTCCGCGAGCTCTATGTGGAGTGGAAGGGATAACATGACCGATACCCCTCATGAGAAAACCTCATGAGGGGTATTTTTTACGGGAAAACAGCAGAATTTCCCTTGCGGCATTGGGAAGGGGCATGGTAGAATGAAGAAGACAAGCCTTTTCCGACGATAAATGCAATCGACAAATCAGGAGTAGGAGCATTGATTGAAATGGGACTATTTGATCTTTTTAGGAAAAACAAAGTGGAATTATCCAGCGAGCAGGAAAAGTGGAATAAGATGTGGGACCTGTGGGCGGAAAAGCGGGCGGATACGCCCTATGCGGAATTGATGACCTATCAGAGCGAGATCAACAACGGCGGACACGATCAGTATTTCCTCAACATCGAAAATACCGGCGATTTGCAGAAAGAAATGACGGCTTTGAAAACCGTTCTATCGGAAAAACTGCAAAAGAATTTGCAAGACGCATATCACGCATACCGGACATTGACCGACAACGAATCCGACGAGGACGCGGAAACAATACTGGAGCAATGTGACGATATATTCTATCAAAATGAAGAGGAAATCAACCGTATACTCAGAGAGTACGCAGCCAAAATAAAGCTATAAATTCCCGTTTGTCACCAGCACCGCCAAGAAAACTTACATAACGAGGAGGAGCAACATATGGAACTGAGATTTCCCTTTCAGCTTTTGGCCATTATTGTAGGCATCCTATTCCCCGCTCTGCTTGTCAAGGCGATCAAGGCCGAAGAAAAGAACACCGCAACGAAATACATGGCGCTTGCAGGCATCTGCATGGGATACATCATCTTTGTACTCATTGCCTCTATCAACTAAAACGTGACAAGAGGTAAAGCTATGGTGATAGAATGAATTTTGAGATTATAAAAAAAGAAATTGACAAGTGGGACCCGATAGACCTGTTGAACCATGCTCCGCCGGATGAATATGATATCGAAAGCAGGGAAATTTTGTTAAAATTTCAACATGACATAGAGCAAAACGGTATGGTAATCTACGAGGTTTTCTCGAAAGCATTTGGAATAACTTTTACTAAAAGCGTAGATGAATGTATCTCTATAGCACAAAAAATGGCGGGACAGAAATTGTGAAGTATTCTGGAGGTAGAATCCATCTAAAAAGCAGAAATCCCACACACGCGCCAGGCCATTCTCCCCACTTTCCTGATTGACTTTCCCTCCCCTATCTGCTATACTACATCTGTTGAGGGAGTAGTCGGCGCAGCCTATGCGCGGTATGCCAACATGCTGGCAAACGCCTGGTATACCTTAATTGATGAGACTCATACAGTCGGAAGGCCGTATGTGTCTCAGGTTAGCAAGTGCTTACATGAGCGGATACGGATCGTATCCGCTCATTTTATATGTGTGAGGGAGTTACTATGGGATTTCTGGAACTGTTTTTGCTGGCGGTGGGGCTGAGTATGGACGCCTTCGCCGTGTCGGTGTGCAAGGGTCTTGCCATGCAGAAGGTCACCTTCCGCAGCGCCGCCATCTGCGGCGTGTGGTTCGGCGGCTTTCAGGCGCTGATGCCCTTCATCGGCTATCTGCTGGGCGCTGGGTTTGAAAAGTACATCAACGCCATCGCCTCCTGGATCGCCTTCGTGCTGCTGGCGCTGATCGGCGGCAACATGATCCGCGAGGCCCTCAGCAAAGAGGAGGAAAACGCCTCCGCCGCGCTGGACGTCAAGACCATGTTTCTGATGGCGGTGGCCACCAGCATCGACGCGCTGGCCGTGGGCATCACCTTCGCCTGCGTGCCGGTGGAGATCATGGCCGCCAGCCAGTTGGTGAACACCGTCGTGGCCGTCTGCCTCATCGGTCTGACCACCTTCACCATCTCCTGCATCGGCGTCAAGGCCGGCAGCGTGTTCGGCGCCCGCTACAAGTCCAAGGCAGAGTTCGTGGGCGGCGCGATTTTGATCCTCATCGGCGTCAAGATCCTGCTGGAGCACCTGGGCGTACTGTAAGGCATTGTACTACCAGGATGTCCCGGCTGCAGGGCTGTATAATGAATCTGCGTAGGGGAGGGGCTCTGCCCCTCCCGTTCGGTATAGGAACACGCTTCCGTTGAACAGCGGGCGGGGTAGAACCCCGCCCCTACGCTCAAGCGACGAAGGGAAGGCTTTGGCCCCGTTAAAGGCGCTGTCTTATAGGCCGAAAAAAACCAGGCATCCTGTCGGATGCCTGGTTTTTTGATTGACCTGTTTCAGTCAACGATATCCACAGAAACTTTGGCGCCTGTACGCTGGGCGTAGGAGCGCACCACGGTGCGGATCTCCTTGGCGATGCGGCCCTGACGGCCGATCACCTTGCCCATATCCTCGGGGGCAACGCGCAGCTCCAGCGTCAGCTCGTCGCCGTTCTCGACCTCGGTCACGGTGACCTGGTCGGGATGCTGGACGAGGCTTCTGGCGATATAGAGCAGCAATTCCTTCATGGCTTGCCCTCGGCCTTACAGAACGTCGACCTTCTTCAGCAGGGCGCGGACGGTATCGGTGGGCTGAGCGCCGGTCTTGATCCACTCGCGGGCGCGGTCGGCGTCGATCTTGATCTCGGCGGGGTTCACGCAGGGATTGTAAGTGCCGATCTCCTCGATGAAGCGGCCATCACGGGGATAGCGGCTGTCAGCGACGACCACGCGGTAGTAAGGAGCCTTCTTGGCGCCCATTCTTCTCAGTCTGATCTTAACCATGGTTTTTTCCTCCAAAATAAATTATTTGTTTGTCATGTATCATAAATGCCGGGGCACTTATTTCAGTCTCTTCTTGCGGCCGAAGCCCTTCATGCTGCTGCCGCCGCTCATCAGGCCGCTCAGCGCGCCCATGCCCCGCTTGCCGCGGGTCAGGGCCTTGGTCATCTGCTGCATGGTCTCGAAGCCCTTCAGCAGCCGGTTCACGTCCGACACCTGCTGGCCGCAGCCCGCCGCGATGCGGCGCTTGCGGCTGGCGTTGAGGATCTGGGGATTCTCACGCTCCTGCAAGGTCATGGACTGGATGATGGCCTTGGTGCGGGCGAACTGCTTGGGGTCGATCTGGTCGGGGTCAAAGCCCTTGGCCATGTTGCCCGGCAGCATGCTGGCGATCTGGCTCAGGTCGCCCATGTTCTGCAGCTGCTCCAGTTGATCCAGATAGTCGCTGAGGGTCAGGCGGTTCTTCCGCAGCTTCTCCTCCAGCTTTTTGGCCTGCTGCTCGTCATACTGCTGCTCGGCCTTTTCGATGAAGGACAGCATGTCGCCCATGCCCAGAATACGGGAGGCCATGCGGTCGGGGTGGAACAGCTCGATCATGTCCAGCTTTTCGCCGGTGCCCACGAACTTGATGGGCTTTCCGGTGGTGGCCCGGATGGACAGGGCCGCGCCGCCGCGGGCATCGCCGTCCAGCTTGGTCAGCATCACGCCGTCGATGCCCAGCGCGTCGTCAAAGGCCTTGGCGGCGTTGACGGCGTCCTGGCCGGTCATGGCGTCCACCACCAGCAAGATCTCGTTGGGCTTCACCGCGGCCTTGATGTTCCGCAGCTCGTCCATCAGCGCCTCGTCGATGTGCAGGCGGCCGGCGGTATCCAGGAACACCATGTCGTTGCCGTGGTCGGCGGCGTACTTCACCGCCTCCCTGGCGATGGTCACGGGGTCGATCTGCCCCATCTCAAACACAGGGATGTCCAGCTGCTTGCCCACAACCTGCAACTGGTTGATGGCGGCGGGACGGTACACGTCGCAGGCCGCCAGCAGCGGGCGCTTGCCGAACTGGCGGCGCATCAGGCCCGCCAGCTTGGCGCCGTTGGTGGTTTTACCGGCGCCCTGCAGACCCACCATCATCACCACGGTGGGGCCGCGGTTGGCAGTGTTCAGCCGGGCGTTGGTGCTGCCCATCAGCTTTGTCAGCTCTTCGTTGACGATCTTGATGATCTGCTGGGCGGGGGTCAGGCTGTCCAGCACGTCGCTGCCCACGCAGCGCTCGGTGACCTGGGCCACGAAATCCTTGACCACCTTATAGCTGACGTCGGCCTCCAGCAGGGCGAGGCGCACCTCGCGCATACCGGTGCGGACATCGGCCTCGGTCAGGCGGCCCTTGCCCTTCAGACTTTTGAATACGGCGTTTAATTTTTCAGACAGTCCTTCAAATGCCATATTTACTCCTTTAATCCGGCGGTGTTCTCCATGATCTCCGTCGCCAGCGCCTCCAGCTGGGGGTTCTCATACTGGCGGTAGTTCAGCGTTTTGATCTGCTGGGCCGCCTCCTCGATGGCGGCGATCTTGGGCTGCATCTGCATGAAGCGGCGGATGAGGCCCGTTTTATCCTCGATCTCCTGCATGGACGCCTCGGCCCGGACGATCACGTCCCGCACGCCCTGCCGGGAAATACCGTAATTCTCGGCGATCTCGCCCAGGGACAGATCCTCGTTATAGTATAAATCGAAGAATTCCTTCTGCCGCTCTGTCAGGGTCTCGCCGTAAAAGTCGAACAGCATGGTCATGCGGTAGGTCTGGTTTTTCACGGATGGCTCCCCTTTCTGTAAAGCGTATCACCTTTATGTAAAGTTTCGAGCCTTTACAACAGCAATTATCATACACGATTTTGGGCAAAATGTCAAGGCGAAAATCGCCGGTATGCCTGAATTTTTATCAGAAAAGAAGCGGTTTTCACCGGAAAAAGAGATCCCCGGCCGCCCACAGGCGGCCGGGGATCTCTCTATTGCGCAAAAGCCCGTGCGGCGGAGCGTGGAAAGCACGTCCGGCTGTGGAACGTCACCCCGCCGCCCCGGGCGTAATGCCGGGGCAAATGCTTATTGCGGACGAATATTTGCCGCAAGCTCATAGCAGTATTGCAGGTCATACACGTCCAATATCTTATCACCGTTTACATCCAGTAGATTCCGTCTGCCCCAGGTAAGGCTCGTCTGACCAGTAAGGTACTCATAAATAGCCTGCACCTCGATCAGCGTGGTCTTTCCGTCTCCGTCAATATCACCAGTAACTGCCGGCACGATCTTGACTTTGAATATGGTATAAGGATCCCTACTTTGATTCCAGCCACCATCAGGGGAGTTACTGCATTCCAGCCACACTTCATATGTATTTCCCACTTCCCAGGGACTCTCATAATTATTGCCGATCATTACGTCAATCGACCAGTTTCCTTCCGGAATGTCCTTGATTCTTCCCTCTTTCACTGTGCCGTCCGAAAACACGGCCCTTACCGTAAGTCTCTCCTTCAGAAAATAGACATCGTAGTAGGTATAAGGCTTGCTCAGATCCTCTTCTCCTTTTTCGTGATCGTAGGCATACGACAAGCCGCTGTCGACCCCTTCGATCATAATAATGGGCTGCGCGTCCAATACCGCAACGCTGACAATACGTTTTTCGTCCGCAAAGGACGCATCCTTAAACGTCGCGCTCTTGGCGATCTCCCCGTCGGCGGTATAAAGCTGTACAGTCTGATGGTAGCCGTTATCCTGCTCCGCTTTCCAGGTCAACGCGGAGCCATCCTGATTGAACGCCTTTGCTCTCTGAAACACCACTGAGGGATCGCCCGATATCTCATCCCAATCAAAACCGCTCGGGCTGATATAAACCGCAGAAACCGTTGTATCCATAATTGACACTTGGCCGCCTGTTATATTGTGGCCCGTGGTGCCACCGTAGGTCTGGTTGACTGCTGTTGCATAGATTCCGTATTCCGTACCAATAATGGTCAGCTTTCCGCCTTGCATTTCAATTGTGCCGTTAAATGGAATAATAAGACCAGTATATCCGGTATAGGCGCCACCGTCAGAAAGCTCTATTGTCTTTACATAAACGTCTCCCAAGTCATTCTCTGTTGTAATATTCGCCTGGAACGTGGGAAGCTCTCTCTTTTCGATTTCGACCTCCGCGCTAATGATAAGGTCAGTTTCAGAACATTCGATAGCGTTGCCCACCTTTAATTTACCGCTACCAGCGATGGTCACAGTTCCATATACCGCACCAAGATACAAGCCATATTCAATATCATTGACGCTATCCGATTTCAGTATAATCGTCATTGGCTTTCCAATCGTAAGATATTTTCCGGTAAAGCCATCCAGTGTCAACACAGCGCTGCTCGCATCATACGACCAACCTTCGCCTGAAGTGCTTTCGCTGCAATTCACCGGGTCAACGCCATCTTCCCATACGGATACATCAAATGTCGCCAAGTTATAGTATCCGCCTGCCCATGTCGTGACCGGCAGCAGGGTCAGCACCATCAGCAGAGCCATCAACAGGCTTGTTACTCTCTTTTTCATTGGCTTTCTCCTCTCTCATTTTGGGAAACGCCCTGTTGGTTCCGCGGAATCCACAAAAGGAATATCCTTTTTCAGCATTCCGTCTCTTTTTTCAGTATACACGTTATTTCATCTATATGCAAGTCATATTTCACAAAACCGATCCTTCCGCATTTTGCCCTCCGGTGGGGAAAACTTGACAAAAATTGCCGAAAATGATATACTTTGTGGCGTATTTTTCCATTTCCATCCCTGCGGCGGTTTATTGCGGCGGCAAGATGGATATCATCGAGGTATTATGAAAGAACGATTGCAACAACTTTGGCCCAACATCAAGTTCGCCTGGCGCTGTATGGGGGACAACCTCCGCGTCTTTGGCGAGACCGAAGAGGTTCGCGCCCTGAAGCGGGCCTTCCGGGTGTTCTGGTGGCGTCTGGGCGACGTATTCGCCCTGATCGGACGGCTGCTGTGGGCCTGGTTCCTGAACACCCGCATGGTGTGCTCCGCCCGTGCCTGGTGGCAGCGAACGAAAAAGGCTGTGTGGGAGCTGCCCCAGTACCAGTTCCTGCGCCGCTTCTCCGCCAGACTGAAGGCCCATGTGTGGCTGCGCTGGCTGGTGCTGGGCGGCATCGCGGTGCTGGCCTTCCTGCCCTGGTGCGTGGCGGACACCACCGCGGAGACCTATACCTATCTGGTGGTCACCGACGAGGCCACCACCCTGGTGGACGGCTATCCCGATTTCACCTATGAGAGCGATACTCTGCGGGTGCGGGAGGAGACCGGCGGCGACGCCCAGATCATCCTGACCGCCGGGCAGACGGTGCTGATCCGCCACGGCGACGAACTGCTGTCGGTGGAGTCCTATCACGAGACGGTGCAGAACCTGCTGGAGCGCTATGACATCCATGTGGGCAAGGACGAGATGATCGGCGTCAACACCACCGGTCTCAAGACCCTGATCCACGTCAGCGACGAGCTGCGCTGCCGCCGCCGCGAGACCACGGTGGACACCTATCAGACCAAGGTGCTGTACGACTATCTGCTGCCCTATGGTGAGCATGTAATCCTGCAGGAGGGCGCGCCCGGTACCACCACTGACACCTATGACGACGTGTACCGCAACGGCGAGATGGTCAACACCGTGCTGGTGGATCGCAGCGACAGTACCGCCCGGGCCCAGATCATCGTCTACGGCCGCCTGGTGAAGGAAGTGGAGCGGGATGACCGCATCGAGCGGGACGTGCCCTATGGCGGCGGACGCTCCGGCGGCTATCTGGTGTTCCAGTCCGGCTACAGCATGACCTATTATAATAAGATCACCTGTAATTCCACCGCCTATTACAGCGGCGGAGAAAAGGGCGCGGCGTTCACCACCTCCACCGGCCATGCCGTGGGGCTTGGCATCGTCGCCGCCGACCCCAAGACCTTCGCCTATCACTCCCGGATGTTCATCCAGTCCTACGGTATGGGACAGGTGGAGGACACCGGCGGCATGAAGGGCAACGTCATCGATGTGTGGTTCCCCAGCTATTCCGACTGTGTCTCCTGGGGCCGCCGCAACGTGACTGTCTGGCTGCTGGACTGACAGCGTGATAAAAAGAGTGCGTTCCGAAAGGAACGCACTCTTTTTATCACTTGTCCGCCGATACCTCCCACACCCTCACCTCCGGCAGCATTGCCGTCAGCGTCTCCGGCGCGGCGGCCAGCCGCTCCTTCTGCTGATGGGTCAGACGTTTTTTGATGGCGTATTCCACCTTTGCCGCCGTGGATTTGTCGCCGCAGCGCCATACCGCCGCGATGGCCTCCGGCGGGTAGGCGCGTGTGAACTTCGCCCCCTTGCCCGACAGATGCTGCCGGTACCGCTTGCCCACATCCGCCGCCAGTCCCGTATAATACACGCCGCCCCGGCACCGGAGCATATATACATAGTACATCCGTCATCTCCCCTTTTGCCCCATTTTACCGGAATTACCTTGCAATTACAACCGTGATATGGTAGAATTTCAGGTTGAAATTGGTACAATAAGGAGCCTAATATGGAGCTTTTCGACTATTATCTGCGGTATATGACCGAGCTTTTGGAGGGCAAGCGCTCCGCCCCGGCGGGCATTACCCTGACGGCGGAGGACGAGGAGGGCCGCACCCGGCAGATCTCCGAGCATCTGGCGTCCATGGGCGCGGCGGACTTCGTCCGGGCCTGCGCCGCACAGGACGGCGAGACGCTGCCGGAGAGCCTCTTTGACGGCGACAGCGGCATGGCGGGCTTTGAGGCGTTTCTGAAAAGCGCCCAACAGGAGGAAGCCCCTCAGCCGGAAGCCCCGGAGACCCCGGCCGAGCCTGACCCCGACGCGGGCAAGCACGCCTTCGAGGTGTTTCTGGACTGCGTGGCCATGGACGACGGACTGGTGCAGTACCTCATCGACGTGCTGAAGCGCCGGGACTGGAAGGAATTCTACAAGCTGAGCCAGATCACCACCCGCATGGATCTCGACCCGGAGGAATTCCTCTACTGGCTGGGCCACCGGGAGGACTATGCCGGCGAAGAGGAGCGCGCCTGCGCCGTCATTATGGACGGCTGCTTGGAGCGGCTGATGAACGAGGGGAAGCTGGAGCTGGCGGCGGCGCTGCTCAGCGGCGACCAGACCACCTTTGACCGCTTCCGCTGCGACGCGCCGGAGCTGGTACACCTGCCCCAGGCCACCTACGAGTGGTTCAGCCGCCACTATCTGGATCGGGACTACCCCATCCGGGTGCTGATGAAATGGAACGGCGTCACCTTCCCGGAAGAGCGCCAGTAAGGAGAGAGCATATGACCACCAATGAACTGTACGCCCAGATGGGCGTTTCCCAGCGGGTGCTGGATTTCGGCGCGGCGGTGCTGGCGGAGATCGCGCCCCAGTTCGCCCATATCGACGCCGTGGCCGAGCACAATCAGGCCAAGGTGATCCAGGCCATGCAGGAGAACCGTCTGGCCGCCATGCACTTCAACCCCTCCACCGGCTACGGCTACGACGATGACGGCCGGGACAATCTGGAGCGGATCTATGCCCGCATCTTCGGCACCGAGGCGGCGCTGGTGCGGCCCCAGATCACCTGCGGCACCCACGCCCTGGCCCTGGCCCTGGCGGCCAACCTGCTGCCGGGCGACGAGCTGCTGTCCCCGGTGGGCGCACCCTATGACACGCTGGCAGGCGTCATCGGCACCCGGCCCACCCCCGGCTCCCTGGCGGAGTACGGCGTCAGCTACCGGCAGGTTGAGCTGCTGGAGGGCGGCGCCTTCGACTACGACGGCATCCGCGCCGCCATCAACGACAAGACCAAGCTCATCACCATCCAGCGCTCCAAGGGCTACGCCACCCGCCCCAGCTATTCCGTGGCCCAGATCGGTGAGCTGATCGCCTTCTGCAAGCAGTGCAAGCCAGACGTCATCTGCATGGTGGACAACTGCTACGGCGAATTCGTGGAGACCGACGAGCCCACCAACGTGGGCGCGGACATGGCCGTGGGCAGCCTCATCAAGAACCTGGGCGGCGGCCTGGCGCCCACCGGCGGCTACATCTGCGGCCGCCAGGATCTGATCGACCGCTGCGCCTACCGCCTGACTGCCCCCGGCCTGGGCCGTGAGGTAGGCGCGAATCTGGGCGTGCTGCCCTCCTTCTATCAGGGATTGTTCCTGGCTCCCACGGTGGTGTCCTCCGCCGTGAAGGGCGCTGTGTTCGCCGCCGCCTGCTATGAAAAGCTGGGCTTCCGTGTGGTGCCCTCCTCCCGCGAGGTGCGCCGGGATATCATCCAGGCGGTGGAGCTGAAGAGCCGGGCGGGCATGGTGGCCTTCTGCAAAGGCATCCAGGCCGCCGCGCCGGTGGACAGCTACGTCACGCCGGAGCCCTGGGCCATGCCGGGCTACGATGATGAGGTCATCATGGCGGCGGGCGCGTTCATCCAGGGCGCGTCCATCGAGCTTTCCGCCGACGGCCCCATCCGTGAGCCCTACGCCGTGTACTTCCAGGGCGGCCTGACCTGGTATCACGCCAAGCTGGGCATCCTCATGAGCCTGCAAAACATGCTGGATGCAGGATTGATCGACCTGTAAAATGGATATAAAAAGCTTCCGAAGGAATATCCTTCGGAAGCTTTTTATTCATAATCTTACCTTGAACAGACGTCCGCAGCGCTCACATTTAAACGTTGCCGTACTCCCGTCGCTGCACACAAAGTGTGCCAAAAAGCCGCAAAATGGGCAATCCCGTCTTTCCATCGTCACCTGTGCTCCTTCCAAAACTGGTAAATGGGGCAGCTTTCCTTATAATTGTCCCTGCAATGGGCAACATATTGATCATAGCTGACGATTTCCTTCTTCAAGGCACAATAATGATCGCCCCATTTTTCAATGTGATAATCACAGCGCTCGCTCACTTGCCTACCCTCTTACGGCTCAACGCCTGTTCCCTGGCAATGGTAGCAAATGCTGCCATCATACATGCGTCCTGTACCACAACACCGGCAGCAAACCGCATCACAGCAAATACGCAGCTTTTTGGTTCTCCTGTTTTTTACGAATCTCATAATATGTCGCTCCTTTTCTTTTTTGTTTCGCAGTGATCTGCGAGTATCTACTATTGTTCTTTGAACCACTTTTCATAGTGCGGCCGCGGCAGAGTGTAAGTAAAGTAACACATAAATGAATCATCAAAATGAGGCTCATTGCTTACAGTCGGAGTCTGCCTCTCGCGTGTCGCGCATTCTGAATACCGATAATTTGGATACATCTTCTTCATAAGCGCCCGCACAACTTCAGTCCAAACCCCCATCACATCACGGTAGCCAAGCCCGCAATAGCCAGATAACGGCTCATAGCCGCATGTTGTATAACGGAACCCATCATGGGTGGGCATTTTCCACCCGTTCTTTTCTTCCTCCCTTGTCGGGAACATCTGCTGAGCCTTTCCATGTAAAACACCCAGATAATCGCAAAATACAAAAACCGTGCGAACGCCGTCATCGTAGTAATTCTCTACATGATGCTTCCATGCATCAGCAGGCTTTTGATCGCAATTCTGCTGTTCCTCCTGCCGCAATACCTGTGCAACCCATCGCAGCATTGGATGTGTTGATAACTGCTGTGTCAAATCTTCCATGATTGCTTTTTTGCTGGGGCCAAAAAGAGCCATTTCTTTCTCTCCCTTCATTTGTTCTTGTCTACATTTTACACCACATGTGGCGTAAAGTCAATACACCATATCTGGTGTACGGCATAATAATAGTCTACTTTAATGAAGGAGACCTCCCATGAGATGCTATGCCGACATATTGAGGGAACTGCGTGAAGATGCTGACCTGACACAATCTGAGGTAGCATCCATTTTGGGGACGACACAACAAGTATACGCGCGGTACGAACGCGGGCTCAATGAACTCCCGCTGCGCCATTTGCAAACGCTCTGCCGGTATTATCACGTCAGCGCGGATTATATCTTATGCCTGCCGCATGGACTGCGCTGGCCGCGATAGGCAATCATACGCTGGGTATCCTCATGAGCTTGCAGAACATGCTGGACGTAGGCCTGATCGAGCTGTAAGCAGCAAAAAACCCGACACTTCGTGTCGGGTTTTTATTTTACAGCTTGGGCCGCAGCCAGTCGGCCAGCGTGTCGAACAGCTTGCCGTAGCCGTCCATAGTGAGATGGATGCCGTCGGCGGACAGCAGGTCGTTCATATGGTGATCCGCCAGAAACGCCTGGCGCACATGGATCAGCGGCACGCCGTTGGCATAGGCCAGCTCCGTCACCGTGTCGCTGTACAGCTCCTGATGGCGGTAGATCATATCCTCGTCCCCCAGCCAGCGCATGATGGCGTTCCTGTCCAGCCCGTTGCGGCAGATAAAGCGCAGATACCGCCGGGGATCGATGGGCGGCAGGCTCATCAGCACCGGCTGCACCCCCTGCTGATACAGCACCTTCAGCATGCTGTCCAGCGTCTGGCGGAAGGTCTCCCGCTTGGTGTGGGGCTGGTGGTCGCCCTCCGGGTCGGCGGCGATGGCGGCCCAGTCATAGTCGCTGTCGTTGCCGCCGTAGCAGATCAGGGCGTAGTCCGCGTCAAGGCCCCGCTGGGCGTCGTGCTCCACCAGCGACAAGCCCTTGGACACCGTGGCGCCCATCTTGGCCCGGTTGGTCACCTGCACCCGGTCGGAGGGGTAGCGGGCCATGATCTCCGGCAGGCGGAAATGGTATTTCAGCTCCTCGTCCGGCACGGTGGCCTTCAGCAGAGAATCGCCGTAAATATACACATTGCGCATCACATGGCACCTCCTCATTCGTTGCATCTAATATAGCACACAAGATTACATACGTCAAGATACAATTTGCGGTGAAACCGTTGAAAAACAGCGATTTTTTTGGGGAAAGGCCACAATTAGGACTTGCATCCCGCGGCGTTTTCGGGTAAAATAGAAGTAACAATCCAAGATTGGTAGCTGTAAGGAAGTGCTTCGCGCACGGGCTGCAACTATCACTCGGCGCAAGGGCTTGAGTGTTTCAGACTTCGTTTGAGGTCTGGAACATTTTTTGCATTATGCGGCGGTGATGGTTCATTGGAACTTTTTTACAGGAGGGAACACCTATGACCTTATTGACAAACGGACGTCTGATCACCCGCGACAGCGAGGGCAAGGGCTATTACGAGCACGGCGCGGTGGCCTACGAGGGCACCAGCATCGTGGAGGTGGGCGAGGAGGCCGCCCTGCGCGCCAAATACCCCGAGGCCGAGATCATCGACGCCAAGGGCGGCGTCATCATGCCGGCCCTGATCAACGCCCACACCCACATCTACTCCGCCCTGGCCCGCGGCCTGAGCATCGTGGGCAACAACCCCACCAACTTCTATGAGGTGCTGGACGGCACCTGGTGGGCCATCGACCGCCACCTGATGATGGACGGCACCCGTGCCAGCGCCACCGCGCTGTACATCGACTCCATCAAGCAGGGCGTCACCACCGTGTTCGACCATCACGCCAGCTATGGCGAGATCCCCGGCACGCTGCACACCATCGCCGAGGAGAGCAAGCGCCTGGGCCTGCGCTCCTGCCTGTGCTATGAGGTGTCCGACCGTGACGGCGAGGAGAAGTGCCTGCAGGCCATCAAGGAGAACGCCGACTTCATCACCGAGTGTGAGCAGCGCAAGGATCCCATGCTGGCGGCCATGTTCGGCGGCCACGCCCTGTTCACCATCTCCGATAAGACCTTTGACCGTATGGTAGAGGCCAACAACGGCCGCACCGGCTACCACATCCATGTGTCCGAGGGCATGAACGACGTGTACGACTCTCTCCAGAACTACGGCCGCCGTCCCGTGCAGCGCCTGCAGGATCACGGCATCCTGGGCAAGAAGACCATTCTGGGCCACTGCATCCATGTGAACACCGCCGAGATGGAGATCATCAAGGAGACCGGCACCATGGTGGTGAATAACCCCGAGTCCAACATGGGCAACGCCATCGGCATCTGCCCGGTGATCCAGCTCTATAAGCGGGGCATCCTGCTGGGCATGGGCACCGACGCCTATACCAACGACATGCTGGAGTCCATCAAGGTGGCTCTGTGCTCCCAGCGCAGCCAGAACTGCCTGCCCAACGTGGGCTGGTGCGAGGTCACAGACATGCTGTTCAAGAACAACGCCAAGATCGGCGCCAAGTACTTCCCCCAGCAGCTGGGCGTGCTGAAGGCCGGTGCCGCGGCAGACATCATCGTCATGGACTACAAGCCCTTCACCCCCTTCTCCGACGAGAATATCGACGGCCACATGCTCTTCGGCATGACCGGCCGCCAGTGCCAGACCACCATCGCCGCCGGTAAGCTGCTGATGAAGGACCGCGTGCTGGTGGGTATCGACGAGGAGGCCGAGAACGCCCACATCCTCGAAGCCGCCAAGAAGCTCTGGGGCGATCTGAACCACCGCACCTATTGATCCGGTAATGGATCACCTGCCAACGCGGAGACCCATGCGTCTGCCGGAATATGATTACGGCGCAAACGGTGCGTATTTTGTGACGGTATGTACCGAAGGGAAGCGCTGCATTCTCGGTCATGTTGTAGGGGGCGATGCCCACATCGCCCCGCACACCGTATTATCGGAATACGGCCGTATCGTTGAACGGTACATAAAAACGATTCCCGGTATTGACGTTTACACCATTATGCCTAACCATGTCCATTTTGTGGTGACCATTGGCGTGGAAAACGGGCCGATGTGGGCATCGGCCCCTACGCAAACATTGGGAAGCCTGGTGCGTTTCTTCAAAACACTGGTCACCAAAACTGCTGGTCGGAAAATTTGGCAGCGCAATTATTACGACCACGTCATCCGCACTGAGGCAAACTATCTCCGGATCTGGCAATACATCGACGAAAACCCCGCCTGTTGGGCGGAGGACGAATACTATTCCGAATAACGACAAGGAGGACATCCCATGTCTGAAAAAATGTATCCCATCCCCTTCAAATCCCTGATGAACTGGGTGGTCACCGAATACGCCAACTGCGGCGAGATCTTCGGCGTGCGCAAGGCCTATCACGCCACCGGCAAATCCCTGCCCATCTTCGGCGAGCGGATCGAGACTCCCTTCGGCCCCGCCGCCGGCCCCAACAGCCAGCTGGCCCAGAACATCATCGCCGCCTATATGGCCGGTGCCCGCTTCTTCGAGGTCAAGACCGTCCAGAAGATGGACGGCGCCGATCTGGCCGCCTGTGTGCCCCGTCCCTGCATCCTGGCCAATGACGAGGGCTACAACCAGGAGTGGTCCACCGAACTGACCATCCCCCAGGCCATGGACGAGTATATCAAGGCCTGGTGCGCCCTGAAGGTGCTCAGCAAGGTGTACGGTCTGGGCGACCCCAACGGGTTCGTGTTCAACATGTCCGTGGGCTATGATCTGGAAGGCATCAAAGGCGACAAGGTCAACACCTATATCGAGGGCATGAAGGACGCCAACAAGACCGCCATCTTCGGCGAGTGCAAGGCCGTCCTGAAGGAGCTGTTCCCGGAGGAGAGCGCCTACATCGACGCCATCGACCCCCGCGTCAGCCGCAGCGTCACCGTGTCCACCCTCCACGGCTGCCCTCCCGACGAGATCGAGCGCATCGCCAGCTATCTGATCACCGAGAAGCACCTGCACACCTTCGTCAAGTGCAACCCCACCATCCTGGGCTACGAGACCGCCCGCCGCACCCTGGACAGCATGGGCTACGACTACATCGTGTTTGACGAGCACCACTTCAACGAGGATCTCCAGTGGGCCGACGCCGTGCCCATGTTCGAGCGTCTGCAGGCCCTGGCCGACAGCTGTGGGCTGGAGTTCGGCCTGAAGCTCTCTAACACCTTCCCGGTGGACACCACCCGCGGTGAGCTGCCCAACGAGGAGATGTACATGTCCGGCCGCTCCCTGTTCCCCCTGACCATCGAGATGTGCCACCGCATTTCCCGCCAGTTCCAGGGCAAGATGCGCATCTCCTTCGCCGGCGGCGCCGAGTACTTCAACTGCGACAAGCTGTTTGCCGCCGGTATCTGGCCCATCACCGTGGCCACCACGATCCTGAAGCCCGGCGGCTACAACCGCCTGCTCCAGATGGTGGAGAAGGTGGAGCACATGACCTACAAGCCCTTCTGCGGCACCGATACCCAGGCCATCTGCGAGATGAGCACCGCCAGCCACACCGACGTTCACCACGTCAAACCCATCAAGCCCCTGCCCAGCCGCAAGAGCGAGAAGAGCGTGCCTTGGATCGACTGCTTCAGCGCGCCCTGCAAGGGCGGCTGCCCCATCGCCCAGGACATCCCCGAGTATCTGGAGCTGGTGAACAAGGGCCTGTACGGCCCGGCCCTGAAGCTGATCACCGAGAAGAACCCCCTGCCCTTCCTGACCGGCACCATCTGCGCCCACCGCTGCCAGACCAAGTGCTCCCGCAATTTCTATGAGGAGTCCGTCCACATCCGTGACGCCAAGCTGGTGGCCGCCAAGAACGGTTACAGCGCCGTCATGGCCAACATCCGTCCCACCGAGAAGATCTCCGGCAAGAAGGCCGCCATCATCGGCGGCGGCCCCACCGGTATCGCCGCCGCCAACTTCCTGGCCCGCGCCGGTATCGCCGTCACCATCTTCGAGCGTGAGAAGGAGCTGGGCGGCGTGCCCCGTCACGTCATCCCCAGCTTCCGTATCGCCAACGAGACCATCGCCAAGGACATCGCCATGATGGAGAAGTACGGCGTCGAGGTCAAGTGCGGCGCGCCCGCACCCTCCGTGGCCGAGCTGAAGCAGCAGGGCTATACCCACATCCTGTTTGCCGTGGGTGCCTGGAAGCCCGGCAAGCTGGATATCGCCGGTGACGTGGCCGGTGCCATCCAGTGGATGAAGGGCGTCAAGGCCGGCAACATCTCCGTGGCCGGTAATATCGCCGTCATCGGCGGCGGCAACACCGCTATGGACGCGGCCCGCCTTGCCAAGCGCAGCGGTGCCAAGAATGTGACCCTGGTCTATCGCCGTACCCGCAAGTACATGCCCGCCGACGAGCATGAGCTGGCCCTGGCCCTGGCCGACGGCGTGACCTTCGCCGAGCTGGCCGCCCCCGTGAAGCAGGCCGACGGCGTGCTGACGTGCGAGAAGATGGTGCTGGGCGAGGCAGACGCCTCCGGCCGCCGCAGCCCCGTGGGCAGCGGTGAGTTCTTTGACATCCCCTGCGACCTGGTGATCTCCGCCGTGGGCGAGCAGGTGGACGACGCCCTGATGGCCGCCAACGGCATCCAGCTGGATAAGAAGGGCCGTCCCGCCTTCAAGACCAATATCGAGGGCGTGTACGCCGCCGGTGACGCCACCCGCGGCCCCGCCACCGTGGTGGAGGGCATTGCCGATGCCGCCGCCTTCGCCGCCGAGGTCATCGGTGCGCCCCATACCTACGAGATCCCCGCCCAGGCCTACGTCACCATCGCTGACGCCGCCGCCAAGAAGGGCGTGCTGAAGATGGCCGAGTATCCCTGCCAGGAGGGCCAGCGCTGCCTGCAGTGCAAGACGCTGTGCGAGAACTGCGTGGATTCCTGCCCCAACCGCGCCAACGTGGCCATCGCCATGGCCGACGGCAAGCACCAGATCGTCCATGTGGACAAGATGTGCAACGAGTGCGGCAACTGCACCCAGTTCTGCCCCTACGCCTCCGAGCCCTGCCACGACAAGTTCACCCTGTTCCAGACCGCTGAGGACATGGTGGATTCCCATAACGCAGGCGTCCTGTTCCTGGGCGGCGACAAGGTGCGCGTCCGCACCTTCGGCGAGCCCAAGGACTACGATCTGGGCGACGCCAACAACGGTCTGCCCGCCGATCTGGAGACGCTGATCGTCACCCTCCGCGACAAGTACAGCTACCTGTTCGCGTAAGGTACGTTTCGATCGCATAAAAATGGCCACCCAAAAGGGTGGCCATTTTTTATGCTGTTCGGTAAAACAATGGCGCACGCGCTATTTGAGCTAGTGAGAGGTATAAAAAAACAGGAGATGCGATGCATCTCCTGTTTTTTATCGCTTGTAAGAAACTTACTTCAGCTCGACCTTGCCGCCGACTTCCTCGACCTGCTTCTTCAGAGCCTCGGCGTCCTCCTTGGACAGGGCTTCCTTCATGGTGGTGGGAGCGCCCTCGACAGCAGCCTTGGCCTCGGCCAGACCCAGACCCATGACCTCGCGGATGACCTTGATGACCTTGATCTTCTGAGCGGCGTCGAAACCGGTCAGAACCACGTCGAACTCGGTCTTCTCCTCAGCAGCGGGAGCAGCAGCGCCAGCAGCGGGAGCGGCCATAGCGGCAGCGGAAACACCGAAAACTTCCTCCAGAGCGTGAACCAGCTCGCTGAGCTCCAGAACAGTCAGACCCTTGATCTCTTCGATCATAGCAGTAACTTTCTCAGACATTGTAATAGCCTCCTGTTGTTAGAATAATGTTTTGTGTAAAATAGGGGGATGCTTACTCGGCAGCGGCTTCTTCAGCAGCAGCCTCGGCGGGCGCGCCCTGCTTCTCGGCGATCTGCTTGATGACGCAGGCCAGAGCAGAGATGGGCGCCAGCATGGTACCCAGCACCTGGGCCTGCAGGACAGGCAGTGCGGGGATGGAAGCCAGAGCATTGACGGTGTCCATGGAAACGACCTTGCCTTCCATGAAGCCGCCCTTGATCTCGAACTTGCCGTTGAGCTTCTTTGCGAATTCAGCAATGACGCGGGCGGGAGCCACGGGATCGCTGGCGCAGATGGCCAGGGACGTGGTGCCGTTGAGCTGATCGTCCAGCTCGTTCAGACCGCAGTTGTTGAATGCAAAGCGCAGCAGGGTGTTCTTGACGACGGTGTACTCGATGTCGTTTTCACGGCACTTGGCACGCAGCGCGGTATCCTCCGCCACGGTGATGCCCTTGTAATCCACAAGGACGCCGGCAGCCGCGTTCTGCACCTTATCGGTCAGAGCCGCCACGATCGCCTGCTTTTCAGACAGTACTTTTGCGTTGGGCATTCTTCTTGTTCACCTCCATGAGATTTTGCGGTACACCTCCGTGTACCAGGGAAACGAGGTGCGTTCTTAGAGAAAAAACCATCCCCATGCCGCAAGACATGAGGATGGTGTCAGCAATCATGAAATATTGCCATCCTCGGCAGGATTTACGGCTTGCGCCACCTGCTGTCTTTGGAACGCATCTAGTATTATATCCATTGCCGGACGGATTGTCAAGCAAAAGATAACGGTTTTTGCAGCTTTTTGTAGCTTACAGCTGCTTCTGGGCGTTCATCTTGACGCCGGGGCCCATGGTGGAAGCGGCCACGCAGGACTTGATATACTGGCCCTTGGCAGCGGCGGGCTTGGCCTTGATGATGGCGCCGATGAGAGCGGAATAGTTCTCATACAGCTTGTCAGCACCGAAGGAGACCTTGCCGATGGGGCAGTGGATGATGTTGGTCTTGTCCAGACGATACTCGACCTTACCGGCCTTGACTTCCTTGACGGCCTTGGCCACGTCGGGCGTGACGGTACCGGCCTTGGGGGAGGGCATCAGACCCTTGGGGCCCAGGATCTTACCGAGGCGGCCCACAACGCCCATCATGTCGGGAGAAGCGACGACCACATCGAAATCGAACCAGTTTTCCTTCTGGATCTTCTCGACCATATCCATATCGCCAACGAAGTCGGCGCCAGCCTCGCGGGCGGCGTCAGCCTTGTCGCCCTTGGCGAACACCAGGACGCGGGCGGTCTTGCCGGTGCCGTTGGGCAGCACGATGGCGCCGCGGACCTGCTGGTCAGCGTGACGGGAGTCAACACCCAGCTTCACATGCAGCTCGACGGTCTCGTCGAACTTGGCGCTGGCGGTCTTGCAGATCAGCTCCAGACCCTCTTTGGGATCATACAGGGTAGCCTTGTCGATCTGCTTGGCGATCTCTTTATATTTCTTACCTCTAAACATCGTTACACCCTCCTTACTCGCCGACGACAACGCCCATGGAGCGGGCGGTACCGGCGATCATGCTCATAGCGGCTTCCAGGGAAGCAGCGTTCAGATCGCGCATCTTCAGCTCGGCGATCTTCTGGATGGAAGCCTTGGAGATGGTGGCGACCTTTTCCTTGTTGGGCACGCCGGAACCGGACTCGATGTTGCATTCCTTCTTGATCAGGACGGCAGCGGGGGGAGTCTTGGTGATGAAAGAGAAAGAACGGTCAGCATAGACGGTGATCACCACGGGGATGATCAGGCCCATGTCATTCTTGGTGCGCTCGTTGAATTCCTTGGTAAAGGCGGCAATGTTGATGCCGTGCTGACCCAGAGCGGGGCCAACGGGGGGTGCGGGAGTTGCTTTGCCTGCAGGGATCTGCAGCTTCACATAACCAACGACTTTCTGTGCCATTTTAAGGCACCTCCTTTAATAAAATGTGGTAGCGGCTTACCCGGTGTAAGAACCGCTCTTGGCGAGACGCGTATGTCTTTGCGTCTCTCCCACTTGCACAGAGCCTGCTGTGCGTCAGGACAGAACCTCCACCTGGTCGAGCTCCAGCTCCACCGGCGTCTCTCTGCCGAACATGGAGACCACCACGCGAACCTTGTTCTTCTCGGGCTCGATCTCCTCCACGATACCGGTAAAGCTGGCCAGAGGGCCGTCCGTGATCTTCACGGTCTCGCCCACGTTGTACTTTACCACGATCTCGTGCTTCTCCAGCGACATCTGGCGCACTTCCTCGTCTGTCAGGGGGATGGCCTTGTTGGCCTCGCCCACAAACCCGGTAACGCCGCGGATGTTGCGGATGATGTGCCACGTTTCATCGGTCAGCACCATCTTGATCAGCACATAACCGGGGAACACCTTGCGTTCCACTTCCTTCATGACGCCCGATTCGGTCACTTCCGTCACGGTCTCCATGGGGATCTCCATGCGCAGAACCATGTCCTCGCAATGGCGGTTGGTCACAGACTTCTCGATGGCGGCTTTCACCGCGTTTTCGTAGCCGGA
This sequence comes from uncultured Oscillospiraceae bacterium, assembly GCA_934589145.1. Taxonomy (GTDB): domain Bacteria; phylum Bacillota; class Clostridia; order Oscillospirales; family Oscillospiraceae; genus Vescimonas. The sequence continues at coordinate 44,926 of CAKTNW010000003.1, read as the reverse complement.
ATAGGTATGGATCACATACCACTTCGCATTGTCAGCCATAGCCCGCTCCTTACGCGAACAAGCCGATCAATGTGTTGACTGCCAGAACGGCAACCGCGTCGAAGATCCAGATGAACGCGCCGACGATCAGGGAGCACAGCAGCACCGTACCGGTGTTCTTGGCAGTCTCCTTGCCGGAGGGCCACACGACCTTCTTCAGCTCGCTTTTCATTTCGCGGAACCAGCGGCCGCGATCCTTGACTTTCTTTTCTTCAGCCATCGTAGTTTCTCCTTCCGATTACTTCGTCTCGGTGTGGACGGTGTGCTTTCTGCAGAAGGGGCAATACTTGTTCAGCTCAAGCTTGTCAGGGGTATTCTTCTTGTTCTTCATCGTGTTGTAGTTTCTCTGCTTGCACTCGTTGCATCTGAGAGTGATTTTCACGCGCATGTAACGGCACCTCCTTATTAGATTAGGTATTTCCCTGTGGGGACACCCGTTTGCCTCCCTGATATCGTGGTCGTTCTTTCTCCGCGCCCAAAGCGAAAAAGCGCACAAAAAGAAAGCACCCACTCACAGGTAATGTCCACTATAGCATACTTTTTTGAGAAGGTCAACCTCTTTTTGCGTGATTTTACGGGGATTTTTGGGGTGTTGGAGCGCCGGTGTTTTACATTGACAAAATTCTGTTCATGTGCTACACTTGTTCCTGCAAGGGTATTGCATACAAAGCGGGGCGGTTTCGATCCTATCACCTTCTGGAAAGGAGGTGATAGCTTTGAGAATTACTTTCCATGTGGGCAACTTCACGGTTACCATTATCATCAAGGAAAGAAAAAACCGCCACTCTGCCAAGTGACGGTTTTTCTACATAGAAAAATAACACTGTTGTAGGGTCAAACCGCTCTGCGGTGCAGTACCCTTGTTTTTATTATACCCGTTTTCCGGCAGATGTCAAGACGGAACCATCCCCTCCCCCTTCTCTTTTCCCTGTTGCGAAATTGCGGAAAACGCGGTATGATAGACAGGAATATTTCCCCCATCAGGAGGTTTTTCCCTATGAAGATCATGGCCATCGACTACGGCGACGCCCACACCGGCGTGGCCATCTCCGACGCCACCGCCACGCTGGCGGGGTACTCCACCGTTATCGACAGCCGCAAGGCCGACGTGGTGACGGCGGAGCTCTGCCGCCTGGTGCGGGAGCACGGCGTGACGGAGCTGGTGCTGGGCTATCCCAAGAACATGGACGGCACCCTGGGGCCCCGTGCGGAGAAGTGCGCCGCCTATGCCGACACCCTGCGGGAGGCCACGGGGCTGGACGTTACGTTGTGGGACGAGCGGCGCAGCACCGTGGAAGCCCACGCCATCCTGTTCAATAACGGCAAAAACGGCAGACAGCGGAAAAAGACCGTAGACGCGGTGGCGGCTTCGCTGATGCTGGAGGGCTATCTGACCCGGAAGCGGCTGGAGGGACAGCGATGAGGGTTCTGGTGATCGGCGGCGGTGCCGCCGGGATGATGGCGGCGCTGACGGCGGCGGAGAACGGCCACGCCGTGACGCTGCTGGAGCGGCAGGGCCGCGTGGGCCGCAAGCTGATGGCCACCGGCAACGGCCGGTGCAACCTCACCAACCACCACGTCTCCCCCGCCCACTATCACGGGGAGACGCCGGGCTTCTGCCGCCACGCGCTGGCGGACTTCGACGTGGGAAGCACGCTGCTGTACTTCGCCGGGCTGGGACTGCTCACCACGGCGGAGGACAGCGGGCGGGTATATCCCTTCAGCAACATGGCCGGCAGCGTGCTGGACGTGCTGCGCTTTGCCCTGGAGAACAGCGGCATCGACCTGCGCACCGGCTGCGTGGTGACGGCCATCAAGAAAAAAGGCAATATCTTTCTCGTTCGTACCGAGTCCGGCGAGGAATTTACCGCCGACCGGGTGATCCTGGCGGCGGGCGGCGCGGCAGGCGGCAAGGTGGGCGGCGTCATGGACGGCTATCAGCTGGCCAAGGGGCTGGGCCACCACCGCACGGCCCTGTACCCCTCCCTGGTGCAGATCAAAACTGATCCCACCTATCCCCGTGCCCTGAAGGGCGTGAAAGCGGAGGCTGCGGTGACCATCCGCCGGGGCGGCGAGGTGCTGGCCCGGAACCGGGGCGAGGTGCTGTTCACCGAGTACGGTGTCAGCGGCCCGGTGATCTTCGACATCTCCCGCGCCGCCGCCACCGGCGGCGACGGCCTGACGGTGACGCTGGATCTTTTCCCCGACTGGGAGCCGCGTGAGACGCTGGACTGGCTGCGGCAGCGGCAGCAAAGCGCCGGTGACCGGGAGGCGGGCACGCTGCTGACCGGAGCGCTCCACAGCCGTCTGGGCCAGATGGTGTGCAAGGCGGCGGGCTTCACCAACCAGCGGGCCGCCGACCTCAGCGACGGCGACCTGCGGCGGATCGCGGCACAGGCGAAGGGCTTCACCCTGCCCGTCACCGGCGTGTGCGGCTTCGACCAGGCGCAGGTGACGGCGGGCGGCCTGCGGTGCGGCGAGTTCGATCCCCGCACCATGGAGAGCCGCCTGGTGCCGGGCTTCTACGCCTGCGGCGAGGTGCTGGACATCGACGGCGACTGCGGCGGGTACAACCTGCAGTGGGCCTGGAGCAGCGGAAGGCTGGCCGGGCAGATCAAGTCATTTTAGCGGGATCGCGCCGGCCAGCCCGACAATCCCGCCCGTAAAAAAAACGAGACGGCTATGCCGTCTCGTTTTTTTTGCTTATTCCGCTTCGCCGGTCACGATGCCGTACATGGTCACCAGCAGTTCCTCCGTGACATTCTCCGTCATGCCCAGCGTGTAGCTGACGCCGTCGGTGTGCCACAGGGCCATGCCCTGCCCCTCGTCGGTGAAGTAGCAGGTATAGGGCACATCCTCCGAGTCGTTGGTGGTCTTTGTCCAGGTATAGTACATACCGGAGATGTCCTTCACCGTCTGGGTCTTCTGGCCCCGGTAGGTGTAGGTCTGTCCCTGATAGACGAAGCTCACCTGGGCCAGCGGCTCCTTGCCGCCGTCAATGTAGCTGTACGTCACATCCACCGCCGTGATGGGCACGTTCAGGGTGATGCCGGTCTGGGCCGTCAGCTCCTCCGCGGTGCACTCATGCACCGGGTTGGGGATCTGATTGCTGTCCGGCTGGGGATCACGGTCGGTACAGGCGGCCAGCGCCAGCACGCAGCAGGCGGCCAACGCCAATACAAGCAGTTTTTTCATAATGATCGCTTCCTTTCTCTGGAATGACACTCCTTAGACGTATCTCTCCCGCAAAAGGTTCCCCAAAGGGGGAAGATTTTTTTCAACACACAGCGCTTACAGCAGCTCCGCCAGACGGTGGGGCTGCTCCTGGCCCGCCAGCACGCGGCACGCGCCCGCCGCCAGGGCCTCCATCTCGAACTCACCGGCCATGACCTCCACCGGCGCGATGAAGGACAGCTTCTTCGTCAGATAGTCCACCACATATTTCGAGTGGGCGATGCCGCCGGTGAGGATGATCCGATCGATCTGTCCGTCGGCCGCCGCCGCCAGCGCGCCAAGGGACTTGGCCGCGCCGTACAGCATGGCGTCGTACACCAGCTTGGCTTTCTCGTCGCCTGCGGCGATCCGCTGCTCCACCTCCCGGGCGTCGCTGGTGCCCAGATGGGCCTTCAGTCCGCCTGCGCCACGGACGAACTTCATCAGTTCCTTCTCGGTGTACTCGCCGGAGAAGCACAGATGGATCAGGCTCTGGCAGTCCTCGCCGCCGCTGCGCTCCGGGGCGAACATGATCTCGTCGTCCCGGACGCCGTCCACCATTTTGCCGCCGATAAACAGCCGCGCCGAAGCGCCGCCGCCCAGATGCAGCACGATGAAGCGGCACTCCTCCAGGGGCTTGTGCATGACCTCCTTGGCGCAGCGGATGGCCATGGCCCGGCAGTTGAGGGCGTGGCCCAGCATCCGGCGCTGCAGCATGGGCATGCCGGTGATGCGGGTGACGGGGGTCATCTCGTCCACCGCCACGGGATCGTACACATAGGCGGGGATGCCCTGCTTCTCGGCGATGTGCAGCGCGATGACGGCGCCCAGATTGGAGGCGTGGGCCGCCTCCTTCACGCCGTACAGATAGTCGCACATCTGCTTGTCCACCACGAACGCGCCGGAGGGGCAGGGGGGGATCTGGCCGCCCCGGGCGCACACGGCGCTCAGGCTCTCCGGCGCGATGCCCTTCTCCTCCAGCACCTTCTCCACCAGCGCGCGGCGGAAGTCCACCTGATCCATGATCTGGGCGAAGGGGGCAAGCTCCTGGGCGCTGTGGCGCAGCGTCTCCTGAAAGACGCACTGCTCGCCGTCAAAGACGCCCATCTTGGTGGAGGTAGAGCCGGGATTGATGACAAGGATGCGATAGTTCATTGACATGTTCTCCTTTCGTTGGCGCTTATTGGCCGGTCATGGTCTTCATGACCTGAAATTCCTCCTGATTCAGGGTCTTCATCATGGCCAGACCCTCGTCGATGTCCAGGTCGGACACCTGGTCGCTGTGGATGACGATGACCCGGTTGGTGCCGCCCTCGGCCAGCACCCGCACCGCCTCATAGCCCATGCGGGTGGCGATGACGCGGTCCTTGGCGGTGGGGCTGCCGCCCCGCTGGATGTGGCCCAGAATGGTCACGCGGGGATCGAGACCCAGCTCGTTTTTGATCTGGTCGCCCACCTTCATGGCGCTGACGCAGCCCTCGGCCACCACGATCATGAAGTTGGTCTTGCCCATCAGCCGGGCCTGGCGGATCTTCTCGGCCACATGGGCCTCGAAGTCGTACTCCGTCTCCGGCACCAGCACCGCCGTGGCGCCCACGGCCAGCCCCACATACAGCGCCAGATACCCGGCGTGGCGGCCCATGACCTCCACCACGGAGCAGCGCTCGTGGGACTGCATGGTGTCCCGCAGCTTGTCGATGCACTCCACCGCCGTGTTGGCGGCGGTATCGAAGCCGATGGTATAGTCGGTGCAGACGATGTCGTTGTCGATGGTGCCGGGGATGCCCACCACGGAGATGCCCCACTTGCTCAGATCCTGGGCGCCCCGGAAGGTGCCGTCGCCGCCGATGGCCACGATGCCGTCCAGTCCCAGCAGCTTGCAGGTGTTATAGGCCTTCTCCTGGCCCTCTTTGGTGCGGAATTCGTCGCTGCGGGCGGTATACAGGATGGTGCCGCCCCGGTTGATGATCCGGCTGACGCTGGAGCTGTCCATCTGCACGAAGTCGCCGTTGATGAGCCCCTGCCAGCCCCGGCGGATGCCCACCACCTCGATGCCCCGGCTCAGGGCGCTGCGCACCACGGCGCGGATGGCGGCGTTCATGCCCGGCGCGTCACCGCCGGAGGTCAGCACACCGATGCGTTTCACTGCGTTTTCCATAGTACATACCTCATTTAATGATAAAATTATGTTTCCATCAATTTTACTCCAGTATGTAGTATACCACGTTCCCGCCCTCAACACAACCGTTGAAATGGGAAAGGCGTTGTGGTAGAATAGGGAGACATCATGCGTAAGGAGGGCGGCCATGCATCCGCAGTTTGAAGAGATGAACCCCAAATGGTTCAACCGCGCCAACTATTACAGCGGCTCCATCGGGGATTTCCGTTACAGCTTTCTCATGGACAAGAAGGAGAAGATCATCCACGCCGCCACCTATACCGTCTACTGCTATGAGGTGGCCAAGGACGTGGAGAACCGGGATTACGCCTGGGACGAGACCGGCGTGGCGGAGCTGAAGGCCTGGCTCCAGAGCCAGTATGAGGCCTTCTGCCTGAAATAACCCCATCGCGCAGTTCGATAGCCCGCCCAATAAACGGACATGGTTCGATAAACATTCGTAGGGCGGGGTGACCTCACCCCGCCGCCCGGTAAACGGACGCAGTTCGGTAGACGTCCGTAGGGGCCGATGCCCACATCGGCCCGCCCAATAAACGGACATGGTTCGATGGACATTCGTAGGGGCGGACGACCCTGTCCACCCTGACGGTAAACAGGCGCAGTTCGGTAGACGTCCGTAGGGGCCGATGCCCACATCGGCCCCTACAACTTACGATGGCATTTTCGGTAAACGCCGGGGCGATGTGGGCATCGCCCCCTACGAAGCACCCCCGATAACCCTTGCCCCCTACGAAGCAACCACCCATCCCCGACACATTCCCATCCAAAGAAAGGAATCATCATGTCACAACATTTTTGCTGCTACTCGGCGGTGTTCCCGCTGCTGCTGCGGGAGCGTGACGGCAGGCGGGAGATCCTGCTGCATCACCGGTACCACACCGGCTATATGGACGGCAAATGGGACATTGCCGCCTCCGGCCATGTGGAGGAGAACGAGACCGCCCGCCAGGCCCTGGCCCGGGAATGTCACGAGGAGCTGGGCATCCGTGTCCGTCCGGAGGACGCGGAATTTGCCCACGTCTGCCACCGGCTGGGCCAGGAGGGTGACCGCACCTATTATGACCTGTATTTCTTCGTCCACGCCTATGAGGGCACGCCCGCCATCATGGAGCCGGACAAGTGCGACGGCCTGGGCTGGTTCCCCCTGGACGCCCTGCCGGAGGATCTGATCGACATCCGCCGCCTGCATCTCCAGCAGGCATTGAGCGGCGAAGTATACGACGAACTGTTCTGATACGAAAAAATGCACCCGATACGGGTGCATTTTTTCGTATGGTTATTGGTACATTAAGGCCCTTTATCGGTACATAAAAGGCGGTTATGGGGACGGTTTATGCGCCGCCCTTCGCCCGCGCCGTTTTTGAGACGCTTTTTCTCAGTTTTCCCGCAGCGTGCCGTCGATGTTGACGGTGACCACCTGCCAGGGGATGAATTTTCCGCTCCGCTGCAGCGCGGTCTTGGCGGCAAACTCCAGCCCGCCGCAGCAGGGCACCTCCATCCGCACGATGGTCAGGGAGCGGATGTCGTTGCGGGAGATGATCTCCGTCAGCTTCTCCGTATAGTCCACGCCGTCCAGCTTGGGGCAGCCGATGAGGCAGACCTTCCCTGCCAGCAAGCGGCTATGGAAGCCGCCGTAGGTAAAGGCGGAGCAGTCCGCCGCCACCAGCAGCGCCGCGCCGTCAAAATACGGGGCCTGGGTGGGGGCCAGCTTGATCTGCACCGGCCAGTTGGTGAGCTGGCCCTCCGGCTCTCCGGAAGCGGCAGGCGCTGGCTTTTTATGCTGCATCTGCCGCATGGCGGCGCCGGGGCAGCCGGTATGGGCGGGGCGCTCCTTGGCGGCCTTGGCCGCCAGGACGGCAGCCTCGTCATAGGCGGGGGCTTCCCGCTCCTCAAAGGTGATGGCGTTGGTATGGCAGGCGGGCAGGCAGTCGCCCAGACCGTCGCAGTAATGCTCGTGCATCAGCTTGGCCTTGCCGTTCACCAGGCCGATGGCCCCCTCGTGACAGGCGTTGACGCAGGCTCCGCAGCCGTCGCACTTTTCCTCGTCGATATGGATGATCTTGCGGATCATGGACATGACCTCCTCGTTGGATTCTGGTGGTAGTATACCCTGCCGCTCCAATTTCGTCTGTTGCATTTATCACACTTCTTTGCGGTTGTTCTGCCATTTCCTTCCACTTCAGGACAAATCTGGCCATCTTGTCGCCGATTTACGGACAGTCGTAGGGAATCTTGCGGAAAATGAGATATTTTTATGGCTTTTGACCAAGAAGAAAAATGACGTATCCGGTGGTTTTTTGTTGCAATGTACAGCACTCTGTGTTAAAATTAACAATTGGTTAAAACTTTCCTGGTTCACGCTATAAAGAAGTCAAGCCACCGCCGGATACATCCCTGTCGCCGTACAGACGCATGCATTTGGCGGTTATTTGTAAGGATTGGAGTGGAGAGAAAAAACAATGATCATGTGTGTGTTTTTGTTCGTCCTGTGGGTGCTGCTGAACGGGCGCGTCACCGTGGAGATCTGCCTGTTCGGCGTGGTGATCGCGCTGGCGGTGTACGCCTTCTGCGTGTACGCCCTGGGGTATCATCCCAGCCACGAAAAGCGGCTCTTGAAGCGGCTGGGCGGCTATGTGGTGTATGTGGCGGTGCTGATCTGGGAGATCATCAAGGCCAACCTGGCGGTGATCAAGATCATCCTGGTGCCGCCCCACAAGTATCATCCCGCCATCGTGCGGATGAAGATCCCCTTTGAGAAGAATATTTCCCGGGTCATCCTGAGCAATTCCATCACCCTGACGCCGGGTACCGTTACCATCGAGCAGAGCGGCGACGATTTTCTGGTGCTGTGTCTGGACAAGTCCAACGCCGACAGCATCCCCGACTGGAGCCTGACGAAGATGCTGCGGAAAATGGAGGGCGAAGAATGGAACTGATCCAACAATGCTATAGCTATCTGTTCTGGGGCGTGCTGGCGGCGCTGGCCCTGTGCGTCATCGCGGTGCTGATCTATATCCTGAAGGCCCGGCTGACGGTAGACCGCATCATCGGCATCAACCTGGTGGGCACGCTGGTGGTCATCGTTATCTGCGCCCTGACCTATATCCTGGGCGAGGATTATCTGGCGGACATCGCCGTGATCTATGTGGTCATGTCCTTCATCGCCGTGATGATGCTGTGCCGCATTTACATCAACCTGTACGACCGCAGGCGAAAGGAGAAGGAACATCATGATCGGTGAATGGATCCGTTTCGGCCTGTGCGCCGCGTTTATGCTGGCGGGACTGTTCATCATGGTGGTGTCCATCATCGGATTGTTTCGCTTTGACTTCGCCCTGCAGCGCATCCACGCCGCCGCGCTGGGCGACACCCTGAGCCTGCTGCTGTTCACCATCGGCATCCTGATCGCCGTGGGCTTCCACGCCGTGATGTGGAAGCTGATCCTGGTGCTGGTGCTGCAGTGGCTGACCTCGCCGCTGAGCAGCCATATGCTCAGCATGTTTGAATACCGCGCCGACGAGAATCTGGGAGAGCACCTGGATCTGAGCGACGCGGAGTATCACACTGAAGAAACCAAGGAAGAGGAGGTGGCCGCCAAATGATGACGTTTTTCCGTCTTGTACTGCTGGTGGGGCTGATCGTGTGCGCCGCCGCCACCGCCCTGACCAAAAAGCCCATGCAGGCCGTGATCATCTACATGGCCTATTCCGTCATCATGTCGGTGATCTGGATCATGCTGGAGTCCCCCGACCTGGCCATCACCGAGGCGGCGGTGGGCGCGGGCATCACCAGCCTGCTGCTGTTCCTGACGCTGCGGCGCCTGAACCTGATCGACCAGGATGAGGCCCACCGCAAGCATGAGGAGGAGACCATCCGCCAGCACGCCGCCCTTCATGAGGAGCGGGGAGAGGAGGAGAGCCATGAGTGAGAAAAACTTCCTCCGCCGCTGGCTGGACGGCCAGGTGGACTGGTCGGCCATGCTGGAGCAGGAAAAGGCCCCCAAGAAGGAGCCCGGCGTCCCCTATGAGCCCCACTATGACCCGGCGGCCGCCCGGGAGTCCCTGGAGCGGGGCCAGATCGCCTATACGGTGCTGGCCATCGTGGCGTGCATCGTGTTTGCCGCCTTCATGCTGCTGACGGTGGCCAACCTGCCGGCCTATGGCAGCGACGACGCCCCCACCGTCAACGAGGTGGCGGAGCGGTATGTGGAGAAGGGCACCGAGGAGACCGGTGCGGTGAACACCGTGGCGGGCATGATCCTGGACTACCGTGCCTTCGATACCCTGGGCGAGTCCTTCGTGCTGTTTACGGCCATGTGCGCCGTCACCATGCTGATGAACGCCTCCGGCAAGCGCCGCGTCCGCAAGCTGGACTATGAGGTGCTGGACTACTATCAGGATCCTATCATCCGCACGGTGTGCAAATTCGTCATCCCCATCATTCTGGTGTTCGGCGTGTACATCCTGCTGAACGGCCATCTGTCCCCCGGCGGCGGCTTCTCCGGCGGCGCTATCATGGCCTCGGCCCTGATCATCTACGGTCTGGTCTGGGGCGGCGAGCGTGCCTCCAAGGCCATCCCCGCCAAGGTGCTGAAGATCATCGTGCTGTGCGCCCTGGGCTTTTACGCCTGCTCCAAGACGTACTCCTTCTTCACCGGCGCCAACCACCTGCACTCCATCATCTCTCCCGGCGTGCCGGGCCGCATCCTGTCCGCCGGACTGATCCTGCCGCTGAACGTGGCGGTGGGCTTCGTGGTGTGCTGCACCATGTATAGCTTTTACATGTATTTCCAAAGGGGGGAGCTGTAATGAACAACATGTTTACCCACCTGTCGGAAAATTACGAGGCATGTGTGGCGGTGATCCTGTTCGCCATCGGTATGTGCATGCTGCTGTTTGACAAGAACCTGCTGAAAAAGGTCATCGGCCTGGACATCATGGACAGCGGCACCTTCCTGCTGCTGGCCGACCGGGGCTATATCACCGGGCGCACCGTCCCCATCGTCACGGACGGTGTCACCGATATGGCCAACTACATCAACCCCATCCCCGCCGGACTGGTGCTGACGGGCATCGTGGTGTCGGTCAGCGTGTCGGCGCTGATGCTGAGCCTGACCATCCGCATCTATAAGAAGTACCACACGCTGGATATGGACACCCTGTATGTGATGATGTCCGACCGGCGGAAGGGAGGCCGCGTATGAACATCATACAAAACTTCCCCTTCTTTACCATTATCCTGTGTCTGCTGTGCGCCGTCACCACCTTTGTGGCGGGCGACAGGTGGGGCCGCAGGCTGACCATCGGATTGCTGTGCGTGTCCATCGTGCTGCAGAGCTGCGTGCTGTGGTTCTGCGCCAGCAACAACACCAGCTATTCCTACATGATGGGTCACTTCCCCGCCCCCTGGGGCAACGAGATCGCCGCGGGCGTGATCGAGCCGCTGATGGCGCTGCTGTTCTCGGTGGTGATGCTGCTGAGCGTGCTGGGCGGCATGGATCACATTCTCAAGGACATCGCCGACAAGCGCCGCCATCTCTATTGGAGCATGGTGGATCTGACGCTGGTGTCCCTGCTGGCCCTGTCCTACACCAACGATATCTTCACCGGCTATGTGTTCATCGAGATCTGCACCATCGCCTCCTGCGCGCTGCTGTCGGCCCGTGACAATGGCCGCTCCCTTATCGCGTCGGCCCGGTACATGGTGTTCGCGCTGGTGGGCTCCGGTCTGTTCCTGATCGGCGTGATCTACACCTACTCCATCACCGGCCATCTGCTGTTCCCCCAGCTCCACGAGACCATCGCCGCGCTGTGGGCTGACGGCACCTACCGCTTCTCTATGACGGTGGCTATCGGCTTGATGACGGCGGGCCTTGCCATCAAGTCCGGTCTGTTCCCCTTCCACTTCTGGATGCCGGATACCTACGGACGGGCCACCCCCGCCTCCTCCGGTATCCTGTCCGGCGTGGTGTCCAAGGCCTACATCCTGCTGCTGATCAAGATCATCTACCGCGCCGTGGGCATTGAGGTGTTTGCCGCCAGCGGCATCCAGTCGGTGCTGCTGCTCTTCGGCATCGCCGGTATGATCGTGGGCTCCGTGTCCGCCATCCGCTCCAAGCGGCTGACCACCATGGTGGCCTATTCCTCCGCCGCCCAGATCGGCTACATCTACATGGGTCTGGGCATGGGTACCCAGGCGGCGCTGCTGGCGGCGTTCCTGCACATCTTCTCCCACGCGCTGACCAAGCCCATGCTGTTCCTGTCGGTGTCCGGCCTGCGGGATGTCTCCGGCGGCCATAAGGACTTCCAGAGCCTGCAGGGCGCGGGCCACCGCAACGTGACGGCGGGCGTGCTGTTCACCGCGGGCGCTCTCAGCATGGTGGGCGTGCCGCTGTTCATCGGCTTTATCCCCAAGCTGCAGTTCGCCCAGGCGGCCTTCTCCCTGACGTGGCAGAAGTGGCCCGTGCTGCTGGCGCTGGCCATCTCCACGCTGCTGAACGTGCTGTACTTCCTGTACACGGCCATGGTGCTGTGGCTGCCCCAGAGGGACGGCTGCGCCTACACCGTGCAGAAGCAGGCGTGGTACAAGGCCATCCCGGCCGTGGTGCTGCTGGCCATCGGCCTTGTCATCGGTATCCATTCCGCGCCGCTGACGGCGCTGTTGCAGCAGGGCTTCGCCCTGTTCTGCCAGTATTAAGGAAAGGAGTGGAATGTATCATATGCTGTATCTGATCCTTCTGCTGCCCTTCCTGCTGGGGATCGCCTGCGCCTTCTGCAAGGAGGAGAACGCACGGCGGCTGACCCCGGTGCTGGCGGCGGCCCAGGCCGTGCTGACGGCGCTGGTGATCTACGCCGCCGTGTCCGGCCGCGACTGGGCCACCCAGGTGGTGTATCTCAGCGATTCGCTGACCTTCTCGCTGAAGATGGACGGCGTGGCGGCGGTGTTCGCCGTGGTGACGGCGGTGTGCTGGCTGCTGACCATCCCCTACGCCGCCGTGTACATGCCCCACAGCGGTGGGGAGCCCCGGTTCTATGTGTTCCTGTTCACCACCGAGGCGGTGCTGCTGGGCACCGCGCTGGCGGCGGACATGGTGACGCTGTACCTGTTCTATGAGCTGACGACCCTGTGCAGCGCGCCGCTGGTGCTGCACGAGCTGAAGAAAAAGGCCATCATCGGTGCGTACAAGTACCTATTCTACTCGGTGGGCGGCGCGTTCGTGGCGCTGTTTGGCGTGGTGGTGCTGTATTTCCACTGTGAGAGCCTGTCCTTTACGGCGGGCGGCACCATGACCGAGGCCACGCCCCTGACGCTCGCGGCGGTGTTCTGCATGATCCTGGGCTTCGGCGCAAAGGCGGGATTGTTTCCCCTGCACAACTGGCTGCCCAGCGCCCATCCGGCGGCTCCTGCCCCGGCGTCGGCGCTCCTCAGCGGCCTGATCGCCAAGGCGGGCGTCATCGCCGTGCTGCGCACCATCTTCTTCACCGCCGGAGCCGGTCTCCTGCGGGGGACCTGGGTGCAGACGGTGTGCCTGATCCTGGTGCTGATCTCCATTTTCATGGGCTCCTTCATGGGATGCCTGGAAAAGGAGCTGAAAAAGCGGCTGGCCTATTCCAGTATCTCCCAGATCTCCTATGTGCTGCTGGGCCTGTTTATCCTGTCCCCCGACGGATTTACCGGCTCCATGCTGCAGCTCTTCTTCCACGCGGCGGCCAAGATCGCCATCTTCCAGTGCGCCGGTGCCATCATTCTGCTGGCCCACAAGACCCGCGTGGACGAGCTGCGGGGCCTTGGCCGCCGGATGCCGGTGACCTTCATCTGCTTCGCGCTGGTATCCCTGTCGCTGGTGGGCATTCCGCCCTTCGGCGGCTTCCACAGCAAGTGGTATCTGGCCACGGCGGCGCTGGACGCGCTGCCCGGTGCGCTGGGCTATCTGGTGCCGGTGACGCTGATTTTGTCGGCACTGTTCACCGCCGGATATCTGTTCCCGCCGGTGATCTCCGCCTTCTTCCCCGGCCATGATACGGAAGGACTGGACCTGTCCCCCATCCGCGAGCCTGCGGGCATCGTGGTGCCGCTGGTGATCTTCGCGGCCATCTGCGGACTGATGGGTCTGTTCCCCAACGGCGTGCTCTCGGTGATGCAGTCCATCGCCGGGGCCATCGCGTAAGGGAGGTGCTGACATGAACGGAATTTTGCTTTGTCTGCCGGTGTTCCTGCCCATCGCGGCGGGTCTGGCGGCCTACTTCATCCCCTTCCGCACCGATCGTGGGCGCTGCGCCCTGTACGGCGTTATCATCGGCGCCACCACCATTCTGGCGTGGCTGGCCATCCTGCAGTGTGACGGCTCCAGCTTCACCTTCCTGCGGTTCACCGATTCCCTGCATTTCACCCTGCGCATGGACGGCGCGGCCAAGCTGTTTGCGGGCCTGTCCGCCTCGCTGTGGCCCTTTACCATGGTGTACGCATGGGACTACATGAAGCACGAGGGCCACAAGCCCATGTTCTGGGCCTTCTTCACAGCATCCTTCGGCGTGACGCTGGGCATCGCCTTCGCCGCCAACATGATGACCATGTACCTGTTCTATGAGCTGCTGACCCTGGCGACAATTCCGCTGGTGATGCACGCCATGACCAAGCAGGCCATTCACGCGGGCGTGAAATACGCCGCCTACTCCATTGCGGGCGCGGCGCTGGCCTTTATCGGTATGGTGTTCCTGATCGTCAACGACGCCCAGGAGTTCGTCCCCGGCGGCCATCTGGCGGGCTATACCGGCAACATGGATCTGCTGCTGGGCGTGTTCGTGCTGGCCTTCGTGGGCTGCGGCGTCAAGGCGGCTATCTGGCCCATGCATAGCTGGCTCATCAGCGCCGCCGTGGCCCCCACGCCGGTAACGGCGCTGCTGCACGCGGTGGCCGTGGTCAAGGCGGGCGCCTTCGCCTGCATCCGTCTGGTGTACTTCGCCTTCGGCACCGAGATCCTCTCCGGCACCTGGGGACAGTACACCGTCATGGCGCTGGCCATGATCACGCTGGTGTTCGGCTCCGCCATGGCGCTGAAGCAGCGCCACTTCAAGCGGCGGCTGGCCTACTCCACCGTGTCCAACCTCAGCTACATCCTGTTTGCCGCCGCCGTCATGACCCCGGCGGGCGAATTGGCCGCGTTCCTGCACCTGATCGTCCACTCGGTGGTGAAGATCATGGCCTTCTTCTGTGCAGGCAGCGTGCTGCACTACGCCCACCGGGAGTATGTCAGCGAGCTGGAGGGTCTGGGCAAGCGGATGCCCCTGACCTTCGCCTGCTTCACCGCGGCGGCCTGCGCCCTGACGGGCATCCCGCCCTTCAACGGCTTCGTCAGCAAGTGGTACATCGGCCTTGCCGCCGTGGGCGAGGGCAGCGTGGCCTCGTATCTGGGCTTCATCGCCATCCTCATCTCCGCGCTGCTGACGGCCATCTACATGTTCCAGGTGGTGGTCAAGGCCTGGTTCCCCGCTGAGGGAACGGAGCTTCCCACCCCCGAAAGCGCCCATGAGGCGGGCCCCTTCATGATCGTGCCTATGCTGATCCTGGCGGCGCTGTGCCTGCTGATGGGCCTGTTCCCCGAGGTTCTGCTTGATGTGATCGGAAAGGCGGTGATGCTGTGATGACAACGATCATGCTGCTGGCTGTTGTGCTGCTGCCGGTGCTGTCGGCGCTGGTCATCGCGGTGCTGCCGGATCGTCATGACGGCGGAAAGCGGCTGGGCGCGCTGTCCATCGTGTTCACGCTGCTGACGCTGCTGGCCATGGTGTATGTGGCCGCCAACGCTGACGGCTCCACCGTCACCGTTCCGGTGATGCGCCTGAGCTTCTGGGCCGGCGGGTTCCAGAAGCTGTACGGCATCGTGGTGTGCTTCATGTGGTTCGTCTCAGCCCTGCTGAGCCCCCAGTATTTCCACGGCCACCACCATCTGAAGCGGTACTATTTCTTCTTCCTGATCTGTCTGGGCTTTACGGCGGGCGTGTTCCTGTCCGCCGACCTGTATACCACCTTCCTGTTCTTCGAGCTGATGTCCCTCAGCTCCTATGTGTGGGTGGTGCAGGAGGAGACCCCCGACGCCATGGACGCCGGTAAGACCTACCTGACCATCGCGGTGCTGGGCGGTCTGGTGACGCTGATGGGCCTGTTCCTGCTGTACACCGCCACCGGCACGCTGGTGATCGCGGAGCTGCACGACGCCGTGGCCGCCATGGAGCGCGGCCGGTTGTGGGCCGCCGCGCTGTGCATCCTGTTCGGCTTTGCCGCCAAGGCGGGCCTGTTCTCGGTGCATATCTGGCTGCCCAAGGCCCACCCGGTGGCTCCTGCCCCTGCCTCCGCCCTGTTGAGCGGCGTGCTGACCAAGGCCGGTATCTTCGGCGTACTGCTGCTGACCGGCCAGGTGCTGACGGGCGACCACGACTGGGGTATGCTGCTGCTGGTGCTGGGCACTATCACCATGGTGCTGGGCGCGGTGCTGGCGGTGTTCTCCACCAACCTGAAGTACATTCTGGCCTGCTCCTCCCTGTCCCAGATCGGCTTTATCACCGTGGGCGCGTCCATGCTGTGCCTGCTGGGCGAGCATAACGCGCTGGCCGCCAATGGCACGGTGCTGTACATGATGAACCACTCGCTGGTGAAGCTGGCGCTGTTCCTGTTCGCCGGTGTGGTGTACTACAACACCCACGCCCTGGATCTCAACGACATCAAGGGCTTCGGCCGTAAAAAGCCGCTGCTGCATGTGCTGTTCCTGTGCGGCGCCTGCTCTCTTGCGGGTATTCCCGGCTTCCTGGGCTATCTCAGCAAGACGCTGGTGCATGAAGCGCTGGTGGAATACGCCCACATGAGCGGCATGACCCTCATTACCGTGGTGGAGTGGCTGTTCCTGTTCTCCGGCGGTCTGACGGCAGCGTATCTTACCAAGATCTATGTGGCCATCTTCTGGCAGAAGGGCAAGGAATACGGTAAGCAGTGGGGTAAGCCGTTGTCGGTCATCGCCCTGTGTCTGGCGGCCGTGGCGCTGCCGGTGCTGGGCCTGACGCCCCACGCCATTGCCGAGAAGATCAGCGGCGCGACGTTGGACTTCATCGGCGGACACGCCTTTGACCACGCCATCCACTACTTCGCGTGGACGAATCTCAAGGGTGTGGTGATCTCGCTGGCCATCGGCATGGTGGTGTACTTCCTGTTCATCCGCAAGGTGCTGATGACCAGGGAGGGCTTCTATCTCAGCCGCTGGCCCAAATGGCTCAGCCTGGAGGACAGCGTCTACAAGCCCTTCTTCCGGGCGCTGTTCGCGGTGGTGGGCGTGGTGTGCCGCATCGCCTGCGACGCCTTTGACGTGGTGGTGCTGGCGGTGCAGCGGGTGCTGCTGCGGCCCAGCCGCGAGAAGGAGACCCAGTCCTACTCCCCGCTGGTGCAGGCCATCGCCCGCCAGAGCGGCGATCAGGCCGCCCAGGAGGCCGCCGACCGGCTGGAGACCAAGCAGGATCTGCTGGATCGCATGACCCACAGCCTGTCCTTCGGCCTGCTGATGACGTGCCTGGGACTGTGCGTGGTGCTGACGGTGGTCATCTGCCATGTGTTCTGAGCCGGCGATTTTGCTGACGGTAAACGGAAACCTGCCCTCCCGTTTGGGAGGGCAGGTTGTGTTTTTATTTGTGCGCGAAAGGTATGGCGCTGCCGGCGGCACTTGGTACTTGCAAAAAGTTGTCCTGTTGCGTATAATCTCCTCATAGTAATAGAGACAAGACCCCTTATGAGAAAGGAAGCGTTCCATGAAGAAAATCTGCTATCTGGCGGCGGCACTGCTGGTGACGGCACTGGCGCTGAGCGGCTGCCACAGGCATGTATCCGCCGCACCGGCCACCTGCACCGAGGCGGAGATCTGCACCGAGTGCGGCAAGGTGATGACCGAGGCATTGGGCCACGATCCCGGCCCGGAGGCCACCTGCGCCGCGCCCCAGGTCTGCCAGCGGTGCGGCATCGAGCTGTCGCCCCAGCTGCCCCACACCTCCGCCGAGCCTGCCACCTGTACCGAACCGGAGATCTGCGCCGTCTGCGGCGCGGTCATGAGCCCGGCACTGGGCCACACGGTGGGTGAGGACGGCGTGTGCGCCGCCTGCGGCCAGCAGGTGGTGCCCGCGGGACAGAAGTACATCGCCCCCGGTAAGGGCGGCGCCGTATCCTCGGACGACGCGGCGTCGGTGACGGCTGAGACCGCCGCTGACGGCCACTATCACAACAACATCGCCGCCTATTACGCCAACGCGGTGCTGGTGTGCGGCGACTACGGCGTGGAGTATTTCGCGCCGGATCCCTCCGGCTCCAGCGCCTATGCCGACACGGTGAACCAGTTCGCCGCAAAGTACCCCAACATCCATGTGAGCTGCCTGATCACCCCCAAGAGCTGCGCCTACCATTCCCCGGCGGACTATGACGATCCCCACGACGCTGTCGCCAGCTTCATCAAGTCCACCTACGCCATGATGGACAGCTCCGTCACCACCGTGGACTGCATGGGGCTGATGGATCAGCACGTGGGCGAGTACATGTTCTACCGCACCGACCATCACTGGACCAGTCTGGGCGCGTACTACGCCTCGGCGGCCTACTGTCAGGCCAACGGCATCACCCCCTGGACGCTGGACAGCTATGACACGGTGATCCGCACCGGCTATACCGGCTCGCTGTACATGTACGGTGACCATCCCGCGGAGCTGACCGCCAACCCGGACTACTCCGTGGCCCGGTTCCCCCACGCGGGCTATGCCATGGTGTACTACCGGGACGGTGTGCAGTATAACGGCCAGGCCGTCAATGGCGGCACCAACGAGTATGCCGGGATGTTCCTGTGCGGCGACCAGCCCCTGACCGTCATTACCACCGACAACAAGAACGGCAAAACGCTGCTGGTGTTCAAGGAGTCCTACGGCAACGCCTTCGTGCCCTACATGATCGACTACTATGAGCAGATCGTGGTGGTGGACATCCGGGAGGATGTGGGCAGCGTCAGCGATATCATCGCCCGGTACGGCGTCACCGACGCGCTGATCATCAACAACTATCAGGCCGTCGGCAGTCTGCGGGGCAGTCTGGAAAACCGGGCGCTGTCATAAGCGCATACACGCAATACACAAAAATACCGCTGCTTCCCAAAGAAGCAGCGGTATTTTCTATCATGCTCTTACACCAGCAGCAGGATCGCCGCCGCGACGGCGATGACCGCGCCCACGGCGCTGATGACGCCGTAGATCTTCTTGGATTCCGGATCGTGCTTTTCCTTGGACAGGTAGTAAAGACCCGCGCCCAGGATCAGCACACCGATGACGATGGCGATGATTTTGATGATCATTTGATTTTCCTCCCGTTTGCTTATTTCTTTTTCCAGTTCAGCAGAAACGCCGAGTTTGTGATGACCAGCACAGAACCGGCGTTATGTACCAGCGCGCCCACCACCGGGTTCAGCGTGCCGATGATGGCCAGGATGATGGCCGCGAAGTTCAGCGCCATGGAGAAGGTCATGTTCAGCTTGATGGTGGTCATCATCCGGTGGGACAGGGCGATCAGGTGGGGCAGCTCCTTCACCTCGTCGTCCACCAGGGCGATGTCCGCCGCGTCCACGGCGATGTCGCTGCCCACGCCGCCCATGGCGATGCCCACCTCCGCCCGCTTCAGGGCCGGGGCGTCGTTGACGCCGTCGCCCATCATGCACACGCTGCGGCCCTGGGCCTGATAGCCGTCGATGGCAGTCATCTTGTCCTCCGGCAGGCAGTTGGCCCGCACCTCCTGAATATGCAGCCGCTGGGCGATGGCCCGGGCGGCGTTTTCGTGGTCGCCGGTCAGCAGCACCGGCTGCACGCCCAGCGCCGTCAGGGCGTCCACCATCTCCGCGCTCTCCTGCCGGATGGTGTCGGACAGGGCGATGTATCCGGCGTAGGCGCCGTCCACCGCCAGATAGGTGACGGTGCAGCCCTGGGCCAGATAGTCCCCGGCCTCCTCCGGCAGGGTCACCCCCTGCTCCCGCAGCAACTCCGGATTGCCCGCCAGCAGGCCGCGGCCCTCCACGCAGGCGCTGACGCCGCGGCCGGGGATCATACGGAATTCCCCGGCGTCGGCCAACGCCGCGCCGGACTTTTTGCAGCCGCGGACGATGGCCTTGCCCAGGGGATGCTCGGACATCTGCTCGGCAGAGGCCGCCAAACGGTACAGCTCCTCCCGCGGCAGCTCCGGCAGGACGCTGACCACCGCGGCCACCTCCGGTGTGCCGTAGGTCAGCGTGCCGGTCTTGTCAAAGGCCACCACCTTCACCTTGGCCAGCCGCTCCAGCGCGTCGCCCTCACGGACGAGGAAGCCGTGCTTGGTGGCGTTGCCGATGGCGGCCATAATGGCCGTGGGCGTGGCCAGCACCAGGGCGCAGGGGCAGAACACCACCAGAATGGTGACGGCCCGGATGATCTGGCCGGAAATGAGCCACGTCAGGGCGGCGGCGGTCAGGGCGATCACCACGATCCAGGTGGCCCACCGGTCGGCGATGCCCACGATCCTGGCCTTGCCCGCGTCGGCGGACTGCACCAGGCGGATCATCCGCTGGATGGAGCTGTCCTCGCCCACACGGGTGGCCCGCATCTCGAAGGCACCGAACTGGTTCACGGTGCCGCTGGACACCTCGTCCCCGGCGGACTTGTCCACCGGCAGGGATTCGCCGGTCATGACCGCCTGGTTGATGGAGGTCTGTCCCGACAGGATCACGCCGTCCACCGGCACGCACTCGCCGGGCAGCACCCGCAGGGTGTCGCCCACCCGCACCTGCTCGGCGGGGATCACGCTCTCCGCGCCGCCGCGCAGCACACGGGCCGTCCGGGGCGTCAGGTGCACCAGTTTTTCGATGCCGGCCCGGGCCTTGGCCACCGTCAGCTCCTCCAGCAGGCCGCCCAGCTGCATGATGAATGCCACCTCACCGGCGGCGAAGTCCTGGCCAATGCACACCGAGGCGATCAGCGCCAGGGACACCAGCACGTCCGCCTTGATGTCAAAGGCCGTCACCAGGCCGATGATGGCCTCCAGCACAATGGGCACGCCGCACAGGATAATGGCGATCCACGCCATATCAAAGGAAAAGGGCTGCCATTTCGCCAGGCTGCAGATGACCGCGATACCGGAGATCACCAGCAGCGTCACGTCCTTTTTGATGCCACCCCACTCCAGCAGCCCCTCCAGTTTTTCCATCAGTGCTTTCATGTTGTTTCGTCTCCTTTATACCGTACAGGGTATGGGTATAATATACCCCTATGGGTATCATTTGTCAAGTGGGAAACGGGAGAATTTTACTGTGGCGTGCCGGTCAGGTCCACGGGGAGGGGCATGTTGTCCGAATTGTCATAAAATGCTTTAAAATTTCGTATAAGTTGACGCAAATGTAGTGCTTGTCCGACATCTCTGGTGGTGGTACACTTATATTGATATAATATGTCGTATTTTGTTGACGCGATGTGTCGAAAAGAGAAAAAAACACAGGAGGACAGGGATATGAAAAAGCGGATCATAAGCCTGCTGATGGCGGTGGTGCTGGCGGCCACGCTGCTGCCGGTGCAGGTGTGGGGCGCCACGGTGGTGGACAGCGGCTACTGCGGCGGCGAGGGCGACGGCACAAACCTCACCTGGTCGCTGGACAGCGACGGCGTGCTGACCATCAGCGGCGAGGGGAAGATGGCGGATTATCGTAACTACAGCCCCTATTACAGTCCATGGTATGGAAAACGTATCTACATTGAACAAGTAAAGATTCTTTCTGGCGTTACATCTATCGGTAATTGTGCTTTTTATGAGTGCGGCAAAATGACCGATATTGCCATGCCTGACGGCATTTCTTCTCTTGGTTCCCATTCATTTTACAGTTGTTATGGCCTAACCAGTATTGCCATTCCGGACAGCGTCACGTTTATCAGTGGAGGATCGTTCTATGACTGCCACAGTTTAGTCAGCATTACCCTTTCTAATAACATCACTTCTATTGAAAGCGGCACATTCCAAAACTGCAGCAACCTAACCAGCATTGTCCTTCCGGAAGGTATTACTCATATTGGCAGTTATGCATTTTTTAATTGCAGTCGTCTGCCCAACATTACCATCCCGGATAGCGTCACAGAAATTGAACACCGTGTATTTGAGAAATGCAGCAATTTAACCAGTATTATTCTTCCGGAAGGTGTTGAGGCAATTTGTGAGAATACGTTCGCTTATTGCAAAAGCCTGACCAGCATTACTATCCCCAGTAGTGTAACTGATATTGGCTCATGGGCCTTTTATGATTGCAACAGTCTTGAGCGCCTTGTGATTCCGGGCAATGTTGCCCGAATTGATACCGATAATGTGTTCTACGGATGCACTAAACTCCAGAGCATTGAAGTGGCACCAGAAAACCAGCACTACGCAAGTGTACAGGGAGCGTTGTATTGCAAAGACGACGGGGTACTGATCCGTTATCCCACAAGCTCAAAGGCAACACATTTTCAAATCCCAGACGGCATTACTTCTATTGGTGAATGGGCGTTTGAACATTGCAGCAACTTAACCAGCATTACAATCCCAGACGGGGTAAAGGAGATTGACGACTATGCCTTCTGCGAATGTGACAATCTGACCGAAATTACACTTCCCGATGGTGTCACGGACTTGAACCGTAGTGCTTTCAGCAACTGCGACAACCTGTTCAGCATTATCATCCCTGATAGCGTCCGGTATATTGGCGAACACGCTTTTGAGGATTGTAATCGATTGGCCCATATATACTATGCTGGTACAGAATCGCAATGGGACGCAGTTAACAAACGTTTTAGCTATATTCCGAAAACCACCACCATTCACTATAACAGCAGCGGGCCTGCGGGTGAGATCGCTCTGTCCGCAGAGAACTTCCCGGATGACAATTTCAGGGACTATCTGCGGGAGACCTTCGATACAGACGGTGATGGCATCATCAACAGTGCCGATGTGACCGCAATCGATTGCAGCGGACGGAGCATCCAGTCGCTGAAGGGTATCGAATTGTTCACGAAACTGGAGAAGCTGAACTGCGCCAACAACCAACTTACCGAACTGGACACCTCGAAAAATACGAAGCTGACCGAAGTGGATTGCTCCGGGAACAGCGCATTGAAGCAGGTAACGCTGCCCTCGCAGGATGTGCTGGTGGATACCACCGGCAACGGCGGTACAGAGGTGGGCGTCAATGGTATGGCCGATACCGGCGTGACAGTGTCCGGCAAGCTGAACACCGAAACACTGGGGAGCGGCGACCGTGTTTGCCTGACCTTGAAGCGAGGAGATGCCACTTACCGTTCCCTGCGGACGGGTGACGACACCTTCTCCTTTGCCGGTGTGGCACCCGGCACCTATACGCTGTTGGCCAGCCAAGAGGGCTATGTACCCCGCGAATACACCGTTGAGATCGGTGAGGACGGAGCAGTAAGCGACATGACGGTGCAGATCGTCCGACGCGGCGACGTCAACGGTGCGGTCAGTTCAATGGGCTATGCGGTGGACGCAAGCGATATGCAGTGTTTGTACGAGATGCTGACCAGTGAAACGTACAACGGCAACATCGAGGACGAGACCTATCGCAAAGCCGTAGCTGATATCAACAGCGACGGCGCTGTGGATGTCTACGACCTTCAGCGGCTGTACGAGGCTGTCAGCGGGATCAATACGTTCTGATCCATAATCTGGCCGCCGCTATACGGAGAAAAAAGACACGCGGTGCGTATGGGCACCGCGTGTCTTTTTGTAAGCAATACTATCGCTATCAGGCGTGTTTGCCCTTGTCAGTCCATGGCAGCTTTTTCATAGATTCAATTCAAATGACCATGCGGGGCGGTGTTTGTTACAGTGCCTAGATACTATGGTCGAGTCTGGTCAAATGAACCAGTAAATCTCTTGAATACTTCTTTTCCTGTTCCAACAGCCGGGCACCTCGGTCAAGATGTGCTTTCACATACGCCGGGAAGTATTCTTCGTCAGTAATATGACGGCCTTCCCGCAGCTCAATCAGGCACTTATAGAGGCTATCCGCATCTCCTGTAATTGTCTGCCGGTTCAGTTCTCTCCCCAGGTTATCCGAATAAAGCTCCAGTTCCATCAGCGGGCCTTGTCGGATCGACAGGGAAAGCGCAAATCTCATAAGAGTTGGCCACGGCAGCCGCTCACTTGCTTCAATTCGATTGAAAATCTCTTCGGTTTGTTGTGATGTCTTTAACTTGAATGCCATCAGTTCACCTCGAAATAGCTTCCTTTAGAAATATGCGTGCGTTTATCTTCTCCATATTCAAGCATATAAACATTGGCAAGCTGCTGATCTAACGCAGCAAGGTGCTCGTGCCGAAGCTCCTCATTAGTAGAAAACACAAAAAGCTGTCCTTGAAGTTCTTTGAAAAACTTCTCGGTTATATTCGCGCGATGTTCCGTGTCAATTCGAGCAAATGGCGTGTCAATAACAAAGGGAAGCTCATTATGACTTTGATTCATGATGGCCCAATACAGCGACATAACCAAAACCTGCTTTTCCCCGTTAGAAAAGCGATGATAATCCAGTTCAACCGGAAGCGTGATCACTTCCTCGGCGCACTTTGCCAACGCCAAGCCAAGTGAATTCTCTGTCGTGCGCAACTGCTTTATGAGGGATTGATAGCCAATATCTTTCAAACTCCTCTTCAATGCGGAAGCGCCATGCTTTTTCGCGGCCAGTTTTAACGCTGACACTTCAACTTCCTGCTTGCGAACCAGGTGCAAAGAAAAATCATAACCGAGGTAAATATCATCTACAAAATCATCTTTTCGGATCAATTCCTTAAATTTTCGGTTGAGATCTCGCTCCACATCCGCAATCAGCTTTTTATACTGTTGGTCTTGGAGTTCTTCCACCAGCAAAAGCACGCGATCCGATAGTGCGAAAACAGATTGCTTTTTTATTTCCGCTTCAAGCTCTCTTCGGCTTACTTTCAGGCTCTTCTCTACTGCTTCAATCTCGTTCCGCAGACAAAGCAACTCATGCTGATTCTTTTCTTTTAAATTTTTCGTTTGCTCAAGCTTCGCCTTCAGCTCCGCCACACATTCGATATGTCTTTCAAAGCTTTCAATAGAACTCTTTTGCAGCTGCTCACGCAATTTAGAACTGCGCTGGATCGATTCCTCGACTCCGCGGCGGCATTCGCTGATTGTCGCAGGGTCGAATTCCTCAACAGATGATATTTTGTTCAGAACCGTCACACTTTCATCTTCTGAAAGCGCTAAGATCGGTACTTTCTTCTCAATCTCACGGTTCTCAAAAAAAGTCTGAATCGCACGCATTACAACAGCCGTATCCGATAGATTATCCCGGCTGCTGGTTCTCTTAACCGCGTTTGATATACATCGCTTAAAGCGGGAAGTCCCCAACGCATCTTGCAGTACCCGGTATGCATGGAGTTCTTTTTCCATACTGATCTGCTCACGAGCATCCGCAAGTAAATCTTTTACAATGAAAAATGGCAATATATCAGCTGCAATGCCCTTCAATTCCCAGTTAAGTCGTTCTCTTCGATCTTCTTCTTCTTTTATACTCCGTTGCAGCGCTTTCCACGCCTCCAGTGTCACCCCGCCTTTTGATGCGTATTCATCATTTTCCTTACGATAATCCGCTTCAAGCTGATCCAAGTGTAAGGCAATCTCCTGCTGTTCTGTCAAAAGTGATGCTTCTTTCTGTCTGTATCTCGCTAACACTTCTTTCTGATCAGCATAGTTTTGCGCAACAGATTCATGATCGGATTCAACTCCATTCAAAAGGCGGCGAACGCTATTGTACAAAATTTCATATGTATCATTTCCGCTAAGCACAAGCAAAGCGTCTTTGATATTATTGTGCTGTTCGTCCAGAAAATAATCCGCAATCTTTTCTCCGTCAAAAAAATACAGTCTGTGGAGCTCGGGGGGGATAAGATGGAGTAAATAATTCTGAAAATCCAACGCTGCCTCTTCATTTAACTTCTTCCCATTCTGTTCCACAGAAAATATTTCCGTGATCTGATGATCGCTCCATCTCCAGAAACGGACAATCTCATAGTGATCTATATCAATTCTTTGTTCAGAGAAACAAATTTTCACATACGCACTTTTGGTTTCATCCAAGCGAGCCTGATTATTAATCAAGTCATAAATCTCTTTTAAATAGCGCTTACCAGACGTCTTAAATCCAAAAGATGCATGGCCATAAAGTCCGATCTGCATAGCGGTAAAGAGTGTCGTCTTTCCCGCGCCATTCTTTCCCCCTACAATAACAATTCGCTTAGAAGAATCGTCAGACATCAGATCAAATGTGTTTACATCTTCGTATGAGCCAAAATTACAAAGTTCAATTCGTTCTATCTTCATCTTCAAGACCTTTTTGGATGTTGCTATAGTGCAGCCATCCCTGATTCATAATCTTCTCCACTTCACGCGCACTAACAGCGGAGCGGGTATAGAATTTTGTATTATCTACACTGATCAGCATTTTTGAGATAAGTTCAAATGGAATATCATATTTTCGACACAGACTGTTGATATAACGAATTGTCTCTTCATCATATTTGGCGTGCTTAAACTGATCCCACGGCAACCTTACTTTACGTACCTGATAATAAAGATCTACCAGAGCGCGTCTTGACAAGTCACCCTCATTCTCCCACATTTTATCAATCATCTTGAGCTCATCCATTGTGATCAGCTCATACCCCGTCTCGTCTTCCAGCTGCAGAAGCCTTCGCAAGATTTCCTTTCTTGTCTCCAATGTAAATGGGCCTCGCCCAAATTCGCCTTCAGCGTTAAAATATACCGAACCGTTCCTGCGTCTCCAATCTCGCGCTTCAGGTGTCGCGCGGAGTTCCACCAGCCAGTCTCGGAACTGTCTCAGCGGGATCAACTCTTTCGCGCCATGGTCAATAAAGTTTTGCAGTGACTTGTCCTCCTTGACCATTGTGCAGCACCAACAACCGAATCTTGAATTTCCGGTAATCGGAATCTTATCCTTATCAACCTCACCAACAACGCTTTGCTCTTCTCCTAGTTGTTCACCCTGATATAAATTAAATAAATATTTGTTGTCCGTTCCCCAGGCACTCATCGCGTCCCCTTTAAGCAAATACTCCCAGACAACAGAATTGTCAATTTCTGTCAGAGGATTATAGACATACGCCTTGGGAATGGAAACATGCGGCGACAAAATTTTTCCCTCAATTTCATGAGCGGAAATACTTTTTGATCGGGCAACGCTTTCCGCTTTGCGAACGCCCAGCAGGATGACAATTTCGCCGTCTTTTTTTATTGTTTCATAGGTGAACTTGTTGGAGGGGTTAATCTTCAGTCTATCTGTACACCATCTAAAACCCGGCGCTTCCGGAGTGGGATACCCCAGTCCGATCACCAATGACCAGAATGTATGACGAATATCCGGATGCAGCATACAAGCCACCACATTCAGCTTTTTCGCTTCGTTGGCTGCGTTAATAGCCCGGTTCATTCGGTGCATATAGTCCTTAACAATGGGATTTTCCACCATCGTATCAGATGTAACAATGTATACCTTCTTTGTCCGTTCCTCCTGCGGCAGTCCTTCCAACATCTCAAATACAAGCTGGCAAAGCAATGTAGAATCCTTTCCCCCGCTATAGCCAAGCATCCACGGTCTCTGATCATGCTTGTATACAAGGCGCATTTCTTCAATAATTGCATTAAATTCGTGAAACATGATATTGATTTCCTTTATTAAATTCGCCTTCGCGCATTCAGTCTATACCGTCCAAGGGAACGCCGATCACTGGTTTTTATACATTGAGATCTTTCAGGGTATCCCGCTCCGCAGTCAATTGATACGTTCCATTCTACAAAGTTTTTACCAAAATATAATTGCATTATATACTTAAATAAGGGTTACTTCAAGCCTTTTGTATTGCTCGGAAAAACGCGGCCGCTCCGGTGTTGAGCAGCCGCGTTTCCATTTATTTCATGAGTATCGCTTCAAACATCACACGCATATAAAGCGTCTGCCAGTTTCCCATATCCTTTCCGACTTTAACAGGATCATTTCCCAGAGTTCTGCTTCTTTCAACCGTCGTACATACCAGATCCGGCCCTACCCTATCCAACATCTCAAATGGATCGCGTGTCCAAACATAGTGTCCATCCTGTTCGGTCAACAGTGCCCGCAGCGCTCCTAATACGGGAAACAGGAATCCGTTTGGCGAAGTGTGCGTCAACTCTTTGCGATAGAACTTCGTTCTAAGCTGTTCTTTGGTACCCCTTGGTGTAATTACACCGGATACCGCGCCATACTTACCTGACGGGTTCTTGGCCCGGTAGTAGTCGAACATCTTGGTTTCAAGGTAGTCGTAAAGCTTGAAAATCTCAACCATAACCGGTTTCATTTTGACATAGGGGTTATGGGGATCATCGTGAAATTTCTCGTAAAGCTTAATATAGCTATCAATGCATCTCTTTCTACTGCTGAAAGATACAACCGGAAAGCTGTCCATTCCTTGATATGCGTCAATATTAAAGAGATTGAGAATCGCCAGGATTTCGCCGACATCAATATCGCCATCATCATTCTCCATAAAGTATACGCGATCCTTAAAGTCCTCCGCAGCGATCGTATTCTTAATCAAGTCAAAGTAATCACGAAGATTCGCAATAGATTGATCTTTCACCTGTGTAGAGGTGTTTCTTGCCGCGGCAAGGTCTTCAAAAATGCCCTCAATCCCGGTCAAAATCTCCAATTTTACATACTGCTGTCCTCGATCCAAGAACTTTCTGTTCTCCAAAATCACTCTCAGCGTATGTCCGCCATCAACATCGCCATGATACTCAGAATCCGAGAAAACCAGCTTCATCGTGTTATCATAGTTATTGTATGTAACGTCCTGCGCAGAGATCAGAAGGCCGCGGTTGAGAAGGTGGAAATTCTTTCCTTCGATAAGTGATGCTCTAATCTTTTTAGCAACTCCTCCTCGGATATTCTGTTTACGAGGATTGGTTTCCATCCAGTTCAACAATTCCTCTGGAACATCTTGCACATCGCAGATCGCTGTAAACATTTGAGAGGCACTGTCAGGCCCATCTTTATAGGGGTTTGGTATTTTTCGGAAGGATTCAACTTTTACTTCAAGTTCTTTTCTGCTCATTGGCTGTTCTCCTTTACTCGGAAAGATTATCAGATTCATGGTACAACCATCATCTTCTTTCATTATAGCAAATATTCGCTAAATTTTAACGCTATATATGGCGTTTTTCCTTCAATCTTGCTATAATACGGTTGAGGTGAGGTTTATGTATACTTATAACGTGAATACTGCTTTGGGTAATGTACTGCGAAAATACAGAGAGGGCCGTGGTCTGGCACAAAATGAATTCGCGGAATTATGCGGAATCAGTCGAGCGTACTACGGTCGTGTTGAACGAGGGGAGCATAGTCTCACAATTGAAAAATGCCAGAAGATCGCCGACGTTTTAAGCATCAGATTAGCGGATCTGTTCTGGGAACTCCCCGAATAACTCCCTCTTGATCATTATGCCGTATATAAGCGTCCATTTTGCTCACATGTCTCCAGGCACAGCACCTCGGTTTACAGATTTTCAAAGCTACCTGTTATATGGGGGCAAGCCTTTCTCTGCTTCTGTTTTGGCATTCATTCCCCAAATATAGATTGACACTTTTCAAATAAGGGATTACGATACCATTGAATGATAAGGGCAGACGCGCCGACAACGTGTCTTTCCGGCGCTTTTGCCCTTGTCAGTCCATGGTAAAGCCAGCACAGCCACACAATTCGGAGAAGGAGTTTTATTATGAAAGTTACGGTAATTGGCAGCCACCTGTGTCCGGATACCCTGTATGCCCTGAACCGGCTCAGTGAGGCAAACGTGGAAATCGATTTCAAAAATTTATCTGCCAGCCTGTCCGACTTAAAGGTCTATCTATCTCTGCGGCAAGAGGCTCCCGCCTACGCCGACATACGGGAAAGCGGCGGCATTGGAATCCCTTGCTTCATTCTGGAGGACGGTACTGTTACCCGCGACCTGGATATGGTTTTACGGTAATATTGATAAAAACGTTATCGCTGCACAACGTCTCACAAAGCAAGCCCCTGACCTGGTGGGTCAGGGGCTTGACACGTTTTGCTTCACCGCCGACAGCGGCGGAATCTTTTGATGAGATATCCCAAGGCAAAGTAAATGCCGGCCTCGGCGCAGCAGAGCAGGAGCATCCACGGAGACAGCACATACGCGCAGCCGCCGCACACAGCGGCGTAAAGCAGCAGGGTCATCACCGCTGCCCCAAGATCGCGAGTTCCCGGCCTGTTATCCCACAGGGTAACGGGAACCATCAACAGGAGAAGTGCGCCGCCAAACAGGAAGCTCTCCCAAAAATCGCTATGAGACGGGCTGCCCCGCAGCAGAAGCAATGTGACAATGGCGTTCACACCGGAAAAGCCATACGCGCAGAGGATCGTGAACAAGGGGTTCCGTTTGGGCGTTGTCAGGCAGATCCGGTTCCTTTTGGCTTCCACGTTACCGGTTGCGCTTGGCCATGGCGGAGATCAGGGGGAACTTGCCCATGATATACTCATAGCTGCCGCGGCCATGGGGCAGCATGCAGGCGGAGCAGTCCTTCACGCCGTTTTCCAGCCACTTGAAATTGCCGCCGCACCGGCTGCCCAGGGCATACAGCGGGCAGTAGCAGAATAGGCAGTTGAAATCCTCCGGATGGTTGGTGGCGTGGCAGGGGAAGAACTCGCACTCCTTGTGCTGCATGAAGGAATAGCGGCACTCGCTGGGCTTCTTGTCAAATACGTTATCGCTCATTCCACCGTCACGATCCCTTCTTCGCCCACCGTCACCTGCATGCCGGTCTTGACGTATTCCAGAAATTCCTCGCCCAGACTGTCCACCACAGGCATCTTGCCGTCGGTCCACACGTCGCCCAGGATCGCGCCGCTGGCGGCCAGGGAGTCGATGGGCACGGAGAACAGCATGCAGGCGGGCTGCTTGCCCAGGGCGCAGGCGGTGAACAACACCATGCCGCCGGTGGTGGAGCCGATGGTCATGGGCAGGCACAGGGCCTTGCCCAGCATGGGCTTCTTATAGAGGTCGGCGTTGTTCTGGTCGCCGCACTTTACCTTCTTGTCGCCGAACATCAGCGCCATCTGATAGCTGGCCAGCGTGTTGAAGCCGCCATGGCTCACCAGCGCTTCCGCCTGACAGGTGCCGGGCACCACGACGCGGCCCTTGAATTCCTTCATATCAGTCGGCCTCCCTTCCGGTGATGATGTCCAGGATCTCCCGCTCGGTATAGTACCGGGCGCTGGTATAGGTGCGCAGCTTGTTGGAGGAGGTGATGACCGCCTTCTTCTTGCACAGGGGGTTATTCATGTACATCAGCGGGCAGATGTAGCTGACCACCACGCCCATATTGTGCAGCCGCGCCGCGTAGACGGTGTCCTGCTCGAACGCCTTGATGACGGCGGGTGCGGCGGTGAACACCGTGGGAACGGTCACCTTGTCAAGGTCATTCAGCCGCAGGTTCCGCTCTACCGCGTCCGTCCAGTCGCGGAGCTGCTTCAGGGACATGTGAGGGCAGCCCACGAAGCACAGCTCCGGCTTGGCGTGGGGATTCTTCCACATGACGGGATAGCTGTCCTTCACCCGCTGAAGCTCCGCGTCGTCGATGACGTAGACCTTGGCGTTCTCCGCGATCAGGCTCTCTCCCTGCTCCTTGGCCTCCGGGGTCAGTCCGGCGATGTGGTACAGGCCCACCGCGCCGTTGGAGGCGGTGGCCGCGCCGAAGTCCTTCAGATACGTTTTCGCGCCGTCGTCCAGCTCGGTGCCCAGCCAGGTGTTCATGCCCTTGATGTAGGGCACCTCCTCCATGACCTTCATGCCGATGGCGCTGCCCAGCAGCTGGGGCTCGGGACAGGTGGTGCAGCGCACCTCCACCACCCAGGTGGCCTTGCGGCCCGCGTCGGTCAGCAGGCCGAACTCCGGCACAAAGCCCGCGATGCTGCCCATCAGCTCCAGAATGCCGGAGTTGCGGTTGCACCGTGCGCCCAGCACGGAGTTGGCGTACACCACGGCGGAGGATTCCGCCCAGGTCAGCACGTCGCCCTTTTGGGGAACGTTGCCCACCTCGTCCATATAGCAGGTGCAGGTATAGGCGTCGTCGCTGACGATGCCCAGCTTCTGGAGCTGCTGCTCGTACCGCGCCTGCTGGGTATACATGATCTTCTTGAACACCACGTCCTCCAGAAGGCCGGAGGGAACGTTTTCGTCCAGCGGGCGGGGATCGGCGGTGAAGCGCTGGCCGTCGGTCAGTCCGGCGGCGATCAGCTGGTCGTACAGGTCGTACACCGGCTTCATCACGTCCAGACCGAAGCTGATGACCGTGTGGCCGTATTGGCTGGTGACGGGCACCATCCGCTCCGCGCCGAAGGCGTCGCCGTACATGACCAGGGTTTTGACCACCTTGGCCATGACCTCGCCCTTTTCGCCGTCAAGCAGCGCCTGCTGCTGGGGAGTCAGGATCATGGGATCACTTCCTTTTTGTTTGATGTTTCTATTGTATCAGGCCGCCGGTGGGTTGTCAAACGAAACAAAAGCACCCCTCCGGGGTGCTTTTGCCGTATTATTGTACCTTATCCGGATCGTCGGGGACGATCAGCGCGCAGATGATGTAGGCCAGGATACCGCTGCCGCCCAGCAGGGAGAACAGCACCCACCCCAGACGCACCAGCGTGGGATCAATGTCGAAATAGGCGGCGATACCGGTGCACACACCGCAGAGCATCTTGCCTTGCTCTACCTTATGCAGCTTCTTCATGGGATCACACTCCTTTCTTCTGTATCTACACGATACCACACCTATACAGAGAATCAAGGCGGTAATTGTAAACTTTTCTTGCTTTTTCCCGCGGCCTCAGATATAATGAGGGCACTTTACAGCTTCTTTATCCGGAGGTGGATGTATGGAGAAAAAGCCACATCCCGCCCTGGCTGCCATCCGCGCCGCGTTCCCCCAGACCATCCCGGTGCTGACCGGGTACCTGGTGCTGGGCATCGCCTACGGCGTGCTGATGCAGACCAAGGGCTACGGCGTGCCATGGGTGCTGCTGATGTGCTGCCTGGCCTATTGCGGCAGCATGCAGTTCGTGGCCATCACGCTGCTGACCACCGCCTTTGATCCCATCCAGGCGTTTCTGATGAGCCTGATGGTCAACGCCCGCCACCTGTTCTACGGCGTGTCCATGCTGGGCAAATACCGCGGCCTGGGCGCGGCCAAATTCCCGCTGATCTACACCCTCAGCGACGAGACCTTCTCCATCGTCTCCTCGGTGGAGCCGCCTGCCGATGTGTCCCGGAAGGACTTCTATCTGGCGGTGTCGCTGCTGAACTACGGCTACTGGGCGGCAGGCTCGGTGCTGGGCGCGGTGGCGGGCCGGTTCATTACCTTCGACACCACGGGCCTGGACTTCGCCCTGACGGGCCTGTTCGTGGTGCTGTTCATCGAGCAGGTGAAGAATCCCCAGAACCGCATGAGCGGCGTCATCGGCCTGGTGTGCTCCGCTGCGGCGCTGGCGGTGTTCGGCGCGGACAATCTGGTGATCCCCGCCATGGTGCTGGTGCTGATCGTATTACTGCTGGGGAGGAAGAAGCTATGACATTGACAACGACCCAGGCGCTGGTGATCGCCGGTGCCGTGACGCTGGGCACCATCATCACCCGGTTCCTGCCCTTCCTGCTGTTCCCCGACAACAAACCCATCCCCAAGGTGGTGGAGTATCTGGGGCGCACCCTGCCCGCCGCCATGATGGGTCTGCTGGTGGTGTACTGCCTGCGGAATGTGGACATCGCCGCCGCGCCCCACGGCCTGCCGGAGCTGATCGCCCTGGCGGTGGTGACGGGGCTGCACCTGTGGAAGCGCAACGTGCTGCTGTCCATCGGCGCGGGTACGGTGGTCTATATGGTGCTGGTCCAGGTGGTTTTCGCCTGATTTCCCCGGAAAATCGCAGCGTTTCGGTCACAGACAGAGCAGGGACTTCCCTGCCCTGTCTGTGACCTTTCAAAAAAATCTGGAAAATTTTGAAAAAAGGTCTTGCCAAACAGAGAAAGCTATGTTACAATGCCTATAGTTCCGATAGGGAATTGCTTGAAAGAACTGCCAAGCCCGGCAGCTTTTTTAAGACCCGACGGTTAGCTTACGCTAACTATTGCGAGGTACTGTTTTCGGAGACTGCCCCACACGGCAGCTTTTTTAAAACAGTGCGGTTAGGCAATGCTAACTGACGAATAACGGACATCATCCCCCACCATACTAGCAGACGAGAGGAGGCGGCGTATGTCAGAAGAATTGTTGATCAAACAGTGTGCCCCTACACTGGCGGGCATCAAAACGGGCAGTCTGTTCCCCTGCCCCTGCGATGACCGGGCGTCCCTCCTGTCGGACATCCGCCGCCTCAACCGTCTGCTGGTGCCCAAGGGCCTGTGCCTGCTGCCCATCCGGTACCGCGACGATCAGGCGCTGCTGTATCTGTACCGTCCCGCCGGGCTGCGGCGTGATCTGGAGAGCGGCCTGGCCCAGGACATTCTGCAAAAGGCGGGCTACCGCTGCGACGGGTGCCAGCGCTGCGTGGCAAAGCTGATCCGCCGCTTCCGCGAGGAGGGCGAGTTCCCCCACGAGGTGGGATTGTTCCTCAGCTATCCCCCGGAGGATGTGCAGGGCTTCATCGAGCACCGCTCCCGCGACTTCAAGTGCGCCGGCCTGTGGAAGGTCTACGGCGACGAGGAGAAGGCCCGCCGCCTGTTCGCCCAGTTCCGCAAGTGCACGGAGATCTACTGTGCTCTGTGGCGCTCCGGCTCCGACATCGGCCAGTTGACCGTTGCCAGCTGAAAATGACGTAGTAAATAAACATTTAGTAATATAAGAAAGGACACAAAAAACATGAAAAAGACTGCTGTAATTTACTGGAGCGGCACCGGCAACACCGAGGCCATGGCCAACGCTGTGGCCGAGGGCATGAAGGAAGCCGGCGCCGAGGTCACCGTCATGACCCCCGACCAGGTGGATGCCGGTGCGCTGAGCTATTCCGCCATCGCCTTCGGATGCCCCGCTATGGGCAGCGAGGTGCTGGAGGAAGTGGACTTCCAGCCTATGTTCGACAGCTGCAAGAACCGCCTGGGCGGCACCAGCGTGGCCCTGTTCGGCTCCTACGGCTGGGGCGACGGCGAATGGATGCGCAGCTGGGAGAAGGACTGCAACGACGCGGGCCTGAACCTGGTGTGCGAAAGCGTCACCTGCTGCGAGGCTCCCGATGACGCGGCCCTGAACGCCTGCCGTGAGCTGGGCAAGACCCTGGCTCAGTAAGGAAAATCACTTACAAAATAATCATTTACTTCCCAAAACACACACTCTCTTCACTTACTCACTCACACTCTTTACCAATAACACTCTCATTGTTACCCTTTATCCCATTGTATTCACCCTCTTACATAACCCCCTAATTTCATAATCCCTTTATCCTTTTCACAAACGTAATCCCAATCAATTTATTCACCTCTCTTCTCTATCACTCTTACGGAGAACAGCCGCCCGCGTCGGAAACGGGCGGCTGTTTTCTGTCCGCGGGCCGGGTGGAAAAATTTATGTGGCTTTATGGAAAAAGATGTGTTATACTGATATGACTGCCAATATGGCAATATCGCAAACGAGGTGAAACCCATGAACCGGCAATTCCCCTGTCTGGAGGTGCATCTGGACAGGCTGTACCATAACGCCCACCAGGTGATCTCCCGCTGCCATGAACGCGGCATCGCCGTGTGCGGCATCGTCAAGGGCGTGGAGGGCATGCCCCCTGTGGCCCAGGTCATGCGGAAGGCGGGCGCGTCCCAGATCGGCACCAGCCGCCTGGAGCAGGTGGCCCGCTGCCGCGCCGCAGGCGTGGAGGGCCCTTTCCTGCTGATCCGCATTCCCGGTCTCTCCGAGCTGGCGGACACCGTGGCACTGTGCGACATGTCCCTGCAAAGCGAGACGGCCACCCTGGACGCCCTGGAGCAGGAGTGCCGGCGGCAGGGAAAGACCCACAGCGTCATCGTCATGGCCGACCTGGGCGACCTGCGTGAGGGCTTCTGGGAGCCGGACGAGCTGGTCGCCGCCTGCGTCCATGTGGAGCGGGATCTGCCCCATGTTCACCTGGCGGGCATCGGCGTGAATCTCAGCTGCTACGGCGCCATCCGGCCCACGACGGAGAAGATGACGCAGCTGACCGACCTGGCCGGTCGGGTGGAGGAGGCCATCGGCCGTAAGCTGGAGATCATCTCCGGCGGCGCCACCAGCTCCTACACTCTGGTGCATTGGGATACCATGCCCCGGGGCATCAACCACCTGCGCATCGGCGAGAATATCCTGCTGGGCTACGACCTGCAAAGGCTGTGGCACATCACGGATATGGACTATCTCCGCAGCGATACCTTCACCCTGACGGCGGAGGTCATCGAGGTGCGGGAGAAGCCCACCTATCCCCAGGGCGAGTTCTGCATCGACGCCTTCGGCCGCACGCCGGAGTACGCCGACCACGGCATCCGCCGCCGGGCCCTGCTGGCCCTTGGCCGGGCCGATGTGGGCGAGTTGGAGACCCTGGAGCCCCGCGAGAGCGGCATCACCGTGGTGGGCGGCAGCTCCGACCACTGCATTCTGGACGTGACCGACTGTCCCCGCCCGCTGGCGGTGGGCGACACGGTGTCCTTCTCCCTGCGGTACAGCCACATGCTGTACCTGTCGGGCCGCTGCGACGTACACGTCGCGTATACCGATCCACAACATATGATAAAAACGGAGGAATAACCACTATGGGCGATATCAAGGATTTTGGTGTTTTTCTTTGGAACGCGGTCATCACACTGTTTGCCTTTCTGGCGGTGGCGCCCATCGTACTGTCGGCGGTGTCCCAGTTCGGCGTGCAGAAGCGCTTTGCCCAGACCATGATCGACGAGGGCATCATCAGCGCCGAGGAGGTCAAGCTGCTCCAGCCGAAAAAGCAGATCGCCGGTGTGGTGATCTCCGTCATCGTCATTGCGGCCCTGGCCTACACCTGCGTGAAGATGCTGCCCTATGGCCCCATCTGCGCCCTGTTCGGCCTGGTGGCCGGTATCATGAAGTACCGCAAGGTGCTGCAGTTCAACTCCCTGACGGTCCAGCGCTTCAAGACCACCTATAAGGACAGCTACGACGCGAAAAAGCTGAACGCATACGTTGACAAGATGTTCTAAACCGGAGCATCATATCTCATAACAGAAAGGCGGCGATATCTGTGACGAACCATCCCGAGGCAGGGGAGAAGATCTTCAAAAAAGGCGAGGTCATTTACCAGCAGGGCGACTATGTGTCGGCCATCTATGATGTGCTGTGGGGCCAGGTGGCCCTGTATGTGGACTATCATAAACCCACCCAGCGTCTGCTGAACGAGGTGGAGGCCGACGGCTTCTTCGGCATTGTGGGCTTTTTGGAGAGCCGTCCCCAGAACGCCACCGCCGTGGCCCTGGAAAAGACCGCGTGCACCGTCATCACCCACGAGAATTTCGGCCATTATTTCCAGGAGCGGCCCGCCAAGATCATGAGCATCATGCAGTACATGAGCAAGCGCATGCGGGTGCTGACCCGCGGCTATCTGGAGGCCAGCCAGGCGCTGGAGGAGTACGCCGACGCCGAGCGTCTGCTGCGCGAGCGCAAGGACTGGTACGAGGAGCACAAGGATCTGTACCACCGCATTATGGGCCTGTTCGGCTTCGATTGAGCATAAAAAGAGGGACTGTCTGCGGACAGCCCCTCTCTTTTTTGTCGGTTTTATTCCTCGTCGTCCCGCTGGCGGCGCAGCTTCCGCTCCAGCTCCCGCAGCTTGGCGCGGCGCTCCTTCATGGCGGCGGCAGCCGTCTCCAGACGGGCGGTGATCTCCTCCAGGGCCTCGCCGTTCTTCCGGCGGCGGGCCATCTCGTCCAGCAGCTCCTTCACCCGAAGGTTGGATTCCTTGAACTCCTTCCGGGCCTGCTTCAGCCGCTCCATCATGGCGCGGGGGCGGGCCTGCAGCTCGGGATACGCCTGGTGGATACGGCGCAGGAACAGGTTGCGGTCACGCAGCAGCTCGTGGACGCGGCGGCTGATCTCCTCGGTGCTGTCGCCGTCCTGGGCGTCGATCTCCTTGCGGACGATGTCCATCATCACATGGGACACCACGCAGTCCGACACCAGCAGCGCCACAATGGCCACGGCGGCGAAGTGCAGCCAGAACAAGGGCAACTTTTCAATGAGCCGGAAGTACACCGGGTCGATCCACACCACGATCACCACGCTGGCCAGTCCGAACAGCATCAGGTTGCCGATCCACACGCGGCCGTTCAGGTTCATGGGCTTGCGGCTGTAATCCCACCACCGGGCATGGAATACCTTTTCCATGTACCAGCTGATGAAGTACTCCAGGCCGCCGCAGATGAAGAAGCCTGCCAGGAAGATCTCGCCGGGGGTGCCGCCCCGGATACCGATCAGGCCGCCCACCAGCACCGTCACCAGCACTACGCCGCTGCCGTAAATGGGGCAGTAGGGGCCGATGAGGAAGCCCCGGTTGATGAACCGATGATACTGGATGTATTTCAGCGTGACCTCCATCATCCAGCCCAGCACGGAGAACACGAAAAACAGCACGATCAGTTGGCACAGCAGTGTCCAATTCATAAACGGCACCTCACATGTCAGCAGTAGTTGCTTCCGATTATAGAGGAAACCGGGATATTTTGTCAAGAAATACAAAATAGGTGTTGCTTTTTTGTTAAAAGATGATATGATAGTTGGACTGATTTGCGAGGAGTGTTTCGCGCCCCGCAGAGATTTGCCGCACCATTTCGTAGGGGCGGGGCTCTGCCCCGCCCGCCGTATAATAGAAATACCGCTGTAAACCGAAAGGGAGGGGTAGAACCCCTCCCCTACGCACCAGCATCGCACCTTCCCGTTCACTGTGCGGCGGGCCACGCGGGGCCCGCCCTACGGAATATTGGCGCCGCACTGTAGGGCGGGGCCAATCTGCCCCGCCGATATCCCTACAAAAAATAACAAGGAGGAACTCCCATGGCCCGTACCAGCCGCTACGAGATCGATATGTGCAGCGGTAAGCTGCTGCCGAAAATACTGACCTTCGCCCTGCCGCTGATGTGCTCCAGCGTACTGCAGCTGCTGTTCAACGCGGCGGATATCGTGGTGGTGGGCAAATTTGCCGGAGACAACTCCCTGGCCGCCGTGGGCTCCAACGCCGCCCTTATCAACCTGATGGTAAACCTGTTTGTGGGGCTGTCCGTGGGCGCCAACATTCTGGCGGCCCGCTATACCGGTGCGGGCAACCGGGACGGCCTGCGCCAGACGGTGCACACCTCTATGCTGCTGGCCCTTCTCAGCGGCATCCTGCTGGCCGTGGTGGGTGTCACCACCGCCCGCCCCCTGCTGCATCTGATGCAGGTGCCGGACTCCATCCTGCCCCTGGCGTCCCTTTATCTGCGGATCTACTTCCTGGGTATGCCCGCCGCCATGCTGTATAACTTCGGCGCGGCGCTGCTGCGCTCGGTGGGCGACACCCGGCGGCCCCTCTACTACCTGATCGCCGCCGGTATCGTCAACGTGGCCCTGAACCTGCTGCTGGTCATCGTGTTCCAGCTGGACGTGGCGGGCGTGGCCATCGCCACCGTGGTCAGCCAGTGCCTGTCCGCCTTTCTGGTGGTGCGCTGCCTGATGCACGAGGAGGGCGACATCCGCCTGGAGCTGCGTGAGCTGCGCATCACCCTGCCTCGCCTGTGGCAGATCCTGGAGATCGGCATTCCCTCCGGCATCCAGGGCGTGGCCTTCTCCCTGTCCAACGTGATCATCCAGGCGTCCATCAACGGCTTCGGCGAGACGGTGATCTCCGGCAACACCGCCGCCAGCAATATCGAGGGCTTCATCTATGTGGCCTGCAACGCCTTCTGCCAGGCCAACATGGCCTTCACCAGCCAGAACTACGGCGCAGGCAAGCTGGAGCGGCTGAAGCCCATCGCGCTGTGCTCCGCCGCCTGCTCGGCGTCCGTGGCCCTTATCGGCGGCATGCTGGGCTGGCTGTTTGGCCCGCAGCTGCTGCATATCTACTCCAACAGCGACACGGTGGTGGCCGCCGGCATGGTGCGCATCGCCATCATGTTCCCCCTGTACATCCTCTGCGGCCTGATGGACGTGATCGTGGGCTCCATCCGCGGCATCGGCTATTCCGTCACTCCCATGATCGTCACGCTGCTGGGCGCCTGCGCCTTCCGCG
Organism: uncultured Oscillospiraceae bacterium; assembly: GCA_934589145.1. Classification (GTDB taxonomy): domain Bacteria; phylum Bacillota; class Clostridia; order Oscillospirales; family Oscillospiraceae; genus Vescimonas. Next base: position 5,104 of record CAKTNW010000003.1, on the reverse strand, counting down.
TGGTGTGGATCGCCACCATCTTCCAGATCCCCCGGTTCCACACGCCCCAGGTCATCTACTGGTCGTACCCCTTCTCCTGGGCCCTGACGTTCCTGACCCATCTGATCTGCCTTGTGATCATGCTGCGCCGTCTCTACCGGCGCGAGGGTCTCATGTCCAAGCATCACCATCTGACCCACAAGCACACGGCGTAAGCACCGGCGGCGGAGCGCGTCGAAAAGAAGCAAAATTTTATTCACAGGAAAATCCGCCTTTTCTCTTGACAAGTGCCACCGGGTATTGTATAATGTCCCTCGGACATCACGCCTCGGTGACATAGCCAAGTGGTAAGGCAAGGGTCTGCAAAACCCTCATTCCCCGGTTCAAATCCGGGTGTCACCTCCAGATGTTAGGATTCTGAGCAAAACGCTCGGAATCCTTTCTTTTTTGCTTAAAATAGTTGCAAAAATCAAGAAAAGGGATTTCGGGTAGTCTTCAAAAATACATTCTTAAATGAGGGTTTGCAGAAAGGAGCACCCTATGAGGATGCGTAAAATCACAGAAACAAAGGAACGCCCGACTTTGGAAACCGCTGTAAAGGACTTTATCAGCATTAAACAGGCACAAATGATCAGTGAGGAAACGTTGCATGACTACAAAGTGCAGTTGGGACGCTTTATTCGCAACAGCCATAATAGCACAGAATATAGCGTTCTGGAGCAGGATACGTTAGCTTTTTTTGCTGCCATACCAGATACAAGCCCTGCACGGTATAATAAGCCCTATCAGTACATTTCTGCTTTCTTTGGATGGATGGAAAAACAAGAGTATATCCCCAAGAACCCCATTACGGCCAATGATTTGAAAAAGCGGCGTGACGAAGGAAATATTAAGCCGGTTTCCATAGGTGATCTGCAACGCTTCATGGATAGTCTGGATAAAAAGACCTACACGGGAATGCGAACATATACGGTTATTCTGGTGATGTTGGACTGCGGTATCCGAACAAAAGAATTGCTCCGATTGCGAGAAAGCGATTTCGACGCAGCCGAACATACCTTGAAGGTCAGTAAAGTCGTAGCAAAGACCAGACGTGAGCGGTTGCTATACCTTAGTCCTCAGACCTCAAAAGCAATTACTTCCTTTATGCGGATTAAGCCCAAGGAGTGGGATAACTGGCTTTTTCCAAACTATGAAGGTGGTCAGTTGACAACAACTTATCTGGATAAGGACTTTGCCAAAATAAGCAATTTAAGTGGCATTAAAATCACGCCATATCAATTACGACACAGTTTTGCTACACTATACCTCAAGAGTGGTGGAGACCTGTTTACCTTGCAAAAGCAAATGGGGCATAGTGATTTACGAATGACAAAGCGATATACCGAAATAGACGATAGCTTTTTACAGTCGCAACACACAACATTCAGTCCAGTGAATTTGTTGGGGCAAAAGCAAAAAGTCATCAAAGTCGGATGAATATAAACCAAGGGAGAGCCGCAAAGCTCTCCCTTTTGTTGTATTGTCAGCAAAACCATCTCGTCATCTATTCGTTTTCTTCCTGTGCCATGTGTTCTATGGCAAATTGGACGCATTGGACGATAAACTCACTTCGACTCAAGTTGTACTTTGCAGCCAGTGTGTCCACATTCTGAAGCATTTCGTGTTCCATTCGGATAGTAAATTGTTCCTTTTTATATTGTTTGGGGGCGAATTGTGCCATATCATCACTCCTTACAACTTGACGATATGGTATCCCAAATGCTATATTAAATATAGGATTGAATTTCAAACTGCTATTTAATTAACGTGGAGGAAAATACGCATGATAGTGAAAGAGACCTATGCAAAAAACAATATCAATCCTGATATTTGCGATGCGGTAACCTTATATTCCAACCGTGAGTTAACAGAGGAAGAGCTGTTTTACATCAATCAGCACAGTTTTGACAAAGCTTCTGCGTATGCTAAGAACAAAGGTTGGAAGTTAACAAGAGTTGAGGCATTCACTTCGCCATCTAATACAGAGAAATCTGGAGAACTGATGGAAGGTAAAACCTGCCCTAAATGCGGTACTTTTAACAACAGAGGATGGCAATTCTGCAAAGAATGCTCTGCTTCATTAAGCAATGCAAAAGACGTTGTATATGATGAGAGAACTGGCATGGTTAGGCAGCTTTCAGAGGATGAAATCCTACAAAGAAGAATGCAAAATATAAATAAGCCTACTATTGTAAGCGTAATTATGCCGCTGTTTATTATCCCTGCTGCCTTGGCCCTTGCGATAGCGCTATTCTGTGAAGGCGGCTTTTTCCGAATTACCTTGGGTATAATAATAGGCGCAATCCTCGTCTTGTTCGGATGCGCAGGATTTGTAGTCAGCAGAGAGAATTACAACCTTGCAAAGTCTGATCTTGACACATACAAACGTAAAGTGATTGCGGAACAAGACGCAAGAGCAAAAGCAAAGGATCCAGAAACTATTCGGCTAAAGAAGCAACAGGGAATCGAGCTAGAGCGGCAACAGGCGGAAAGAAGTCAAAGCGCTGGCGAGCCATGGACTGTCAGATATGCTACCTACCCATGTCCCTATTGTGGACACTATAAGGTACGCGCAGCGACTTGGAATGATAAGTGGTTGTCGGTCAATTTCTGGGGGATTGCATCCAGTGCTATTGGCAAGACATATAAGTGTGAATACTGCAAAAGAATGTGGTAAACCAAACAGGCCACGAGGATATAACGTCCCCGTGGCTTGTTTCTTGCTCTATGTCTTGATTTTGTCTAACCCCGTCTTGTACGCCCCCGCCTCATCGGGGGCTAACGCACGGACTACGTAATTCCTTTTTAATTCTTGTGATTCACTGCGTGAATAAAAGAATGAAAACGTAATTACTCGTCCCTTCCTCCCGAATATAGCGCTGCCGCTGCTATATCCGTCCGGAAAAATTCAGTTTCTTTTTATGGGAACAAAAACAGCAAAACTCCCGTTTCCTTTATAAATCAATTTCTGTCCCATCCGGTGTTTCTGCCTGCTGTGCAGCTTCACTACGGCTTATGAGATATTGCCGCGACCCATGCCGCCCCGTACTTTCGCATTTTAGGCCGATGCAATCAAAGAGCGGTTTTAGGCTGCTTATTGGCATGGACTTACCCGCAATGTGACTATAGTAGGCAAATCGTCTATTGATAAAATCCCTAACAGCATTTTTTTCATCAAATGAAATTCGCCTATCCAAAAGGTTGTGCTTTGAAAGATAATCCTCGACAATTTCTTTTATACGTTGCGCGTTGGGCGGCGTGTCGTCATGCAGGTATACCGTCGAATATGGAAACCACTTCTTGAATAGCTCACTTCCCCATTCACTGTTTTGGTTCATCGGTTCGTTCCAATGCTCAATATACTCTGAAAACCTCTTTATACCCTTGGTATATTCACGTATCCCGTGTATTTTCCCCTCGTAGGCTGCAAACTGTTTGGAAATATAGTTATATCGGACACAAGAAAACATTTTCTCTACTGTTCTGATGAGATCATCCTCGCGACAGGCTAGCCCGTTTTCTTCGCAGTAATCCTCATATCTATAGCGGGTTCCATTCACCGTTTCCGCACAATCCCGATTGATCTCTGCAGCGAACAGGCTCAGCGCAGTATAGTTCTGTCGTGCATCTCGAATGACAAACAGCGTATCAAGTCTACTTCTAACTCGCCCGGCCATCTGTATCAAGTCATCGGCATAGTGACTTTCACAGAACATACACGGAATATCCTCGTCATTGATATTGATACCCTCCTTGCCTTTTGACGTGGTAAGCAGGATTTTGGCAGAAGGAAGAAGGCATTCTTTTTTCTCCAGACATTCTATGAGTTCCTTCCGCTTATTGACCAGTTCCTCCGTGAAGTTCACGCTATCCTCATCTTTGGCGTAAAGCAGTCCGATAGTATTGTCGTCAATGCCATTGCGATTAAGATGTCCCACCCAGTTTTTCATGCTGTCTATCGTGTTTACAAAAACGATAACACGGGATCCTCCGCTCAGTAGAGACAGCACTTTCCGCTTGGCAAAAGTCTTGGATATAATTTCCACCTTATCTGGCGTGACATGACGGCATTCGTCAAAGTAGTCGACAACGTGTACCCTATCTCGTTGGTCATCAAGAAGCCACTTTATAGGAGACAGCGTTCCCGTCATGAAAATGAATTTGCACTTGCTCTGCTGCTTGATTGCAAAGTGAATGAATTTTTCCACGTGGAAAGGTGCGTCTGCAAATGTGGCATCCGTGGCAAGTGAATGACATTCATCTAAAACGATGAGGTCAAATTTGTTCCAAAGATAGGTGCGGCTATCGTCCGGGGAAAACTTCTTGCGTACAAACGTTGCAAAACCGGAATTAGTGCAGACTACACAATGCGTAACATCGGATAATACGCATTCCAGTTCCCTGTCCTCCCTGTCCAGTAGTTTGTCTAAGTCTATCCACCGGTCAGCACCCAGTTTTTTTGCCTGTGCATCCGCCGTGATTTGGCGTGAAGTGATCAGTAGAATGCGCTTACCTTCTGTTGCTTGCTTTTGTATCCAATGGTTCTTTCCGCTGCCAACGCCAGAGTAAATCTGTATAAAACGGTACGGTTTGATGTCTTTTTCATAGCTTATTACATCAGATAAAAACTGATCTGCCATAATATCACCATCCTTGTTGTTTATGCTACACTGTTATGAAGATTTCTGCAACTACTATAATGGAAAAGCTCAAAAAATATCGGATTTAGAAGTTAATTCCTTGCATATTTTCCTATATATAATCAACGGCATATCGTTTAGTAATAGCAGTGTACAGAATTACCACCTGTAAAGGATACTGATTATTGTGATTGCCTTATCCGTTTTAAGTACCGCCCTGCAATTACGGGTTCACGCCTCATTCCCAAGGTTGTTTTTTGTCTGAAGTTAAATGAGGGTTTGTTGACATTTCTAAAAGTGTGTAGTATAATATAATTGCAAATCCCCAATGAAATTGCTCAAAATTGTCACATTTGGAGTGCTTTTCGGTGACATAGCCAAGTGGTAAGGCAAGGGTCTGCAAAACCCTCATTCCCCGGTTCAAATCCGGGTGTCACCTCCAA
>CAKTNW010000002.1 GCA_934589145.1 uncultured Oscillospiraceae bacterium | reverse complement strand
GGCATCCCCATGATCGACGTGTTCAACACGCTGGTGGAGAGCCAGAAGCTGCCCATCTTCTCCGTGTCCGGCGAGCCCTATAACCAGCTGCTGTCCCGCATCGCCATGCAGGCCCAGGTGGATATCATCGTGCTGGGCGGCATGGGTCTGAAATACGACGACTATCTGTTCTTCAAGGACACGCTGGAGAAGAGCGGCGCCATGGGCCGCACGGTGATGTTCATCCACACCGCCTCCGATCCCACCGTGGAGTGCACGCTGGTGCCGGATATGGCCCTGGCCGTGGCAGAGCAGTTCGCTCTGGCCGGAAAGCGGGTGCTGGTGCTGCTGACGGATATGACCAACTACGCCGACGCCCAGAAGGAGATGGCCATCACCATGGAGCAGGTGCCCTCCAACCGCGGCTATCCCGGCGACCTGTACAGCTGCCTGGCGTCCCGCTATGAAAAGGCCGTGGACTTCGGCGACGCGGGCTCCATCACCATTCTGGGCGTGACCACCATGCCCGGCGACGACGTGACCCATCCCGTGCCCGACAACACCGGCTATATCACCGAGGGGCAGTACTACCTGAAAAACGGCCACATCGAGCCCTTCGGCTCCCTGTCCCGCCTGAAGCAGAACGTCAACGGCAAGACCAGAAGCGACCACCGGGCCCTGATGGACGGCATGATCCGCCTGTACAGCGCCTATAAGGAGAGTCTGGAAAAGAAGTCCATGGGCTTCATGATGTCCGAGTGGGACGAAAAGCTGCTGAAATACGGCCACCTCTTCGAGACGAAGCTGATGGATCTGAGCGTGAACATCCCCCTGGAGGAGGCGCTGGATCTGGGCTGGGAGATCCTGGCCCAGTGCTTCGAGCCCAACGAGACGGGCCTGAAATCCAGTCTCATTCAGGAGAGATGGCCCAAGGGCGCCGCTGCGGAGTAAGGAGGCGCCTATGGCTGTCAAGCTGACAAAAAACGAATTAAAGGTGCAGAAGGATCGCCTGAAGCAGTTCCAGCGGTATCTCCCCACGCTGCAGCTGAAAAAGCAGCAGCTGCAGGCTGTGGTGATGCAGGTCACCGTCCAGTTGGAGCAGGTGGCGCGGCAGCGCCAGGCCGCCGTGGCGGGCCTGGACGACTGGGTAGCCGTGTTTGCGGAAAACGACAGCTTTCCGGCGGAGAAGCGGCTGGAGACCCTCGTTCGCCCCAGGCATGTGGTATGCGGCGAGGAGAACATCGCCGGCGTGGTGGTGCCTGTGTTCCAGGAGCTGAGCTTCGAGGATATCCAATACGACGTGGCGGACTATCCCCTGTGGGTGGATACCGCGGCGGTGCGCCTGCGGGAGATCGCCCGGCTGGACGCGCTGGAAAAGACGCTGCGCCGCCAGGTGGAGCTGCTGGAGCAGGAGCTGCGCTCCACAGCCCAGCGGGTGAACCTGTTTGAAAAGGTGAAGATCCCCGAGGCCAAGGAGAACATCCGGGGCATCGGCATCTATCTGGGCGACCAGCAGACCTCCGCCGTGGTGCGGGGCAAGATCGCCAAGAAGAAGCTGCAGGAGGTGGGCCGATGATCGAAAGAATGAAGGTGGTCCACATCGTGGCGGCCGCCTCGGAAAAGACCGCCCTGCTGGATCGGCTCCGTGAGTTGGGAGTCGTCCACTTCGCCGAAAAGGCCGACGCCGACCAGCAGTATACAGAGCGCTTCGCCCAGTTATCCCGTATGGCGCTGGCGCTGCAGGAGTATCCCAAGACCCCGCAGGAGACAACGGTGCTGTCCGACAGCGAATTTGAAGCCTTCTATCAGCAGCTGTCCGACTGCATGAGCCGCAGAAAGGCGCTGCTGGAGCAGCAGACAAGCGCCCATGCCGCCGCGGAAAAGCTGGCCGAATGGGGCCGCTTCGTTCCGGCGGAGCTGCGGGAATTGAAGGAACAGGGCTGGGAGATCCACATCTACCGCACCGACAAAAAGACCATGGCCGCCCTGGAGGCCGACCCGGATGTCCGCTTCGTGCGGCTGGCTCCGGTGGGCAAGATGCCCACGCTGGCGGCCTTTGCGCCGCTGCCTGCCGGGTACGCCGCCACGGAGTTCCCCATCCCGGAAAAGGGACTGGACGAGCTGGAGCAGGAGCAGCGTGACTGCGCGCAGGGCCTTGCGGACTGCGAGACCTTCCTGACCCAGGCAGCGGCCCATCTGCCCAGCATCCACGACCAGATGCTCAAGACCCAGAACGCCGCCGAATACTCCGCCGTCAGCAACACGTCCCAGAGCCAGGACGGCCTGGTGTGGCTCAGCGGCTATCTCCCGGCGGCGGACGCGGACGGCTTCAAGAAGGCCGCCGCCGAGGCCCACTGGGCGTGGGCCATGGAGGATCCCGCCGCCGATGACGACAAGGTACCCACCAAGGTGAAGTACAACAAGGTCACCCGGCTGATGATCCCGGTGTTCGACATTCTGGGCACCGTCCCCGGCTATCGGGAGTACGACATTTCCTTCTGGTTCCTGGGGTTCTTTACCCTGTTCTTCGCCATGATCATCGGCGATGCCGGGTACGGGTGCCTCTTCCTGCTGGCGGCGCTGGCGCTGACGGTGAAGAACAAGAAGGCCTCCACCGCTGTGCAGCTCCTGTGGGTGCTGTCCATCGCCACCATCCTATGGGGCGCCCTGACCGGCACATGGTTCGGCCTGGAGCAGGCCATGGAGGTGCCCTTCCTGAAACGGCTGGTGATCCCCACCTTTGCCAACTACCCGGCGTACTTCAACGTCTCCACCACCACCCAGCAGAATACCATCATGAAGTTCTGCTTCATTCTGGGTACGGTGCAGCTGTCCCTTGCCTGCGTGATGAACATCCGCCGCAAGCTGAAGGAGCATGACCTCAGTTGGGTGGCCGATCTGGGCTGGCTGGCCGCCATCGACGCGCTGTATTTCGTGGTGCTGTATCTGGTCATCGGCCAGCAGGTGAACCTGATCCCCGTGGCCTGCGTGGTCATCGCGGGCTTCCTGCTGGTGGTGTGCTTCGGCGGCATGGCCCCGGACAAGACCTTTGCCCAGGGATTGAAGGCGGGCCTTGGCGACGCCTTCACGGTGTTCCTGAACACCATCAGCGCCTTCGGCAACATCATGAGCTATATCCGGCTGTTCGCCGTGGGCATGGCATCTCTGGCCATCGCCCAGAGCTTCAACAACATGGCCTTCGGCTTCAAGGGCCCGCTGGTCATCGCCGCCATCCTGATCCTGCTGATCGGCCACGGGCTGAACATCGTCATGGGCCTGCTGTCCGTGGTGGTGCACGGCGTGCGGCTGAACCTGCTGGAGTTCTCCGGTCAGTTGGGTATGGAGTGGGCCGGTATTGCCTACGATCCCTTCAGAAAACGTGATAAAATCAAAAAATAAACGGATAGGAGATCAATTATGAGTATCGAATTTATTGGTATGGCCTGCGCTCTGGGCCTGTCCGCCATGGGCTCCGCGTTCGGCTCCGGCTTTGCCGCTCAGGCCTCTGTGGGCGCGTGGAAAAAGTGCTACGCCAACGGCAAGCCCGCTCCCTTCATCATGGTGGCCTTCTCCGGCGCACCGCTGACCCAGACCATCTACGGCTTTTTGCTGATGAACTTCATCCGCAGCGCCGTGGAGGGCGGCTGTGACGCGGCGCTGGCCATGTTCACCGGCATCTTCGCGGGCCTGGCCATCGGTCTGTCCGCCTTCTTCCAGGGTAAGGTTGCCGCCGCCTCTGCCGACGCGCTGGGCGAGACAGGAAAGGGTACCGCCAACTACTTCATCGTCATCGGCATTATCGAAACGGTGGCCCTGTTCACCCTGGTGTTCAGCCTGCTGCTGCTGCAATAAGACAAGCACCCCCAATAAAAATGACACGCGCAAGGCCGGCTCCGCATAAGAAAACATACGGTTTTGCCTGCGCCTATTTGGCTAAAATGCGGCCGAAAAAATACCCTCATACGTCAGTATGGGGGTATTTTTGCAGCCGATTTTATCTCAAATATTCATTGGCAAAACTGCTTCGCACCGGAAAAGAGTAAATTTTGTGTGGGGTCGCGGCGCGATGGTGAAGGCATGCTGACGCATGGCAAACCAGCGCAACAATGACATCCGCGCAAAAGTTGCCTTTTCCGGCGTGTGTTTTCTTGTGTGGAGTCGGCCAAGCGTGTCATTTTTATTGGGAATTTTCAATCGCATTCATCCTCCGAATCAAACTCCACCCCTTACAGCAGCGTCTCCCGCTGGGCCATCAGCTCATCGATAAACACCCTGGCCGCCAGCGGCAGGGTGCGGCGATCCTTCATAACGATGCCGATGGTGCGGATCACCGGCGGATCCAGCGGCAGCGCCGCCACATCATAGGCCGTCTTGTGCAGCACCAGCTCTGCCAGGATCGAGACCCCCATCCCCTGCTCGATCATGGACAGGATAGAGTAGTCGTCGTGAACGCGAAGCTTAACGTCAGGGATGATCCCAGCGGCGGCAAAGGCCTCCTCCGGCTCACTGTATACGCCGCCCTCCAGCAGCAGAAACGGTTCTCCTACCAGTTCCTCCAGCGTCACCGCTGCTTTCGCCGCCAGCGGATGACCGGCAGGCACTACCGCACGGAACGCACCGGACTTCACCACCATGGTCTCCAGACCCTTCACCGCCTGGGGATTCACAAAGCCGAAGTCCACCGCCCCGGTGCGTATCCACTCCTGAATACTGGAATAGTCCCCCTGATGCAGCACGATCTGCACGTTGGGGTGCTTCTGCCAAAAAGCCCGGATCACCTGGGGCAGCCAGTGGGCCGATACGCTGGACACCGTGCCGATGCGGACGATACCCGTCTCCAGACCGCTGATCTCGTCGGCGCTGCGGCGCATGGCATCATACTGCCGCACGGCGTTCTCCACCGCCGGGTACAGCCGCTCCCCCTCCGGCGTCAGACGGATGCCGTACCGGGAGCGGTATAATAATTTCATGGACAGTTCCCGCTCCAGCGAGGTCATCATCTGGCTCAAGGCGGGCTGGGTATAGCCCAAAAGCTCCGCCGCCTTGGTGAAGCTGCCTACCTCCACCACCTTGAGAAACGCTTTGTACCGGTGCATATTCAAATAACCTTTCTGCATGTTCATATAAGAAACATCAACTTTACTTATCCATGAAACAGTATATAATAAAGCCCAAGAAAAAGCAATACGGATGCAGCCAACCGCCGCATCCGCAACAAGAAAGGAGCTGCTTTTCATGACAAAGACAAACAACAAGACCCTGAAACTGGTGATCGCAGTTGCCATTCTGCTGGTCACGCTGGTGACCCTGGGCTGTCTGCTGGCCGGCGCCGTCACGCCGGTGGTGGCCGTATCCGCCATGCTGATGCCGGTGTGGATCGTCTCCAGCCTGTGCCTGTGGTGCACCATCGTATAACACAAACCAACCCTCGCTTCCATCACTTTCTCATCCTCTCCCTTGCGAAAAGAACCGGCCTGCGGCACAAGCCGCAGGCCGGTTCTTTTTGTTTCCCGTTATCCGATGTTGATGTCCGCCACGGAGTAGATGGCGGCCTTGCCGCTCATCTTGATGCGCTCCCCTTCCTGGGTGCAGTACAGGGTGCCGCCCCGGGGACTGGCCTGATAGGCCACCAGCGTATCCTTGCCCAGGGTCCTGACCCAATAGGGCACGATGTGGCAGTGGCCGGAGCCGCACACGGGATCCTCCGCCACGTTGCACTTGGGGGCAAAGCTGCGGGACACGCAGTCATTCTCGCCGCTGCCGGGCGCGGTGGCATGCAGCAGCAGGCCGTCCAGCGCCCGCACCTTCTCCTGATCCACCACCATGTTCCGCACCGTCGCCTCGTCGTCAAACACGCACAGCAGGTCGCGGCCCATATAGGCGGCCTTCGGCATGGCGCCGTTCATAGCGTCGGCCATGGTCTGGGTCACCGGCACGCTTTTCAGCTCATAGGCAGGGAAATCCATCTCGTACAGATCCCCCTTCCGCACCACCGTCAGGTCGCCGGACAGGGTAGTAAAGGTGATCTCCGTCAGCTCCGGCGCCACATAGGTCATGATGGCGCAGGCGGTGCCCAGCGTGGCGTGGCCGCACAGGTCGATCTCGCCGCCGGGGGTAAACCACCGCAGGTGGTACTTCTCCCCCTCCTTCACGGCAAAGGCCGTCTCGGACAGGTTGTTCTCGCGGGTGATGGCCATCATGGTGGCCTCGTCCAGCCACTTGTCCATCACGCATACGGCGGCGGGATTGCCCGCGAATACATGGTCGGTAAAGGCGTCCACAACATACTGGCGCATAGGAAGCTCACTCCTTGTTTATATTTGGATGGCCCCAGTATAGCACACTCCCCCGCCGCCCGCAACCGTCTTTTTCACCGTCCCGGCCACAGAAAAAGGACTGCAAAACAGCCGTTTTGCAGTCCTTTTCAGAGAAATCATTGCTCCGAATACCGGGCCAGGAAGTGGCGGGTGCGCTCCTGCTGGGGGTTGTCGATGACCTCACGGGCCGGTCCCTGCTCCACGATGACGCCGCCGTCCATGAAGATCACCTGATCCGCCACATCGCGGGCGAAGGCCATCTCATGGGTGACGATGATCATGGTGGTGTGCTGCTGGGCGAGGCCCCGGATGACCTTCAGCACCTCGCCGGTCAGCTCCGGGTCAAGGGCGGAGGTGGGCTCATCGAAGCACAGGATGTCCGGCTTCATGGCCAGCGCCCGGGCGATGGCCACCCGCTGCTGCTGTCCGCCGGAGAGCTGGTGGGGATAGTTCTCCATCCGGTCGGCCAGGCCCATCTTCTCCAGCAGTGCCTTTCCCTCGGCCAGAATGGCGGCCTCGCTCTCGCCGGTCTTTTCCGTTTTCGCCATCAGCTTCCGGGCCAGCACCACGTTTTCCAGCGCCGTATACTGGGGGAACAGGTTGAAGCTCTGGAACACCAGGCCGAAGTGCAGCCGCTTCTTGCGGATGTCCGCCTCACGGCGGGTGGCGGGGTCGGCGGCGTCAAACAGCGTCTTGCCCCGCACGGAGATCACGCCCTGATCCGGCGTCTCCAGGAAGTTCAGGCACCGCAGCAGCGTGGTCTTGCCGCTGCCGGAGGAGCCGATGATGCTGAGGGCCTGCCCCTCCTCCAGGGAGAAGCTGATGTCCTTCAGCACGGAGGTATCGCCAAAGTGTTTTTCGATGTGCTGTACGTCTAAGATCGCCATGGTGATCCCTCCTTATCTGAAGTAGCTGAGCTTGCGCTCCACAAAGTTGAACAGAATGGTCAGAACGCCCACAAAGGCCAGATAGAACACCGCCGTATAGAACAGCGGCCAGATGATACCGGCGGACTTCATGTAGGACTCACCGGCCTTGATCAGCTCCGTCACGGCGATGATCCGGGCCAGAGAGGTATCCTTTACCAGCGTGATGATCTCGTTGGACATGGGGGGCACGATGCGCTTCACCATCTGCAGCAGCGTCACCCGGAAGAAGATCTGGCTCTTGGTCATGCCCAGCACCTGACCGGCCTCCCGCTGGCCCACCGGCACGCCCTCGATGCCGCCCTTGTAGATGACGGCGAAGTAGCAGGCGTAGTTGATGACGAAGGCCACCACGCAGGCCGCCATGCGGCCGTCGGAGAAATTGCCCCAGATGTTGTTGTCGAACCACTTGCCGGGGCCGTAGAAAATGATGATGAGCTGCAGCATCAGCGGCGTGCCGCGGATGATCCACACGATCACGTTGAACAGCCAGCTCACCGGCTTGCACCGGCTGCGCAGGGCAAAGGCAATGAGCAATCCCAGCGGGAGTGAAAACAGCAGCGTCAGGAAAAAGATCTTCAAAAGCTCGCCCATACCCTGAAGCAGCGAGAGGGTGACGGTCGCAAACATGGCAAAACTCCTTTTATGTATCAGTGGGGTCTATCGGATCTATGGAAAAAGTAACAGAAATACCATCGATGGTACCATCGATTAACAAGGGCAGGCACGGTTTTGGCAGGCAGAAATACGCTCATACCGCGTCAACCCCCTTGACAATACGGCAAGTATTCTCTGCGGGTCTTTTCTTGTCTGGACGCATTTCTGCTCCGACAAAACTGTAAAGCACCTGCCAGCGATGTATTTTCGAGTGATTTTTGTTTTTTGAGACGCAGGTGGGCTGGCGCCCACCAAGGCGAAAAGGGCAAAAAGCGCCGGAAAGACACGCTGGCAGGCGTGTTTGCCCTTGTCAATCGATGGTACTAAGCCGCCCAAAGGCAGAGGACGCGTCACGCCCTCTGCCATGGGAAACTATCATAGCATACTTTTTGCCGTCTGGCAACTCACTTGGTGATGACCACCTGTGCGTTCTCGCAGTAGGCGTTGGTGCACTCCATGGCGGCCTGCACGCCCTCGGTCAGGGTCATGCCGTTCCACACCACGTCGATGTTCTTGCTGTCCAGCTCGTTGACCTTCATGTCCCAGTCGATGACCACGAACTCGATCTCAACACCCAGCTTCTCGGCCACCAGCTTGGCCATGTCGGCGTCAAAGCCGATCCACTCGTCGTTGGCATCCTTGTAATCCATGGGGGCGAACTCGGTGATACCGACCACCAGCTTGCCCTTCTCCTGGATGTAAGCCACATCGCTGTCGGACTCGGAGGCGACGAACTCAGCAGCGGGCTGCTCCAGCAGCGCCTCCTGCACGCCGTAGGTCTTGGCCAGCTCCAGCATGCTGCCGTCGGCATAGGCGGCGGACATCACGCTGTTGATGTAGGAGGCCAGGTCGCTGCCCTTGCGGCAGCCGGCGCCGTACAGCTCAGAGGTCAGCTTCTGATCGGTGACCTTCAGGTCGGGATAGCTGGTGCCCTCGCCCACCATGGCGCCGGCCATCAGCAGGTCGATGATGGCGGCATCGGAGGTACCGGCGTCCACTTCCATCAGCGCGTCAGCCTGAGAGCCGACGGAGTTGATCTTCCAGCCCTTCTCGTTGGCCACTTCCTCACCGGCGGAGCCGGCTTCCACGGCGTAGGTCAGCTCCGGCTGCGCGTCGCTGTTGTCGTCAGTGTTTGCATCGGGGGCAGCCTGATTACCGCAGGCCACCAGGCTCAGCGCCATGACCAGCGCCAGCATCATTGCCAAAAACTTTTTCATGTTACTTTTCTCCTTTTCGTTGGCGCCTTATTTCGTGGCGTCTTTCTTTTGTTTTAGTATGGTAATACTCTACCACTTTACCACGCTAATGTAAAGTGTCAGTGCTGACAAAACGCAGCCGAATTTTCACCCCGTATTTCACAAATCTGACAAAACGCCATCCATACAGGCCGGCATACAACGCGGCGGCATGTAGTCATGCCGCCCTACGAAGGACACGCCGGCCGTGCGTAGGGCGGGGTGTCCACACCCCGCCGTCACCCTCACGAAGATTTTGCGCAAAGTAAAATCAAAACCTCCGGCTAAGCCGGAGGTTTGACCAGGCCCTATAAGGGCCTATTACTGGCAAGCCCCTCAAGGGGCACTGAATTTTTCTTCGCTTGCATTCTCTGCCCTACCGCCCGTAAACGGGCTATCACCATCACCGGAAGCCTTTTGCTTGTCGGTGGTTCTATTGCTTGTCATGAATTAGTCTCCTCGTTTTTGTAAGTATTGGTCGGCAAACTTTTCACTTACTCTAGCTTGGAGACTTTTTCTTTTCTACTTTCTTCCACGCCATAGGCTTTTTTCTCCCCCCGGCAGAGCCGGGGGTTCTCTTTTGTGTCCAAAAGAAAAAAGCGGCGTATCACGCCGCCTTTTTCATATGATACGAGCCGATCTGTAAGCCGGGTTCTGTCTTGACAGTCATCTATCTAGGCGCACCGTTGCCGGTACGCTCAAGCCACCCCGGGGACGGCCGGGCCAGCCAAATGTCCCCATACCGGTGTTGCTCCGGATAGAGTTTACAGCGACGGACGCTTCCACGCCGTCGGGTGAGCTCTTACCTTCACCTTTCCACCCTTACCTCACCGCGCTCCCGGAGGAGCACCGGCAAGGCGGTATATCTCTGTTGCACTTTTCCTGAAGTCGCCTTCGGCGGGCGTTACCCGTTATCCTTGCCCTGTGGAGCCCGGACTTTCCTCATCGGCAGGCTTTCGCCTTGCCGCCGCGACTGTCTGATCCACTCGCAGCTCTCATTTTACCCAACCTTGCGGCAAAAGTCAACGAAAAATCCCCACTTTGCCTGCCTGTTCACAACTTTGACCTTTACACCCCGGAGAAATCCGGGTATAATAATGTGTTGAATTGTGCAAAAGGAGCAGGTACATGAAGGTCAACCAGATCAAAGCGGGCGCGCTGCTGTCCTATGTCTCCATGGGACTGAGCACCATCATCTCGCTTGTCTATACGCCCATTATGCTGCAGCGGCTGGGCGAAAGTGAATTCGGCGTCTATCAGGCGGTGCTGCCCATCATCTCCTATCTGAATCTTCTCAGCTTCGGCCTGGGCAGCGCCTATGTGCGGTACTACTCCCGCTTCCGGGCCGCCGGGGACAAGAAGGGCTGCGCCAAGCTCAACGGCATGTTCCTGACCACCTATTTATTTCTGGGCGCGCTGGTGCTGGTCATCGGCTTCGGCCTGTCCTACTGCGACGTGATCTTCGGCAAAAAGCTGACCCCCGACGAGATCGCCCTGGCGGAGAAGCTGCTGCGGATCATGACCGTCAACGCCGCGCTGACCTTCCCCATCAGCGTGTTTGAATCCCATGTGACCATCAACGAGCGCTACCTCTTCCAGAAGGTGGTCACCATGGGCAAGCAGGTGCTGAACCCCCTGATCATGATCCCCCTGCTGATCATCGGCTACCGCAGCGTGACGCTGACCGTCGTCTCCCTGATCTTCACCGTCCTCAGCGGTATCCTCAACATCAGCTACTGCCTGCGGAAGCTGCGGATGCCCTTCGCCTTCCGCGGCTACGATTTCCGCCTGCTGCGGGAGATGTTCGGCTTTACCTTATATGTATTCCTGGGCATCGTGGTGGACAACTTCAACTGGTCCATCGACCGCATGCTGCTGACGTGGCTCCACGGCACCACCGCCGTGACGGTGTACGTCATCGCCGCCCAGCTCAACACCTTCTATCTGGCCTTCGGCAACGCCATCTCCAACGTGATGACGCCCCGCGTCCACCGCCTGGTGGCGGAAAACGCCCCCATGCGCCGTCTGGACGCCCTGTTCACCAAGGTGGGCCGCCTGCAGTTCATCCTGCTGGCAGGCATCTTCCTGGGCTTCGTGGCGGTGGGCCAGTCCTTCGTGGTGCTGTGGGGCGGCGGCGAGATGTTCCGCATCGACTACTGGACCACGCTGCTGCTGTTCTTCTCCTGCCTGTGGACCAATATCCAGACGGTGGGCATCGAGATCCAGCGGGCCAAGAACATGCACAAGTTCCGCTCCCTGACCTATCTGGGGGTGGCCCTGGGCAATACCCTGATCTCCATCCCCCTCTGCATGAAGTGGGAGGGTCTGGGCGCCGCCATCGGCACCGCCATCGCCACGCTGATCGGCAACGTGATCCTGATGAACTGGTACTACTACCGCCGTATCGGCCTGAATATCCCCGCCTTCTGGCGGCACATCTTCCACCTGATGCCCTCCATGCTGCTGCCCGCCGCGGCGGCGGTGTTGCTGGCCATCTTCACCCACCCCACCAGCTACTGGGGCCTGATCCCGCCGGGCTGCGCCTTCGTGGCGGTATATGCCCTGTCGGTGTGGCTGTTCGGCCTGAACCGCTACGAGCGGAGCCTGGTCACCGGCCCCCTGCGGAAGCTGACACGACGCAAGAGAGGAGGCGGCCATCATGCCGCGTAAATCGGGACGCAATACCAAGGGCCGCATCGTCTCCGCGGCCTGGAAGCTCTTCTATGAGCAGGGCTACGACAACACCACCGTAGAGGACATCATCTTCGAGTCCGAGACCTCAAAGGGCAGCTTCTACCACTATTTTGAGGGGAAAGACGCCCTGCTGGGCTCCCTGTCCATGATCTTCGACGAGAAGTACGAGGAACTGCGGCAGGAGATGGCTCCCGACATGCACGCCGTGGACAAACTGCTGTATATGAATCACGAGCTGTTCACCATGATCGACAACACCGTGTCGGTGGAGCTGCTGGCCCGCCTGTTCTCCACCCAGCTCACCACCAAGGGCGAGAAGCACCTGCTGAACCGTGACCGCATGTACTTCAAGCTGCTGCACCAGGTGGTGCGCCAGGGTATGGAGCGCCGTGAGCTGCGGACGGACATGACCGCCAACGAGATCATCAACGACTACGCCATGTTCGAGCGGGCGCTGATGTACGACTGGTGCCTGGCCGACGGCGGCTACGCCCTGGCCCGCAACGCCGACCGGCTGATGCCCATGTTTCTGGCCAACTACCGGGGCGAAAAATAAAAAATTTATTTTTTCGTCTCTGCGCAGATTCATAAATCGTCTACATAGAAAATCCAGCGTTTCCAATGTATTAACGCGTTTTTAACAGAACCATGTATAGAATTCATTCTATACATGGTTCTGTATTTACGTCTAGTAAAGAGTATGGTATAGTAGCCTGCGTTAGACCATCGACCAATAAGGACAAGCACGGTTTTGACGGGCAGAAATGCGCTCATGCTGGTCTTTTCTTGTCTGGACACATTTCTGTTCCGGCAAAACTGCATGGCACCTGCCAGCGATGTATTTTCGAGTGATTTTTGGTTTTTGAGACGCAGGCGGGCTGGTGCCCGCCAAGGTGAAAAGGGCAAAAAGCGCCGAAAAGACGCGCTGTCAGGCGTGTTTGTCCTTGTTGATCGATGGTCAAAGAAAGAGAGGTTCTCAAACATGACAACTGCGCAAATCTGTATCATCATTGCCATCGTGGCGTATCTCGCCGTGATGATCTTTGTTGGTGTATTCTACTCCCGTGCCAGCAAGGGCGGCGCGGACAACTTCTATCTGGGCGGCCGCCAGCTGGGCCCCGTGGTCACCGCCATGAGCGCCGAGGCCAGCGACATGAGCTCCTGGCTGCTGATGGGTCTGCCCGGCGTGGCCTACTTCACCGGTATCGCCGACGCGGCCTGGACGGCCATCGGCCTGGCCCTGGGCACCTACCTGAACTTCCTGCTGGTGGCCAAGCGCCTGCGCATCTACTCCGCCGAGATCAACGCCATCACCGTGCCGGAGTTCTTCTCCAAGCGCTTCAAGGACGATAAGAAGGTGCTGCTGGGCATCTCCGCCCTGATCATCCTGATCTTCTTCATCCCCTATACCGCCTCCGGCTTTGCCGCCATCGGCAAGCTGTTCAACAGCCTGTTCGGCTTCGACTACATGGTCTCCATGCTGATCGGCGCGGCGGTGGTCATCCTCTATACCATCATGGGCGGCTTCCTGGCCGTGTCCACCACCGACCTGATCCAGAGCGTGGTCATGACCATCGCGCTGATCGTGGTGCTGGGCTTCGGCATCGAGGTGGCAGGCGGCTGGAACGCCGTCAGCGACAATGCCCACTCCATCCCCGGCTACCTGAGCCTGGTGCAGATGACCGATATCTCCACCGGCGAGGTGCAGGATTACGGCTTCATCAAGTCCCTGTCCATGCTGGCCTGGGGCCTGGGCTACTTCGGCATGCCCCACATCCTGCTGCGCTTCATGGGCATCAGCGACGCCAATAAGATCAAGATCTCCCGCCGCATCGGCAGCATCTGGGTGGTCATCTCCATGACCGTGGCCGTCACCATCGGCGTGGTGGGCCTGTCCATGTCCCGCGTGGGCGAGATCGAGACCTTCGGCTCCTCCAGCGCCGCCGAGGCCGTCATCGTCAAGATCGCCGACCTGCTGAGCACCCACGGCGTGCTGGCCGCGCTGATCGCCGGTCTCATCATCGCCGGTATCCTGGCCTCCACCATGTCCACGGCGGACAGCCAGCTGCTGGCCGCGTCCTCCAGCGTGTCCGAGGATCTGGTGAAGCAGGTGCTGGGCGTGAAGATGTCCGCCAAGACCACCATGTGGGTGGCCCGCGTCACCGTCATCGCCATCTCCGTTATCGCCGTGTTCCTGGCCCGCGACCCCAACAGCTCCGTGTTCACCATCGTGTCCTTCGCCTGGGCCGGCTTCGGCGCCACCTTCGCGCCCGCCATGCTGACGGCGCTGTTCTGGAAGCGCACCACCAAGTGGGGCGTCCTGGCCGGTATGATCTCCGGCGGCGCCATGGTGTTTATCTGGAAGTATCTGGTAAAGCCCCTGGGCGGCGCGTGGGGCATCTACGAGTTGCTGCCCGCCTTCATCGTGGCGCTGGTGTTCATCGTGGTGGTCTCTCTGCTGACCAAGGCCCCCGACGCCGACACCGTGGCCACCTTCGACAAGGTCAAGGCCGACTGCAAGAAGTAAGTGATCCATATCAAAAAGAGCCGCCGGGTTGGCGGCTCTTTTTCTTGACAATGGGCACGATTTACGCCACAATAGAAGCACCAATATCACACAGGAGGAACTTGCCATGCGCAGAAAAGAATGTGAACGGGACGAAGCCTTCGCCTGGGAGGTGCTGAAAAACTCCGTCTACTCCACCCTATCCATGGTGCGCCCGGACGGCACGCCCTATGCCACGCCGCTGAACATCGTGGGCGACGAGGTGTATAAGACCATGTACTTCCACTGCGCCGGAAAGGGCGAGCGCTGGGAGCTCCTGAAGGACGGCGCGCCGGTGTGCGTCACGGCGGTGTCCACCGCCACGCTGATCCCCAACGGCTTCACCACCGCCTACCGCAGCGCCATGTTCCAGGGCCGCGCCGAAGTGGTGACCGACGAGGGCGAGAAGATCAAGGCCATGCTTCTGCTGTGCACCGCCTTTGATCCCAAGGCCATGGGCCGGTTCGACGAGGCCATGGCCCGCTGCACCGCCCAGGTCATCAAGATCGTGCCGGAGGCCATCACCGGCAAGGAGCACGAGATGCACCAGCAGATGCCCGCAGCCCACGGATGCAAAAGCAAATAATGCAGGCTTTATCGGTACATTAACCGCCCTTTTCGGTACATAAACGGCCGTTATCGGTACACATTTTCCGGCAGAAACATCTCCGTCGGAGAATGTGTACTTTTTCTTGCGATTTTTTAGCGGCTCTGCTATACTACGGATAACTTCCCAGGTAAGGAGAAACTACTATGGCGGAAATTATCATGGCCTTTGTGCCTCTTGTGTTTCTGATCGTCTATGCCCTCAAGACCCGGAGGATGGCCGAGTCCATGATCCTGGCCACGCTGCTGGCCATGGTGCTGCTGCACCGGCAGCACTTCCTCACCGGCACCATCGACGCCATGTATGCCACGCTGGCCAACGCCTCCTACCAGTTCGCCCTGTGCGTCATCATTGGCTTCGGCGGCATGATCACGCTGCTGCAGGCCTCCGGCGCGCTGATGGGGTTCCGTGACCTGCTGGCAAGGGTGGCCTCCACGCCCCGCCGGACGCTGCTGCTGGCATGGCTTTTGTCGGTGGTCATGTTCGTGGACGAATATCTCAACGCCCTGACGGTCACCATCTCCATGCGGGGCATCTGCGACAAGAACCGCATCCCCCGTGAGCATCTGGCGGTGCAGGCCAACATCATGGCCTGCTGTCTGTGCGTCACCGTTCCCTTCACCAGCTGGACGGCCTTCAGTGTGGGACTGATCTCCGATTTTGACCTGGGCTTCAACGACTATCTGCAGGCCATCCCCTTTATGTTCTATCCGCTGGCTATGATGCTGCTGAGCCTGCTGCTGGCGCTGGGCGTATTCCCCAAGGTGGGCGGTCTGAAGCAGGCCTATCAGCGGGTACAGTCCGGCGGCGCACCCTTTGAGCAGAACGCTTCCGCCGAGAAGCTGGTGGACATCGCCGACGTGGACGAGAGCAAGGTGTCCTCCGCATGGAACGCCATCATCCCGCTGGCGGCGCTGGTGGGCGGTACCGTCCTCTTTGACAACGATCTGCTCCACGGCATCGTTATCGCCCTGATCGTGCAGTTTCTGCTGTATGTGATCTCCAAGCGTATGACGGTGGGCGAGTACTTTGACCATTTCTTTGCAGGGGCTAAGGGCATGACCTCCATCGCCATCGTGGTGGGCTTTGGACTGATGCTCAGTGACGCCAACCGGGAATTGGGGCTGTTCGACATCCTGATCAACGGCATCGGCGGCACGGTGCCCGCCTGGGTGATCCCGCCGCTGGCCTTTCTTCTGGTGGCGCTGACGGTGTTCGCCGTGGGCGGCTGCTGGGCGGTGATGACCATTGCCGTGCCGGTGTTCCTTCCCATGGGCGCGGCGGCCGGGGTCTCCGCGCCGCTGATGATCGCCGCCGTCATGAGCGGCATCACCCTGGGCTACAGCCTGTGCTTCTATGCCGACGCCGTGCTGATGACCACCGCGGGCTCCGGCGTGTCCAACCTTACCACCATCAAGGCCACGACGCCCTACGCCATCGGCGTGGCGGCGGTGAGCGCCGCCGGCTTCCTGCTGTGCGGGCTGATGTGAAGGAGGGTTAGAACCCCTCCCCTACGCACGAACACCGTCCCCGGGAAAGGGCGTTGACAGCACTCCGGAAACCGAAAAAAGAGACCTTCCGCCGCGGCGGAAGGTCTCTCTTATATTTGATCAGTCGGTTCGCTTTTTGAAGAGCGCGCGCCAGTCCATCTCCATCACCAGCAGGCTCAGCAGCATCAGCGCCGCGCCGATGTAGCCACGGGGCAGCAGCTTCTCGTTGGCAAAGAAATAGGCCACGATGCCGGAGAACACCGGCTCCAGCGTGAAGATCACGCCCACATGGCTGGCGGAGGTATACTGCTGGGCCACCGCCTGGATCACGAAGGCGAGGCCGGAGCAGAACAGGCCCAGGAAGATGGCCGCGCCCCAGATCTTCGATGACTGGGGCAGATGGGGCTGCTCGGCAATGGCCGACACCAGCAGCATCAGCACGCCCGCCACCCCCAACTGGCACACGCCCAGGGTCAGGGCGTCCACCTCCGGCTGCTTGACGGCCTTCTCCGTCACCAGCATATCGGCGGCGTAGCACACGGCGCAGATCAGGCAGATCAGGTCACCCCGTGCGGGGCGGAACTGCTCGTTCAGCGTCAGCAGGGCAAGGCCCACGGTACACAGCACCAGCGCCACACCCAGCTTTTTGTCGGGCCTACGGCGGTTGCAGACGAAGTCCAGCAGCGGCGTGAACACCACCGGCAGGGCGCAGATGAACCCGGCGTTGGAGATGGAGGTGTTGGCCACGCCGTAGGTGGCTCCGGCATATACGCCCACCAGCAGCGTGCCGATGATGGCGCTGTATTTCAGCGTGGCGCGGCTTGCGTGCCGCAGCTTCTTCCAGAAGATGGGCGCCAGCACCAAAAACGCCAGCAGAAAGCGGAAGGCGTTCAGGTTCATGGGCTGCAATTCCTCCAGGCACAGATCCACCAGATAGTAGGACACGCCCCAGAACAGCGTGACCAGCACCAGCGCCAGATCCGCCTTGCGCTGCTTCGACATAAAAACGCCTCCTCTCACAGTCTCTGAGAAGGCAGTATATCACAGGTTCCGGCCAAAAGCAATCATTTCCACAGATGGAGATAGCCGCCGTCGTGAAGCTGCTTCATGAGCAGCAGCAGGATCGGCCCCAGGATCATCCCCGCCACGCCCATGGCGCAGAAGCCCACATACATGGCCATCAGGGCCGGAAGGGGCGGCAGACCGGCGCTCTGGGCCATCAGCTTGGGCTCCATGATGCTGCGTACCAGCCAGATCACCAGGTACAGGGCCGTCAGGGCGATGCCCTTGGGGAAGTTGCCCTCCAGGCAGCACAGCACCGCCCAGGGCAGCAGCACCGTGCCGGTGCCGAACACCGGCAGCGCGTCGATAAAGGCGATGACCACCGCCAGCAGCAGGGCGTAGGGCTGGCGGATCAGCAGCAGGCCCGCCAGAAGCTGGCAGAAGGTGATGACGATCAGCACGCACTGGGCCCGCAGCCATTTGCCAATGGTGGTGATGAGGCTGGCCCGGATGCCCCGTGCGGTCTCCAGCCGCCGGGGCGAGAGCTGCCGCCGCAGGAAGGCCATCAGCCGGGGATAGGCGGCAGCGGTGAAGAACAGGGCCAGGGCCGTGGTGGCGCAGAACAGCATCACCTGGGGCAGCGCCCCCACCATGGCCGTCACCAGCCGCAACGCGGCGGAGGACAGGCTGCCCAGCGCCTCGGACGCCGTCTGCTCCAGCCTGTCCAGGAGCCGGGTCACCCACTGCTGCAGCCCGTCGGGGCATCCGGCGCAGAAGCTGCGCAGCCGCGCGGCGATACGGTCGGCCATGGCGGGCAGCCCCGCCAGCAGCTCCGGCAGGCGCTCCATCAGGTCGGTGATCTGGCGGATCACCTGCCCCACCAGCACGGCGCCCAGCGTGATCACCAGCGCCAGCAGCGCCAGGGTGAGCACCGCCGCCAGAAAGCCCCGCTTCAGGCGCAGCTTCCGCCGGGCCAGGGCGATCACCGGCTCCATCAGCGCCGCGAAGCCCAGCGCCAGCAGAAACGGCAGCAGCCACACCAGCGCGTAGCGCAGCACCAGCCAGCTTACCGCCAGCACCGCCGCCCAATAGGCCGCCTTGATGAGAAATGCTTTTTCCCGCTGCAAATGATCACCTGTCTCTCAACTTTTTCTTGTAAATGTGGGGGGAATGTGCTACCATGGGGGATACAGGAAACGATGTATGCTCCACTGGGATGCGGCTTTGGGAGGAACAAGCTATGGAGAAGAAAAAATACTTTATCGTATCAGCCGACGCGCTGCCGGAGGTATTCGTAAAGGTGGCCGAGGCCAAGCGCATGCTGCAGGTGGGCGAGGCGGCCACCGTGGGCCAGGCGGCGGCCATGGTGGGCATCAGCCGCAGCGCCTTCTATAAGTACAAGGA
This sequence comes from uncultured Oscillospiraceae bacterium, assembly GCA_934589145.1. Classification (GTDB taxonomy): domain Bacteria; phylum Bacillota; class Clostridia; order Oscillospirales; family Oscillospiraceae; genus Vescimonas. The sequence goes on along the minus strand of CAKTNW010000002.1, from coordinate 129,040 downwards.
CGCGGTGCAGCCCTTCCAGAACATGAAGGCGGGCCACATCATCACCCTGTACGCCCTGCTGCGGGACAACCCCGGCGTGCTGTCCAACTATCTGTCCATTTTCGCCGCGTCCGGCGCCAATATCCTGACCATCAACCAGACCATCCCCACCAACGGCTGCGCCGGCGTCACCGTCAGCGCCGAGACCAGCGACATGACCGAGACCATGGACGAGATGATCTCTCATCTGGCCGCGGCGGAGGGTGTGCTGCGGTTCGAGATCATGGCGGGCTGAGACGCCATCGCATATACTATAAACAGAAAACGTGAAAAATATGAGCGTACTGCCGAAGCAGTACGCTCATTTTACTCCTTGCCCCAAAAGGCATAGCCTTTTGGGGCAAATTTAAGATTCGCTTCGACCCGCGCTCTTTCGCCCACAGAAGTGGACGAAAGAACACTCTCTCCGCGCAAAGTGTTTTTCGCCACATACATGCTGCGGCGAAAAACGATTTAACAGGTTCGCCGCCATAGCGGGCGGCGAATTCTGCGAAGCTTTTTATGCGTATTTTCTTTACCGATTACATTTCTCTTTTGCCAGGGTCAGCAGGGTGTCGCGGTCGTTGTCCGCCGCGCCGTCCATAACGGCCTCCAGCAGCGCCTGCAGCATCTGCCCGATGGCCGGGCCCTCCAGCCCCAGCGCCGCCATGTCCCGGCCGTTCACCGCCAGCTGCTTCAGGCTGAAGCAGGCGTCCCTCTCCAGCAGGGTGTCCATGATGGCCTCGCCCTCGTCGATCTCCCGCTGGCGGCTGCGGTAATCCGGATGCTGGGCCAGATTGTCCGCCCGCTTCACGGCGCAGAGCTGCCGCAGGCCCTCCACGCCCAGTTGGTTCATGGCCCGGCGGATGGCCCGCTCCGTCAGGGGGATGGGCCGGTCGTGATACCGCACCAGCATACAGATCCGCTGGGCGGCGGCCCTGTCGAACCGCAGGCGGCGGCAGATGGCCTCCGCCATCTCCGCGCTGGGCCGGTGGTGGCCGTGGAAGTGGCCCACGCCCTGGTCATCCAGGGTGAAGCATTGGGGCTTGCCCAGATCGTGCAGCAGCATGGCCCACCGCAGCACCGGATCGGGCGGCGCGGCGGCCACAGCGTGGGCCGTATGGCCCCACACGTCGTAGCAGTGGTGGCGGTTGTGCTGGTCAAAGCCCACGCAGGGCAGTATCTCCGGCAGCACCACACCCAGCACCTGGGAATCCTCCAGCAGGACGCGCAGCACGTCCGCGCCGCACAGCAGCTTCGTCAGCTCCTCCCGCACCCGCTCCGCCGCCACATACCGCAGGTCGTCCCGCCGCTCCCGCAGGGAGCGGTGGGTGTCCGCCTCGATGGCGAAGCCCAGTGTGGCGGAGAACCGCAGCGTCCGCAGGATCCGCAGGGCGTCCTCCTGAAAGCGGCGCTCCGGCTCTCCCACGCACCGCAGGATGCGGCGGCGGATGTCCGCCTGGCCGCCGAAGGGATCGTGGAGCGTGCCGTGCACGTCCATGGCCATGGCGTTCACCGTCAGGTCGCGGCGGCGAAGATCCTCCCGCAGGCTGCGGGTGAAGGTGACGGCGGCGGGGTGCCGGTGGTCGGGATAGTCCCCGTCGGTGCGGAAGGTGGTGACCTCACAGGCTGTCTCTCCGCTGCGGACGGTCACGGTGCCGTGCCGCAATCCGGTTGGGATGGCGAAGTGGTCAAAGAGGGCCATGGTCTCCTCCGGCAGGGCCGAGGTGGTCACGTCCCAGTCGTGGGGCGGTTTGTCCATGAGGATGTCCCGGACGCAGCCGCCCACGATATACGCCTCGTGTCCGGCCCGCTCCAGCGTCTGCAGCACGGCGCAGACCTCCCGTGGGATCATGGTATTCGCCTCCCCTCGCCTGTTTTCCGCAGAATTTGAGCAACAATGACGGTTGCACTTTGCTTACAGGTGTATTATAATGTTTTTTCAAGAAAAATACAAGCGGCGGCTGCAAAACCGCCCTTTTGGAGGAATCGATATGATGCATCCCACTGAGGATATCCGGCATTTCCTGCGCGGCGGCGTCCGCGTCCATATGGCGGGCATCGGCGGCGTATCCATGTGCGCCCTGGCCGAGGTGCTCAAGGGCATGGGCCTGAGCGTACAGGGCTCCGACATGACCGACAGCGACACGGTGAAGCACCTGCGCAGCGTGGGCATCCCCGTTGCCATCGGCCACAGCGCCGAGAATCTGCAGAACTGCGACCTGGTGATCCGCACCGCCGCCATCCACGACAGCAACCCCGAGATTGCCGGGGCCATCGCCCGTGGCATCCCCGTCTACGAGCGGGCCCAGGGCTGGGGCGCCATCATGCAGGCGTACCGCAACGCCCTGTGCATCTCCGGCACCCACGGCAAGACCACCACCACCTCCATGGCCACCCATATCTTCATGGCGGCCCAGAAGGATCCCACCGTCATGATCGGCGGCACCCTGCCCCTGCTTGGCAAGGGCTACCGGGTGGGCAAGGGCGACACCATCATTCTGGAGAGCTGCGAATACTGCAACTCCTTCCTGAATTTCTTCCCCACCGTGGCGGTGATCCTGAACGTGGCGGCGGATCATCTGGACTTCTTCAAGGATCTGAACGATATCGAGCATTCCTTCCGGCAGTTCGCCTGCCTGACGCCGGAGACCGGCTTCATCATCGCCAACGGCGACGACGAGGGTGCGCGGACGGCGCTGGCGGGTATTGACCGTCCGGTGCGGTGGTTCAGCGTGAAGGATCACAGCGCCGCCGTATACGCCGACAATGTGGCGTTCTTCGACGGCTTCCCTTGCTTCGACGTGGTGGCCGGCGGCAAGCCCTATGCCCATGTGGAGCTGCACGTTCCCGGCAAGCACAACATCTCCAACGCGCTGGCCGCGGCGGCCGCCGCCTATGTGCTGGGTATCGACGGCAAGTCGGTGGAGGAGGGACTGGCCTCCTTCGGCGGGGCCGAGCGGCGGTTCCAGTACAAGGGTGCATTCAACGGGGCCAGAGTGTACGACGACTACGCCCACCATCCCGACGAGCTCCACGCCCTGCTGGACATGGCCCGCAGCCTGCCCCACAAGCGGCTGATCTGCGCCTTCCAGCCCCATACCTACACCCGCACCAAGGCGCTGTTTGACGATTTCGTCCGGGAGCTGCGCACCGTGGATGTGGCGGTGCTGGCGGAGATCTACGCCGCCCGCGAGACCAACGACGTGGGCGTATCCTCCCGCGACCTGTGCGCCCAGATCCCCGGCAGCGTCTACTGCGCCACCCTGAGGGAGACGGCGGAGGCCCTGCGCAAGATCGCCCAGCCCGGCGACATGATCCTGACCGTGGGCGCAGGCGACATCTACCGCGTGGGCGACATGCTGGTGGGAAAGGAGTAAGCCATATGACGATTTCTCCGATATTCCGCAATACCCGTCCGGAGGGAGCGCTGCTGCCGCAGGAGGCGGCAGCCTTTGACCTGCTGGAAAAGCTCGGCATCGACTATGATCGTGTCAGCCACGAAGCCGCCTTCAATATGGAGCTGTGCGCCAGCGTAAGCGATGTGTTGGGCATGCCTGTGTGCAAGAATCTTTTTCTGTGCAACCGGCAGAAAACCAGTTTCTATCTGCTGTGCATGCCGCCGGACAAGCCTTTCCACACCAAGGATCTCAGCGCCCAGATCGGCTCCTCCCGGCTCAGCTTTGCACCGGAGGAAAACCTGTGGGAGCTGCTGCGCTGCCATCCCGGCTCCGCGACGATCCTTGGCCTTGCCAATGATGAAGAGCATCGGGTACAGCTGCTGATGGATCGTGAGGTATATGACGCGCCGTATCTCTCCTGTCATCCCTGCATCTGCACCAGCACCCTGCGGCTGAAAACCCGCGACGTGCTGGACAAGTTCCTGCCCGCCACGGGCCATGAAGTGGTCATTGTGGATCTGTGATATGCGAGCCCCCTCCGGTACACCGGAGGGGGTTTTTGTCTGCGGTGGGGTGTTCGTGCGTAGGGGAGGGGTTTTACCCCTCCCTTTCGGTTTACAAGGGCACTTCCGTTGTACGGCGGGCAGGGCAGAGCCCCGCCCCTACGAATGGATCATCGTACAATAATCCCCCATCTTCCTGTTGACAAACGTAAACCGATATGCTACATTGTGATTACAGATGTAGACAACGGGAGGTGAGAGCAATGGCCCATATGGGTTTGACCGAGGCGGAGTGGCAGGTGATGGAGTGCCTGTGGGCGGCCGCGCCCCAGACGGGGCGGGCCATCATCGACGCCATGCACACCAGGACCGGCTGGAGCCGCAGCACCACCTTGACGCTGCTGCGGCGGCTGGAGGACAAGGGCGCCGTCAGCGCGGAGAGCGAGGGCGGCGTGAAGCACTACCGTCCCCAGGTGGCCCGTGAGGACGCGGCGGTGCAGGAGACGGAGCACCTGCTGGAGCGGGTGTATCAGGGCAGCGTCAGCATGATGGTCAGTTCGCTGGTGAAGAAGCAGACGCTGCCCCAGGAGGAGATCGACAAGCTGTACGCCATTTTGCGGGAAGTGGAGGAAAATCATGATTGAATGGGTGGTATCCTCGTGTATCCTGATCCTTGCGGTGATCGCCCTGCGGTATCTGCTGCGGGGAAAAATCAGCCTGCGGCTGCAATACGCCCTGTGGCTGCTGGTGCTGGCGCGGCTGCTGATCCCCGTCAGCTTCGGCAGCACGGACATCAGCGTCATGTCGGTGGTGGAAAAGGCCCCGGCGGTACAGGCGGTGGAGAGCGTCCGGGATGTGGACACCATCTGGCAGGCGGACAATGGCACGGTGGAGGGCTATCCCGCCGGGCCGCTGATGCCGGATACGCCGGTGACGGTAGCGCCCAACGTCACAAACGACCAGTTCAGCCGCATGGAGAGCGCCCTGACCCTCCGCAAGATCCTGCTGCCGGTATGGTGGGGCGGCGCGGCGGTGACGCTGCTGATGTTCCTGACCGCAAATCTCCGCTTTGCCGGAAGGCTGCGGAAAAGCCGCCGTCCCCTGACGGTGGAGGGCGCTTCCCTGCCGGTCTATGTGGCGGAGGAACGGGCGGTGCCGTGCCTGTTCGGCCTGTTCCGCCCCGCCGTCTATGTGACCCCGGAGGCAGCGGAGGACGACACATTGCTGCGCCACACGGTGGCCCATGAGACCACCCATTTCCGCCACGGTGACCATATGTGGGCGCTGCTGCGGGCGGTGTGTCTGGCGCTGCACTGGTGGAATCCGCTGGTGTGGTGGGCGGCGAAGCTGTCCCGTCAAGATGGGGAGTTGGCCTGTGACGAGGCCACCATCCGCGCCCTGGGCGAGGGTGAGCGGGCCGCCTATGGCCGCACGCTGATCCGCATGGCCTGCGGCCGGGGCGCAAGCCCCCTGCTGACGGCCACCACCATGGACGGCGGCAAGACCAACCTCCACGAGCGGATCGTCCTGCTGGCCAAGAAGCCCCGGACGGCGGCATTGGCCGCCATCGCGCTGGTGCTGGCCGCGGCGCTGTGCGTAGGCTGTACCTTCACGGGAGCGAAGAAGACTGAACCGTCCGCCGATCTTGGCCAAATTGCTACGATGATGGCGGAACTGACGGTGGATGATCTGGATATGGCAACGGTCTCCCGCTTCTATCCCGATATCGACTGGGAGCAGATGGTGGCGGCCATCAACCGCGCCGCCGCCTATGAGATCACAGAGGAGGACTTTCTGGCGGCGCAGGAAGCTGCCTTCGTCGAAGGGCAAAATATCTTCTATCAGGTCGGGGCCTATACAGTCGGCGGCCATGATCTGATGATATCCTGCTACACCACGCCGCCGGATATCGTGCGTGTACTGGATCCCACCGCGGCAATATCCGATGTCACTATTCCGGATGATGAGCTGCTCCACGCCTATTTCCGGGATCACGAGCTCTATGAGCTGGTACGGCAGAACGGCGCCAACTGGAACCCCGGCACACTTCCGGAGGGCAATACGCCGGAGGTGGAGATCACCCCGCCTGACGGACTGTCTTTCCTGCCGGATAAGGCAGAGCTGAGCACCCAGACCTTCACCTATGAGGATCTGACGGTGGAGGTGACGAACGTGTACTACACCGGCAAGGGAACCGTGCAGGAGGACGAAAATCAGGTCTATGAAAACACCTACTTCATGGTGTGTCCCGGCGCCACCTTCACGGTGGTATCCGGCGGCGTGGAGAATGACAGCGACGGCGTTCCTCACGCCAACTGGAAGTTCTATGACCCCTTCAACGGCACCGTTGAGCTGACGCCCGGCGGCGGGCCCTACGAGATCACAGTCAACTCCTCTATCGGCCGGGAAGGCTTCGCTGTGCTGCGCTTTGACCAGTATGACGGCTGGCTTCAGGTGCCCGCCGCCGACCCGGTAGAGGTGGTGCGCAAGGCCATTGAGGCGGACGCCCAGAAGCCCGCCACCGTCAGTACTCGCGTGATCTCCGCCGCCATCGACGAGACGGAGACGGCGCGCGTCGTGGCCATGTACAGCGACGTCGACCTGGCCCAGTCCTATGGCTGGATCGACAGATCCATCGCCGACCACTTTGTGGCGGTCAAGGCGGTGTATGAGACCCGATACGACAGCGCTTTGACCTCACGGGAGAGCGGCACCGTCACGGAGTACTTCTATCTCAGCCAATATGACGACGGCAGATGGTGCATTGTGAATAACGGTCAATGGCGCATCGTGACCAACAGCATGTGATCAGCAGGCTGAAAAAGTGACCGGTCTTTGACCGGTCACTTTTTTATGCTTTTTCCGGCTTGGCGTCAAAGCCGTCCTGCCAGTGGGAGAAGCGGAAGTACAGGAAATAGATCACCGAGCTGAGGGCCCAGGTGAGGGGATACGCCCAATAGACGTAGACGATCTGGTGAAACAGGCGCATCATCAGCATGATGTACAGGATACGGATCACGCACCAGATGGACAGCATGATGGCCATGGGAACGAAGGCCTTGCCCGCGCCGCGGCAGACGCTGGCCACCGCGTGGGAGAAGGCCAGCAGGAAGTAAAAGAGGGAGATGGTGCGGGTCTCCAGCACGCCCAGGGCCAGCACCGCCGGTGTCTTGGAGAACAGGCCGATCAGCGCAGGAGCGGTCAGGTACGTCAATATACCGATGACCTCGGCAATGGCGGGTGCGGCCAGGATGCCGAACCGTGCGCCCCGGCGGGCCCGCTCCTTCTGCCCCGCGCCCAGATTCTGGCTGACGTAGGTGGTGATGGCCATGGAGAAGCTGGTGACCGGCAGGAAGGCGAAGCCCTCGATCTTGGAATACGCGCCGTAGGCCGCCATGGCGTCCTTGCCGAAGGAGTTGATGTTGGTCTGCACCACCACGTTGGCCAGGGCGATGACGGAGTTCTGCACCCCGGCGGGCAGGCCGTAGCGCAGGATCTCCCGCAGCAGCGCGCCGTCGATCCGCAGGGCGCTCCAGCGGAGCTGGAAGATGGTGCCCTTCTTCGTCAGGTGCAGCAGGCACAGCACCACGCTGACCGCCTGGGACAGGATGGTGGCGATGGCCGCCGACCACACGCCCCACCGGAACACGCCCACAAACAGCAGGTCAAGGGCGATGTTGGTCAGGGACGAGACGATCAGGTAGTACAGGGGACGGCGGCTGTCGCCCAGGGCGTTCATGATGCCGGTGAAGGTGTTGTACATGACCACCGTGCCGATCCCGGCGAAGTAGCAGCGGAAGTAGCTGACTGCATCGGCCATCACCTCGGGGTCGGTCTCCATCCACCGCAGCAGCGTGGGGGTGAAGCCCACGCCCACGGCGGTGAGGAAGATGCTGCTGAACAGGCCCAGCAGCACCGTGGTGTGGATGGTGCGGGACACCCGGTCATAGTCCCCCGCGCCGAAATAGCGGGAGATGGCAACGCCTGCGCCGGTGGCCGCGCCGGCAAAGAAGCTGACCATCAGGAACACCAGCGGGCCCGAGGCGCTGACGGCGGCCAGGGCGTTATCCCCCAGGAATTTGCTGACGATCAGCGCGTCGGCGGTGTTATAGAGCTGCTGGAAGAGCTGGCTGAGAAAAATCGGGACGGCAAACACGCTGATGAGACGCCAGGGAACGCCGTGGGTCATGTCCTTGGTTCCGGCGGACGCCATGGGATCACGCTCCTTTCGATGGAAGAAATTTTTGCGGCAAGATAAGCGCCCAGACCTTGCGTCTGAGCGCTTGATTCTTTATTTGTTGCGCCAGGTGGAGGGGCTCAGCAGCACCAGCAGGGGCATCAGCTCCAGACGGCCCATCAGCATGATCAGGGCCAGCACCAGCTTGCTGAACCAGGAGAGGGGCGCGAAGTTGGCCATGGGGCCCAGCGCGCCCAGGGACGGGCCCACGTTGCTGACGCAGGTCAGCGCCGCCACGAAGGACTCCGTAAAGCCCAGCACGTCCAGCGACACCACCAGCGTACCGGCCATCAGGATCATCAGATACGCCACCTGGAACATGTGGGCGGAGGTAACGGCTCTTTCGTCCACGCTCTGGCCGTCCATGGTGATGACGGACACCCGGTTGGGGTGGATGATGTGATCCAGCTCACGCCGCAGGCTCTTCACCTGCAGCATCAATCGGCTGATCTTCATGCCGCCCGCGGTGGAACCGGCGCAGCCGCCCACATACATCAGCAGCACCAGGATACACCGGCTGAAGGTGGGCCACAGGGTGAAGTCCTTGGTGGCGTAGCCGGTGGTGCTCATGATGGTGGTGGCCTGGAAGGCGGCGTCCTTGGCGGACTCATACCAGCCCTGTCCCAGCTCTACATGGAGATCCACGCAGATGAGGGTGATGGTGACGGCCAAAATCAGCAGGTACCAACGCAGCTCCTCGCTGCGCAGGGCGTCCTTGATGCGGCCCCGGACAACGGCGTACAGCAGCGAGAAATTGATGCCCGCCAGGAACGTAAAGGCCACGATGACCCAGGTAATGGCGTCGGACTGGTACTCGGCGATGGAGGCATTCCGGACGGAGAAGCCGCCGGTGGCGATGGTGGTAAAGGCGTGGTTCACCGCGTCGAACCAGGACATGCCCGCGATCTTCAGGGCCACGGCCTCCGCCGCCGTCAGCACGATATAGATGGTATACAGGATCTTGGCGGTGCCGCCCACGCGGGGTACCAGCTTGGACTTGATGGGGCCGGGGCTTTCCGCCTTCATCAGGTAGTACGCGCCGTCGCCCAGATGGGGCGTCAGGGCAAGGAACAGCACCAGAACGCCCATGCCGCCCATCCACTGGGTCTCGCTGCGCCAGAAGAGGATACTGGGCGGCATGGTCTCCACCGAGTCCAGAATGGTGGCGCCGGTGGTAGTCAGGCCGGAGGCCGTCTCAAACAGGGCGTCCACAAAGGAGGGGATGGTGTCCGACAGCAGATACGGAAACGCGCCCAGCAGCGTCAGCGCCACCCAGGCCAGCGCCACGGCGGCATAGCCGTCCCGGCCCTGCATCCGCATACGGTTCACCGGCACCAGATAGGCCAGTGAGCCCAGAATACCGCACAGCAGCGCCGAGGAGAGGAACGCCTCCCAGCAGCCGTCGCCATATCCCAGGCTTACCAGCAGAGGCAGCAGCATAAAGCCCGCCTCCACCCACAGGATATAGCCAACCGTGCGGGTGATCAATCGAATGTTCATGAAACAGATTACCTCTTTGTACAAGAAGATCAGTGAAGAGACAGATATTGTTATTATAGTCCCTCCCGCCAGAGGCTGTCAAGTCTAACGGGTTCTTTACCGGCGGCGGCGCGCATAGGGATAGAGAGAAGATATGAAAAATGCCATGAAAAAGGAGCGATGCCCATGTTCCGGAAGCTGCGCTATCTCTGGGCCTTCCTGCTGGCGGCAGCCGCCGCCGTGCTGCTGCGGGGACTGGCTCAGGCCCTCCCCTGCCCCGCCACGGAGGTACTCTCCCCCATGAACGAAAGCCCCTGGGAGCTGGGCAAGCTGGTGTTCTGGCCGTACCTGACCGCGGCGCTGCTGCTGTGGCGGCTGGAGCCGGAGGACGGTACCTCCCGGGGCGGGCACTGCGCCGCCCTGCTGACCGCCACGGCGCTGATGATCCTATTATGCCGGCTTCTGTGGGGCGTCATGCCCCTGTGGCTGCTGTTTTCCGCCGCCACGGCAGGCGGCATGGCGCTGTATCACCTCCTGCTGCGCCGCCGTCTGCGGGGCGGTGAGCTGGTGTGGTATCTGCTGGCCATCCTGCTGGGGGTGGCGTATCTGATCCTGACGGCGCTGCCCCTGACGGGCGGCATTTTTCTCGATCCCCGCGACGCGGCGGTCATGGGTGTGATACCGTTTTAACGCTGGCGAAAAATCTGGGATTCCATGCCAGTGATTGGCGGGCCGTCGAGGACGCCGGCCCCTACAAAGCAAACACCGATAACGTTACCACATATCGGAGGCGGGGTGTGGTCACCCCGCCCTACGGCGTTCTATCGCTGATCGTCTTGTAGGGCGGGGCCAATGTGCCCCGCCGCACGTCAAAAGCAGGGCTTTTCCTCCGGAAAGCCCTGCTTTTTCTGTCAACCGATATGCTTCAGCGGTTCCTTCCTGTCCCGCTGGATCTGCTTGAGATAGCGCTCCTCCTCGCTGAACACGCAGCCGCAGTATTTCTGCATGTAGAAGCCCAGCTCACGGGCCTCCTGCTGTCCGGCGCGGAAGCCGGGCCGGAAGTCCCGGTACAGGAACTTCACGCCGTAGCGCTCGCCCATTTCCCGGGCAATTTCCGCCATCCGCTCATGCTGCTGATAGGGGCTGACGAACAGCGTGGAGGTAAAGCTGTCAAAGCCATGCTCGGCGGCGAACCGGGCCGTCTGCTCCAGCCGCACCGTGTAGCAGTGGCCGCAGCGGTGGTCGATATCCTCCGCCACCGCCCGGCAGAAATCCCGCAGGCCATAGTCCTCCTGCACGATCAGCTCCATGTTGATGGTGGGGGCGTAGGCCATCAGCGTATCCCGCCGGGCCTTGTACTCCTGATAGGGGTGGATGTTGGGATTGAACCAGTAGGACACCGGCTCGATCCCCTCGCCGCGCAGCTGGTGGATACAGGCCACCGAACAGGGGGCGCAGCAGGTATGCATCAGCGTTTTTTCCATAGCTTCTCCTTCAGGGCCGTCAGTCCGCCGCTCTTCCTGGCCTGATAGGGCCGCACGGAGAAGAAGCGGTCACACACCTTGCGGAAGGGCGCCCGCTCCAGCTCCTCAAAGAACTTCTGCCGATCCGGCGGCGCGGCAGCTGCGCAGCGCAGGGCCGCATCGCCCGCCACAGCCTCCTCCAGCGTCCGAAGCTCCCGCTTCAGAGAGAGCTGGTCGAAGATATGAGCACCCTTGACGGTGTTGATCAGCAGCAGGGACATGCCCTCCTTCTGCTGCTGGGGATGGAAATCCTTGGGGGCGTTGCGGAACAGGGCCATGGTCAGGTCGCCGGGCCGGTTCACATTGGCATAGGCGCAGTGATAGCAGGCGGGCCGCAGGAACAGCCGCCGCAGGATACCCCGCCCCGGCTGGCACTTGCCCAGGGGCGCGTCGAAGGTGCCGCCGCCCTCGAACCATACCCGGAACCGGCGATCCTTCTCCCCCTTCAGCTTGTCGCAGAACCGCACGTCCACCGCCTGGCGGCGCTTGACGTAGACCATGGACTCTACGAATCTGGCCCACACGCCGGGGGAACCCACGCCGCTGCAGGCAAAATCGCAGGTCAGCAGCTTCTCCGGATGCTCACCCAGAAAGCGGTACAGCCCGTCCACCTGGCACGGCGTACCGGAAAACAGCACGAACCGCCCCTGCTCCAGATAGAGCTGCACCTGCTGGAACGTCTCGCCCAGTTCGCTCTGGATGGGCTTCGCGCCCCGCAGCAGCCGCAGATCCTCTTTATTCTTCACGGCCATGTGCCGCACCTGGAGCTTCTCATCCAGCGCCGCGCCGAATACCACGCCGCCGCACTCCAGGGCGTAGTCCGCCAGCGCCGTGAAAACGCCGCCCGCCGTAGAGTGGGCGCACACGGCGCTGTCCTCGTTCCACACGGCGAACACCGCGCTCTGGCCCCGCACCTCCCGCTGCTTCAGCACGGGACACACATGGGCACAGTGGCCGCAGCTGACGCAGCCGTCGGTGATCTGGGGATAGAGGAAGCCCTCCTTATCCCGCACCATATGGATGGCGCCCTTGGGGCAGCCGCTGGCACAGGCGCCGCAGCCGGTGCAGCGGTCATGGGCTGCCAGCTGGGGCTTTACCGTCTCCGTCATGGCACACGCCTCCTTGCTTGTTCGCAAAACTACGCAGTATTGTAGCACAGACCGGCCCGGTTGGCAAGTCTGCCCTTCCCTGCCCATTCGGAAAGCCCGCGCCTCACCGTGTGAAGCGCGGGCTCTTTTCCATAAATGATCAGAAATCCCGGATCCCGGCCACGATCTCATACAGCCGCTGCAGGTCGTATACATCCGCCTGGCCGTCATTGTTCACGTCCGCCTGCTGCCGCAGCGTCTCGGCGTCGCCGCTGCCGGTGATCAGCTCATACAGCCGCGCCACGTCCAGAACGGAGACTCTGCCGTCGCCGTTCACATCCGTCCGGGCGTCGCTCTCGCCCGCCACATAGATGCTGCCGCTCGTCCACTCCGTATTCAGCGGCTTGGCCACGGTGATGCCAAATGTTGCTGCCCAATCGGCGTATTCCAGGGTCAGATCCTGACGCAGCTGGCCGCCCTGGGCAATATTGGTGTGCTGGTACTGGATCATTTTGCCGCAGGCGGCGCATTTGGCCCAGTAGACGCCCACCTTGCCGCTGGCCTCGGCCTCGATCACCCTTCCGTTTTCATCCGTCCGGTTATACAGCAGATGCTGGCCCGTGATGGGAACATAGGAGATCGTGTCATAGATCCGGCCGCCGTACAGGACACGCACCGGCTCACCAGTGCCGTAAGCCAGCACGCAGTATACGGTATCGTCATTTTCGTCGGTGTAGGTGAAGCCGGCCCTGATCTGATCCTGATGGCACGACCAGACCTGCTTATCCACCCACTGGCCCTGATAGTCATAGCGCAGCGCGTCCTCATCCCGGATGGCGTCGCCGCGGTTCAGGTCGGCCTGCTTGCCGTCCCTACCGTACAGCGGCGTGTCGTTCTTGCCGCCGATGGCGTACCAGGTGCCGGTGCTGTCCTGGAAATGCGGCGCGTAGTTCACCTGGCCGGGTTCATAGGGCTCGTTGACATAGACGTAGGTGGCGGATCTGTCATTCAGCACATCGCCGTTTTTCAGCGTGGTGGTGGCCGTGGGATCAGGCTCCGCGGCAGGCGGCTCCGTTCCCGGCGCGCTGCTGCTTACGCCCACCAGATAGATGGCGCCCGTGACCCACGCGGCGTCGTCAGGCTTGGCCGCGGTAAGCATAAATGCCGACAACCACTCAGGATACTCCTTCGTCAGATCCTGACGCAGCGGCTCACCCTCGGTCAGGTTGGTTCTCTGATACTGCACCATCTTGCCGCAGGCGGCACAGCGGGCTTCGTACACGCCCACACGGCCGGAAAGCTCCACCTCGATGGGAGTGCCGGTCATATCCGTGGCGGTGTACAGCAGGTGCTGTCCCTTGACCGGCTCATAGGCCACCGTCCTATAAACGGAGCCGCCGCATCTGACCAGCGCAAACCCGCCATCAGCCTCCGAGGCCGCCTGATCCGCAACACAGTACACCACGTCGCCGTTCTCGTCCACATACTTCCAGCCGGGACGCAGCGCGTCGGTGGTGCAAGACCACGCCTGAGAGGCCACCTCACGACCCTCATATTCATACAGCAGCGCATCGTAATCCTGAACCGCGCCGCCCAGCGTCAGATCCGCCGTCTGGCCGCTTCTGTCCCGCAGGGGCGTGCCATCCGGGCCGCCCAGGGTATACCACATGCCGTCCATACCCACAAAATGCGGCAGATAGTTTTCCTCGCCAGCCTTATACGGCGCGTCTACATAGGTATAGGAAGCCGTACCGCTGTACAGGGTGGCGCCGTCCTTCACGGCGGTGTTGGCCGCGTAGTCCGGCTGGGAGACAGGCGGCTTCACCGTACCGGCGCCGCCGGTCACGTTGCCGTTCTCGCCGATCACATAGATGTACCCGGTGATCCACTGGGCATGCTCCGGCTTCGCCGCCGTCCCCGCGTAATTGGCACACCATTCCGGATAGGGCATCGTCACATCCTGATACAGATAATTGCCCACGGTAACATTGGTCTTCTGATACTGGATCAGCTTGTCGCAGGCGGCGCACCTGGCCTCGTACACGCCCACCTTGCCCGCCACGGGAACATCGGCGCCATCCTCGCTGTACAGAAGATGCTGGCCCCGGATCGGCTCATAGACACTCACCGTATAGAGCGCGTCATTTACCAGCACGCGAATATCGCCTTGCTTATCCTGCACGCAGTATATGGTGTCGCCGTCCTCATTTTCATAGCGGAAGCCCTGCTTCAGCTGATCCTGACGGCAAGACCAGTCCTGCTTTTCCACCGGCTCCGCCTTGTAGTGATAGAGAATGCCGTCGCGGTCTTTGATCTCGCTGCCCAGGGTCAGCTCCACCGTGCCGCCGTTCTTGACGTGCAGGGGCTTTCCCGCCGCGCCGCCCACAGCGTACCAGACGCCGTCCTCATCCTCAAAGTGGGGCAGATAGTTGTCTCCGCCGGCCATATACGCTCCATTTACATAGGTATAGGCCGCCGAAGCGTCGTCATACAGCTTATCGCCATCCCGGATCACGGCGGCGAACGCGCTTACCCATAAGCCCGCGATCATGATCAGGCTCACCAGCAGTGCTATGATCTTTTTCATGTTCTTTCTCCTATTTCCCGCAAGGGGGAAAGTCAACGCAAATCACCTGGAATGTCTATTTGCATTATACCATGCTCACCCCACGTCTGGCAAGGCAAAAAGGCCGTGGTCATGTTTTCTTTACAAATGGTTAAAATGGTGGTATAATGATATGCGTATGACCATGCAAAGGAGACACGCGTTATGGGAAAGCTGATCGTATTTGAGGGAACCGACGGTTCCGGCAAGGCCACACAGACGGAGCTGCTGTGCCAGGCCCTGGAAAAGCAGGGCATCCCCTTCCGCCGCCTGGCCTTCCCCCGGTACAGTGAGGAATCGTCGGCGCTGATCCGCCTGTATCTGGGCGGCGCCTTCGGCAGCCATCCCGACGATGTGAACGCCTATGCCGCCTCCACCTTCTACGCGGTGGATCGCTACGCCTCCTATAAGCAGGACTGGGGCGAATACTACCGCCAGGGCGGCCTGCTGATCGCCGACCGGTATACCACCTCCAACGCGGTGCACCAGACCTCCAAGCTGCCGCCGGAGCAGCGCAGGCCCTTCCTGGACTGGCTGTTCCACTTCGAGTACGACCTGCTGGAGCTGCCCCGCCCCACACGGGTGCTGTACCTGGATCTGCCCACGGAGCTGAGCGAGCAGATGATGCGCCTGCGGGAGCAGGCCACCCACACCACCGCCGACGTTCACGAGCAGGACGAGGAATACCTGCGCCGCTGCCGGGAAAACGCCGCCTTCGTGACGGACTACTGCGGCTGGACAAGGATCGACTGTGCCAGAGACGGCGTGATGCGCAGCCGCGAGGAGATCCATGCCGAGGTGCTGGACAAGCTTCGCGACCTGCTGTAATGCCGAGCTTTCACAAGAAAGGAATATACGACTATGCCCAAAGATCAGAACAACAATTTCGAGACCGCCTATTATAACGCCGAAGAGGTGCGCCGCCAGAGCGCGGGCAGCGGTCATGCCCCCAAAAAGAAGAAGAAAAAGAGCAAGCGCGCCGCCCAGCGCACCGCCATCTATCTGGCCTGCGTGGTGCTGGGCTCCTGCCTGCTGGCGGGGATCGGCTGGCTGCTGTTCAACGACCTATGTTCCCTGAACAAGGACTATGTAGAGGTCAAGATCACCGTGGACGAGGGGGACAGCGTGGGCGACGTGGCCAAGAAGCTGAAGGACGCAGGTCTCATCAACTACCGGGGCTTTTTCAAGTTCTGCGGCATCTTCTTCCACGCCAGCAAGAACATCGACCCCGGCGAGTATGACCTGAACAGCGACATGGATTACCGCAGCCTGATCCTGAACATGCACGACTACGAGGCCGATAAGGTCAACAAGGACGGCTGGATCGAGGTGGTCATCCCCGAGGGCAAGACCGTCAACGAGATCATCGACATCATGACCGAGGCCGGTATCTCCACCCGCGAGGAGCTGGAGGACGCCTGTGCCAACTTCGAGTTCCAGAGCTACAGCTTCCTGAAGGAGGACATGCTGGGCAAGGTGAACCGCATGGAGGGCTTCCTGTTCCCCACCACCCAGGCCTTTGACCCGGAAAAGACCGCCGTGTACGACATCGACACCATGCTGACCAACTTCGTCGCCCAGTTTGACGACGACATGATGGCCGACATCAACGCCAGCGGCTATTCCCTGTACGACATCGTCACCATGGCCTCCATCATCGAGAAGGAGGGTATCGGCGACGAGACCGAGCGGAAGAACATCGCCTCTGTCCTCTATAACCGTCTGAACACCACCGACCGGGAAACCTACGGCTATCTGCAGCTGGATACCACCATCTACTACGCCCTGTCTCTGGAGGGCAAGGACAAGACCGCCTTTGACCAGAACATGGACAGCCCCTATAACACCTACAAGTATCCCGGACTGCCTGCCGGCCCCATCTGCTGCCCCGGCCTTGACTCCATTAAGGCGGCCATCTACCCCAACGACACCGAGTATTACTACTTCGCCGCCGGTAAGGACGGTGTGAACCACTTCTTCAAAACCTACAACGAACATCTCGCCTTTATCAACAGCGACATGTACCAGCCTGACTGATGGAACGGAAAAAGCCTGAATTGCTGTCCCCTGCCGGGGACTGGGAAAAATTGCAGATGGCCGTGGTCTACGGCGCCGACGCGGTGTACCTGGCGGGCACCGCTTTCGGCATGCGCTCCTTCGCCGGTAACTTTACCGACGAGGAGCTGCCCCGCGCCGTACAATACGCCCATGACCACGGCGTGAAGGTGCATGTCACCGTCAACACCATGCCCCGCAGCGGCGAGGTGGAGCGGCTGCCCGCCCATCTGGAGCGTCTGGACGACGCCGGGGTGGACGCCCTGATCGTGGCCGACCTGGGCGCCTTCACGCTGGCGGGCAAATACGCGCCCCACTGCCAACGGCATATCTCCACCCAGCAGTCCATCGCCAACTACGCCTCCGCCGCCGCATGGTATGATCTAGGCGCCACCCGCGTGGTGCTGGCCCGTGAGCTGAGTCTGGACGAGATCCGCACCATCCGGGCCAAGGCGCCCAGCGAGCTGGAGATCGAGACCTTCTGCCACGGGGCCATGTGCGTCAGCTACTCGGGACGGTGCCTTTTAAGCAACTATATGACGGGACGGGACGCCAACCGGGGCCAGTGCGCCCAGCCCTGCCGCTATCAGTACGCCCTGATGGAAGAAAAGCGCCCCGGCGAGTACTTCCCCGTGTTCGAGGATGAAAAGGGCACCTATATCATGAACAGCCGCGACATGTGCATGATCGACCATCTGGACGACCTCATGGACGCGGGGGTGGACTGCCTGAAGATCGAGGGCCGTGCCAAATCCGGCTACTACGCCGCCATCGTCACCGGGGCTTATCGCCATGTGCTGGACGATATCGCGGCGGGCCGTCCCATCGATCCGGTCTGGCGTGACGAGGTAGAGCACGTCAGCCACCGGCACTACTCCACCGGCTTTTTCTACGGCCAGCCCGGGCAGTATTACGACAATGCCCGGTACATACGGGACTGGCAGATCTGCGCCGTGGTGACCGGCTGCGACGCGAACGGCCTGGCCACGCTGAGTCTGCGGAACAAGTTTGCCGCCGGTGACGAACTGGAGGTGGTTGGCCCCGATACCTGCCCCTTTACCATCACCGCCCCGGTGATGACCGACTGCGACGGCCTGCCCCTCCGGGAGCCGAAAACGCCCCAGATGGTGTTCACCATGCAGCTGCCCAGGCCGGTGCCGCCCCTCAGCTTCCTGCGCCACGCCGTGGAGCTAAGTGCCAAGGAATAACATATAATAAAGAGACCTGTGCTTGCGCACAGGTCTCTTTTTGCATGTTAGTCGATGGTTTCGACCTTCAGATCGCCGCTGGTGGTGCTGACAGAAATATCACATCCACCGTCGCCGCTGACGAGCTTTTCGCCGCTCCGCTTGACGGCAAAGTCACATTCCAGATCACCGGATACCGTGCTGTAATCCAGCGTGAACCCGGCATCCCGGGGCAGCTCCACATCCACCTTACCGCTGACGGTGCCAATGTCGAGCTTTTCGGGGCAGGTGCGCAGCGTCAGGTCGATCTCGCCGCTGGTGTTCTCGCCGGTCACTTGGCGGAAGCTGCCGTCCAGACTGATCTTGCCGGACACGGTGCTTACCTCCGCATTTACATTCTCCGCCGTGATAAAGTCCGTCTCCAGATCACCGGAGACGCTGCTGAAGGTGAAGCTGTCCCGCACCGTCAGCGGATCCACATCAAAGTCGGCGGACACGCTGCTGAAGCTCACCGCCGTCAGGCTCTCCGCCACCTCACGAGGAAGATGTACCACCAGCTTTTTGGCAGGCAGATCCGGCAGTGTCAGGAACTCGTCCTCCACATACCGCACCTTCAGCACGCTGTCCTGCTCCGACACCGTCATGGCGTAGGAAGCGGAGGTGCCGCGCTCCACCCGCTCCATCAGGGAAACAGCATCGCCGCTGGTCACCAGGATCTCCACCTCGCCGGAGATCCAGTCGATGTCCAGCGCCGTGATGTCCGTCCCCTCCGGCAGCGCATAGTCGCCTCCTGTGTAGTCGTTCACCACATTTCCCGCTTCGTTTACCTGCTCCCACTTCCCCGTGGCGGGGTCAAGATGCAGACCTTTCAATTCGCCCAGCCGTCCGCCCATGGCAAAGCCCGCCGCGGACAGGCACAGGCCCAGTCCTACCAACGCCGCCGCCACGATCAGCGTGATCTTTATCGATTTCTTCATACATTTTCCTCCTTCCGGATGAACAGGCCCTTGATCTTATGGGCCAGCCACACCGTCAGCTGCCACAGCAGCTTGCACAGCTCCACTGCCATCAATCCGCCCAGCACGCACAGGCCCAGCAGCACCAGTCCCGCGCCCAGCAGCATCAGGCCCACCGGCAGCGTCAGCATCGCGGCCCGGATGGCGATGATGGGCGCGGCCACCACGGCCACCGCCAGAGCGATCACGACCGCCACCGCCGCAAAGCCCAGCGCCCAGATGGACACGAACAGCGCCAGCACGACGGCAGCGCCCGCCAGCAGCAGCGGCACCCACACAGGGCTGCCCACCACCGCCAGCACGATGGCCAGCGGCGTCCAGCCGCTCTTGGGCTTCATGCGGGTGCTGACCAGCTTGCCCAAGGGCATCTCCTGCAGGATGCTCTGGGCGATCTGGCCGGGGCTGCCCAGCTTGGCGGTAGCCTCCGCCTCGGTCATGCCCTCCTCCATCATATCGTCCAGCAGCTCGCTGTAATACTCCAGATTCTTCTGGCGCTCCTCTTCCGACAGCTGCGCCAGCGCCCGCTCCAGCAGGCGCAGAAAATCAGCCTTGCTCATGCCGCAGTCCTCCCCTGATAAATTCATACATCGATTCCAGCTCCTTCCAATCCTCCACGGCGGCGGCCAGCTGCTGTCGCCCCTGTTCTGTCAGATGATAAAACTTCCGCAGGCGGCTGTTGTGCTCCACGCTGTACACCGTCAGCGCGCCGCCGCTCTCCAGCCGCCGCAGGATGGGATACAGCGTGGATTCCGACACCTTCACGCATACGGACAGATCCTTCACGATCTTATAACCATAGGAATCCCCCCTGGCCAGCGCCGACAGCACGCAGGCTTCCAGCAATCCCCGCTTCATCTGTGGGTCAAGCATATGTCATGCCCCCTTTCGCGTTATACTATACACCACATAGTATTGTGTGTCAAGAGGGTAATTAAAACATTTTGCAGCGCAGCGGGGCGGTAAAAGCACTGCGGCTTTTATGCCTGAGTAATTGTGCATAACGGATGGAAAAATAAGTAAAAACGGCAAAAAACAGGCTGTTTCGATACCAAAACAGCCTGTTTTCTTATGCATTTTTCAAACGAAATCCATAGAAAGCATCTATACGTTCAAATTGACCGCCGTAGATTTGGGCAGATTTACAACGACGTGCCGTCCAGAATAAACTGCCGGAACTGGCGCACCGCCGGGGACTGAAATGCCCGGTCGTCGCTGACCATATAGAAATTCCGCTCCCACACCGGGCGGACGATCTGGATGATCTTCACCTCCAGCCGCAGCAGCATCTCCATATAGGGCACCACCGCGATGCCGAAGCCGTGGGCCACCAGCCCGGCGATCACCTGATCCTCCTCGGTCTCGTAGGCGATGTGGGGCCGCT
Source organism: uncultured Oscillospiraceae bacterium (assembly GCA_934589145.1). GTDB lineage: Bacteria > Bacillota > Clostridia > Oscillospirales > Oscillospiraceae > Vescimonas. Next base: position 108,547 of record CAKTNW010000002.1, on the reverse strand, counting down.
CGCCAATCTGGTCAAAGAGCCCGTCGATCACATCCCGCAGGCCGCTGCCCTTGCTGAAATACACCTGGGGATAGGGCAGCGTATCGGCCAGATCCACCGTGTGGAACCGGGCCAGCGGATGGTTCCGGGGCACGATCAGCACCAGATCCTGCTGCTCCACAGGGATGGAGGTCAGGCCCATCTCCGGCGCGGGCCGGGAGGAGAACACCAGGTCATACTGGTGGGCCAGCAGGCCCTCCAGCAGCTGGCTGGTAACGCCGGTGTGGAAGGTAAAGCGGATGTTCTTCTCCGGATTGGCCGCCAGAAAGCGGGAGGCAAGGCCCGGCACGAAATCCACGCCCAGCGTCCGCAGCAGGCCAAGGCGGATCACACCCTCGCCCCGGCCCACCCGGCGCAGGGCATCCACACCCTCATCCAACGTGGCCAACGTCTGCTGGGCGCAGGTGAGGAACTGCTCTCCGAAATGGGTCAGCGCCACATTGCGGCCCCGCTTTTCAAACAGGGGCACGCCCAATTCGCCCTCCATCTGGGCGATGGCGTGGCTGAGGCTGGGCTGCGTGATGCACAGCTGCTCCGCCGCGCGGGTATAGTGCTGGGTATGGGCCAGCTCCACAAAGTACCGCAAATGCAACAAATTCATACCGTTGCCCCTCCTTTTCCCTGCACTAAGTATACAACAAACCATAAAAGAAATCTATGGTTTTTATGGAAAAAATTGATTTGTTAATTCTTTGGCATTGCGGTACAGTGGAGCCAGACAACAAAAGCCGCGGCGCAAGCGGCAAGAAGGAGGCATCGAGCATGCATCTCTCAGGAACCACCACCATGCTGGGGCTGATGGGCACCCCGGTGGCACATTCCAAATCCCCGGCCATGTACAACCACTGCTTCGCCAAGTACGGCCTCGACTGGGCGTATCTGGCCTTTGACGTGACCCAGGAGCAGGCGGACGCGGCGGTGCAGGCCATCCGCACGCTGAATATGCGGGGCGCCAATGTGACCATGCCCTGCAAAAGCGCGGTGATCCCGTATCTGGATAAGCTGTCCCCGGAGGCGCAGGCCATCGGCGCGGTGAACGTCATCGTCAACGACGGCGGCGTGCTGACCGGCTACAACACCGACGGCATGGGCTACACCCAGAACCTCCGCCGCGGCGGCGTAGAGGTAAAGGGCAAGCGCATCGTGCTGCTGGGCGGCGGCGGAGCCGCCTCGGCCATCGCCGGTCAGGCGGCGCTGGAGGGCGCGGCGGAGATCGCGGTGTTCAACCGGAGGGACGAGTTCTGGCCCCGTGTGGAGCAGACGTTGGAGAACATCCGCAAGGCCGCGCCGGAGTGCTCCCTCTCCCTTCACGATCTGGACGACGGGCGGGATCTCTACAAGACCATCCGCCGCTGCGACATTCTCTCCAACGCCACACGGGTAGGCATGGCCCCGGATGTGGAGCGCAGCGTCATCACCGACCAGAGCTGCTTCCGCCCCGAGCTGGTGGTGACGGACGTGGTGTACGCCCCGCCGGAGACGAAGCTGCTGCGGGACGCCCGGGCCGCCGGATGCAGAACCTGCGACGGACTGGGCATGCTGCTGTGCCAGGGGGCCGAAGCCTTCCGGCTGTACAGCGGACTGGAGATGCCCATTGAGGAGATCAAAGCGCTTCTGTATACCTGACAACTGAACAACTGAAAATAACGAGAAGAGAAAGGAACATCATCATGAACCAGACTGTGGAATCCCGCAAATACTATCCCACGGCGCTGGCCCTGTACATCACCTATTTCGTTCTGGGCGTGGCAGCCACCATTATGGGACAGTACAAGCAGAACTTCGCCGCCCTGTGGGGTGCGGCAACACTGGCTGACGGCAGCTACGACGTCTCCGGCGTGGTGGCGGTCATCGCCGCCATCGGACTGGGCCGTCTCGTGGCCTTCCCCGTGGCCGGGCCTCTCAGCGACCGGCTGGGACGGCGGCTCTCCGCCCTGATCGGCTGCGGACTGTACGCTATCTTCCTGCTGGGCATCACCTTTGCCCCCAACCTGTATGTGGGCTATGCCCTGGCGGTGGTCAGCGGTATGGCAAACTCCTTCCTGGATACCAGCATCACCCCCTCCTGCATGGAGATCTTCAAGGAGAAGGGCACCATCGCCAACATCTTCACCAAGCTGTCCATCTCCATCGCACAGTTCCTGCTGCCCTTCGCCATCGGCTTTGTAGCGGCCCACGCCCTGCCCTTCCGCACCATCTTTATCGCCACGGCGGTCATCATCATCGCCGACGGCATCCTGCTGACGTTCCTGCCCTTCCCGCCCTTTGAAAAGGTGGTGAAGGTCAAGGGCCAGAAGAAGGCGAAGATGCACTTCACCCCCGCGGCCATCGTGCTGGTGTGTCTGGGCTTCACCACCTCTACCACCTTCATGCTGTGGATGAACTGCAATCAGGAGCTGGGCACGCTGTACGGTCTGGCCGACCCCAGCAAGATCCAGTCCTTCTACTCCGTGGGCATCGTGGTGGCGCTGTTCGTCAGCGCGGCGCTGCTGAAGCGGAATGTGGAGCCCGCCAAGATCCTGGTGATCTATCCCTGCGTGGCGCTGGCGACGCTGGCGGCCATCTACTTCATCCAGAAGCCGGTCATGTGTCTGGCAGGCGGCTTCCTGCTGGGCTTCTTCGCGGCGGGCGGCGTGCTGCAGCTGGTGACGGCGGTGGCCAACGAGATGTTCCCCAAGAACCGTGGCGTCATCACCTCCATCGTCATGATCTCCTCCAGCGTGGCCAACTACATCGTCATCAGCGTGGCCGGTGTGCTGACCCGTGTGGGCGGCGCCAACGGCCCCCGGCTGGTGGTGCTGTTCAACATGGCGGTGACGCTGGTGGGCATCCTGCTGGCGGTGTACCTGAACATCTGCCAGAAGCGGGAGCGCGCCGCGCAGGTGCAGTAACATGAAAACACTGTTCTTTATCGGCTTCATGGGTGTGGGCAAGACCTCCGTCTCCGCCGCCCTGGGCCGGATGCTGAAGCTTCCGGTCATCGAGATGGATCAGCAGATCGCCCAAAACGAGGGCATGACCATCCCGGAGATCTTCGCCCAAAAGGGCGAGAGCCACTTCCGCGCCTGCGAAACGGCGCTGCTGGAGGGTCTGGCCGCCGGAAGCACCTGTCTGGTCTCCTGCGGCGGCGGGGTGGCCATGCGGCAGGAAAATGTGGACGCCATGCGCCGCTGCGGCACGGTGGTGCTGCTGACCGCACGGCCTGAGGTGATCCTGGAGCGTGTCAAAGACAGCGACGAGCGCCCGCTATTGCAAGGAAAAAAGAATGTGGCGGACATCGCCGCCCTGATGGCCCAGCGCCGCGGCGCCTACGAGGCCGCCGCCGACGTGACCGTCGATACCTCAGAGCTGACCATTGAAGAAGTCTGCCGCGCCGTACTGCGGCAGGTCAACGAAACCTAACACATCATACAAAATAATGTAATTTGAGGAGGAACCTACCATGTCTCAGAAGTATCCCATCACCATCAGCTCCTGGACCCTGGGCGACCAGTGCACCTTCGAGGAGCGCGTATCCGCCGCCAAGGAGGCGGGCTTTGAGGGCATCGGCCTGCGGGCGGAGACCTATGTGGACGCCCTGAACGAGGGGCTGTTCGACGCCGACATCCTGGCCATTCTGGACAAGTACGGCATGAAGGTCACCGAGGTGGAGTACATCGTCCAGTGGGCGGAGGAGCACCGCTCCTATGAGCAGAAGTACAAGGAGCAGATGTGCTTCCACATGTGCGAGCTGTTCGGCGTGAACCACATCAACTGCGGGTTGATGGAGAACTACTCCGTGGAGCACACCGCCCAGAAGCTGCGTGAGCTGTGCCGCCGCGCCGGAAAGTATACCATCGGCGTGGAGCCCATGCCCTACAGCGGCCTGCCCGATATCAAGAAGGCATGGGCCGTGGTGAAGGCCTCCGGCTGCGACAATGCCAAGCTGATCCTGGACTCCTGGCACTGGGTGCGGGCCGGTCAGCCCTATGACCAGGCGCTGCTGGCGGACATCCCCGCCGAGAAGATTGTGGCCGTGCAGATCAACGACGTGCAGGCCCATCCCTACGCCAAGAGCATCCTCCGGGACGAGTCCATGCATGACCGCATGCTGCCCGGCACCGGCTATGGCGATACCGCAGGCTTCGTGAAGATGCTGCGGGACAAGGGCATCCAGCCCGCCGTCATGGGCGTGGAGGTCATCAGCGACGAGATCCTGGCCACCGGCGTGGCCGCCGCGGCCAAGGCCAACTTCGACGCCACCCGCGCCGTGCTGGCCCAGGCATGGCCCGAAGTACTGGAACAGTAAACAACATCGACGACATACAGGAGGATGACACTATGGAAAGCAGAATTTCCGGACATACCAAGCTCTTTTGCCTGATCGGCTCCCCGGTGGGACACTCCGGCTCCCCCGCCATGTATAATTACAGCTTCCAGCGCACCGGCCTTGACGCCGCGTATCTGGCCTTCAACATTCCTCTGGAGCAGACCGAAGCGGGCGTGCAGGCTCTCAAGACGCTGGGCGTGGGCGGCTTCAACATCACCATGCCCTGCAAGACCGCCGTGGCGGCCTATCTGGACGAGCTGTCCCCCGCCGCACGGCTCATCGGCGCGTGCAACACCGTCACCGTCAGTGAGGACGGCAGGCTGACCGGCCACAACACCGACGGTGTGGGCTTCGTCCGCAACCTCCACGAGCACGGCATCGAGGTGAAGGGCCAGCGTCTGGTGGTGCTGGGTGCGGGCGGCGCGGCCACCGCCATCTGCGTGCAGGCGGCACTGGACGGCGCGGCGGAGATCGCCATCTTCAACCGCGACGACGAGTTTTACGCCAACGGCCAGCACACCGTGGAGAAGCTGGCCCAGGCCGTCCCCGGCTGCAAGGCGTCCATTACACCGCTGGAGGACAGCGCCGCGCTGGCCGAGGCGGTGAAGAACTGCGACATTCTGGTAAACGCCACCAAGGTGGGCATGAAGCCCCTGGATGGCGAGACCCTTATTGACCCCTCCCTGTTCCGCGCCGACCTGGTGGTGGCGGACACGGTATACAACCCCCGCGAGACCCGCATGATCCAGGAGGCCAAGGCGGCGGGCTGCAAGGCCGCCGTCGGCGGCATCGGCATGCTGCTGTGGCAGGGCGTGGCGGCCTTCAAGCTGTTCACCGGCAAGGATATGCCCGCCCAGGAAGTGCTGGAGAAGTTCTTCTCCTGACGCGATTTTGAAGAAGTGAGGTGCGATGATGAAATTCCCGACCATGTTTTCTCCCGTGCAGATCGGCACGGTGACCGTTCCCAACCGCTTTGTGGTGCCTCCCATGGGCAACAACCTTGCCAACACCGACGGCAGTCTCAGCGAGCGTTCCCTGTCCTACTATCAGGCCCGGGCCAAGGGCGGCTTCGGTCTCATCACCATCGAGTCCACGGTGGTGTACCGGGAGGCCAAGGGCGGCCCCCGGAAGCCCTGTCTGTTCTCTGACGACACGGTGGAGAGCTTCCGCCGTGTGGCGGACGCCTGCCATGCCTACGGCGCTAAGGTGTCCATCCAACTGCAGCACGCGGGCCCCGAGGGCAACTCCGCCCTGACGGGCTATCCCCTGAAGGCCGCCAGCGCCATGCCCGCCTCGGCGGGCCGGGAGATCCCGGAGGCGGTGTCCAACGAGGAGGTCTACCGCATCATCGAGTGCTACGGCGACGCGGCACGCCGGGCCCAGCAGGCTGGTATCGACATGGTGGAGGTACACTGCGCCCACGGGTATCTGGTCAGCACCTTCATCTCCCAGCGCACCAACAACCGCACCGACGAGTTCGGCGGCTGCTTTGAGAACCGCATGCGCCTGCCCCGGCTCATCATCGAGAACATCCGCCGCAAGACCGGCGGCAACCTGCCCATTCTGTGCCGCATCAACGCCTGCGACGAGGTGGAGGGCGGCCAGAGCGTGCAGGACGCGGCGGCGGTGGCGGCCTATCTGGAGCAGGAGTGCGGCGTGGACGCCCTGCATGTGACCCGCGCCGTCCACCTGCATGACGAGTTCATGTGGGCCCCCGGCGTCACCCACGGCGGCTTCAACGCCGACCTGGTAACGGAGATCAAGCGGGCGGTGTCCGTGCCCGTCATCGCCGTGGGCCGGTTCACCGAGCCCCAGTACGCCGAGCTGCTGGTGAAGCAGGGCCGGGCCGACCTCATCGCCTTCGGCCGCCAGAGCATCGCCGACCCGGAGCTGCCTGCCAAGGCCCGGAACGGCCAGCTGGAGACGCTCTCGCCCTGCATCGGCTGCCTGCTGGGCTGCGTGCCCAACATGTTTGCCGGTAAGCCCATCACCTGCGCGGTGAACCCCTGCGTGGGCCGTGAGTGTGAGCTGTCCCCCGCTCCGGAGAAGAAGCGCGTCACCGTGGTGGGCGGCGGCCCCGGCGGCCTGTACGCCGCGTGGGCCTGCGCCGTCCGCGGCCATCAGGTAACGCTGGTGGAGAAGTCCAACGAGCTGGGCGGCAACTTCCGCATCGCCGCCTATCCCACCGGCAAGGGACAGTTGACCGAGGCCATCCGCTCTATGATCGTCAAGTGCCAGCAGGCAGGCGTCGACCTGCGCTGCGGCGTGGAGGCCGACGAGATGCTGCTGCGCTCCCTTGCCCCCGACGCCATCATTCTGGCCACTGGCTCCACGCCCTTGATCCTGCCCATCCCCGGTCTCTCCGACTGCGGCTATGTGACCGCCCAGGACATGCTGGACGGCAAAGCCCAGATGGGCAAGAGCGTCCTGGTGGTGGGCGGCGGCATGGTAGGCTGCGAGGCCGCCGAGTATCTGGCCGAGCGGGGCCATCAGGTGGCAGTCATCGAGATGAAGGACGTCATCGCCGCCGACGTGACCCCGGAGAACCGCCGCTACATGTTCGAGAACTTCGAGGAGAACCACGTCCTGCTGCGTCCCGGCGCCAAGGTGACCCAGTTCTACATCGACGGCGTGGACTACGCCCTGGCGGACGGCTCCACCGGTTCCCTGCGGGGCTATGACAACATCGTGCTGGCCATGGGCTCCCGCTCCAACACCGCCCTGAAGGACACCGCCGAGAAGGTGGCCGGCCAGGTGCTGGTGATCGGCGAGGCCGCCAAGGCCCCCGGCAACGCGGTGCTGGCTACCGGCGACGCCCTGGAGGCGGCGCTGAAGATCTGAACGCTTACCGATCCCAAGACATCTCTGTTTTCTCCCATATCCTGCATACGCCAAGGAGCGGCACGCGAAAGCGTGCCGCTCCTTGGCAATGTATCGGTGGGTAGCGGGAAGGGTATGCCGCTGCGGCAATCGCAAAGATCAGATATCCAACAAAACCGAAGTTGGTAAACTGGCTTGACAGGCAGTCGCTGAGCCAGACCTTTACGCCGGCCTCATCAGACACAACCAGTCCGCCAATGGCAGAAAGCGCGCCGATCGCCAAAACGATAGGCCAGTTGACACCCTCTTTAAATACTTTTGCCGGTTCATATACCTTTTTGCCGTCGACCTTGATAAAAGACAGGATGGATATAAAAGGCGCGATTTGCCTCGTCATCTAAGGGAGCAGGAATTTCACAGATACGGCACTGTCTCCGGCTTCGGCTGCTGCGGCAACGACAAGCTGTATACCCCGCTGTGCACCAAGGCTGACATCTCCCGCCCCGCTCCGGATCTGGGCCAGGACAACGCCGCCATCTATGGCGAGCTGCCGGGCCTGACCAAAGCAGACCACACCACCGAAAGTCACCTGATTTTCGGTGATGTTTTCTCACAGTTTAATCTCCGTTTAACACTTTCGCGGCGGATGTGGTATAATGATCCCACTGACACAGAGGAGGGATGGGCATGACCATCAAAAAGCGGCTGGCGCGCTCCAATATCGCCATGCTGGTGATCCCGATCCTGGCGGCGGCGGTATTGCTTCTGCTGGGACTGGGCGCAGCGCTGTTGCTGCTGCGGGGCAACCTGATGACGCTGCACGACGCGGCGGAGCAGATCGAGGCCGTGCTCCACGGCTTTAAGCTGACACTGAGCCTCTTTGCCGCCATCGCGGCGGTGCTGCTGCTGGGAACGGTGGCGCTGACCAATCTGTACCTGACGCGGCACCTGTTCCGCCATATCTCCCAGCCGCTGGACACCCTGACGGCGGGGGTGGCCCGCATCCGGGACGGCGATCTGGACACCCCCATCGCCTACGGTGCGCCGGACGAATTCAAGGCCGCCTGCGACGCGGTGGACGAAATGGCAGCCCGGCTGAAAGCCTCGCTGGAGCAGCAGCAGGCGGCCCAGCAGCAGAAGCAGGAGCTGATCGCCGGCATGTCCCATGACCTGAAAAGCCCCCTGACCGCCATCCGCGCCTACACAGAGGGCCTGCTGGAGGGCGTGGCCCAGGACGAGGCCACACGCCAGCGGTATCTGCAGACCATCTACGCCAAGGAGGCGGACATGGAGACGCTGGTAAACCGGCTGTTTGCCTTCGCCCGCATGGACGTCAGCCAGTATCCTGTCCATGTGGAGCCGTTGGCGCTGCGTCCCGCGCTGGAGGCCGTGGCCGACGAGCAGGAGGACGTGGCGGTCACGGTGGACGTACCGGAGATGACCGTGCTGGCCGACCGTGAGCTGCTGCGGCGCATCGCGGTGAACCTGCTGGACAACAGCCGCAAATACGGCGGGCGGGAGGACGTTTCCGTTCGCATCACAGCGGAGAGAACCGGCAATACGGCGGCCATCGCCTTCACCGACAACGGCGCGGGTGTGCCGCCGGAGCAGCTGTCCCGCCTGTTTGACGTATTCTACCGGGGCGACGCCGCCCGGACAGCGCCCGGAAGCGGCAGCGGCATCGGCCTTGCGGTGGTGAAAAAGGCCTGTGACGAGCTGCACGGCACCGTCCGGGCGGAGAACGCGGAGAACGGCGGGCTGCGGGTGATCGTGACGCTGCCGCTACCATCGATTGACAAGGAGGGATAACATGGCGAAAATACTGATCATCGAGGACGACGCGGACATCGCCGCCATCGAGCGGGACTATCTGGAGCTGAGCGGCTATGAGGTCAGTGTCTGCACCGACGGCACCTCGGGCCTGGCTGCGGCGCTGGCGCAGCCCTTCGACCTGCTGCTTCTCGACCTGATGCTGCCGGGAATGGACGGCTTTACCATCTGCCGGAAGGTGCGGGAGGCCAAGGACATCCCCATCCTGATGGTCACGGCCCTGGGCAAGGATGTGGACAAGATCCGTGGCCTGGGCTACGGCGCCGACGACTACATCGAAAAGCCCTTCTCTCCCAGCGTGCTGGTGGCCAGGGTCAAGGCCCATCTGGCCCAGTACCGGCGGCTGAAGCCCGCGGCGGCGGAGACCACGCTGTTGACCGCCGGGCCGCTGGCGGCGGACACCGCCTGCCACCAGATCACGAAAAACGGCGTGCCGGTGCCCCTGAAAAACAAGGAGTACGAGCTGCTGCTGTTCCTCATGCGCCATCCGGGCCAGGTGTTCAGCCGGGAGGATCTGTACGAAATGATCTGGGGGCTGGAATCCCTGGGGGACAACATCACCGTGGCGGTACACATGAAGCGGCTGCGGGAGAAGGTCGAGGACGATCCCGCCGAGCCCCGGCTGCTGCAGACCGTGTGGGGCGTGGGGTATAAACTGGCAGTTTAAACTCTGTTTCATTTTTCTTCATACGGTGTTTAACGGTTTCTTCTATCATGGAAACATCCAAGATAGAAGAAACCGTTTTTTATGTCTCATAGGAGGTATTCGTATGCACGAGATGGTAATGCGGAAGAACTACGCCAAGGCCTATAAGCTGGTGATCCTGCTGGCGGTGGTGCTGGCGGTGCTCAGCGCCGTGGCTATCCCCCTGAGCCTGTCCCAGCAGATCAGGGAGGCCGCCGCCCTGGAGCAGACCTATGGCGAGGATCACCACGACGGCGAGCATGGCGGCCACGACAGCGAGGATGCCTGGAAAAGCCAGATCACGCCGCTGACGCCGGGACACTTTGTATTCTTCGGCGTGCTGGGGCTGCTGTGGGTGCTGCTGGCGGCCTATTATTGGCTGCTGACGGCGGCGTGGCTGTACCGCAGCGCCGTCAACGCGGGCATGAACAAGTCCCTGTGGATGATCCTGGGCCTGGTGGGGAATCTGCTGGCGGTGGCCGCGTTCCTCATCGTGCGCGACGCGCCCCAGCGGAAGAAGGCGGCGGTGTGATGATGCGTTTTCTGACGCCTGTTCACGGCTTCTGCATGGCGCTGGCGGACAGCGTGCCCGGCGTGTCCGGCGGCACGGTGGCGTTTATCCTGGGCTTCTATGACCGGTTTATCAACGCCCTCCATGACCTGTTCGGCCGGGACAATGCCGCCCGAAAGACGGCGCTGGCCTATCTTCTGAAGCTGGGCATCGGCTGGATCGCCGGCATGGGGCTGTGCGTGGCACTGCTGGCCAGTCTGTTTTCCGCCCATATCTACTTCATGAGCAGCCTGTTTCTGGGGCTGACGGTGGCGTCCATCCCCTTTGTGGCGCTGGCGGAAAGAGGTTCCCTGTGCCGCTGGCAGGCGGCGCCCTTTGCCCTGCTGGGCATGGCGCTGGTGGTGGGGCTGACCATGCTGCGCTCCGGCTCCGGCCTGCTGACGGTGGATATGGCGCGGCCCGGCCTGGTAGGCGTGGGATATCTGTTCCTGTCCGGGGCGGTGGCCATCACCGCCATGGTACTGCCGGGCATCTCCGGCTCCTCCATACTGCTGATCGCCGGGGTGTATCTGCCGGTGATCCAGGCCATCCGGCAGTTTCTGCACCTTGACCTGCATGTGGTGCCGGGGCTGATGGCGCTGGGCTTCGGCGTCATCGCCGGGGTGGCGCTGTCCATCAAGGCCATCCGCGCCGCGCTGCGGAAGCATCGCTCCGCCATGATCTGGTTCATCCTGGGGCTGATGCTGGGCTCATTGTACGCCATCGCCATGGGGCCCGCCAGTTTGCAGACGCCCCAGCCGCCGCTGGACGCGGCTTCCTTCCGGCCGCTGGCCTTCCTGCTGGGCGTGGGCCTTCTGGTGGGGCTGGAACTGCTGCGGAGAACCACCGAGAGGAGCGTGGCGAAGGCATGAATCCGGATCAGACGATCCTTTACTGGATACACGACAACCTGTCCTGCGGGGCGCTGGATGCGCTGATGCCGAAGCTGACACTATTGGGCAGCGGCGGCGCTATCTGGCTGCTGGCGGCAGGCGTGATGCTCTGCACCAAGAAGTACCGCCGACAGGGCGTGATATTGCTGGCGGGCCTTGCTGTGGGCGTGCTGGTGGGCAACGTGTGCCTGAAGAACCTCATTGCCCGGCCACGGCCCTGCTGGCTGGATGACAGCATGAAGCTGCTGATCGCCTCGCCCACGGACTACTCGTTCCCTTCCGGCCATACGCTGTCCTCTGTGATCGGCGCCACGGTGCTGACAAAAACGAACCGGAAGTTCGGCTGGGCGGCCATCCCGCTGGCAGCGGTCATCGCCTTTTCGCGGCTCTATCTGTTCGTCCACTATCCCAGTGACATTCTGGCGGGCGCGGTGCTGGGCGTTGTCATTGGACTGGCGGCGTACCGTGTTGGGATGCGGCTTGGCCGGTGATTCCTGCACATGGTATGCTGTCGTGGAAGATGCACACCTTCTCCTTCTCATCTCGACTTTTTGAAAAAAACAAAGAATATCCGCGGGGAAGCTTTTCTTTCCCGCGGATATTCTTATTATTCTCGCCGCTTGGTCTGTTATTCTACCAGCCGCTTTACGCTTTCGCCTTCGTCAATCTCAGCCGGGTAAACGATCCGGCGGGAAACGCCTTCCTTCTGGCACATTTTCTGCACCACCAATTCACCGGCGGCCCGACCCATTTCATAGCTGTCAAAGCCGATCGTTGTCAATCTCACCTTCGCGTTCTTAACAATGGGCGTCGTATCAAAGCTGAGGATACTGATATCGTCCGGAACAGCGACATGGTTCCGGCACAGGCTGTTCAACAGGCCTACCGCCATTGCATCATTGGATGCAAACGCGGCAGTATACTGTTCCTTGTTCTGTGCCAGATACTCTCCAAACCGCTCGCCGCTGGCCTCCGTCAAATCGCCAAGCAGTATATCTTTGCTGTCTAGTTTCAGTCCGGCGTCATGCATAGCGTCCTGGAAGCCCAACAGACGATCTTGGGTGACAACGGAATTGGCATTTCCCGTCAGATACACAATACGGTTGTGTCCCGCATCAATCAAGTATTTGGCTGCCATATAGCCGCCCCGGTAATTATCCACACAAACCGCATCCGTATCCGTAGCCCGCAGATAGCGATTGATCAGCACTACCGGACAGTTGATCTTCTCCAACAGGGAAATCAGCTTCGGAGTTTCCGCCACATTCAGCAGAACAACAGCGCCAAAGCGATTCTGGTCTGCAAAACGGATACATTCTACCTCCCTTTCGGGGTTCGCATTGCTGAACGCCTGGAAACAGAAGTACCCCTTTTCGCCAAGATAAGCTGTCAGTCCCTTGAAATAATCAATATAAACCTGGCTGATCAGATTGGAGGAAACCACCAGAACAATTTTGGCATTCTGCTCATCCTGGCCCAATTGCGACCTTTTGAAATCATAGCCCAGCTCAAGCGCGGCACTTTCGATCCGGCGGCGTGTTTCCGCTCCCACGTATCCACGGTTGGATAATGCGCGAGAGACTGTTGCGGATGATGTATTTGCTAATTCTGCTATGGATTTAATCGTTGCCTTCATAGTTTCGGTGCCACGCCTCTCATTACTTCATTTTATAGTAGTTTCTCTGCTGGGATTCATTGCACGCCATGCTCTGACGCATAGGCATCAAGGTAGTAGATCGCATTGATCAGCATATCTCGGGAAATATAGAACGGCATGTTGCATACATTCCAACGTTTGCCATACACCGCATCCACCAGCTTCTCTACATATTCCCTGCGATTTTCATCTGTCAGGCCGATATCCTTTGTGCAGACAGGCAGGCCTACTCTGTGACAGAAATCAAATACTCTCGCAAAGCGTTCCGGATCATTTTGAAGGATCAGTTGAATCAGCGCGCAATAACCTACACCCTGTCCGTGCAGCAGTCCCGTATTGGGCAGAACATAAAAACCCGCCTGCAATCCATGCGCGATAGAAACACCTGTACATTCAAAGCCAAGGCCTGACAGGAGGATCGTTGCTTCCGCAACATCCTCATAAGCAGGCGTCCGTGCATGACATTTTGCGGCACGCAGCGCCTCCAGTCCTTTTTCCAATAAAATATCATAAGACAACTTTGCCAGAGCCATGGCCATTCTGGTCGGCTTGTATGCGCCGTCACCGGCATTACAGACATTGTTGTTGGCATAGGATGCCTCTGCCTCAATATAGGTCGCCAGAGCGTCACCAATTCCGGAGATCAGCATCTTGATTGGGGAACCGATCGTAATTTCCGTATCCACTACCACATAATCGGGATTCTTATAGTGTACCATCAGACACGGCATACAGCCGGGATCATTGATAATGGTATGCGTCGAAGTCGGCGCATCCGTTGCCAAAGAGGTGGGGACGCTGATAAATGCCTTACGGAATGTGGCACCAACAGCTTTGTTTATATCGCAGGCCTGCCCACCGCCGATACCGATAAAGGTATCTGGGATCTCCGGCAGTGTCTTGCAATACGCCACAATACGGTTCAGCGTCTCCGTGGAGCTCGCACCGGAAAATTCCACGACATAGCAGGTCATGTCCGATGCTTCAAACAAAAGCGGTAACTTTTTCTTATAATCATTGTAACAAAAAGTGTCAACGATTGCAAGCGCGGTATTACCATAATTTGCCGCAAACTTAGGCAAATTGTTGATCTCACCGGGCCCTTGGATATAGCGGGAAGGGCTTCCAAATGCACGCGCTTCTTTTGCTTTTCCTGCTGGCATAGAGATTCTCCTTTCCGTTGCTCAATAACACTCGCGGTAAATGGCCTCCTCGGCATCCAAGTCGAAGGGGTAGTAAGCGTTGGTCATCAGCCGCTGCTGGTTGGCCTCCACGCTGAGGGGGAAGGACTTGAAGTCCGCCTCGGTGAAGCCGCAGTCACGCAGGGGACGCAGGGGCAGGATTCGCTGCAGCAGGTCGCACAGGTAGCCGATGGCATCCTCCGCCTTGCAGCCGGTGATATCTGCCACCAGCTTTTTGAACTTCATGATCTCGCCATTGGGGTCGTTGCGATCATAGTACCGCAGGATCGCGCCGAACAGCATATAATTGCTCTCGCCGTGAGGCACATGATAGGTGCCGCCCAAAGGGAAGCTCATGCCGTGGACGGGGCCGCAGCCCGCCTTCAGGAAAGCGATGCCGGCGAAGAAGCTGGCGGTCACGAACTCGTCCAGATACTCGAACCGGGCGTCCTGACCCTTCTCGTCAATGAGCTTGAAGCCCTTCAGGATCATGTCCATGGCTTTCACAGAGAACATCTCACTGGTGATGGTCTTGCGGTGGGGGCTCAGGAAGGACTCGGTGGCGTGCACCAGCGCGTCGATGGCGGAGCAGGCGAAGGGCTTGTAGGGCAGGGTCTTGATAAGCTCAGGGATCAGGCACACCTTGTTGGGGATGATGTCATCGGACACCAGACCCAGTTTGGTCTCGCCGCCGGTGAGCTGGCCGTCGATCTCCGTTTTCACGATGGCCACGGAGATGTTGGTGCACTCGCTGCCGGTGCCGCAGGTGGTGGGGATGGCGATAACGTCCTTTTCATGGACAACGGGGAAGCGCTTATAGTACAGCTCGTGGACGCTGTCGGGCCGCTTGCAGCCCAGCAGCTTGCACAGATCCATGATGGCACCGCCGCCCACGGCGATGACCCGGTCATAGCTGTCATAGGGGATGGCGTCGTACATGGTCTGGATCATGGCCTCAGAGGGCTCACCCGCACCGAACTTCTCCTGGAACACGAAGCTGCACTTGAGACCCAGCTCCTTCATGAAGGGTGTATAGATGAACTCGTTGGTCAGCACCACGTCACGCTCGTTCAGCTTAAACTCCTCCGCCATCTGGGCGAAGGTCTGGAACTTATATACGGTGGGCGCGAAGATGATCTCGCGCTTGTCAGCCATCAGACTGGCGGAAAAAGCATCCATTGCCATAATTCTGTACTCCTTTTCTTATTTTCTCGCGATTGCTTTCTTCACGGCGGCCACGATGTTGGCGGCCCGCAGGCCGTATTCATCCATCAGGAATGCCTGGGGGCCCACCTGGCCGAACTGGTCATCCACGCCCACGAACTCCTGCACGGTGGGGCGATTCTTGGCCAGGCAGTTGGCCACGACGCTGCCCAGACCGCAGGTGACGTTGTGGTTCTCGGCGGTGACGATGGCGCCGGTCTCGACGGCGCACTTCACCACCAGCTCCTCGTCCAGCGGCTTCCAGGTGAACATATCCACCACACGGACGGCGATGCCCTCGGCCTGAAGCTGCTCATAGGCCTTCAGCGCCTCGTCCACCATAATGCCGGAGGTGATAATGGTGGCCTGGTCCCCGTCGCTCTCATGGAGGACGACGCCCTTGCCCAGCGTAAACTCTGTGCCGTCGCCGTAGACCTGGATGATGTCCTTCCGGACGAAGCGGGTATAGGTGACGCAGTCGCAGTCCGCCACCTGCTGGGTGACAGCCTTCAACTGGGCGTAGTCGCAGGGGTCGGTGACCACCGCCTGGGGGATGGACAGGTACATGGCGGCGTCCTCCAGCGGCATATGGGTGCCGCCGTTGAAGGCGGCGCACACGCCTGCGTCGGAGCCAAACACATGCACCGGCAGATCGGCATAGGCGGCAGACATGTAGATCTGGTCATAGATGCGGCGGCTGGCAAAGGTGCCGAAGGTGTGGAGATACACCTTCTTGCCGGTGGCGGCAAGGCCTGCGCACACACCGGCGGCGTTGGCCTCAGCGATGCCCGCCTCATAGGCCCGGTCGGGGTAGGCGGCCATGAGCTGCTTGGTGTTGACGCAGCCCATCAGGTCGCAGTCCACATAGCACACGCTCTTGTCGGCGGCCATCATGTCCTTCAGCGTCAGGGCGAAGGCGTCCCGGCAGGCGCGGCTGTCCTTTTCATGCTTGGCGATCAGTTCCCGTTTCATTTCCGCACCTCCTGCAATGCTTTCTCGGCGGCGGCGATGGCCTCCTGCCATGCCTCCTCGCTGGGCTGGGAGGAGTGCTCCCGCTTGGGCTCGGCAAAGGTCGCGCCCTTGCCCTTGATGGTGTCCAGCACGATGCAGGAGGGCACGCCCTTCTTGTCATAGGCGTTCTGGATGGCCTGATAGATGGCCTCCACGTCGTGGCCGTCGATCTCCTGGGTGTACAGGCCGAAGCCCGCCGCCTTTTTGGCGATGTCGCCGTGGTCGAGGATGTCGGCGGTCTTGCCGTCCAGTTGATAGCCGTTGTTGTCGATGATGTAGATCAGGTTGTCCAGCTTGTGGGCGTAGGCAAAGTGGAACGCCTCCCACACCTGGCCCTCGTCGGCCTCGCCGTCGCCCACCACACAGAATACATGGTTGGTGCGGCCGTCAATCTTGTTGCCCAGGGCCGCGCCTGTGGCGGTGGAAGCCCCTTGGCCCAGAGAGCCGGTGGTCAGATCCACGCCGGGGGTCAGCTTCCGGTCGGTGTGGCTGGGGAACTTGGTATGGGGCTGGTTGAGGGTATAGGCCTCCTCCATGGGATAGAAGCCCATGAGACCGAAGGTGGCGTAGGCCACCGGGCCCGCGTGACCCTTGGAAAGCACCAGCCAGTCACGGTCGGGATCCCGGGGGTTCTTGGGGTCAAAATGCATGACCTCGCCGTACAGCACGGCCATCAGGTCGGCTAGATCCATGGAGCCGCCCACATGGCCGAAGCCGCGGGAATGGATGACCTTCAGCGTCTCCAGACGGATCTGAGCCGCCAATGTTTCGATTTTTTTCTTATCCATAGCGTGTCCTTTCGTTATTGGCTGTCCGCCGCGCCCAGCAGCGTCAGGTGCCGCCGGATGTGACGGCAGATCACCGTATCCAGCAGCGTCTTGTTTGCCTGCAGCGTCCGGTAGATATCGTCCCGGAACAGGGGCTTGCCCTGTTCATCCTTGGCCTGCAGCAGGAAGCCGTAGGTGATGTGCATCACCTGACGGGTGTCCACCATGTCCAGCAGGGCGGGCAGCTCACCGTCGGGGATGCTGTCCATATCCGGCACCCGGTCAAGGGAGGCGGAGACGTGGTAATAGGCCCGCGCCTCCTCAAAGTGCAGGCGGCTGAAGGCCGCCATGCGGCGGAACAGGGCTGGGTCGCACATGGCGATGACCCGCACGGCCTCCACCCAACTGGTGCCGGAGGTCTTGAGATGGAACCGGCCGCCGCTGAGCTTGCCCACATAGGGGAAGATGCTGAATTTATCGCTGCCGGAGTGGACGCTGACCCGATAGCCGAAGGCCTCGGCGATGGCGGCGTGTACGGCAAATTCCATCTGGAACTGCCGGATGTCGCCCCGATAATCCACGCCCTTCTGGAACTCGCCGCAGAACCGGGGCGCCACGCTTCCGGCCCGGATCCCTCGGGCTGCCAACTGGTGGGCGATGAAGTAGTGGGCCTCCGGCGTGGTGGGCACCTCCGTCTCGTCGATGGAGATCTCGAAGGATACGGCATGGGGGGCGGCCGCGATGGCGGCCTGATACACCGTCTCCATAAAGTCCAGCGCCGCGCCGTAGGTCAGCAGCATCTGGGGGAAGAACGTCTCGTCAAAGATCACCTGCCGGCCCTCCGGCAGGGGGAAGGTCTTGCCGCAGTAGGTCTGCGTCCAGCCATCTAATTGCGCTTGGGTGAACTTTTCCCGGCACTGCGCCAGCGCCGCATCGGTGTCCAGCCGGTAGGCGTCAGGATCGATGTGCTCCGAGCAGTCCAGCGTGATCATGGTGGCGCCGTCGGCAATGGCGGCGCGCACCTCCTCCAGCGTTTTCAGGTGGTCGCCGTCGGCGGCATAGCCGCCGTGATAGCCCGCCTCAAACACCTGCCATGCCACGTCGTCCAGCATCTGGCGATAGCTGCGGCCCGTCAGGTTCAGCTCCCGCTTGGACTGCTGCGCCAGCACGGGGAAGGCCCCGGTGCCCGCCAGCGCGGCGATGTGCGCGCCGGATACCAGTCCCAGCCGGTCACCCAGACCAATGGTCACGTCGTGGCCCTCCAGGCTCACCGGCTTCAGCTCTGGGAACTTTTGCTGCAATGCCAGGAGATTTCCGGAGGTCAGAGGACATTTCAGGGCATATACCTCCCCTACCGAAATGGTATCCCCCTCAAACCATGGGGGTCTTTCACCAAATATCAGCATCACGGGTAAGCCTCGGTGTCGTGCCAGTAAAAACGCGTTGTTCTTACTTTCGCGCCAGGAAGTCTCAGTCGGCAGATACTCCGCCTCGATGCATTCTGCCAATACTCTCTGCTTATCCAATGTCACATCAGTCCTTTCATGCACAGTTCTCCATTGAGTAAGCTCAACGCAATTTGCGGTTTTTCTTTGCCTTGCGATACCGCAAAACGGTACGGACAAGGCCAACCCCGCCGCCCACGGCAAATAGCAGCGCAAAAAAAGCCAAGCCATAGATACCAGTCTCGCTCTGACTTCCATTAAAAATCCCAAACGCCAGGTACAGGGCGATACCCAGCAGTGCAACGCTGGCAAATAGCTCGATCATCAATCGGCTTTCCAATTCAAAGGTCAGCATCTTGCGTTTTTCCACAGCGTTTCCTCCTTGCAGTCAAATGGTCAGCATGATTTCGGCTCGCAAGCGTTCAGATAGTTGATTGCCTTTTTTGCCGCCGTATCACGATCCGGTTCCGGAAGACATTCCACCGTTACATACCCGTCATACCCTACATCGGCAAGGGCCTGCATAAGTCTGCTAAAATCAAACTGGCCGCTGCCGGGATAACGCCTGGAATTGTCTGCCACATGAAAATAACCCAGTTTCTTTCCACACAGGTGGATCGCTTCATAGGGATCCATCTCTTCCAGTCCCATATGGTAGGTATCAAGATGGACATAGCACTGATCCAGTGCGCGGGTGCTGATAAAGTCCAGGGTCTCCTGTGCTGTATTAAAGATGTTTGTCTCATAGTGATTGATGACTTCGATCATGATCCGCACGTTCCGTGAACGCGCATAGTCATTGAGCTGAGACAAACCGTCGGCCAAACGCGCCATATAGATATCACGGTCTCCACCTTGAGGAACAGAGCCCTTGACCCAGCCCAACACGATATCCACACCCAGCTTCTGCGCCTGATCAATATACGCCTTCAAGCCCGAAATAGCGCCTTTGACGTTCTCCGGATCGTCGCTGATCAAACAGTAATGCAGCTGTGTATAGAGGCGTCCGGTAACCAGCATACAGATATCTCCCTTTTTCTGCTGGCGCATGTGCTTAATGCGCTCCCATTCAAAGTGAAACGACGGTAATGTGTGAAACTCTACCGCGTCATATCCGTAAGCCGCAGCCTTCTCCATATTCTCATACAGGTTGCCTGCCAGCGGCAGAGGTGCCGTCATGGGCGAGACCTCCGCAAATGAAATGCCATATTTCCAGTTACGCATATATCTTTCAAAGCCTCCGCGAAATTCTTACTCTGTTATGCAGAAAAAGTGCTGCATCGCCCTGTAGTCACAGCCCCAGATACGCTTTCTTAACTTCTTCACTCTGTCGCAGATTCTCCGCCGTATCGCTCATGACGATATGGCCTGTCTCTACTACATAACCGCGGTGCGCCACCGTCAGGGCTGCATTGGAGTTCTGCTCTACCAAAAGGATGGTTTTTCCATCTGCGTTGATCTGTTTGATGATCTCAAATATCTCATTAACCACAATAGGGGCCAGGCCCAAGGACGGCTCATCCATCATCAGGATCTTAGGATTCATCATCAGGCCGCGACCAACGGCCAGCATCTGCTGTTCACCTCCGGATAGTGTACCTGCCAGCTGGGAGTTTCTCTCCTTCAGCCGAGGAAACAGGCTATATACATACTCATAGTCCTGCTTGATCTTGTCCGTATCCTTCCGCAGAAAAGCTCCCATCTGCAAATTCTCCCGAACAGTAAGGTGTGAAAAAACCTGGCGGCCCTCCAGACACTGGGCAATACCCATGCCGGTAATCTTATGAGCGCTCAAGCCAAGGATTTCTTTTCCCTCAAACAGGACAGAGCCCTTCTGCCCACCGCGGATCAGTCCCGAAATTGCCCGCAGCGTGGTGGTCTTTCCCGCGCCGTTGCCACCAATCAAGGTAACGATCTCACCCTCATCCACATGAAAGGAAATATCATCTACCGCTTTAATGTGACCGTAGGAGTAGGAAAAATGATTGACTTCAAGAATCTTATTCGCCAATGAGGCCACCTCCCAAATAAGCTTCGATCACATCAGGATTCTCCTGAATATCCTTAGGCGTCCCCTGTGCGATCTTCTTGCCGAAGTTCAAAACACTGATCTGGTGCGTGATATTCATGACCAGCTTCATATCGTGCTCCACCAGCAGAATCGTCATTCCACGTTCGTTGATCTTGCGGATCAGTTCTGCCAGATCTACCTTTTCCCGCGAATTCATACCGGCAGCAGGCTCATCCAATAACAGCAGCTTGGGGTTTGTCGCCATAGCGCGAGCGATCTCCAGCTTGCGCTGCTCGCCATAGGGGAGATTCTTCGACTGGTACTCCGCTTTATCGGCTAGGCCCACGAACTCCAGCAGCTCCATACATTTTTCATGGATTTCCTTCTCCTCAGCCCGCTGATTCGGGGTTCGGATGATGTTAGCGGCCAGGTTGGAACGAATGGTATGATGGCAGCCGATCTTTACATTTTCCATCACCGTCATCGAGTGGAACAGGTTAATGTTCTGATAGGTTCTGGCAATACCCTTGCAGCAGATCTCATAGGGCTGCAAGCCGGTGATATCCTCATCTTGCAAATAGATCTTGCCGCTGGTGGGCGCATATACACCGCTGATGATATTAAAAAGTGTCGTCTTTCCGGCGCCGTTGGGGCCGATCAGGCCAAAAATCGCATTGTCTTCGATCTCGAAACTAACATTGTCAACAGCGGTCAATCCGCCGAACTTAATCGTAGCCTGGTCAATTTTCAGCATTCTTCTTTCCCACCTTTCCTCCACGCTTTCTGATTTTGTTTACCAGATCCTGGCCGAGGCCAAAGCAGCCACGTGGCATGAACAGCACTGCGATCAGCACCAGTACTCCGTAAATCAGGGTCTTATATGTACTGAAGCTCTGCAGGGATTCATTCAGAATCGCAATGACCGAAGCGCCGAAGATCGGGCCTACCGGGTTGCCCATACCGCCGAACAGCAGCATGGTCATTTGAAGATTAGACTGGGCACTATTGAAGGTCTCGGGGCTGATAAAGCCAATGAAGTGCGCATACATGGAGCCGGCAACTGAAGCAAATACCGCACTGATCACAAAGGCAAGGATTTTATAGCGGCGAACATTGATACCCATACCACCTGCTGCCACTGTATTCTCGCGAATCGCCATAAACGCACGGCCTGTAGAGGAATGAACGATACGCTGTTTGATGAACAGAAACAGTGCCAGCATAACGAAACTGAAAATGGCAAAACTGTACTTGGAATGTAGCTCATATCCAAAAATACTCAGATCCGGGATCTTGCGGATGCCCTTCATCGCGTTGGTAATATTGGTTGCCTTGCACAGGAATACATACATCATGTTACCAGCAGCAATGGTCAGCAATGCCAGGAACTGGTGCACCAGCTTGGATGCCGGAATCGCCACAATCACACTCAGAATCACGGTCAGCACGATACCGGCCAGCATGGCCAACCAAGGATTTACGCCATAATTCACGCTGAGGATGGCAGATGTATACGCACCGGTCGCATAGAACATCGCATTACCGAGAGATATCTGTCCGGAATAGCCAAACAACAGATCCAGACCGGAAACGGCAATGGAATAAATTGCGCACAGGACAAAAATCGTCTGGTAGTAAGCGCTGCCCCTGATCACCAGCAGCAAAACGACACCGGCCAGGAACGCCCATGCGGCAAGGGGCACTTTTTTCAAAGCTTTCATGAAATACAATACCTCCCTTTCCCGGTGTTAGCGATCATAAACGTCACCCTTCAGAATACCGCGGGGCATGAACACCATGCACAGCGCCAATATACCGAAGGTAATAAAGTCTTTATAGTCAGAAGTAATATAGGCGGCAGAGAACGTCTCTGTAAAACCGATTATGATGCCGCCAATAATGGCGCCATACATATTGCCATAGCCGCCGATCACGGCGGAAGCGAAAGCCTTCGTGCCGATGCTGCTGCCCATTGTGACGCTGACACCCTGAACCGGCCCCAGCAAAATACCGGCAACGCTGGCCAACGCGCAGGACAGGCCCCAGGTAACGCCAGTGGTCAGATCTACGTTGATACCCACAGAGCGGGAAGCCAACGGATTCATAGCGGCGGCACGCATGCTGGTACCGAAAGTCGACTTGTTCATAAAGAAGTGGATCACCAGCATGGCGATCACGGCAACGAAAATGCAGACGAAAGCCTCAGGCTGGACACGGGTACCGAGGATCACGATCACATCCTTGCTGAAAATAGCAGGGAACTGCACAGCGGTGGTGCCCCAGATATGCTGTGCGGTATTGGCCAGCACAATGCCCAGCGCAATGGTGCCCAGAACGATATAGATGTCCTTTGCATTCTTGCTGAGGATGGGGCGGATCAAAAAGCGTTCAATGATCATACCGATCAGGAACATGATCACCATTGTGGCGATCAGCGCCAGTGCAAAAGGCCAATGCAGGTATCTGTAAAACGTCAGGCCGATAAAAGCACCGAACATCAGCAGTTCCCCCTGACAGAAGGTCATCAGACCAGAGGCGGAATAAATCAAGCTATAGCCCAGTGCGATCAAACCATAAACGCTTCCGATAACCAACGCATTGATGGTCAGTGATAAAAGCATAAACAGTCCTCCTTTTCTCAGTATCTACTCTCGGAATTTGCTGGTGCCGGTAGGTTAAAAGTTCCTGAAAACAGCCGAAGGGGGACATTTACCGCAGCGATGTGTAACGTCCCCCTTCAGTTGTCATGTCAGATCAAAACTCGGAAGAGTGCGTGGAATGTTCCTTATTTGTTCGCCAGATAGTTATTCAGCGTAACGATCTTACCGTGGTCAATGTAGTAAGTAGTTCCGCTGGCAATACCCTCGCCGGAACCGTCGGAGAAATCAAACTCGCCGGCAATGCCAGTGAACTTGTTGCCCAAAATGGCTTCGCGGATCATATCGCCATCGGTGCTGCCAGCCAACTCGATTGCCTGGCACAGGATGTTCATGCCGTCATAGGCACGATAAGCGACTTCTGAGACAGGCAGGTTGCCGTATTCAGCCTGATAGGCCTCCAGGAAAGCACGCTCAGCATCCGTCTGTGCGTCTTCCACAGTCTTAGGCACGAAATAGCAGCAGGAAAACACAACGCCATCAGCATAGTCGCCGGCGATCTCCAGGGTCTGCTGGTCAGCCAGAGACTCGATACCGTAGATATAACCTTCATAACCCTGCATACGCAGCTGTTTTACGATCTTGCCCAGATCCTCGCCGCCACCATTGAGCAATACTCCATCAGGATTGGCTGCCAACATCTTGGTGATCTGGCCGGAGAAATCCGTATCACCGGAAGTGTAGCCTTCCTGAGCAACAACCTCCATCTTGCCGCCATCCTTGATCAGGCCAACAACGGTCTCAGTTGCCAGCTGAGCATACTCGGTCTCAGCGGACAAGGTAGCAATTTTTGTGGCGCCCAGCGTTTCCATGGACTTGTAGCAGTCATTATTGAACAGGGCAGAGCACACGGTAGGACGGAATGTGTAAGACAGGCCAATATTGGTCCAAATCTCGGAAGTACCCGTACCAAACTGAACTACCTTCGCTTCTTCCGTAACATCAGATGTAGCCAGAACGGAAGAGGACAGATGAGAACCAACAATACCAATGACATGATCCTGTTCCACCAGGCGGGTCGCACACTTCACGGAAGTTTCATAGTTGCCTTCGTCATCGTATTCGATCAATTCAATCTGCTTGCCCAGGATACCGCCATTTTCATTGATCTGCTTAACAGCCAGCTTGGCAGCAGTCTCACCGGAAGTACCGACAGATGCAGCAGATCCGGAGAGCGGGCCGTACCAGCCAAGTTTGATGGTATCACCTGTAGAATCAGCGCCGTCAGTTGAGTCTGCGTCATTGTTGTTTCCGCTGCAGGCGACCAAACTGAACGCCATAGCCAGCGCAAGCAATAGTGCGAAGATTTTTTTCATCATTTTCATCCTCCGTAATTTGTTTTTATTTTTTAACGGGTATGATGAACCCCGTCAAATACAAGCCGCTCTGCAAACGTTTCATTTATTTACACATTTGATTCCACACATCATTTTATCTTTTAGTGCATCGTCTTATTTCATTGTAGGTTTTATCAAACCTACCACTTTCTATCAAGCAACCGTTTGTGATTAATGTAAGATTATCATGTCGTTCATGAAAAGTCAATGTAACAAAAGTGAGATTTTTTTCATTGTTATGTGGTAACTTTGCACAACGCTCTTCATTTGACATATGACTCCATCCTACTTGGGTGTCACCAGCATAGCATTTAGTCTATTATTTGAATCAATGACTATACGATCCCGGAGGAAGCCTATAAAATCGTCAACAGCGCGGTGTGAAGGACATACAAAAAAGGGCCTTTTATGTACCAAAAGCGGTACATAAAAGGCCCTTTTTCTTTGCTTACTTTTCACCATTGAGCTTCCAGCTTACCGCCTGCTGGCGGCCGGTGATGAAGCGGCGGTAGATGCCGTCCTGGGCCATCAGCGCCTCGTGGGTGCCCCGCTGGACGATCTGTCCTTTGTCCACCACCAGGATCTGGTCGGCGCGACGGACGGTCTTCAGCCGGTGGGCGATCATGATGACGGTCTTTTCGTGGGTCAGGGCGTCAATGGCCTCCATCAGCTCCTTCTCGTTCTCCGGATCTACGTTGGCGGTGGCTTCGTCCAGGATGATGATGGGCGCGTCCTTCATCATGGCCCGGGCGATGGACAGCCGCTGCCGCTCACCGCCGGAGAGGGTACCGCCGGACTCGCCGATGACGGTGTCATACCCCTGGGGCAGCTTCATAATGAAGTCGTGGCAGCGGGCCTTCTGGGCCGCTGCCACCACCTTTTCCATGGGGGCGTCCGGCTGGCCGAAGCGGATATTGTTGGCCACGGTGTCATGGAAGAGGCAGACATTCTGGAACACGAAGCTGAAATTCCGCATCAGGCTGTCCATGTCGTACTCCCGCACGTCGTGGCCGCCCAGGGTCACACGGCCGCCGTCCACGTCCCAGAACCGGGACAGCAGATGGCACAGCGTGGTCTTTCCGCCGCCGGACGGGCCCACGATGGCAGTGGTGGTCCGCTCCGGGATGGTGAGGGTCACGCCGTTGATGATGGGCTTCTCCCCGTAGGAGAACCGGATATCCTCCGCCCGGAGGTCGTAATGCTCCGGCGTCAGCGCCGCGCCGGAGATGTCCATGGCGGGCAGGTTCAGGATGTCATTGGCCTGATCGACGCAGGTGTCCACCACCCGCAGCAGGCTGGACTGGGTGCCCGCCTGCTCCAGCCCCTCCGTCAGCAGGAAGGAGCAGATGCAGAGCATGACGCAGTTCAGCAGGGCCATATGGCCGGTGGTATAGAGCACCAGCGACAGCACCGCCACGGCCACATCCATCAGCTTGGCCACGGCGTTCTGGGCCAGCATCAGGGGCTGGAGCTTCAGCTCCATGCGGATGTTGGCGGCGGCGTTTTCGTCGATGGCCGTCTCCAACTGCCGGTTATACCTGCCCGCCAGGGCGTAGGACTTCACCTCGGCGATGCCCCGGATGTACTCCAGCACTCGGCTGATGACGGCGGTGTCGGCGGCCAGCTTGGCCGCCGTAGTCGCCTCCGACCGGCGCTGCAGCGCCCGGTTCACCAGGGCGTACAGCCCCAGTCCCGCCGCGATGAGAAGGCCCACCCGCCAGTCGAAGCAGAACACCGCCAGGGTCATCACCGCCGTGGAGAAAATCCCCTCGGTGACCAGCATCACCACGCGGGTGGAGATGCCGGAGAGATTGTCCATGGTGTTGGTGGTGACGGAGGTGATGGCGCCCAGGCTGTTCTTGTTGAAGTAGCCCATGGGCAGATACCGCAGATGCTCGGCGATCTGCACCCGCTTGTTGGCGGTGGTGGTATAGCCGCCCTCGGTCTGCAGGGCGGTGGCCCGGTATTTCAGCAGCGACGCGCCCACCACCGACACCAGCATGACGACCAGCGACAGGAGGATCGCTCTTGTGGTGACGCCGCCCGTCAGGATGGCCTGCAGCAGAATGCCGATGGCGGGCAGCTTCAGCGCCGAGAACAGCGCCGCCAGCACCCCCAGGACGATGGAGCGAAAGAACTTCCGCCGCTCCGCCGCGTCGCAGAAGGCGAAGAATTTTTTCAGGATCTCAATCACAGCTGCCGCCTCCTTCCCCGCTGTCACGGGACGCCATATGGGCGTTCCAGAGCGTCTGATACAGCGGACAGGACGCCAGCAGCTCCGCCTGGGTGCCCGCCGCCTCGATGCAGCCGTCGTTCACCACCGCGATCTGGTCGGCGTCGGCGACGGTGGAGAGCCGGTGGGCGATGACGATCAGTGTCCTGCCCCGCACCAGCCGGGCCACGCTCTCCTGGATGACGGCCTCGTTCTCCGGGTCGGTATAGGCGGTGGCCTCGTCCAGAATGATGACGGGCGCGTCCTTCAGCATGGCCCGGGCGATGGAGATCCGCTGCCGCTCACCGCCGGAGAGATGGCCTCCCCCGCTGCCCACCGAGGTGTCGAACCCCCGCTCCAGCCCCATGATGAAGTCATAGCAGCCGCAGTCACGGGCCGCCTGCTCCACCTCGGCGTCTGTGGCGCCGGGGCGTCCCATACGGATATTCTCCCGCACGGTGGTATCAAAGAGGAAGTTATCCTGGGACACATAGGCCACCAGCCTGTGGTAATGGTCGGCGGAGATATTCCGGATGTCCGCGCCGCCCAGGGTGATGCTGCCGCTCCCCACATCCCAGAAGGCGGCGATCAGCTTGGCGATGGTGGACTTTCCGCTGCCGGAGGGGCCCACCAGCGCGTTGACCGTCCCCTCCCGGAAGGTAAGGCTGACGCCGTGGAGCACCTCTTTCTCACCGTAGCCGAAATGTACATCCCGCAGCGCCACGGTGCTGCCCTGCGGCGTCTGCGTGTCCGTCTCCGGACGGGACAGCTCGGGGGCCGTCAGGATGGCGGTTACCTCGCCGATGACGGTGCCCACCTTGGCCAGGTCGTCGGTGAACTTCATGCAGCCGATGAGGGGCGTGATGAGCCCCATGGACAGCAGCACGATCAGCACGAATTTCTCCGGCGCCAGGGTGCCCGCCCTGGCCAGCGCGCCGCCGATGGGCAGCACCGTCAGCAGTGTGGCGGGCATGATGTTGATGGCGAAGGTAAAGTGGAAATTGCTCCTGTTCATCCAGTCGATATAGCTGCGGGCGCACGCTCTGGCGGCGGCGACGAACTTCTCGTAGCTGCTTCTGGCCTTGCCGAACACCTTGATGACCTCGATGCCGCCGATGTACTCCACGGCGGCGTCGTTGAGGGCGTTGGTGGCCGCCACGGTGCGGGCGTAGTTCTTCTCATATCCCGCCATCATCAGCGCGAAGAACACCATGCCCAGCGGCAGCGTGATGAGGGCGGCCAGCGCCATGCGCCAGTCCAGGCACAGGAGATAGACCAGCGTGGCCAGCGCCGCCGCGGCGTTGCTGCTCATCTCCGGAAGGACGTGGGCCAGTGTGGGCTCCATGCTGTCCACCCGCTCCACCAGGATGCTCTTCAGCTCGCCGGAGCCCCGGGCATGCACATCGCCCAGGGGCATGCGGGCAAGCTTTTCCAGCCCCTGCTTGCGGATGTTGGCCAGCACGGCGAAGGTGGCCCGATGGGACTGGGCCGTGGACAGGGAATGCAGCAGCACCCGCAGCAGCCAGAAGGCCGCCATCACGGCACAGTCTGCCAGATAGCCGGGCAGGTCACGGTCCCCCGCCAGCAGCCGGTCGATGACCCGCGCCATCACGAAGAAGGGCAGCATCTGAAACGCCGCGCCCGCCACGGCCAGCGCCACGCTGGCCATATATTGCTTCTTTTTCTGTCCGGCAAAGGCAAAGATCCAGCCGAACGTGGTTTTCTCTTTTGGCACAAGCCTCACCTCACATTGAAAATATCCCGGAGACGGGGAACCGTCTCCTCCGCCACCGGCAGGTCGTCCCGCAGGGCGCCGCCGTCCAGGTGCAGCACCCGCGTGCAGGCGCGGCAGGCGAACTCATAGTCGTGGGTCACCACAAGGATCACCTTTCCCATCTCCGCCAGATGCCGGATCAGCGCCGCCAGGCGGGTCATGCTGTCATAGTCCAGGCCGCTGGTGGGCTCGTCAAATACCAGCAGCGCCTTGCCGCAGACCATGGCGGCGGCTGCCGCCAGCCGCTGCTTCTGTCCGCCGGACAGGGTGTTGGGGTGGCGGTCGCGGTACGGCGCCAGGCCCAGCGCCGCCAGCGTCTCCTCCGCCAGGGCGGTGTCGGGATGGCGGAGGCCGAAGGTACACTCCGCCGCCACGCTCTCGGCAAAGAGCTGGTAGTTCACGTCCTGCATCACCATATAGGCGCGCTTCATGCGCTGCTTCGACTTCTGGGGTACGCCGTTCCAGAGGTACTGGCCGCCGCTCTCCCGATGAAGGCCGCACAGGGCACGGGAGAAGGTGGTCTTTCCCGCACCGTTGTGTCCCACCACGGCGATGACCTCGCCGGGCGCGGCCTGCAGGGAAACGTTCTCCAGCACCGGCCGCTTCTGATAGCCGAGGGTCACATTCTTCAGCGCCAGCACCGGCGCGGCGTCAGACGGCGGCAGAGGCGCCGGGCGCTCCTCCGTCAGGTCGATGGCCCGCAGGCCCATCTTCTGACGCTGCGCCGCGCCCAGCGCACGAAGCTGCTCCGGTGTCCAGTCCCCGGCGATGCGGCCATCCTCCAGCCAGATCACCCGGTCGGCCACGTCCAGCAGGTAATAGAGCCGGTGCTCGGCCACGATGACGGTCTTGCCCTGGGCTTTGATGAGCCGCAAATGCTCCCGCAGGGCGTCAATGGACGCCATGTCCAGGTTGGAGGAGGGCTCGTCCAGCAGATAGACCGACGGGTTCATCGCATAGACCGAGGCGAAGGCGATCTTCTGCTTTTCGCCGCCGGACAGGGCAAAGATGCTGCGGCCCAGCAGATCCTCGATGCGCAGCGCCTGCGCCGTCTCCGCCACGCGGTGGGCCATCTGCGTCTGAGGGACGGCCTCGTTCTCCAGCCCGAAGGCGATCTCGCTGTCGGCGTCCACGTTGAAGAACTGGGTGCGGGG
The DNA here is from genome assembly GCA_934589145.1 of uncultured Oscillospiraceae bacterium. Taxonomy (GTDB): domain Bacteria; phylum Bacillota; class Clostridia; order Oscillospirales; family Oscillospiraceae; genus Vescimonas. Next base: position 79,012 of record CAKTNW010000002.1, on the reverse strand, counting down.
ATTCTGGAACACGCTGCCCACCCGCTCCGCGATGCGGTACAGGGGCAGGCGGGACACGTCCTCGCCGTCCAGCAGCACCCGGCCCGTCAGCTCACCGGGGAAAAACTGGGGGATCAGGCCGTTGATCAGCCGGGTCAGGGTGGTCTTGCCGCAGCCGCTGCGGCCGCACAGCAGCACGCACTGGCCGTCCGGGATGGTCAGCGTCACGTCCCGCAGACCGCCGTCGGTGCTGTCGGGGTAGGAAAAGGACACATGCTGCAATTCGATCATGCCGCCACCGCCTTCCATACGATCTCGGCGGCCAGAAAGGCCGCCATCAGCCCCATGGCCAGCCAGTCCGCCGCTGTCATCCGGATGGCCGCCAGGCAGGTGCGGGGCCTGGGGTTCTCGATGCCCCGTGTCACGGAGGCGATGCTGAGTTCATCCGCCGCCTTGCTGGCCGCCGTCAGCAGCGGGACATAGATGCAGTTCACCGTCATGGCCGGGGCCCGCAGAAAGCCCCAGAGGGTGGGCGACACGTCCCGCAGCCGCATGGCGTCCTTGATGAAGCGCCAGTCCTCCCGGATGGTGGGCAGATAGCGCAGCATGACGGCGACGGGGATGGTGAGCTTCTTCGGCACCCGCAGCCGGGCCATGGCGGAGAGGAATTCGTTGACCCGCGTGGTGGCGATGACCACGCCCGCCAGCATGCCGCAGGCGTAGACTTTGTGGAGCAGCCCCAGAAAGGCCACGAACATGGTGCGCCACACGCCGGTCATGACCCCCATGCACCAGACGGTGAACAGGCAGATGAGGGCATAGGCGGCCACGCCCTTCACGGCGTAGCGCCATCTGCCGCTGAGGGCGGCCAACACGCCGATGAGCGTCACCAGTGCGAATTGAAAATACAGGCTCGGGGCCAGCATGGCGCACAGCACGCACAGCAGCAGCATGGCCAGCTTGGCCCGGGGATCCAGGCGCAGGGCGGTCATTGGGTGATACCGGCTTTTTCAAACTGCTTTTTCAGCATTTTGCCGCCCACAAAGGCGCTGACGGCAGCGGCCAGAACAGTGCCCGCCAGCATGATGATCAGGATCCAGGGGGTGCCGGCGGCACGCATGGTGTCGATGTAGGACTGCTCGGTGCCGTTGCCCAGCATGGTGCTGGCCCAGCCGTCGGGATCGGCGAAGAACACCAGATAGGAGGCGGTGCCGCCCAGGGAGATAAGGATATAGGACAGGGCGTTCAGCGCCCGGCTCCTGTACTTCCCCGCTCCGGCGGCCAGATCGGCGACGATGCCCATGATAAGATAGCCCAGGGACATGGCCCAGTGCATGCCGGTGACGAACCAGATGACGCACAGCAGCGTTCCCAGAATGGTGACGGCCCAGCGCTTCTGCACCTTGGCCAGCATCAGCAGATACACGGGGCCGCACAGCAGCGCGCTGCCCACGGGCATATAGAACGTCAGCACCGGGTTGGGGGCGAAGAAGATGCCGCCCACCAGGGCGAACACCAGAAACAGGGCGGAAAAGATGCCCACGGTCACCAGATCCTTGACGGTCAGTCCTTTTTTCACAGTCGTTTGCATGGTGATTTTCTCCTTTGCGATGAATGGATGGTTTGACTTTTTGTCTACGGTTTGTTATACTTCAGTTAGAGTCCGCTAACCAATAAGAAACATACCACACCGAAACGATCCCCGCAATACCAGGCAGCGAATGGAAGCCAATCGTTGCAAGGATTTGTCCGATCGTTGCAAGGAGAACTATGGAACGCAATATATTAAAGGACTATTACCGCCCGCTGCTGGAGCAGCACAGCTTCCTGCCTGTCCCCTGCCCTGCCCAGTTCAGCCCTGCCGGAAGCTGCTGGGAGATCGCGCCCGCCATCGGCGGCGGCTACTACTGGGTCTATGCCAAGCAGGAGCTGTTTGACATCAAGATCCACGATTTTTATTTTCACGAGGACTGCTGCCTGGACATGGACATCCCCGAGTGCATCAGCATCCAGCGGTACGACTCCATCTCCGGCGAGGAGCTGAACCCCTACCGCCGCCTGTCGGCGGGGGATATCCAGACCATCGTGGGCGGCAGGCAGCGGTACCGGGCGCTGATCCACAAGCGGATCCCCATCCACGCGGTGGGCATCGAGATCCTGCCGGCCTACTACGAGGACTTTCTGAAAAAGCAATACCCCGACGACTACTTCGACCTGCCCGCCGCCTTTCAGAGCGTGGATCAGGCGGCGGACTTTCCCGCCATGTCCAGGCTGCTGTTCGAGATTGAGAACTACCGGGGCGAGGGGATCGCCGCGGCACTGTTCTATGAGGCCAAGGTGACGGAGGCCATCGCCCTGGTGGTGGACGCCTGGAAACGGCAGAGCCAGCGGCAGGAGCGTCCCCTGTCGGCGGAGGATCTGGCGGGACTGCAAAGTGTGGTCAGCTATATCGCCGACCACTACGCCTTCGATCTTCCTCTGTCCCGGCTGGCCAGCATCGCCTGCATGAGCGAGAGTAAACTGAAAAGCTGCTTCAAGCGGCACATGGGCTGCACCATCACCCAGTATATCCAGGGCCGCCGCATGAGCCAGGCGGAGCACCTGCTGATCGACACGGACTTCACCATGGGCCAGATCGCCCAGATGATCGGCTACACCACCTCCAGCCGCTTCGCCGAGCTGTTCAAAAAAAGCACCGGGATACTGCCGATCGAATACCGGAAAATCGTAAAAGGCAACTAAAATATGCAAAAAGGACACCTGGCGGTGTCCTTTTTGTTGTCTGTGCCACAGCGTATTTGACCGAAAGGGCAAAATCAAACGCGGAATTTCGTGCAAACCGCTGTTGCTTCCGTGTCCGATGTGTGGTAAGCTTACACGAGTAGGATATGCCTTACCGCATGGGCAATTCCGCAAAAGAAAACAGGAGGAAAAGACATGAAAAAGCGTGTGGCAAGCGTGCTGTTGGCGCTGCTGATGGTGCTGTCGCTTCTATCCGTGCAGGCATGGGCGACGGAGCCTTCCTTGACTGAGGCCCAGCAAAACGTAACGATTGGCAACGTCAACGGTGTTGGTGAAATTGATATCTCGGATCTGGACTGCCTGTATGCGTACCTGACCAGAGGGGTAAACATCGGCTCTTTATCAGATGACCAGTTCCAGGAAGCCGCTGATCTGAACAAGGATCATGTGGTCGATATTTATGATCTCCAGCTCCTTTATGAGGTCGTCAGCGGAAGCAGAAGCATTGACAATTTACCGGGCGGCGAGAAAAAGAAGGTAAAAATTGGCTTTATCTGCCTGGACGATGAAAACTCCATGCCGGGCTATTGCTTTATCAACGACGCCAAAGCCGCTATCGCCAACCTTGGACTGACCGAGGATGACTACATTCTGAAAACCAATGTTCCCGAAGGGCAAGAGTGTTATGAGATTGCCCTTGAGCTGGTTGAAGATGGCTGCAATCTTATTTTTGGCAACAGTTACGGCTATGAGGCATACATGCTTCAGGCCGCCAACGAATTCCCCACTGTGCAATTCTGTCATTTTTCCGGTACCCGTGCCCATACCGAGGGATTGTCTAACTATCACAATGCCTTTGCGTCCATCTATGATGGCCGCTATCTGACAGGCATCGCCGCCGGTATGAAGTTGAACGAGATGATCGCCGCCGGTAAATTCACAGCAGCAGAGGCGAAGATTGGCTTTGTTGCCAGCTTCGATTACAGTGAGGTCATTTCCGCCTATACCGCCTTTTTCCTGGGGGCCCGTTCTGTCTGTCCCACTGTCACCATGGACGTAGCCTGCACCTATCGCTGGTATGACAAGCAGCTAGAAAAGACGGCCGCTGATACGCTGATTGCCCGCGGCTGCAAGCTCATCAGCCAGACCTCCAGCTCCATGGGCGCACCGGTTGCCTGCGAAAACGCCGGTGTACCTAACGTCGCCTGCGATGGCTGCTATCTGGAACAGGCTCCCAACACCTACATCATTTCCTCCCGCATCAACTGGACACCCTACTTTGAGTACGCCGTCCGATGCGTTCAGAACGGCACCGCTATTGACACCGACTGGACTGGCACCCTGTCCACCGGCAGCGTGGTTCTGACTGAGCTGAACATCGCCGTGGCCGCCGCCGGCACCGCCGAAGCCATCAAGGCCGCCGCTGCCAAGCTGGAATCCGGCGAGCTCCATGTGTTCGACTGCTCTACCTTTACCGTAGGCGGCACAAAAGTGGCCTCTTACTGGGCAGATGTGGACGATGATCCTGACTACTCCCCCGATACACAAGTCGTCGTGGACGGTCATGTTGCTGAATCTTTCTTCCGCTCCGCCCCTTACTTCAATCTGCATATCGACGGTATCACTCTTCTCCTTTTTTGACCCAACACACAAAATCAGGACGCCCTGCGGTGCAGGGCGTCCTGATCCTTTTATACCGCGCGGCGTCTTACCGCACCAGAAGGGCCATCACACCGGCCAGCACGGCGGCGATCGCCGCCATGCCTACGGTGCCGAACAGCCACTTACGCTTTTTGTCCTGGGTCGTGATGTAGGGCTTCATGTCCTCCGTGCCGGGGATCGTCCACGCCTTGGTATGGCCCACCCACCAGTTATCCACCAGAAAACGGTCGATGAGATTCATCACAGACAGGATCACCAGCAGCTGCCAGAAGCCTGTCCAGAAGCCCCTGGCACCGTTGACGGCGTATACAAACACTAGCACATACGCCAGATAGCCGGGAACGCAGCAGAGCTTGAAGAGCTTGCTGTTCCGCTTGATCCGCTCGTGGGTCGTCAGGCCCATCTTCACGCAGCGCTCCTGCACGTCCTCGTGGTAGAGATGCACCATCCCCACCGCGCCCTTCCGGATACCGAAGGCGCAGACCAGCACCAGCAGCACCCCCAGGCCAAGACCTTCCCATAAGACCTTCCATATCATGATGATCCCCTCACTTTTTCAGAATTTCCACGATCTCGGCGAAGTCCTCCTTCGCCTCCTTGAAATACGGCAGCATACAGTAGCAATGGGTCATTTTCGGGCGGGCCGTGACCGTATAGGGAACGTCCGCCCGCTGGCAGGCGTCCTCGAACTCCGGCAGCGCGCCGTAGAGCACCTCATCGGTGCTGTAATTAAAATGGATATCCCCCACGCCGGTGTAATCGCCCAGGGAAGGCGCCAGCATATAGTCCGGCACATCGTCCCGCCCGTGGCGCATGAGCTTTTCCCCTTTGGCCATAAAAGCGTAGTCGATGGCCACGTCCCGGCTGTTCAGGGCCTGCATCCGCAAACGCTCGGCGTCGTTCCAGGGTACCTCGCCGGGGGAGACGGCCACAATGTGCCGGGGCTGGGGCAGCGGCGTGCCCAGGGCGCTGTTATGGGCGGCCATCCCCAGGGCCAGCGCGCCGCCGGAGGAAAAGCCGCAGGTGCTGACGTTTCCGTCTCCGTAGAGGGCCGTCATCTGCCGGTAGCACTCGTAGGCCATGTCATAGCTCTCGGTGATGCAGTGCTCCGTGCACAGGGGGTAGACGGGGAACCACACGTCGCAGCCCGTCCCATAGCATAGCTTCCGCAGCACAGCGGCGTCGCCCTTGTCCGGGCCGATGACCATACCGCCGCCGAAGAAAAACAGGATGGCCCGCCTGGCAGGCTGCGCCGCCGCCCGGACGATGAGGCACGGGATGCCGTGGATCATCCGCTTTTCATAGTGGGCCTTGTGATCCGTGGGCATAAAAAAGCCGCGGCTGCGGTTGGCCTTTTCGATGGCCTTCAGCAACTCGTCCTCCGGCAGAGCGAAGGCTTTTTTGGCGCCGGACAGCCGATAGGCGGCCCGCAGTACCCCAGCGAAGAAACTCATAAAGCATGCTCCTTTCCCTCCGCGATGCGCTTCACCAGCCGCGCCCATTCCTCCGGATAGCAGGCCAGCAGCTCCTCGTGCTGCAGGTCCTGCTCATGGATCACCGGGTGGGCAAAGTGACGCAGATAGCGCTCGCGGTACTTTTCGCCCATTTTGAGGGCGTAGAAAATATGGATCTCCGTGCCGGGCACGTCGATCTTCTCCGGCAGCGGCGTGATCAGGTCGGAATAGAACTGCGTTTTGCAGCTCCGCTCCGTCACATAGGGCCGTCCGCCGCCCAGCATAGCCATAAACGCGTCCACATAGCCGCCCATCTGCGCCCGGCGCTGGGCCAGCTTCTTTTGCAGCAGGCGGCTCTTGAATTTCCCGTCCCGGATCAGGGGATAGAGCAGCGGCACCAGCAGCTCTGTCTGCAGTCGGGCCGCCAGCTTCGACGACTGATCCAGGTCGGAACTGCCCAGGATGCCGTAGTCTATGTGGATGTTCCGCCGGGCCATCAGCAGTCCCACGAAGGAACCGCCCAGGGAGCAGCCGTAGGCCGCCCGGATCTGTCCGCCGCAGTTTACGCGCAGATAGTCCTCGATCTTTGCCGTCTCCTCCAGCATACCGGGAAACTCTGTCTGCTCCGTCTCGTCAAAGCCGTCGTAACTGACGCAGAGCACCCGGAAGTCACGGGCCAGCAGCGGGATCACATGGCCGAAGTTGCCCTTCCAGTGGCAGCAGGTGCCGGGAAGCAGCAGGATCACCGGGGCATCGGATTCACCGAAGGTATAGACTTTCATGCCGCGTCCCCCTTACTTCCGGGCCAGCACGCACAGCCAGCCCCTGCCGTTTTTGTGGATCTGTACATCCCGGAAGCCCGCCTGCTCCAGGGCATCCTTCAACTGAGCGTCCGTATAGATGGTCATGCCGTCCACCAGCTTCGTCCACTTGCTGTCCTTTTCCGGGTCACCGCACTCGTTGCAGATCAGGAAGGTGCCGCCGGGCTTCAGCACCCGGTATACCTCCCGGAAGCTCTGGGGGAGATCCGGCCAGAAGTAGACGGTCTCAAAGGCCGTGGCCACATCGAACCAGTCCGACGCGAAGATCATGTCCATGACGCTGCCCTGCAGCACCGTGCAGCGGCCCATCTGGATGGCCTTGCGGTTGAGCTTCTGAGATTTCTCCACGCTGACGGCGGAGTAGTCGATACCCTTGACAATGCCGTAGGGACATTTTTTCAACAGCCTTTCGATGTTGGCGCCACCGCCGCAGCCGCAGTCCAGCACCGCGGCGTTCTCCGGAATGGTCAAAAACTGAAAGCCCCAGTCCGCCAGGGCGCGATGGCCCAGATTCATCATGGAGACCATCAGTTTCCCGCCAAGGCCCACCGGCTTTCGTGTGTTTTCCAAAAAGGACATGTATCTCGTTCCTTCCCTGCGCCACGCTCCCACGTCCAGCAGTCAGCCAAGGCTAACCTATTGGCACAGCAGGAGTTAGTTCGCGCTAACTTGTGATCTGCCCCCATTATAGTGACCCGGCAGCGGCCTGTCAAGGCGTAAATTCCGCAAAACTCTTTCGTTTTTCTATCAGTTTTACTGTTATCCATTGTTACATTCCATCGCTTTACTTTTCTCGTTAAATATTCTACTATATGCTCACAAAGACAAAGAAACCCAAAAACACCAACATATAACAAAACACTTCAAGGAGGAATTTACCATGAAGAACTTCAATAACTACGTCCTGACCGCTATCGTTTCCTTGATCCTGGTGGTCGCCACCTCTTTCCTGATGACCGCCGCTGATGAACCCATCCGCGAGGCCGGTTACTATCTGCCCATCGTGTGCGGCGCCGTGGCTGCCTGGGCTGCCAGCAAGGCCGGTCTGCTGGAGCTGGATTACGAAGAGCGCGCCGCCCGCCGCAGCGCTCATGCCGCCGCATGAAGCATTCTCACCACATCATCTGTTTTCTTTCTGAAAATTTCTCTCTCAAAAAGAGGACGTCCGCTTGAGGCGGACGTCCTCTTTTTTCTATGCAACGACCTATGCCGTGGGGCATGTTTGCGATTCCCGGCCCTTTTCCCGGCAGATTTTACCTAAATTTTACCCCGCCGTGATAGACAGCGCCGCCCTTGTCCGCTATACTGCTGTAAAATTTGCGTTGCATCCGCCCCGCGCGGAGCGACAGCAGGAGGTCTGACAAATGAAAAATCGCTTTTCCCGCCTGGCGGCACTGGGCATGCTGACCGCGCTTGTGGTCGTTCTGCAGACGGCAGCCACCTTCATCCGCTTCGGCAGCTTCCCCATCACCCTGACGCTGATCCCCATCGTGGTGGCCGGCGCGCTGTACGGCGTCGGCAGCGGCGCGCTGATCGGCACCGTATTCGGCCTGGTGGTGCTGGTCATGGTGCTGACCGGGGCCGACGCCTCCGGCCAGATGATGCTGGCGCTGCACCCGCTGATCACCTCCGCCGCCTGTGTGGTGAAGGGTACGCTGTGCGGCGCGGCAGCCGCCGCCGTATACCAGTTGGCATCGCGCCGCAGCGGGAAAGCGGCGGTCGTCGCCGCGGCGGCCGTGTGCCCCATCGTGAACACCGGCGTGCTGTATCTGGTGCTGGTGCTGTTTTTCGATACCTCATGGGCGGCGGTGCTCTCCGCGTTCATGAGCGTCAACTTCCTGCTGGAGCTGGCCGTCAACATCGTGCTGGCCCCTGCCGTGCTGCGGATCGTCACCATGCGGAGGCGAGTAGCATGATCTTAGCAGTAGACGCAGGCAACAGCAATATCGTGCTGGGCTGCCTGGAGGAGCTTACGGTGCGCCGCACCGTGCGCCTGATCACCGACCGCAGTATGGACGCCGCCGGATATACCGCCGCCATCAAGGCGGCGCTGGCGCAGGCGGACTGTCCCGCCGGGAGCTTCCAGGGGGCCATCCTCTCCAGCGTCGTGGCCGCCGTCACGGAGCCGCTGCGGCAGGCCCTCGCCGCCCTCATCACCGGCCCGGTGCTGGTGGTGGGCGAAACAGCCCGAACCGCCATTCCCATCCGCATCGACCATCCGGAGACCCTGGGCGCCGACATGATCGCCGCCGCGGAGGGCGCTCTGGCCAAATACAAGCCGCCGCTGGTGCTGATCGACATGGGCACCGCCACCACCCTCTCCGTACTGGATGAGACCGGCGCCTTCCTGGGCGGGGCCATCGTCCCCGGCGTCCACCTGAGCGCGGAGGCGCTGTCCCAGCGGACAGGACTGCCCCTGCCGGAGCTGACCGCCCCCGAAAGCGCCCTCAGCCACAGCACAGAGGACTGTCTCCGCAGCGGCATCGTGCTGGGTGCCGCCGCCATGGTGGACGGCATGCTGGATCGGCTGGAGGCGTCCCTGGGCGCACCGGTGACCGCCGTCGCCACTGGCGGACTGGCAGGAAGCGTGATCCCCCACTGCCGCCGCCCGGTGATCCTGGACGACGCCCTGCTGCTGCAGGGGCTGGCGGTCATGTACCGCCGGGAAACAAAGTGATCCATTTTCCCTCTCTATAAGAAAAACCGGAAAGGAACTCCCGTCCCTTTCCGGTTTTTCTCTGTTTATTTCTTTGCCGCACGGGCCAGCGCCGGGATATCCCCCACGCCGTCCAGCACGATGCTGGGCCGGTAGGCGTAGGTGCGCAGCGTCTCGCGGGTGGACACGCCGGACAGCACCAGCACCGTGGACATGCCGCTCTCCATGCCGGAGATCACGTCGGTGTCCATGCGGTCGCCCACCATCACCGCCTCGGCGGAGTGACAGTGCAGCATCCGCAGGCCCGTGCGCATCATCAGGGGATTGGGCTTGCCGCAGAAGTAGGCCTGCTTGCCGGTGGCCATCTCGATGGGGGCGATCAGCGCCCGGCAGGCCGGGGCGATGCCGTTTTCGATGGGGCCGGACACATCGGAGTTGGCGCCGATAAGCTTCGCCCCCTGCATCACCAGATTGGTGGCCTTGGTCAGGGTGTCCAGCGAATAGCTGCGCCCCTCGCCCACCACCACATAGTCGGGGTTCACGTCGTTCATGGTGATGCCCGCGTCATACAGGGCGTTCAGCAGTCCCGCCTCACCGATGGCGAACACGGAGCATCCCGGCGCCTGCTCCTTCAGGAAGGCCGCCGTGGCCAGCGCGCTGGTATAGAAGTGCTCCTCCGGCACATCCAGCCCCATCCGGGCCAGCTTCTGGTTCAGCTCACGGGGCGTATAGCCGCTGTTGTTGGTCAGGAAGAGGTACTCCTTATCCTCGTCATGGAGCCACTGGATGAACTCCGCCACACCCGGCAGAATGCGGTTGCCGTGATAGATGACGCCGTCCATATCGCAGATAAAGCCTTTTTTCGCGTTGAAATCCAGGGAAGCAAACGGTTCCATAGCTGGTTCCTACCCTTCTTAATTGATGATATCACTATACCATGCGGCAGGAGCGCCGTCTACCATAAAACGGTAAAATTTTTGCTTTTGCCGCCGCTTTTATGCCGTCTTTGCCTTGCTCCGGAGGCTGAGCTGGTCGGCGATCATGGCAATAAACTCGGAATTGGTGGGCTTTCCTCTGCTATTACTTACCGTGTAGCCAAACATGCGCTGCAGGGTGTCAAGATCTCCCCGGTTCCAGGCCACCTCGATGGCGTGCCGGATGGCACGCTCGACGCAGGACGGCGTGGTGTTGTAGCGTCTCGCGATCGCCGGATACAGCGCCTTCGTGACCGCGTGGATCATGCTCACATCCTTGATGGTCAGAACGATAGCCTCGCGGACATACTGATAGCCCTTGATGTGCGCCGGCATACCAAGCTCGTGGATAATGGGCGTAACAAGACGCTCCAGTGCGGCGTTATATGCGTCCTCTTCCTCCGCCCGCCGCGCTACGCGGCGCATCTGGTCAAGAAGCTCGTTCACACCGCAGGGCTTTGGAATAAACGCTTCCGCCCCCTGCGCCATAGCCCGTTTTATGATCTGTCCCTGACAGATCGCGGATACCAGTATGGCCCGCGGCCTTTCTGCCATGGTGGCCATCTGGTTCAGCAGTCCAAAACCGTCAAGCTCCGGCAGGATCACATCCATAATGACCAGCTGGGGACACTCTCGCTCAATCACGCGCCATGCGTCCGCGCCGTTGCCTGCGCTTCCTACCACCTTGAAGTCCCCAGCGGCTTCGATCACCCGCTGCAGCATCATACGAACCCCCTCGTCAGCGTCCGCCAATACGACTTTCATCAAATTTTTCATATTCTTTCTCCCTTATTCAGTATTGATCGCTTTCGACCGGCGCATCCCTTTTATGCTATGGCCTTGATCTGCCGTTATTATAGCAAAACGAAAAGTATGTGCGCATTTACTGTGAATAACCGCAAAAAACCGATGAATTTATCAAATTTTTTCTTTTGGCGAGCGTGTCGCAGCGGCACGCTTACCGTCTCATTTTCTTGTATTTTGGGTAATTTTGTCGAATCGGGCAGAATTTTTAACAAAACATTATATTGATTTTTTGCTTTTCAAGTGTAAAATGTATAAACGAAAACGCAGCCACGGCAGAACCCCAACGTCTGTATCGTCTGAACGATCCTGTTACGAAAAAGCATTCCGGAGTTTGCGATAGAAATGGCGGCGGCAGCCGCCATTTTTTTGTGACCGGTACCGCGCCGCCTTCTGCTGTTCCGGCAGCGAAATCTGATTTTGTGAAGAAAGGGATCTGATATCCATGCGCATTGCTGTCTGTGAGGACAACCAACTTCAACGTGATATGATCGTGCATCTGTTGAACCGCTGTTCGGCGGAGCGATCACTTCCCGTGGCGCTGGCGCCCTACGCATACGGAATGAATCTCCTCTATGACGTGGAAGAAGGGGCACATTACGACATCGTATTTCTGGACATTTATCTGCCGGACGCGATGGGCAATGAGCTGGCCCACCAGCTGCGGGCCATGGGATATCAGGGAAAGATCGTATTTCTGACCGCGTCGCCGGACTTTGCCGTCGAGGGCTACGACGTGTCCGCCAGCGGTTATCTGCTCAAGCCCATCAGCTATGAACGGCTGAAGACTGTCGTGGATCGGATCACGGCGAATTTTGACCCCAATACCTATCAGATCCGGCACCGGGCCACGGTGACCAGGATCGCGTACCGCGACATCCTGTATATTGAGAGCTCCAACTCCAAGTGCATGATCCACACGGTATCCGGCGGCGTACATACCGCCTATAAAACGCTGAACACCATCGAAAAGGAGCTGAACGACCCCTGCTTCCTGCGCTGCCACCAGAGCTTTCTGGTGAACATGGATCACGTCCGGCAGATCGGCAAGGAGTTCCTGCTGTCCAACGGGGAGACGATCCCCATCCGGCAGCGGGGCGTAAAGCCGGTACGGCAGGCGTATATGGCCTATGCCGCCGCGCTGTCCGCCGCATATTGATCCTCCCGCCGCCCTTCGGCGGTGCCCACACTCGAAAAAGACGATGTTTGGAAAGGAGACCGGACATTCGGTTCGCAGCATGAAGATCAGGGAATTTTACAAGGCCATCGGCGGCGATTATGACGATATGTTCCGCAGGATGCCGTCGGACAGTATGATAGAAATGTTTCTGCTGAAATTTCCTGCGGATCCCTCCTACGCGGCGCTGGCGGCAGCCAGGGAAAGCCGCGACGCAGAGGGCGCGTTTCTGGCGGCGCACACGCTCAAGGGCGTCGCTTCCACGCTGGGGCTGAAGGAGTTGACGGAGGCGGCCACCCTGTTGGCAGACGCACTGCGTCCGCCCTCCGCGCTCCCCGGCGACGCGCTTTTTGACAAGGTCGACAGGGCATACGGCCGGGTGCTGGAACAGATCGCCGCGCTCCTTCGGTAATCCCGCAGCATACCGCCGATACACGGAGAAAGGACGTCTCTTATGAAACCGCAATGGGTCATCGCGCTTATTCTGGCACTGGTCTGCACGCTTACCGCCTGCACCGCTTACAGCAGACAGACAGAGGCTGCCGGGGAAGCCCACGAGCCGCTCACCATCGTCTCCCTCTTTCCGGAAATGGATCATTTTATCGAAAAGGTTCACGAGACCTATCCGGAGATCAATATCGAGGTGATCCCCTACGCCGGCGGCAACACCACAGCCTATCTCAGCGCCCAGCTGCGATCCGGCGATATGCCAGACATCTATCTGACCACCGTCTATGTGCCGGAGCGTCAGGATCTCAGCGACAGGCTGATCGACCTGTCCGGATACAGCTTTACCAACAACTACACCGCCTCCAGCCTCCACGAGGTCTCGGACGACGGCGCGATCTATCTGCTGCCTACCTTCTTCTCCTGTCTGGGCATCACCTATAACCAGACGCTGCTTGACGAGCACGGCTGGACGCTGCCCACCACCTTTGCGGAGCTGCGGGAGCTGGCGCCCCAGGTCAAGGCGGCCGGCTGCCGTCTGGCGCTGAATCAGATCGCCCTGCCCGGCTATGGCTTCCAGTATCTGTGCAACATCATGGACACCGACTTTCTCAACACGCTGGACGGCAGACGGTGGCAGAGCGACTTTCTGGACGGAAAGGCCACGGCGGCAGACTCCAAGGGCATGCGCCAGGCGTTTTCCGTTGTGGAGGAATGGCGGGAGCTGGGCATGCTGAACGGCGAGGGCAGCTGGTACGACAACTGCGAGACAAAGCGCATGATGGCCGAGGGCAACACGCTCTTCCTGCTGGGCAGCACCAACAACATCACCGCCGAGGATTCTGACGACGAGTTCCGGCTTATGCCGTATCTGTCCGAGGACGGCACCAAAAACACCATCATCATGCAGGTGTCCCGCTACATCGGCCTGAATAAGGCCCTGGAAAATGACCCGCGGAAGCTGGCCGACGCGCTGCATGTGATGGAAGTCCTGTCCACCGTGGAGGGGATGTCCTCGCTGAACGAGAGCTGCGTCAATTCGCTGATGCTGCCGCTGAAGGACTATGTGATCCCCGAGAGCAGCTACTACAAGCCCGTGGAGGACGAGCTGTACAACGGACTGACCGCGCCCTTCCTCTACAGCGGCTGGGAAAACATCATCGTCCCCATCGGCGACGTGGGGCTGGAATACATACGGGGCAGCGCGACACTGGAGCAGCTGATCAGCGCCTTTGACGACAACCAATATCTTCTGCGGGACAATACCGCCGCCGCCTGCACCACGGTGACCGAAAAGCTGACTACCGACGACTGCGCACGGCTGGTGGGCGTTTCCTTCGGCAAAGCGGCGGGTGCGGATCTGGCGCTGATCTCCAAAAACGCCTATTTCGTGGTGGACGGCGTCAGCCACATGAACTCGAAGGGCGTGTCCGGCGAGCTGTTCCCTCTCCCTGTCTCCGATCAGGAGCTCACCTCGATCCTGCCCACCGGCTGGCGCGGCAATATCCAGACCGTCACGCTGACCGGCGCCCGTGTCAAAGAGCTGGCGGAAACCGGCTACGACTGCGGAGACTGCGGCGTGTTCTTCCCCTATGAGCTGGTAAAGCCGGACAGCCTGGCCATCCGCGATGAGGAGATCTATACGGTGGTGATCGCCGGTGTGACCGATCAGGTGGCCAAAGAGGGCGGCTTGACGGATACCGGTATTCTTGGCCTCTCCGCGGCACGGGACTATCTCAGTCGATTCAAGACTTTCTCACGGGACGATATCTGCTGGGAGTAAGACGGGATGAAAGAGAATCGTAAAAACACCGAAGGGAACCGGCTTCGCTCCTTGGCTTTCGCTCTGGCTGCGTTCCTGCTGCTGGTGTGCGTCGCCTTTCTCATCTTCATGCGGCTCTATGACAGGTATATCGACGACATTTTATATAAGGAGCGGCAGCAGCAGATGAAGGAGGTCACTGTTCAGCTTTTCAAGCGGCTGGATGATGTGACACAGCGCTGGTGGAAGGACACCGACGTCTTCTGCGGCGCCATCGAGGATCGCACCTTTGCCTCTCTGGATGAGCTGTACACCTATTTGCGGTCGTTGTCTGATCTGTACAAGGTGGATGACGAACAGCGTCATCTGGTGGCAGTGGATGACTCGGGCAGCTATCTGACCCATGACGGATGGAATGGAACACTTTCGGAAATGGCTTTCCTTCTGGATGACCCGGAACGGGTATCCTTCGTCACCTCCCGTGTCGGCCGAACCGATGTGGGGATCTTTTTCCTGCAAAGGCTGCCGGAACCGGTGACCGTTCAGGACGGCGGCGATGTTATACGGCTGACGTATTTTGGTCTGTCCTGTCGGCTGGCGGAGCTGAACCCCTTCTTCTCCTGCGAGGCGTATGACAATAACAACAGCGTCTATGTGCTGGATCCCTACGGCGGTCGCATCTTCAGCAGCGGCGACGACACGCTGCTGGGCTACAACGCTTATGCTACACTGAAGGAGATGACCTATCTCCACGGCACCTCGTTTGAGGCCGCCAAGTATGAGCTTGACAGCAACGGCCTCGCCTATTCCAATGCGGTGCTGAACGGGGACGAATACTATTACGCCCTGAAAAGGATGAATAACGCGGACTGGACGCTTTTGTTTCTGGTGTCGTCAGACTATGTGGCCCAGGACATCGTCTTGCTGGTGGATACCACGACACGGATGGTCTTTTCCTTTGCCATCACACTGGTCATTACCTGCGCCATTGTGATCACCGTCATTCTGACAGTGAGCCAGAAGCGGAACCTGGCCATCGAACGAGAGAATAACGACAAGCTGTCCGCCGTCAACCGTGAGCTGTCCGCCGCGGTAAAGCTGGCGGAATCCGCTACACAGGAGGCCAGGGCCGCCAACCGTGCCAAGAGCGAGTTCCTCACCAACATGTCCCACGACATCCGCACGCCTATGAACGCCATTCTGGGCATTACCCGCCTGATGGAGAACGAGCAGCACCTGTCGGACAAAATGCGCGACTATATCCGCAAGGCCCACACCTCCGGCCAGCATATGCTGGCCCTGATCAACGACGTGCTGGATATGAGCAAGATCGAGGCGGGAAAGATCCGTATTGTCAGGGAGCCGGTAAGCCTTGCCGAGCAGGTCAGCCAGATCGACAGCATCATCCGCCCCCGCGCGGCGGAAAAGGCGCAGGATTTTATGATCCGCACCCATAATGTGGCACATGAATTCCTGATGGGCGACAGTATGCGCCTGGGGCAGATCCTGGTCAATCTGCTGTCCAACGCGGTAAAATACACGCCCTATGGCGGCATGATCCGCCTTGATATCGTCGAACTCCCCGGTACCGACACGGAACACACCTCACTTCGCATCACGGTATCCGACAACGGCTATGGCATGACCCAGGAATTTCTGGCCCATATTTTCGACCCGTTTACCCGCGGTGAAAGTTCCACCACAAACAAGGTGCAGGGCACCGGTCTGGGCATGGCCATTACCAAGAACATCGTTGACCTGATGGGCGGCGAGATCACCGTGGAGAGCGAGCCGGGCAAAGGCAGCCGCTTTCAGGTGACGCTCTCCCTTCCTATCGACCGCGGCACCACATGTCACGCAGACGCTTCCGGCATTCTTCTGATCACAGATGATCCTCAATTTGCGGGAAACGTAAAGGCTATGACCTGTGAATCCGGGCTTAACGTGTTTGTGTCCGGCAGCGTAAACGACGCGGTACCGCTGCTGCGGCAAGAGGAAGTGGATGTCGTTCTTCTGTCCGGCTGCTGCGGTCAGAAGCTGCCCACCCTTGCGGACACTCTGCGCAGGGCGGCGCGACAAAAGCTTCTTATCTTTTATACCGATCACGCTCACGCGGATCACCACCATAGCTCTCTGTCTGCCGCCGGAGTGGACGGTGTGCTGGCAAGACCGCTCTTCCTGTCGCAGCTGGCCGACGCCATCCGGCAAAAGCGCAATGCCGACGCTATCCAGGAGGAAGAGACCATGTCCATTCTCAACGGTATGCGCTTTCTGTGCGCCGAGGACAACAGCCTGAACGCCGAAATCCTGACGGCGCTGATGGAGCTGTATGGAGCCGCATGTGACATCTATCCCGATGGCGCACAGCTGGTGGAAGCCTTTTCCCATGTCCGCGAGGGGGACTATCAGGCGATCCTGATGGATATGCAGATGCCCGTTATGAACGGCCTGGACGCCACTCGCGCCATACGGCACAGCAGCAATCCCCTTGGACAAAGAATCCCCATCATTGCCATGACGGCAAACGCCTTTGCCGATGACGTTCAGAGCTGTCTTGACGCGGGCATGACCGCTCACATTTCCAAGCCCATCGACATCAATATTCTCGAGAGCATTCTGATGGAAATACAGGAAAAATCACCAAACGCATAGCATGTCATCAAAGCATCTCCTGAGACATTTCATAAATGGGCTTTATCCTTCGATATATAATAAAAAGACCGGTGCCATGCACCGGTCTTTTCTTTTGCCAACTCAGATCTTGATCAGCTCATATTCCCTTGTGCCCAGGCCCAGCTTCTCGCCGTGCTCCAGGCAGCTGCGCCAGTCGGTGTCGGGATGGATGCGCTGGAAGTGGTCATGGGCGTGCGCATGATCCTCCGGGCAGTCCGCCGCGCTGCCGTGCAGGGGCGTCTGGGCGTTCACCGCGTCGATGCAGGCCATGTCCAGCGCCACGGGATCGAAGGAGGCGAACATGCCCACGTTGGGCACGATGGCCATGTCGTTCTCGCTGTGGCAGTCGCAGTTGGGGGACACGTCGATAACCAGCGAGATGTGAAAGCAGGGACGGCCGTCCACCACCGCCTTGGTGTACTCGGCGATCTTGCGGTTCAGGTTGCTGGTGGATTCATCCCAGTTGATCTGCACCGCGTTCTTGGGACACACGGCGATGCAGCGGCCGCAGCCCACGCACTTGTCGTGGTCGATGGCCGCCTTCCGGTCGGTGATCACCGGCGCGCCGTGGGCGCAGATCTTGCGGCACTGGCCGCAGCCCACGCACAGCTCCTGGTTCACATGGGGCTTGCCCGCGTTGTGCTGCTCCATCTTGCCGGCCCGGCTGCCGCAGCCCATGCCGATGTTCTTCAGGCAGCCGCCGTAGCCCGCCGTCTCGTGGCCCTTGAAGTGGGTCAGGGAGATGAACACGTCCGCGTCCATGACGGCCCGGCCGATCTTGGCGTTTTTCACATACTCGCCGCCCACCACGGGCACCTCCACCTCGTCGTTGCCCTTCAGGCCGTCGGCAATGATGATCTGGCAACCGGTGGTCATGTAGTTGAAGCCGTTGACCATGGCGCTGTCCATGTGATCCAGAGCGTTCTTCCGCCCGCCCACATACAGCGTGTTGCAGTCGGTCAGGAAGGGCTTGCCGCCCCGCTCCTTCACGAAGTCCGCCACGGTCTTGGCCCAGTTGGGCCGCAGATAGGCCAGGTTGCCCGGCTCACCGAAGTGCAGCTTGATGGCCACAAATTTTTCGTTGAAATCGATCTCGCCCATCCCCGCCGTCTTCATCAGCCGCGTCAGCTTTTGCTGCAAATTCTCATGATAATCGGCACGCAGATCGGCAAAATATACCTTAGAAGCCATAATTTTGTTGTCCTTTCTCCGTTTTTTCAGAGGTTGTTCTGATCATGTCGATATAGTCTATCATATTTTGTCCCGTTGTGCTATACTATATTTCCACAAATTTTCCGAAAAAAGGAGGCTCCGCCCATGCGTATCCTGACGCTGCCCATCACGCCGGAGCTGTCCGGCCAGTCGGTCAGGCACCTGCTGCGGCAGGAGCTGGGCCTGTCCTCCTCCCTGCTGAAGTCCCTCAAGTGGCGGGAGAACGCCATTCTGCTGAACGGCCGCCCCGTCACCGTCCGCGCCGTGGCCCACGAGGGCGACGTGCTGACGGCGGACGTGTCCGACCCGCCTGCGGAGAACCCCGTCGTCCCCGTGGACTATCCCCTGGACGTGCTGTGGGAGGACGAGGATCTGCTGATCCTCAACAAGCCCGCCGGGATCACCGTCCACTCGGCGGCCCTGACGGAGGAGACCGTCACCGTGGCGGGGGCGGTGGCCCACTATCTGGGCTGCGATACCTTCCACCCCGTCAACCGGCTGGATCGGGGCGTCACCGGCGTGATGGCGGTGGCCAAGAACGGCTATATGCACCAGCGCTGCATGGCCATCCTCCACACCGACGACTTCCGCCGGGAGTATCGCGGCATCTGCGACGGCGTGCCCCAGCCCACGCAGGGCACCATCGACCTGCCCATCAGCCGCCAGCCGGGGTCGCTGCTCAAGCGCAGCATCGACCCGGAGGGCCTGCCCTCCCGCACGGAGTACGAGGTTCTGTCCGTGTCCCATGGCCGCGCCCTGCTGCGGCTGCGGCCCATCACTGGCCGCACCCACCAGCTCCGCCTCCACATGGCGGCCATCGGCCATCCCCTCACCGGCGACTGGCTCTACGGCGCGGAAGATAAGGCCCTCATCCCCCGCCCGGCCCTCCACAGCTATGAGCTCTGGCTGCGCCATCCCCTGACGAAGGAACTGCTGCATATCGTGGCACCGCTGCCGGAGGATATGGTGCGGTTGATGCAGGTGCGTTAGGCCATCACGCGGCCTGAACCAACGCTGGTACCATGCCGCATCCTCTTCCGGAAAACACGGTATCGCATCGGCAAGCCCACCATAGCCTCCATCCCCTTCAGGTTGATCCGAAACTTACCGTTCTAAAGCTAGTTGTCGCTAACCGCTCTGTTATAGCGCTTGTCTCTGAGGTTTGCAATGTGGATGCAGCAAAGAACGGAAATTCGCTTTAAACTTACTTCCCTTTTCAAGAAATTTTTTGTGAAAAAATAAACATATTTCTTTCGCACTTTCCCGGATGAAAGCGCCGTTTTCTCAATTTTTTGAATCTTTTGCACAAATTGCATATATTCAATATGTATAAAACGCCGAAAAAGCACTTGACAACCGACACATTTTGCGGTATCTTCTTTTATTATTTTTGAAGGAGGTCTTTTGAATGGTACATTATATTCTGTTGAAGCTGAAGAAAGACGCGGACGTGACCCTCCTTTATTTCCATTGCCGCAAGGTGTACGCGGATTTGGAATGGGAGCTTCCCTTCCTGCACGACGCAGAGGTGAGCCGGTGCGCCACCGCAAGGGACTCCAACGCGGATATCATGATCCGCATGCACATTGACGCGCCGGAGCAGTTGAACGACTTCTTCCGCCACCCCAAGCATCTGGACTGGATCGAGGAGGTCAAGGACTATGTGTCCGACTGGATGTCCTTCGACTGGCCGGAGGACGCCAAGGACGCCTGCTGATGAAAATACGGGAAGCTGCCGCTTCCCGTATTCTTTATTTCTTCTGCCAGTCCGCAAGGGCCTTGACCACCCGGCGCTGGATATCCAGGCGGGTCGCCTTGCATTCCCGGGGAAATACCCTGGCCTCGCGGAAGGCCAGCTTTACGAACAGGTCGGCGCCCACCGGCAGCATGGTTTTCAGCATCCCCTCCGGAAACACGAAATGGGTGCCATGGTCATACACGGCGGCCTCCACGGTGCAGGCGTGGGGCCGTTCCGCCAGACGCCGCTCCATGCGGCGGATGTACTTTTCCGTATCCCACAGCACATCGTCCGCCGCGCCGATCAGCAGCAGATGGCCCTGGATGTTCTCCACCCGGATGGTCTCTGCCTCCGTGATGGGGTGGGCTGCCTCCGAATCGTCAAACAGTTTCCGGGACGCCAGCATCGCTCCGGCTTGCTTGGTCTCCTGGGCAATGACCTGCCAGTACTGGGGATGGGGATAGCAAAAGGGCATATAGGGCAGGGGCTCACCGCGATAGGAGAACAGGGATTCACCGGGGACGGGCCACTCCTTGCAGCCGTCCTTCTTCCCCTGCATGAAGCCCTGCCACACAAAGTCGCTGGGCGTCATGGCGATGGTCAGCGTCAGCTCCGGAAAATAGGAGGCCGCCGTCAGGGCCAGCGTGCCGGTGGTGGACGCGCCGGCAATGCCCAGCTTCCGGTTTCCGTGGGCCTTCAGCCAGGCGATGGCGCTTTCGATCCGCTCCAGCGGATAGTTGTGGTGGCCGTAGTCCTTCTTTCCCGGCGACATGGTCATCACGTTTACCCCCAGCTTCAGCAGCCATTTCACCGCCGAGCGGGCCATATAGTCCTCCGGGTCGTCCCCCAGCATGGCGATCACGGCGCAGTCGCTCTGTGCCGTGCCCGTCCAATATGCGCCGTAAAAGCCGTCCCGGTCAATGTCAAAATGAAGGTGTTTCATATGCCTTCCTCCCTTCGCAAGCTCTGCTGCGGCAGCATCGCCGCCGATGCCGCCTGCCAGTATGGTTAGCCATATCTAACTCACGTCTGCTATTGTAATGCGAAGGTTCGGAATTGTCAAGGAAACGATGGACAGAATGGGGCATTTTCGTCACTTTTCTCATGAAAAAGTCTTGATTTCACCCCATCTTCCATGATATAGTACAGGCGAAGCTTCGCTTTACCGAAACTTTTATTTATAGGAATCAGGAGGTAATTTACGATGAAGAAATTTGGTCTGTTCGCTGCCGGTGTGCTGTTCGGCACCGCCGGTATCAAGATGCTCAGCAGCAAGGACGCCAAGAAGGTCTATACCCACACCACCGCCGCCGTGCTGCGCGCCAAGGACAGCGTGATGGAGACCGTCACCACCGTCCGCGAGAACGCCGAGGATATCTACGCCGACGCCAAGGCCATCAACGAGCAGCGGGCCGAAGAGGCTACCGCCGCCGTGGTGGAGGACACTTCCAAGGAAGAAGCCAGCGCCGAGTAACGCGAAACCGCTATGAAATGCAACATTCTCCACGAATCCGCCGGGCGTCTGCGGGTACATCTGCACTGCGGATACATGACGCTGCACCAGGCGGACGTACTGGAATACTATCTGCGCGGCATTGACGGTGTAAATGAGGTGAAGGTCTACGACCGTACCCAGGACGCCGTGGTGCTCTATGCCG
This sequence comes from uncultured Oscillospiraceae bacterium, assembly GCA_934589145.1. Taxonomy (GTDB): domain Bacteria; phylum Bacillota; class Clostridia; order Oscillospirales; family Oscillospiraceae; genus Vescimonas. The sequence goes on along the minus strand of CAKTNW010000002.1, from coordinate 57,253 downwards.
GAAAGCGCGGCGATGTCATCGCCGCCCTGGCATCCTTCTCCTTCCCCAAGGCCGAGGCCATGGATCTGGTGCCGGAGCACACCTCCCGCGCCCTGAACCGGGAGTTTGAGGACAAGCTGGTCATGACCGTCGTGCGGCGGTGCATCTCCAAGCTGTTCCTGCCCCTCCCCATCACCTCGGCGCTGGCGGTGATCCGTTCCGTGAAGTACATCAAGGAGGGCCTGAAGGCGCTGTGGCACGGTAAGCTGTCCGTGGCGGTGCTGGACGCCACCGCCGTAACGGTGTCCATCGTCCGGGGCGACTTCTCCACCGCCAGCTCTGTCATGTTCATGCTGCGGCTGGGCGAGATCCTGGAGGAGTGGACCCACAAGAAGTCCGTGGCCGATCTGGCCGGTGCCATGAGCCTGAACGTGGATAAGGTCTGGCTCCAGGTGAACGACACCGAGGTGCTGGTTCCCGTCTCCGATGTGAAGGCCGGTGACTGCGTCATCGTCCGCACCGGCAGCATGATCCCCCTGGACGGCAAGGTGATCTCCGGCGAGGCTATGGTGAACCAGGCCTCCATGACCGGCGAATCCATGCCCGTTCCCAAGCGGCCCGGCAGCTATGTGTATGCCGGCACCGTGGCCGAGGAGGGCGAGTGCGTCATTCAGGTGGAGAAAGCCTCCGGCAGCGGCCGCTACGACCGCATCGTCCACATGATCGAGGAGTTGGAGAAGCTGAAATCCACCGCCGAGGACAAGGCCGCCCGCCTGGCCGACCGTCTGGTGCCCTACACCCTGGGCGGCACGGCGCTGACCTATGCCCTGACCCGCAACATCACCAAGACGCTGGCGGTGCTGATGGTGGACTTCTCCTGCGCGCTGAAGCTGGCCATCCCCATTGCGGTGCTGTCCGCCATGCGGGAGAGCAGCGGCCACCGCATTTCCGTCAAGGGCGGCCGCTTCCTGGAGGCCGTGTCCAAGGCCGACACCATCGTGTTCGACAAGACCGGCACCCTCACCTACGCCACCCCCAAGGTGGCCCAGATCGTCACCTTCGGCGACTATAAGGAGCCGGATATGCTGCGGCTGGCCGCCTGTCTGGAGGAGCATTACCCCCACTCCATGGCCAACGCCGTGGTGGAGGAGGCCAAGGTGCGTGGCCTGTCCCACGAGGAGTATCACTCCCAGGTGCAGTATGTGGTGGCCCACGGCATCTCCAGCATGGTAGAGGGCCGCTCGGTGCTGATCGGCAGCGCCCACTTCGTGTTCGAGGACGAGGGCTGCCGTGTGCCGGAGGGCGAGCAGGAGAAATTCGACAGCCTGCCCGAGGCGTACTCCCATCTGTACCTGTGCATCGCCGGAGAGCTGGCCGCCGTCATCTGCATCTTCGATCCCCTGCGTAAGGAGGCCCGCGCCGCCGTGCAGGCGCTGCACGACTGCGGCATCGCCAAGGTGGTCATGATGACTGGCGACAACCGCAAGACCGCCGAGGCCGTGGCCCGTCAGGTAGGCGTGGACGCCGTGTTCGCGGAAGTCCTGCCGGAGGACAAGGCGGAGTTCATCCGCCGGGAAAAGGCCGCCGGACACACCGTCATCATGGTGGGCGACGGCGTCAACGACTCCCCCGCCCTGTCGGAGGCCGACGCAGGCATCGCCATCTCCACCGGCGCGGCCATCGCCCGGGAGATCGCCGACATCACCATCGCCTCTGAGGATCTCTTCGAGCTGGTGACGCTGCGGAAGCTGGGCGAGGCGCTGATGGCCCGTATCCACCGGAACTACCGATTCATCGTGGGCTTCAACTTCTCGCTGATCGTGCTGGGCGTGGCGGGCATTCTGCCGCCCACCACCTCCGCGCTGCTGCACAATATGTCCACCCTGGGCATCAGTCTCAAGAGCATGACCGACCTGCTGCCCGACGAAAACAAATAACCGCACATAAAAAAGGCCTCCGGAGCCCCGGAGGTCTTTTTCTATGCTGTCAGAATTCCAAACGGACGATCTGCATGTTCATGCTGTTGTCGCCCACGCGGGACAGGAAGCGGAAGAACCCGCTGACAGAGGGATCCTTCAGGTCATGATAGCCCAGCATGTAGCCGCGGCTGGACACCTGCATGCCCAGCGCCCAGGGGGACAGCTCCTTTTTGGCGTCCGCCACGGCGAAGTACGCCCCCACATCCTGGATCTCGGCGGTCTTGAGCCAGGTCTTCAGCATCAGCTTCACCGCCTTGCGGTTGGCGGCGTCGAACACCAGCCGTCCGCCGGGGAAGGCGGCGTGCATGGCCTGCACCAGCGCCTTGACCTGCTCCGTCAGGAAGTAGTAGAACACCCCCGCCGCGAAGAACACCGCGCCGCCGGACGCGTCGATCTTTCCGAACCACCCGGTGTCGTTCAGGTCGCAGGGGATGTTCTCCTCCCGCTCTCCGGCGGGCAGCAGCTCGTCGCGCACTCTGATCACGTCGGGAAAGTCCAGATTGTAGATCCTGCACCTGCCGTTGTCGCAGCTCCGGCCGGTGTTGTCCAGCCCGCAGCCCAGGTTGACCACCGCCGCGTCGGGATGGCTGGCCAGATAGTCCCGCACCTCCCAGGCCAGGTCGTTCTGCCGCATGGCCGCCTCCAGAAAACCGAAGCGCTGCATCAGGCTTCTGGACTTCTTCTCCAGCAGAGTAAAGTCGTAGTCAATCTCATCCATCAGCCGGATGGCCGTTTCATCATAGAACAGCCGCGGATACAGCGTCGAGCACATCTTCCGCCCGTACAGGGGGATCACCAGCGTCTCCTGCACGGTGTTTTTTTCGATATGGTATTTCATACATTCCTCCGATAGCCAGCCTCATCCCGGTACTCCGGGTGCGCCTTCAGATAGGGATCCCGGTCGCCGCAGATGGTGTAGTCGCACTTGCAGCCGTTGGCGCAGGTGGTGGTGCGCACCAGCCGCGCGTGGATCAGCTCCATGGACACATAGTCTACGTTGCACAGAGCGGGCATGATGTCCGTCAGCCCGTTCCTGATGGCAAATTCCGCTGCGGGACACGCCGTAAACTCATAATAGATGGGCTTGTCCTTCTCAAAGGGCGCCACCTTCATCTCATAATCGTGCCACCTGTCACAGCCCGCCTTGGCCGAGGTGAACGCCCGATACATGAGCCTGCGCCAGAAGGGCTTGTTGCAGTCCACGAATTTCAGCCTGCGGAAGGCGGGCAGGATCAGGTTCTCCTCCATCTCCTCGATCTCCCGGAAGGAAGTCACCGCCTTACAGACCACATAGTAGCTCAAGATGGCGATGCAGTCATAGGTGCCGCCCGCCCCGTTGTGGAAGTTCTTCTTCCCGCCCAGGTCGGTGCGCCAGTCGGCGAGAAAGTCCACATACTGCCGCTGTACCTGCTCCCACACCGCCTCCCGCTGCTCCCGCGGATAGTGGAGGGCGATCTTCTGCCGGATCTCCCTCTTGCAGGGCCTGGAGTACAGCACATGGCAAGTGCGGTCAAATTGCAGCTGGCTGTCCTTCATCTGCCCACACCCTTCAGATAGCCGCTCTTTGCCCCGGCCTCGGTGTCGTCGGTCTCGTCATAGGCGTCGTAGGGGGCGTTGGGGTCGTGGACGCGCTTGCCGAAGGGGGAGCACCACTGCTCCTTGTGGGCAAAGGCGAAGGCGAAGTTGTCCGTCCAGCCGGTGTGTCCGGTGATGAACAGCGGGTGCAGCCCCCGCTTTTCCAGCTTCTCCTCCAGCGCCGCCAGCGACCGGACGGCCAGCTTGTTATCCTCCGCCAGAGCGGAGATAAAGCTGTACCCGCCGTCTGCGCCGAACCAGATGGTGTCGCCGGTGAAGAGGTATTTGTCGTCGATGAGATAGACCATGTGGCCCCAGGTATGGCCCGGCACCAGGAAGCATTCGATCTTGATGCCGTCGATGTCAAAGACCTGGCCGTCCTGCAGCAGCACTTTTTTATTGTTGATGGTCACCTGGGGCAGCTTGTACATGTGATAGATGACCTTCCGGCGCACCTGGCCGGTCAGGTACCTGTTCTCGGTCTCGCCCACATACAGCGTGGCGTTCCGGAACAGGCCGGGGCTGTCGGCCTCCACCGCGCCCACATGGTCGGTGTCCTGGTGGGTGATCAGGATGTGGCGGATGGACGCCGGGTCGATGCCCAGCCAGCCCATCTTCTCCGCCAGCGGGTCATAGTTGTACCCCGCGTCGATCATGATGGTGGTATCACCCTTGCGGTAAAAGAAGATATTGGCCACCCACTCCCGGACGCAGGCCACATTTTCGTCGATCCAGCCGGTGTTCAGCGGCTTGAAGATCTCCTTGCCCCGGTACATTTTGCTCATTTCCTTCTTCTGGAACTCGGTCGCTTTCTTGGACATGGCGTCGCCCTCCCGTATCGTTCTCCTGCGATTAGCATCGCCTAACTCTTTGTCAAAGAAAAGCGGTTAGCGCTATCTAACCGCTTTTTGTGTTATTGTAATGCCCCCGGCGGAAATTGTCAAGGCCAACGCGGAAGAAACGGCGCAAACGCGCCGTTTCTTCGTATTTACAGGGCCTTTGTGTACCGCTGGATGGCCAATGCGGTATAGACCGCCGTCAGCAGCTCCGTCACCGGCATGGCGAACCACAGGGAATCCGGCCCGGTCACCACCGGCAGCAGCAGGATCAGCACGCCGCTGATGACCAGTCCCCGGGCCACCGAGACAATAAAGGCCGCCCTGGGCCGCATGATGGACTGGAAATAGTAGGTGGAGAAGATGTTGAAGGGCAGCAGCAGGAACGACAGGGCATACGTCCGGATGATGGCCGGGGCGATGGCCAGGATCTCCGCCGTGGGGCTCATGAACACCCGGATGTACAGATTGGGCGCGGCAAAGCTGAGGGCCGTCCAGAACAGGGCGAAGGCCGCCGTGGTATACAGCGCCAGCCGCAGCGTCTCCCGGATGCGGCTGGCCTTCCCCGCGCCGTAGTTGGTGGAGATGATGGGCTGCGCCGCCTGTCCCACGCTGTACGCGCAGCACTGTACAAAGGTGCTGACGTTGATGATGGGGCCATATACCGCCAGGGCGTCGCCGCCCAGATAGCGCATGATCTGCCGGTTGAACAGCACCGTCAGGATGCCCATGGCCACGTCGATGAAGAAGGAGGAGAAGCCCGACACCGTGATCTCCCACAGCTTGCGGGGCAGCCGCTCCACCCGCACCAGGCGCAGGGTGTTCCGGCGGCGCGGGAAGTGGGACAGCAGCACCAGCAGCGAGATCACCGAGCCGATGGCCGTGGCCAGCCCTGCGCCGTAGATGCCCATGTCGCAGGGGAACACGAAGAAGTAGTCGCCCAGCATGTTGAAAATGCCGCCGGACAGCACGCCCAGCGTGGCAAGGCCGGGGCTGCCGTCGTTCCGCAGGAAGGCCGCCAGCATCTGGTTGAACAAAAAGATGGGGAACACATACTTGATGGGCCGCAGATACCGCTGGGCCAGAGCCAGCAGAGACTCGTCCGCGCCGAAGAAGGTCAGCAGCGGCGCCTCAAAGCACAGCAGTCCCACCCACGCCAGCACCGCCAGCGCCACGGAGCCGATCACCGCGGCGGTGAAATACTGATTCTCGCCGCCGTCGCCGCGGGTGCTGCTGCCCCGCCGCGCGCTGAAGATCACGCTGCCGCCGATGCCCGTCAGCAAGCCCAGACTGTAAATGACATTCCACACCGGGGCCACCACCGCCAGCGCCGCCGTGCCGTCGGGACCCTGATACTGGCCCACCATGGCCATGTCCACCATGCCGTAAATGCTGGAGATCAGCGCGCTGCCAAAGGCCGCCGACAGATATTTGAAGTACAGGGGCCTGATTTTTCCGTTGAGAAGATCCATATGTTCTCACGCTCCTTTTTCCTGGTATACGCAAAAAAGCCGGACAAGGACAGGCATCTCAGCCTGCGCCTTATCCGGCTGCCGTTTCTCTGAACGACTCGCCCTCCGAGCGATCAAGCGGTATGGTAGCATATGTCCCCGGAAATGTCAAGGGGTTATCCGCAAGCTTGACAAGCGCCCGGCGCATCATTATAATAGGAACACAGTTAGAGCTTGCTAACCGCCACAACCTCTCCCCTTTTTGCGAAAAGCCCGCTGCCGGGATGGCAGCGGACTTGACGTATGACAATCAGTCGATGCGGAAGAAACGGCGGATCTTCTCCACGCCCGCGTCGTCCATGGGATAGCTGTCAGCGATGGTGCCCGCCTCCAGATGGAGGATATCGGTACAGCACTGGCAGATCAGCTCCGGGTCGTGGGTGATGACGTAGACGGTCTTACCGTTTTGCCGCAGCTCCTTGAGAAGCTGCGCCGTCTGCAGCATGTGGCGATAATCCAGGCCGCTGGTGGGCTCGTCCAGAAACACCACCGCGCGTTCCGCCGCCATGGCGGAGGCGATGGCCAGCCGCTGCTTCTGCCCGCCGGACAGGGACGCCGGGTGGCGCTCCAGATAGGGCGTCAGGTCAAGCCGGGCCAGGATGTCCTTTGCGGCGGCTTCGTCCTCGTCCGGCGTGCTGATCAGCACCTCGTCCAGCACGCTCTCGGTAAAAAGCTGGTGCCCTGCGTCCTGCATGACCATATAGCAGCGGTTCAGCCGCTCCCTGGGCCGGAAGGCGAGGCCGTCCACCGTCACGGTGCCGCAGCGCTTTTCCAGCCCGCAGAAGCAGCGGGAGAATGTGGACTTCCCTGCCCCATTGTGGTCGATGATGCCGATAATACCGCCGTAGGGGATGTCGGCGTCGCCGATATGCAGCGTCTCCGGCGCGTTTTTATAGGCAAAACGGAAGTCCCGCAGTGCCGCCGTCTGATGGCTTCCGGTGCTGCCGCTGCCGGTCAAGGCGCTGAGACTGGCGGCACGAAGGCCCATGGCCTTCCGCTCCCCGTCGGAGATGCAATCAAACTCCGCCTGCGTATAGTCGCCGTGGATGCTGCCGTCCTGCATATAGATGTACCGGTCGGCCACACCCTGTAAATAGTACAGCCGGTGCTCCGACAGCACCACCGTCTTGCCCAGCGATTTCAGATAGGCGATGACCTGCCGCAGATCCAGGATGGCGTCCGCGTCCAGATTGGAGGACAGCTCGTCCAGCACGAACACCTGGGGCTCCATCATAAAGGCCCCGGCGCAGGCGATCTTCTGCTTTTCGCCGCCGGACAGCTCGAAGATGCTGCGATCCAGCAGCGTTTCCAGCTTCAGCGCCGCCACGGTGCCCTCCAGCCGCCCCAGGATCTCCTCCCGGGGCATTCCCAGATTCTCGCAGCCGAAGGTGATCTCGCTGGTGGTGTCCACGTTGAAGAACTGGGAACGGGGATTCTGGAACACACTGCCCACCTGCCGTGCCGTGTCCCACAGAGGCTGCCGAGCCACGTCTTTGCCGTCCACATGCACACTGCCGGACAGCTTCCCCTCGAAATAGTGGGGGATGAGGCCGTTGATGAGCCGTGTCACGGTGGTCTTGCCGCAGCCGCTCTCGCCGCACAGCACCACCACCTGCCCCTCTGGGATGGTCAGGTCGATGTCCCGGACGCCGCCGGCGGTGTCCGATTGATAGGTAAATGTCACATGGTCCATACGGATCATCCCAGCCACCTGCTTCCCAACGTCAGGGCAAAGCCCGCGATACAGATCAGGATCATCACCGCATCCTGCCAGTGGAACCCGATCTTACAGATATCCGTGCGCCTGACCGGCGCACCTAAGCCCCGGGTCAGTGCGGCGGCGGACAGCTCATCGCCGATCTTCACCACCGAGATCATCAGCGGGATCAGCCGGTACTCCACCATCCTGCCGGGGTGCCTTCCACCGAGGCGGATGCCCCGCATCCGCATGGCGTCGGAGATGGCGGCGTTCTCCTCGCCGATGGTGGGGAAGAACCGGAAGATCACCGACAGAGGAATGACGATCTTCTCGGAGACATGCATCCGCTTCATGGCCGCCATGAAATCGCTGACCGAGGTGGAGGCGATGAGGAACGCCCCCATCATGATGCCGGGCGCGAACCGGGTCATGATGGCGCACACCGCCAGCAGCAAAAACGCGGGAAGGCCAGACAGGCAGTACAGCGCCATCCGCTCCAGTGCGAAGCACACGGCGTACAGTACCAGGTATTTCAGCGCCGTTTTCCACCGCCCCTCCGTCAGCAGCAGGATAAAGGGCAGCACGCTCAGCACCGGCTTGACGATGTTCATAACGCCGCTGTTGCCGGTCGACAGCATCAGCGACGTTACGGTAATGAGCATCAGCAGCTTGGTGCGGGGATCCAGCAGCAGGCCCCGGCGCTTTGCGGTATGGGTCAGGGCCTCCATCAGGCGATGCCGGCCTTGGCAAAGTGCTTCTTCAGCAGTGCCTTGCCGATCAGGCCGCCCAGCAGCGCGCACAGGAAGATACCGGCGATGACCAGCACGATGCTCCACATGGGCATCACGGACATGACCTTGTCGGCGTACTCCTCGCCGAAGCCGGCGGCGAAGTCGGCACGGGACTGCTCTACCATGAAGTACATGGGGATGTAGGTACCGATCATCCACAGGCTGAACACGCCGTAGCCCAGGATGGTCTTTTTCACGCTGGCGTAATTGCCGGACTTCATGATGAGATCACCCAGCAGACCGAACACCACGCCCATGGGAACGCCCCAGAAGCCCATGCCGGTCAGGCCCATCAGCAGTCCGGAGAGGATGGCCATGATGGTCACCATGCCGAACTTCTTGACGCGGACGGCGAACAGCATGAAGGGGATGCCGGTGATCAGCGTCCACAGGGCGCCCAGAATGGGCAGAAAGATGGGCACAAAGCCGATGGGGATGGCCACGCAGCAGCCCAGCACAAAGTAAAGCACGGTGAAAAGACCGATGTTGATCAGGTCTTTTGCCTGAAGTTTCTGATTCATATTGTTACCTCCGAAGCGTATTGGTTAGTACATGCTAACCAATGGATATTATAGCAAGCCCCAAGCGCGGTATCTACCGCCCATTGGACATTTTCGCTCCAAAAAGGTAACGGATTCTGCACCGCACGACAAGAAAGGAACCACGCCATGGATACCGCCCAGATCGTCAGACAATGCCGCCTTCTCCCCGGCGTTACCGTCCGGGAGGGCGAGGACTATACGGAGCTCCTGCTGTCCGGCAGCGAGGGCAGCGGCCGCATGCGGTTCATCCCCCTGTTCGCCGGGGTGACGCTGGCGCTGATCTCCGTCAACGCCCCCTCCTGGCCCGCCCCGGTGCCGGACAGCGCCGCGCCGGAGGCAAAAGGGCCGCTAATCGTCAACTACTGCACCCGCGGCCGTTGCGAGCTGGTGCTGAACGACAGCAAAAGTGTCTTTCTCACCGCCGGACACATCTCCCTGACGGAGAAATTCGCCCTGAACGAGTACGTCTATCCCGGCCGGGTGTACGAGGGCATCGAGCTGTTCATCGACCCGGAGACAGTGCGCCATGGTCTGCCGGTGCTGCGGGAGAGCTTCGGCGTGGAGCTGGCGGCCCTGCGGGAGAAATACTGCCCCAACGGCGAGACGTATATCGCCCGGCTCCCCCTGCCGGACACACTGTCCGGTCGGCTGTTTGACACCGCGGGCGCAGAAAGCGTCATGGGCACGGTGCAGCTGAAAACCGGCGTCATCGACCTGCTGGCGCTGCTGCTCCACGGCCAGCCCCAGCCCCGGCAGCCGGTCTATTACACCCGCTCCCAGGTGGCCATCGCCAAGCAGATCGAGGCCATCATCACCGGCGACCTGTCGCAACCCCACACGGTGCGGGAGTTCGCGGAGCGTTTCTCCGTCAGCGAGAGCAGCGTGAAGAACTACTTCCACGGCGTGTACGGCCAGAGCATCTCCCAGTATATGACAGGTCAGCGGATGCTGCTGGCGGCAAAGCTGCTGGCCCAGACGAAGCTCTCCGTTATCGACGTGGCGGCGCGGGTGGGATATCTCAACCAGAGCAAATTCTCCGCCGCCTTCCGCCGTGCCTACGCCTGCACGCCGCTGGAATACCGCCGCAGCCAACATCTTCCGGCAGACAACATCGAAAGGACATCCCCTCCGGCTTGACCGGAGGGGGTTTTTTCTTGCGGCACGTTTGGCCGAACGGGCAAAACGCAGTGCGGAATTTCGTGTAAAACGCCGTTGCTTCCGCGTCCGGTGTGTGGTAAGCTTATGTTGGCAGGTATTTTGGGCCTGCCGCACAAAAGCAACGCAGGAGGAGAGCATATGAAAAAACGCATGGCAGGCGTGCTGCTTGCACTGTTGATGGTACTGTCCCTGCTGCCGATGCAGGCATGGGCGGAGGAGCTGGCCGCCACTGATACGGCAGTGGACTCCCATCAGACGGCAGAGGTTCAAAAGCATATCGAAACGGAAACTGACGCTCCCGTGCCGCAGGAGTCCGCACAGGACGCCGCACCCCTGAGCACCGGCGCGGTCTATACCGGTACGCTGGGCGAAAATGTCAGCTGGTCGCTGGACACTGGCACCGGCGCATTGACCGTCACCGGCAGCGGGCCGATGGCGGACTATAGCTACATCAATGGTCAAAGTACCAGCCCCTTGTGGAACTACCGCAGCTATATCAAGTCTGTGACCATTGCCGATACCGTTACCACCGTGGGCAATAATGTGTTCTATGGCTGCACCAACCTGACCACCGTTGATTTGGGTGATGGTATCACCCAAATCGGTGGCTATTCGTTCTATGAGTGCAAGGCTCTGACGGAGATCATGCTCCCCGACAGCGTCACCACCATTGGCAACAACGCATTTAAGTATTGTACGTCTTTGACAGAAATCGTCATTCCGGACAGCGTTACTACCATTGGAAATGACGCGTTTGAATACTGCTATGATTTGACCTCCGTCGCCATGGGCAGCGGCGTCATCCAAATCGGCAGCTGGGCATTTAACAGTTGCAGTAAGCTCAACAAGGTGGTCATCTCCGACCCTGACGCGTGGCTGAAAATTTCCTTTGGCAACAGCTCCGCCAATCCTCTCTACGCTGCTCACGCCCTGTATGTGGGCGATGAGCTGCTGACCGACCTGGTGATCCCCGGCACGGTGACGGACATCAATCAATACGCCTTCAATGGCTGCACCTCTATCACATCGGTGTATATCCCCCAGAGCGTCACATCCATTGGTCAGTACGCTTTCAACGGCATGAGCGGCCTGAAAACCGTCCGCTATGCCGGCTCTCAGGCCGATTGGCTGAATATCCAAATTGGCAGCTATAACGAGTCCCTCACCAACCTGACTCCGGAGTTCGACCAGTCCCTTGCCGACTACTGCCGCATCACGACGGCGGCCGCGGAGCACGGTACGGTGGCGGTCGACAACGCCATGGCAAAGGTGGGCGATACCGTCACCATCACCGCCATTCCCGCACCGGGCTACGCGGTGGAGAGCTATCTGGTGGATGGCGTGGCCATTCCCGACGGCGGCAATACCTTCATGGCCACCAGGGATCATGTGGTATCCGCCACCTTTGCCAAGGTCTACGACGTGGCCGATGACGGCAAGGCCTGCGGCGACTGCGGCGCCAATATCAAATGGGCGCTGGACACCGCGGGGACGCTTCATGTCTACGGCACTGGGGCGATGGGTGATTACAGCTACGAAGGCAGTCCCTTTTACCCCTATCGAGCCAGCATCAAAGCGGTGCAGTTTTCCGGTAGCATCACCACCATCGGAAAATACGCGTTTAATGAATGCCGCAGTCTGACGGAAATTGTGATTCCCGACAGCGTCACCTCTATCGAACAATATGCGTTTGAGTATTGCAGCGGCCTGACGGAAATTGTCATCCCTTCAAGTGTTACCACCATTGGTGACTTAGCGTTTTACGATTGCCGCAGTCTGACGGAAATCGTCATTCCCGCAAGTGTTGCCACCATTGGCAGCCGGGTGTTTGAAAGCTGCGGCTTGACCTCCGCGGAATTTCTCGGCAACGCTCCGTCTAATTTTAGCACGGGTGTATTTAGATATAATTCCTCCAACTTCACCATCTTCTACCACAGCGGCACCACCGGCTGGACGTCCCCCACGTGGAACGGCTACAACGCCGTGTGCCGGGACAAGATCACCACGGACTTCTCCACGCTGGATGACAGCAACCGCAACGGGCAGGGCCTCTGCTTCCGGCTGAATGCCACCGCCAAGACCGCCACCGTGGGCAAGAACACCACCGACGACAACAACGCCGGTTACGACGGCGGCCAGAACGGCAGCATCGTCATTCCCGACACGGTGACGAAGAACGGCGAGACCTACAACGTTATCGGCGTCAACCAGTACGCCTTTGCCAACTGCCCGTGGGTCAACACCGTTTCCATCGGGCGGTACGTCTCCGCCATCGAGTCCTCCGCCTTCCGCGGCTGCAAAAATCTGACCGCCATCACCGTAAGCCCGGACAACAAGCAGTTTGCCGACCAGGACGGCGTGCTGTTTGACAAGGGCGGCCTGTATCTCTATGCCTACCCCGCCGGACGCGCCGCCGCCACCTATGACATCCCCGATACCTGCGACACCGTGGGTACCCAGTCCTTCTACGGCGCGGTAAACCTCACCTCCCTCACGGTGCCTACCAGCGTGAAAAACATCGGCGCTAAAGCCTTTGCCCAGTGCAATGCACTGGAGGAGATCACGCTGCCCTTCCTCGGCGGAAACGCAGAGGACAACCGCACTTTCAACTATGTGTTCGGCAGCGATATCTGGGCGTCCTACGGCGGCGTTCCGAAAAGCCTGAAAACCGTCACGGTTCTTACCGATGCTCTGGTAGGCAGCGCTTTCTATCACTGCACCTACATTGAGAATATCTACCTTCCCAATTGCAAGAAGCTGACGGAAATCCCGTATGAGTGCTTTGCGGACTGTACGGCGCTGCATACGCTTTCGTTCGGCAATGCCTCCTCGCAAGACGGAATGGTCGTGATCCCTGATTCCGTGGCGGTGATTGGGATGGATGCTTTCCGCTCCTGCGCCAGCATCGGCGGCATTACTTTTGGGCGGAGTACGACTACCTTGGAAGAAGGTGCATTTCGTGACTGCACCAGCCTTGCGCAATTTGCCGTGGCAAAGGGCAACACCGCCTTTATGGCGGATCAGTGGGGTGTACTGTACAGCAAAGATCAAACGATGCTGCACTATTACCCCTCCGGGAGAGCGTGGCCCTACTACAATGTCAGCGATACCACCACGACCATCGGCAGCTACGCTTTTTCCTCCTGCCAGAAGCTGGTCAATCTTTTCGTACCCAAAGCAGTAACGAATTTCAAAACAACATATTATAGTGGCCCGTGCATTTCTAACTGTCCCGGAACCACTGTCTGCTGCTACAAAGGCTCCGCCGCAGCGAGTTATGCCATCAGCAGCAGCCTGACCGCATGGTACATGGACAACTATAAGATGCAGGGCATCAACGTGGACAAACTGCCGGAGTACGTCGTTGTCAGCGCCCAGGGTCAGCTGCTCACCACGCCCTACGTCACCGCCACATACGGCGACAAGACATTACAGCTGGATGATTACGATGTCCAGGTCACAAGCGGCTTCGGTGAACAAACGCTTACCTTCACCAGCGGCAACATCAGTACCCAAGTCAAGGCCACCGTCATCCGCCAGGGCAACATCAACGGAAATACTACGGCCCAAAGCGACATCGACGCCAGCGATATGCAGTGCCTGTATACCTACCTCACGACCGGTGAAAATGTCGGGCAGGTCAAGGACGGCGATGCTTTCGAGCTGGTCGCTGATGTCAACAACGATGGTCATGTGGATGTCTACGACCTCCAGCGTCTTTATGAGGTCGTCAGCGGGATTGCCACGTTCTGACACGCTGTTTTCTCTGCCTCTCCCACATACAAAAAGGACGTCTTGCGGCGCAAGACGTCCTTTTTAGCACACCCGACCCAAAAGCGCCAGCAAAAGAAGAAATGCGTTTTTCTGCTGACAAATATAGAAATATGTGCTATACTATCCGTGACCAACAAGGAGGATGGAAGGATATGGCAGAATACGAGATCATCTTGGAATCCATGACGCCCTGCGGCGGCAGCAAATACGCTGTCAGGACGATCATTGAGGCGGAGGCAGAGAGTCCGGAGGCTTATGTAGAGCAAAACAAGCGCTTTCCCATCCGTGACATCAGCAAAACCGCCGATGGCGGCACAGTGATCACCACCGGCAACGAGAGCGGTTATGTCGACCGTTATACCTTTTCCGCCGAATAAATATTCCCCGGCCAAGCCGGGGATTTTTATTATACGGGCATAGCCCTATCTATATGCTCCGGGCACACTTCCGCCTCCACTATGTACAGCTGCACCTGCCGCAGTATTTTTTCCGATTTCTCCGCGCTTTTCGCCAAAAACACCTTACGCCGATATTTCCCCACAAACATAACAGGGTATTTACACTTCCATTATGCAAAAACAAGACCGCCGTTTACGGCGGTCTTGTTTTTAAGGAGAGGCGGCTTTACCGCTATTGTCAATGCTCCTGGGTGGGACTGTGGAAGGTCTGTCCCGAGCGGGAGCGGGAACGGGTAAACAAACCGGGCAGCGCGGCGATCAGGCCGAACACCACGGCGGGCACGACCCAGGCCAGGCCCAGGCTGTACAGGGGCAGGCGCTCCACGAAGGCCATGGACACGCCATAGGTGTGCAGGGTGCACAGCACACTGGTCACCAGCGCGCCGATGACGGCGCAGCGGCTGACGCGGTCAGGGGCATGGGGCACGATCAGGGCGATGAAGATCAGCACCAGCGTGGGGGGATACACCACATCCAGCACCGGAGAGGCCACCGCCACGATGCGATCCAGACCCAGGTTGGACACCACTGCGCTGAACACGCAGATGACGATGACGAACGCCTTATAGGGCACCTTGCCGCGGCACAGCTCAGAGAAATACGCGGCGGCGGAGCTGGTCAGGGCCACGGCGGTAGTCACGCAGGCCAGGCCCACCACAACGCCGAACAGCACCATGCCCACCTTGCCCATCAGGCCCTCCACGATGGCCATGGTCAGCTGGGCGCGGCCGATCTCGGCGCCGGTATACTGGGTGGACACGGTGGCGCCCAGATAGGCAAGACCCATGTACACCGCCAGCAGCAGCACGCCTGCCAGCAGGGCGGAGCCGCCCACGATGCGCAGCTTGGACTTGCTGCCGGAGTAGCCCTTGCTGGCGGCGCTCTGCAGCACGATGATGCCGAAGGGCAGGGCGGCCAGCGCGTCCATGGTCTGATAGCCGGCCTTGATGCCGGTAACGGCCACGTTGTTGATCTGGGGCAGGGCGGCGATGTCGCCCAGGGGCGTCACGACGCCCTTGATGATGATGGCGAACAGGCCCACCAGCAGCAGCGGAGTCAGTACCTTGCCCACGATGTCCACCACGGCGGACTCCTTCAGGCACAGCGCCAGGATCAGCGCGAAGAACAGAACGGAGAACACCACGGGAGACACGCCGGAGATGTTGGGGGCGATGGCCATCTCGTAGGTGCTGGCGGAGGTACGGGGAATGGCCACCATGGGGCCGATGCACAGGATGATGGCGCACATCAGGATCTCCGCGGGCACACGGCCCACCCGATGCAGCACCGCCTCACTGCTGCCCACGCGCAGCAGCGCGAACATGCCCAGCAGTGCCAGGCCGATGTCCGCCACAAAGTAGGTGGCAAAGCCGGTCAGCCACTGGGGGCCGGCCTCCAGGCCCAGATACGGGGGAAACACCACGTTTCCCGCGCCGAAAAACATGGAAAACAGCGCGAAACCGATGACGATCACGTCCCGTGCCGTATTACTTTTCTTTTGCATACTCATACCTTTCTCCTCAAATCAAGCTTTTCCTCATTCCGCGAAACTCAACACAGTGTCATGCATTCCGCTCATATAGAGTAACATTTTTTTCATGACTTGAGAATTGAGCGTAATTCATCGGGGCATGAATAAAACTAATGGCTCTCACAATATTTACAATTTTTACCAGAATTTTGACAAATAATTCACAGAATTGTCATTGAAGACGCCGCTTTGTTGTGCTATATTTATAATTCAGTAAAAGTATTTTTGTACAAATCGCAGAAAGCGAGGTTCCCTATGGATGACAACAAGCTGCGCGCCCTGCTGACCGCCGTACAGTGCGGAAGCTTCGGCAAGGCTGCCGCGCAGTTGGGATATACGCAGTCCGCCATGACCCACCTGGTCAACAAGCTGGAGGCCGAGCTGGGCTGCACGCTGCTGCTGCGCAGCAGCCACGGCGTCCGCCTATCGGAGGAAGGGGAGCATCTGCTGCCCTATATCAACCAGGTGATCAGCGCCTGCGACGCCCTGCGGGGCGAAGCCGAGGTGCAGGGTGAGCTGTACGGCCGCGGCCTGCGGATCGGCTGCTTTGCCAGCATCGCCCGCTCCCGCCTGCCGGATCTTCTGCAAAAATTCCGCAAGCTGCACCCGGAGATCAAGGTGGACGTGCTGGTGCAGGGCAACGAGCTGGCCGACGCCCTGGAGCAGGACAAGATCCAACTGGCCCTGGTGGACGAGGCCTGCGCCAAGGGCTTCCTCTGGACGCCCCTGACCGACGCGCCGCTGGTGGCGGTGGTACCGCCGGACTTCCCCTGGACAGAGGAGACCATCTCCCTGTCACGACTGCTGCAGGAGCCCTTCCTCTCCAGTCCCGAGCAGTATATCGAGCCGCTGCTGCCGCCGGACGCCCCGCGCCTGACGGTCACCGCCTCGGATGACGCCGCCATCCTGTCCATGGTGGCCGGCGGTCTGGGCGTTTCGGTGCTGTCCGCCTTCTCCCTGGGCGGCTATGAGGATCGGGTGCGGGCCATCCCGCTGGATCAGCCGGTGTCCCGCCGTCTGGGCGTGGCGGTCAAGACCCTGCCCGCCGCCAACAGCGCCGCCCGCATGTTCCTCACCTTCCTGAAACGGCAGTACAGCGGCTGCCTGCCCCAGACCAAATAAAAGATCCCCCACCGGAGTTGTTCCTCTGATGGGGGTTTTTGTTATCCGATGCCCTTGATCACGAAGCGGATGTCCGTTGTCCGGTACGCCTCCGGGGCAAGGCCCTCCCGCAGCGCCTGGGGCACATGGGTCACGCCGGTGATGTAGCGATACGTCCCGTCGATGCGGCCCACGAAGTGATAGGCCGTTTTCCACTGTCCCGCCGCGTCCTGCAGATCCAGCGTTAGGGCATAGAGCCCGTCGTTGACCTTGTCGATACCGCGGATGCGATAGTCCTGAATGGCGCATCCGGAGCGGGCATACAGCGCCCGGTGCTCATCCTGCGAGTATACGTCGTTTGCCTCAAAGTGGCAGTACGCCACCGCTTTTTCGATCCCGTCCTGCTGGAACGTCTGCAAATACTGCTCTGCGCACCGCTCCACAGCCCGCAGCTCTCCGCCGCCGCACCCCAGCAGGGCCAGCGCCAGCGCCGCCGCCAACAACATCAGCAAAGCCTTCCGCTTCATAGACAAGCTCCTTTCCCTTTCTCTGGTGTCTCCATTCTATTCCCGGATCGCCGCCGCCACAACCGACGGTTGGTTGAGTTTGCCTTTTTCTCTTCTCTCTGCTCGTATAAACGCTGTTTCCCAGGAAAAGTGTCCCGGCCTTACGCTTTCTTCGTGGCTTCCGTTACGCCGCGTCTGTCACGGGCAGCCCCTCCGCCGCGGTATAGGGCCGCTTCTCCAACAGGAAGCACTTCCCTTTCAGGATCACGCTGCCCTCCATCTCCTGCGCCACGTTGTCCACGTTGCTCAGCTTCAGACGGCCCGCGCCGTCCAGATCGAAATCCGCGGTAAACAGCGTTTCATCGGCGTCCTCCGCCATAAAGGTCAGTGTCTTTACACCGTGAGGCCACTGGGGCTTGCAGGTGATCCAGCCCCCGTCTTTTTTCACAAAGGCCGTTACCTCCGCCAGCGGCTGCCCCTCGTCCATTCGGCAGATCAGGTAGAACACCTCGTCCTCCGATATCCAGGCCGCCTGCTCTGCCCACGGGCCGTTTTTCAGCATGTCGTCCTGCCAGGCATCGTAGGCGTTCCGCTTGGCGGCCAGATGCACGGGCACACCCACGCCCACCAAGATCGCCGCTGCCAGCACTACCAGCGCCGCGGCCCGCCACGGCCTGTGCTTCTTCGTCTGTTCCGTCTTTTCCATCCGTCCAGCCTCCCGTAAATATCTCTCTATTTAGATAGACGCTGTCTGCTGCAAAAAAGTTTCATAAATTCTGGAATTTCCAAAAGATTTTCGCAGACCGGTGCGGTATGCTGCAAAAACGTGTTTACCGTCCTATATCGCCGCAGGGCCATTCCTGGACAGCATAAGAGAAATTTTCTTCCGCCCCGCTTTTCTTGCATCCGCCCTCCCGGTGTGGTACAATACTGCTGTTTTTCCCCCGCCGGTCGATGACCGCAGCAGGGTACAATAGAACTCCGTAGGGGCCGATGCCCACATCGGCCCGCCGGATTACAATGACATTTCCGGTGAACCGGCGGGACGTCGAGGCCGCCCCTGCAAACACGCCCCGCCGCCCTTTTTCCACCACCCCACAGGAGGTACCCCATGAATCAGAAGGAACTCAACGAGATCCGCCGCCGCTTCAAGCTGGACAAAAACGCCATCAGCCGGATCTACGGCTGCTATGTCAACAGCAACAAGGAGGTCATCGCCAATATCGACGCCTCACTGGGCCTCATGTCCCAGGAGGAGCAGGAGATGTACCTGACACTGCTGAAAAAGGCCCTGTCCGGCACCCTGGGACGGAATCTCATCGACATCGAATTCTCCACCGCCCAGGTGACCGGCAGCGACGAGCACCGCCTGCTGCAGACCGTCCGCCAGACGGCCCTCCAGGACAGGAACTCCCGGGAGGAGCTGTGCCGCCGCATCATCGACGCCATGGACATGGGTGAGACCAACTACCTCATCCTCCTGGCCGCCGACGCCTACGACGTGCCCTATAAGGGCCGGGATGACGAGACCTTTGCCGACGGCTCCGACACGGTGTACAAGTACTTCGTGTGCAGCATCTGCCCCGTGAAGGCCCCTACCCTGGAACTGAAATACAGCAGCGAGGACAGCGAGTTCCACAGCGCCTCCACCGGCCATATCGCCCTGGCGCCGGAGCTGGGCTTCCTGTTCCCCGCCTTTGACGACCGCGCCGCCAATATCTACAACGCCCTCTTTTACAGCAAGAACGCCGCCGAGCTCCACCAGGAGGTCATCGACGCCGTGTTCCGCGTGGCCGAGCCGCCCATGTCCGCCGAGGAGCAGAAGAACGTATTCAGCACCGCCCTGGGCGATACACTGCAGAAGGATTGCAGCTACGACGTGGTGCAGTCCGTCCACGAACAGCTCCGCGGCCGCATCGAGGAGCATAAGGAGAGCAAGGATCCCCAGCCCCTGACCCTGTCCGTCCGCGAGGTGGGCGACATGCTGTCCGGCAGCGGCGTGTCCGCCGAAAAGGTGGAGGCGTTCCAGCAGGAGTGCCGCAAACAGTACGGCGAGGACGCCGAGCTGAACCCCAAAAACATCATCGAAAGCGGCAAATTCCAGATCACCACCCCGGAGGTGAAGATCGCCGTGGCCCCGGAGTACAGCTATATGATCGAGGCCCGCGTCATCGACGGGCGGAAGTACATCCTGATCCCCGCCGACGACGGCGTGGAGATCAACGGCATCGGCGTAAACATCCCCAATCCGCAGAATACGGCGGAATAACGCCCCTATCCCCCGTAAGGCCCTCCCGCGGTTGACAAAACGGCCGGGCATCTGCTATGATGCTGTCCGTACTATCAAAAGAACCGAGGCATTGCTATGGAAGCCGTTACACTCCGTCACATTGACAAAGCCTATACCTCTTACAGCACCGAGGTGGTCATCACCGGCCAGCAGCGGGAGAGCCGCACCCGCCAGGTGCTGCGGGATCTGTCCGTCACCTTCCCCGCCCGGCAGCTCACAGTGATCGTGGGCCGCAGCGGCTGCGGCAAGAGCACCCTCCTGAAGCTACTGTCCGGCAAGGAGCAGCCGGACGCCGGAGAGATCTCCATCCCCGAGGGCTGGCACAGCGCCATGCTGAGCCCTGACCCCTACGTCATCACCTGGACGAACGTGCAGCGCAACGTGTCCATGGCCTGCGGCGTGGGCAAAACGCCGGAGGAGCGCTATGAACACGCCCGTGACTTCGTCCGTCTGGTGGGGCTGGAGGACTACGCTGACCTGACGCCCATGGAGCTGTCCACCGGCATGAAGCAGCGGCTGGGCCTGGCCCGCGTGCTGGCCGGTCAGGCGGAGCTGCTGCTGATGGACGAGCCCTTCGCCTCGCTGGATTTCCTGACCCGCGAGGAGCTGCAGACCCAGCTTCTCCAGATCCAGGCCCGGATGCCCCGCACCATCGTGCTGGTGACCCACCAGCTGGACGAAGCGCTGCTGCTGGGCCAGAAGATCGTGGTGATGCACCCGGACAGCACCCTGCGGGAGTTCGACCTGACGGCTCTCCCCTATCCCCGCGACCTGTCCGCGCCGGACATGCAGCGCCTGAAGCGGGAGATCTCCGCCGAATGCAAAAAGGACGCGGCACTGTAATACCGCTCCATAAGACGCAAAAAAGGCACGCTGAAGTCCGCATTCACTTAAGGACGAAAGGTACTCAAAAGAATACGGCATAGTTTACGATCATGTAGGCTATGCCGTTTCTTTTTGCTCTTGTTGCGGGATATCGACCACACCAATAAAGTTCCACCAGATGACCAAGGTCTGCTTTTTGGTCCGTGTACCGGGGATTTTTTCCGGTTTCTTTACCTCGATTTTCTCCACGAAAGAGCGGATGATCTCTGCCGTAAGTTCCGTAATATCCGTGTACCGGCGCACCATTCCCAAGAAGGAATCTACATTCAGGCGTTGCTCCCGAGCCTCCGCAACGGCTGCCTCCAATTCGGAGACTCTTGCTTCCAATTGCTTTTGCTCGGTTTCGTATGTGGCGGACATTCGGGAAAAACGGTCGTCGGATATTTTTCCGTCGATGTTGTCCTCATAGAGCCGCCGCATGATACTATCCAGCTTCTTAATGCGCTCTTTCGTCTGAACAAGTTTCTTGCTGCTGCTACGCATCAGACGATTGAGTTCCTTTTCGTTCTGCCCCGTGACCAGTTCTACAAATTCCGTTTCATGGGAACGTGCATAAGCCGTAATGCTCTTCATTAGTGTGACAGCCTTTCTCGTCGCCCTTCCCAAAAACAACCTGCATAAATCCAAAAAACCTTCGTTTCTTTAAGTCCGCTTTAGGAAGGGGCGGTATGATACAGCCACAGCAAGAGAAGCAAAGCTGTTTCCTTTTTCTCCATAACCATACATGACGAAGGAGGTCATTTTCATGAAAAAGCTCGTATCGATCTTATGCGCAGGCGCTATGCTGCTGTCGCTGGCAGCCTGCGGCGCAAAGGCGGACACCACCTACGCGGGCCAGACCATCACGGGAAAGGTCACTGCGCTGGAGGGCACAACCGTGACGCTGACGCTGGGCGAACTGACAGAGGACGCCGCCCCCGGCGGCGACAGCCAGCAGCCGCCTGAGATGCCCAGCGACGGTCAGACCGGCGATCAGCCCACCGGTACCCCGCCGGAGAAGCCGGAGGACGCCGCCGACGACGATAACCAGAGCGGCCAGCAGCCGCCGGAGAAGCCCGATGGCGACAGCAGCCAGTCCGGTGACAGCCAGCCGTCGGAGATGCCGGAGAACGGCGAAAACGGCCAGGGCGGCGGCACACCTCCCGATATGCCGGAGGGCGGCATGGGCGGCAGCAGCTTCACCGAGAGCGGTGAGACGCTGACCATCGACATCACCGACGCCGCCATCGTGAAAAACGGCGAGACTGTCTCCTCCACCGAACTGTCCGTGGACGACGTGGTGCAGGTGACCTTTGACGACAGCGGCAGCGCCGCCACCTTGGAGATCGTCTCCGGCGGCAAGAGCGGCGGCTTCGGCGGAAGCAGCCAGGTGACCCAGGGCAGCAGCGCCAACACCATCAGCGAGGACGGCACCTATACCGACGTCACCTACACCTCCACCGGCGACGATGAGAATGCCCTGCGGGTGGACGGCGCCACGGTGACGCTGGACGGCATCACGGTGGATAAGAGCGCCGGTGCCACCTCCAACACGGAGAACGGCGACTTCTACGGCGTCAACGCCGCGCTGCTGGCCACCAACGGGGCGAATGTGACCATCACCAACGCCACGGTCACCTCCTCGGCCCAGAACGGCAACGGCGTGTTCAGCTACGGCACCGGCACCACCGTCAACATCTCGGAATCCATGATCACCACCACCGCCGACAACTCCGGCGGCATCCAGACCACCGGCGGCGGCACCACCAACGCCACAAACCTGGTGGTCAGCACCTCCGGCAATTCCTCGGCGGCCATCCGCTCCGACCGGGGCGGCGGCACCGTCAATGTGGACGGCGGCAGCTATGTGTCCAATGGCTACAACTCCCCCGCCGTGTACTCCACCGCCGACATCACCGTGAAGAACGCCATTCTGACTGCCAACAACTCCGAGGCGCTGGTGATCGAGGGCAAGAACGCCATCACGCTGGAGAACTGCACCGTTACCGGCAACATGAGCGACACCAAGGGCAGCAGCTCCGAGGAGAACGTCCACAATGTGATGATCTATCAGTCCATGAGCGGCGACGCGGATGTAGGCACCTCCACCTTCTCCATGACCGGCGGCACGCTGACCAGCAAGAACGGCGACATGATCTACGTCACCAATACCCACTGTGTGCTGACCCTCAGCGGCGTGACCATCCAGAACGAGGACGCCGACGGCGCGCTGCTGCGGGTGGTGGGCAACTCCGCCAGCCACGGCTGGGGCACCGCGGGCAGCAACGGCGCGCAGGTGGAGTTCACCGCCGACGGCCAGACCCTGAACGGCGATATCGTGGTGGACACCATCTCCACCCTGAACATGAAGCTGACCAATGGCAGCAGCTTCACCGGCACCATCAACATCGTGGACAACGCCCAGGGCGGCACGGCGGTCAGCAATAACGCCGTGGTCACCGTCGAGAGTGGCTGCACCTGGACGCTGACCGGCGACTGCGTCATCACCAGTCTGACCAACAGCGGCACCATCAACTTCAACGGCTATACCATCACCCTGGCCGACGGCTCCGTACTGCGGTAAACCGGCCGTATACTTCCGCGCCTCACAATGCGCTCTTTGAGAAAAGGCCACGCAAGAGAGAGGGACTGCCGATGGGTAGTCCCTCTCTCTTTTGACCATAAATCACGATACAGCTCGTTGGGAAATTGCTTTTACTCCACCTTGGTATACGTCCGGGCGGATTCCTCACCCCGGAGGACACGCAGGCAGCCGAAGGCCAACGACTGCATCTCATCCTCGCCGGGATAGACGATGACGGGGGCGATGAAGGACACGCGGCGGCGGATCTCCTCGTCGATATAATCGGAGTAGGTGATGCCGCCGGTCAGCAGGATGGCGTCCACCTTGCCGCAGACGCTGGGCGCCGTCTTGCCGATGAACTTGGCCACGTTCAGGGCCATGGCGTCGTAGATCAGCTTGGCGTGGGCGTCGCCGCTCTGGATGCGCTGCTCCACCTCACGGCAATCGGTGGTGCCAAGGTGGGCCAGCAGGCCGCCCCGGCTCTTCACCAGCTTCATCATGCTCTTGTCGGACTGGCCCGCCTCGAAGCTGCGGTGGATCACGTCGTACATGGGCAGGCCACCGGCACGCTCGGGAGAGAACGGGCCCTCCTCGTCGTTGACGCAGTCCTCGATCTTGCCGTTGTGGTGCAGATTCACGGTGATGCCGCCGCCCAGATGGGCCACGATGACGGTGATGTCCTTGTAAGCCTTGCCCTGCTCCCGGGCGTAGCGCATGGCGGCGGCGCGGGTGTTCAGGTTGTGGCCGATGCCCTTGCGGTGCATCTCCGGCAGGCCGGTGATGCGGTTGATGTCCGTCAGCTCGTCCACGGTGATGCCGTCATAGATATAGGCAGGGACGTTCAGCTCTTTCGCAAGGGCGTGGGCGATCATGGGCCCTACGTTGGAGGCATGCTCATGCTGGGGCTTATACTGAAGCTGCCACACCATGTCCTCGTTGATCTCGTAAGCACCGGCATGGATAGGAACCAGCAGACCGCCGCGAGACACGATGGCGTTCAGGTCGCGGACGTCGAAGTCGTGGCGCATCAGGCAGTCCAGCACCAGACGGCGGCGGAAGTCATACTGCTCCACCACCCGGTCAAAGGGCGCAAGCTCCTCGGCGGAATGGGTCAGGGATTCGGTGAACAGGGGCGTTTCGCCGTCGAACACGGCGATCTTGGTGGAGGTGGAGCCGGGGTTCAGAACTAAGATCTTTTCCATCTTACGCCTCCTTCTGGGCGGCGGCAGCCGCCAGCACGATGGAGAGATACTTCTCCTCGGCGCTGGAGCCGCGGCTGGTCATGACGATGGGGCATTTCGCGCCCACCACCATGCCCGCCAGCCGTGCGCCGCAGGTGACGGTCAGCATCTTGCCCATAATGTTTCCGGCGTGGATGTTGGGCGCCACCAGCACGTCGCAGTCGCCGCTGACGGGGCTGTTGAAGCCCTTGAATGTGGCGATCTCCTTACTCATGGCGCAGTCGTAGGACACAGGACCCTCCACGATGCAGCCGGTGATCTCGCCCCGCTGGTTCATCTGCTTCAGAGCGTCGGCCTCCACCGTCTCCGGCATCTTGGGGTTCACCTTCTCCACGCAGGCCAGCACGCCCACCTTGGGGCACTCGTAGCCCATAGCATGAAGGACGCCCACGGTATTCTCGATGATGGCCTTCTTCTGCTCCAGGGTGGGATAGGTCACCATGCCGCCGTCCACGGGGCACAGCAGCTTGTGATAGCCGGGCACCTCGAAGATGGAGAAGTGGCTCATGACGCCGCCCTTGCCCAGACCGTGCTCCTTGTTGACCACGGCTTTCAGCAGCACGGCGGTATCCAGCTTGCCCTTCATCAGCAGGTCGGCCTTGCCCTCACGCACCAGCGCCACCGCCTTGGCGGCGGCCTCCGCCAGATCGGGCACATCGTAGATATCCCCGGCGGGGACAGTCTCGCCCATCTCCGCCAGTACGCTGTCGATGATGGCCTTGTCGCCCACCAGCACCGGCTCCACGATACCCTCGGCGCGGGCTTTCAGGGCCGCTTCGATGGTATGGGGATCGCCGGCGGCGGCCACGGCCATGCGGGCCTTGGCGGGCTTGCCCTTCACATGGGCGATCATTTCATCAAAATTGTGAAACTCCATGACGCCTCCTTACCGCTGCTCCGCGCCCAGCTTCAGGCCCAGCTCAAAGGCCTGCTTGTTCAGGGGCAGCAGAGCGGGCTTCTTGCCCAGCTTATGCTCGATGGTGTTCCACACCACGTCGGCGGGCACCACCTGGGTATAGCCCACATACACGCCCAGCATGATGATGTTCAGCACTTTGGCGTTGCCCAGCTCCAGCGCCAGCTCCGTGACAGGAGCCTTTACCACCTTCACATCGCTGCGGGTGATCTCGTCGGTGACGATGGAGCTGTTGATGTACAGGGTGCCGCCCTCCTTCAGCTTATAGAGGAACTTATTCAGGCTGGGGCCGTTCATGACGATCAGGTCGTCCATCACGTCGCCCAGGGGCGCGCCGATCTTCTCGTCGGAGATGACCACATAGCAGTTGGCGGTGCCGCCGCGCTGCTCCGCGCCGTAGGAGGGGAAGAAGGTCACGTTCTTGTCGGTGGAGTCACAGGTGGCCTCCGCCAGAAATTTGCCCAGGGTCATAACGCCCTGGCCGCCGAAACCGGCTACCATCAGATTCCGTTCCATCGTTACGCCTCCTCCTTGCTCTTGTCACGGACGACGCCCAAGGGGAACTCGGGCAGCATCTTTTCCTCGATGTAATCCAGGGCCGACAGGGCGTCCAGACCCCAGTTGGTGGGGCAGCTGGTGACGATCTCCACCATGGAGAAGCCCTTACCGTCCAACTGATTCTGGAATGCCTTGCGGATGGCGGCCTTGGTCTTGGCCACGTTGGCGGGGGTGTTGCAGCTGGTGCGCTCCAGATAGTAGGGCGCGGTCAGCTGGTTCATCAGCTCACACATGTGCATGGGATAGCCGTGCTCCTTGGGGTCGCGGCCCTTGGGGGCGGTGGTGGCCTTCATGCCTACGAGGGTCGTCGGGGCCATCTGGCCGCCGGTCATGCCGTAAATGCCGTTGTTGACAAAGATGACGGTGAAGTTCTCGCCCCGGTTGGCGGCACTCAGCGTCTCGGCCAGGCCGATGGAGGCCAGGTCGCCGTCGCCCTGATAGGTGTACACCAGAGACGAGGGGTTGCTGCGCTTGATGCCGGTGGCCACGGCGCAGGCGCGGCCATGGGGCGCGGTGGTGTTGTCATAGGCGATATAGTCCATGTGCAGGCCGCAGCAGCCGATGCCCAGCACGCAGGCGGCGTTCTGCACCTGTCCCATCTCCTCCAGCACCTCGCCGATCAGCTTAATGACGGTGGAGTGCATGCAGCCGGGACAGAAGCCGGAGACCTTATCCTCCTGGATGGTCTTGGTACGGGTATAGATCTTTTCCATAGTTCAACCCTCCATTACGTTCTTCACAGCGGCAAGGACTGCCTCGCGGCTCATGATGTTGCCGCCGGAGCACAGGCAGGTGGTAACGGCGCAGCGCTCCTTCACGGCGGCCTTCACATCGTCGGCGAACTGGGCGGGGATGCTCATCTCCACGCTGACGATGCCCTTGCACTTGGTATAGTCGATCTTGTCATAGGCGGCATAGGGGAAGGGATACACGGTGATGGGACGGATCATACCGGCCTTGACGCCCTGCTCCCGCAGCGCGTCCACCGCGTTGGCGGCGATACGGCCGCAGATGCCATAGGCGGTCAGGACGATCTCGGCGTCCTCCATGCGGTATTCCTCCACCTGCACGTCCTCCACCGCCCAGCGGCGGTACATGGCCCCGGCGTCCTCGTTGGCCTGCTGCATGGCCACGGTGGACCAGTGGCCCGGCTCGATCCACGCACGGTTGGCGTAGTCCAGTTCATGGCCGATGCAGGCCCACTTCTTCTTGCTGTCCTTGATGGCGGCCACCTCGGCGTCGGATTTCATCTCCGGCAGCTCCACCGGCTCCATCATGGTGCCGATGACGCCGTCGGCCAGCACCAGCACGGGGTTGCGGTCGCGGTCGGCATAGTCGAAGGCCTGATAGGTCAGATCCACCGCCTCCTGCACCGTGGAGGGCGCCAGTACCATCATGCGGAAGCCGCCGTTGCCGCTGGCCTTGGTGGCCTGATTATAGTCCTGCTGGGCGGGCTGGATGGCGCCCACGCCGGGGCCGCCCCGCTGCACGTTGCAGTACACCATGGGGATGCGGGCGCTGGCGCAGTAGCTGATGCCCTCGCTCTTCAGGGCGATGCCGCAGGAGCTGGAGGAGGTCATGGAGCGGGTACCGGCAGAGGCCGCGCCGTACACCATGTTGACGGAGGCAACCTCGCTCTCGCCCTGGACAAAGGTGCCGCCCACCTCCGGCATACGGCGGGCAAAATACTCGGGGATCTCGTTCTGCGGGGTGATGGGATAACCGGCAAAGAACCGGCAGCCTGCCCGCACAGCCGCTTCGGCGATGGCCTCGCAGCCCTTCATGAAAATTCTGGCCATGTTCTTACCTCCTTACTTATACACGTCGATGGCGCCGTCGGGACACATCTTCGCGCAGATGGCGCAGCCGACGCAGTCCTCGGGATGGACCGGCTCCACATACTCGTAGCCCTTGGAGTTGACGTTCTTGCCAACTGCCAGCACATGCTTGGGACAGAACTTGATGCAGTAGCCGCAGCTCTTGCAGCGTTCCGCCACGATCTCAACTTTTGCCATTGTCATATCTCCTTTTTATAAATTCCATGGATATTCCAAGTATCTTTCAATCGGAAACACAGGGACGGGGACGCTTGCCTTTACGGCTTCGCACAGCGACTGCTCCACGCACAGGGCGTCCAGCCGCTCCATCATGTCCAGCAGGCAGTGATAGCCCGTCAGCACGTCCTCCGCCGTGGTGGTGCGTCCCAGATTGGGATTGCCGATGATGCGGATGCGCTCGGGGCGGATGTGGGATACGCCCAGCACCTCCGACAGCACCAGCCCCGCCCGTTCGCCGGTGGTCGTCCAGGGGCGGAAGGGGTTCAGGATGTAGAGCACCTGCGTGTCCTCCCGGTTCAGCAGGGGCGCGTAGCCGCCGATGGCCCGGGCGCCGATGTAATCGCCGCCCACGTCCAGCACCGTATAGCTGTCCGCGTCCTTCAGGGAGCGCATCACGCCGCCGCCCACAGTGGGCGCGTCGGCAAACTGCTCCTCGAAGTGGAAGCGGATACCCATGGCCGCCAGAGTGTCCGCCTGCTCACGGGTGCGGAACAGAGGCTTGGTCATGTCCAGATCGAATAAGTCCACAGGTTTTCCCGTATCCAGAAGGCGGCGGGCCAGGTTGATGGCCAACTCGCTTTTGCCGCAGCCCGCCTCGCCCAGCAGGACGAAGTTGCGGATGTCGCTCATGCGTTCACCTTCTTCTCCGCCGTCCGCCTTGCCAGCGTGCGCTTGTCGCACAGGCTGATGGCCGCCGACACCAGAATGCCCACCGCCGCCAGTCCAGCGATCATCAGATAGACGCTGAAATAGCTCTTGGTGGCGTCATAGAGGGCTCCGGCAATGGTGCTGCCGAAGGAGGCGAACAGCAGGTTCGTCACCACCACCGACAGGTTCAGGGAGTAGTGCTGCATACCGTAGTAGGAGCTGACGAAAGCCGCGTTGGCGGGGGTCACGCCGCCGTAGGACATGCCGCCGATGATGAAGCCCGCCACCAGCACCGGGAAGCTGCCCAGCTTCAGCGCCGCCACCAGCACGGCGGCGGTCACCAGAAACAGGACGTTCACCGTCTGCATGGTGCGGCTGCGGCCCGCCTTGTCGAACATGCCGCCGAAGATCACGCGGCCGATGCCGTTGAAGATGGAGATCAGGCCCACCACCGTGGCGATGGTGCCGGCGGAGATGCCGGTGCCGATCTCACGGGCGATGCCGCTGGCCTGAGACACCAGCACCAGACCGGCGGCGCTCAGCAGGATGGCCCACAGGTAAAACAGCCACATGGAGGGCGTTTTCAGCATGGAAACGGTGTCCAGCTCCGCCGCCACGGGGTTCACATACTTTTTCTTGCTCTGGGCAGCAGCGGGAGGGACAAAATCGGCACTGGGCTTTTCCAGCAGGAAGCCGCCCACAGCCATGACCACCGCCGCGACGATGCCCAGCACTATAAAGCTGTGCCGCCATGCGCCCACGGTGTCCGGGGTGAAGGTCTGATAGAGCTTGCCCACCAGGAAGCTGCTGAGGCCGAAGCCCATCAGCAGGATGCCGGAGACCAGTCCGGCCTTGTCGGGGAACCACTTGCCCACCGTGCCCAGCACGGCGTTGTAGGAAAGGCCCGAGGCGAAGCCGCAGATGACGCCGAAGCCGATGTACAGCATCAGGATGGACTGGATGTTGGCCGTCAGCAGGAAGCCCGCCAGAAACAGCGCTGCGGATACCCACAGATACACCTTCTGGCTGACCTTACCGGACAGCAGGCCGCCCACCAGACCGCCCAGGCAGAAGAAGCTCATGACGATGGTGAAGGTCAGGGACAGCTGGGCGGCGCTCCACTGGGGAAATTCCGCCGCGATGGGGCCGGACAGCACGCTCCACGCGTACACAAGGCCCGACAGCAGCAGTACGGCGCAGCCCACGATGGCATAGAGCCAGCGATTGGTTTTCTTCATCGGCAATCTCCTCTCTTACTTCGTTTCGATCAGCTTCTTAAACGCAGGCAGGCTGCGGCGGATCATGTCGTTGCTGACGCAGTAGGATAGACGGAAGTAGCCCTTCACGCCGAAGTCGTCGGAGGGAACCACCAGCAGGTTCTCCTTCTTGGCCCGCTCGGAGAAGGCTTTGGCGTCGCCGCCGGGCGCCTTGACGAACAGATAGAAGGCGCCGTCCGGTTTGGCGCACTCGTAGCCATAGGAGGTCAGGGCCTCGTACAGCAGGGTGCGGTTCTCGTCGTAGCTGCGCAGGTCGGGCCGCAGCTTGGCGCAGCGGGCGATGACACGCTGGATCAGGCTGGGGGCGCAGGTGTGGGCATCCATACGGGCCGCGCCCTTGACGCAGGTGTAGAGTTCTGCCGACTGCGCAGCGCAGTCCGGCACGCAGACGTAGCCGATACGCTCGCCGGGCAGGCTCAGGCTCTTGGAATAGGAGTAGCAGATCACCGTGTTGGGGTAGATGGCGGGGATAAAGGGAACCTCCACGCCGCCGTAGACCAGCTCACGGTAGGGCTCGTCGGAGATGATATAGATGGGGTGGCCGACCTCCTGAGACTTCTTCGTCAGGATGGCTGCCAGCTTTTTCAGTGTCTCGGCGGTATAGACCACGCCGGAGGGGTTATTGGGGGAGTTGATGATGACGGCCTGGGTGTGGCCGGTGATGGCCTTCTCCACGCCGTCCAGGTCGATCTGGAAGGCCTTGGTATCCGCTTCCACCACCACAAGGCGGCTGCCGGAGGACTGGGTAAATGGCCGGTACTCCGGGAAGAAGGGGGCGATGGCGATGATCTCGGTCTCGCTGTCGATATGCAGGGCGCGCAGCACCGCCATCAGGGCGGGCGCCGCGCCGCAGGTGAAGAACAGGTTCTCCGGGCGGATGGTCATGCCGCTGCGCTCGGTCAGATCCTCGGCCACAGCCTTGCGGACGCCGTCATAGCCAACCGCGCTGGTGTAGCCATGGACCTGGATGCTGTCCTCGGTGGCCAGAATGTCGCGGATGGCATCGGCCACCTCGGGAGGTGCGGGGATGCTGGGATTGCCCAGGCTGTAATCATAGACGTTTTCCGCGCCCACGACGGCCTTCTGCCGCAGGCCGAATTCAAAGATCTCACGGATGCAGGAGCTGTTGCTGCCCAGCTTCATGGCGGTATCGTTAAACATGTTTTCTCCTCCTCGTTGTTCCTGTTCTTCCGCATGACAGGGGCGGTGCGTCCGCCCCTGCCAAAGAGAAGAGAGGTGGTATAGGGTCTCGCTGCTGCTATTTACTGTAACTTTTTTCTTGACATTTGTGAAACGGGGAAATATGATAGCTCATAAGAAAATCCTATGAGCCACACAAAAGGAGCGAATGACCGATGGACGTACAGAAGCTGGTAGCGCTGGCCGCTATCGTGGAAGCGGGCAGCATGACCCGCGCCGCGGAGCACCTGGGCTACTCCCAGGCGGGGCTGACCTATATGATGAACAGTCTGGAGGACGAGATCGGCCTGTGCCTGCTGGACCGCAGCCACAGCGGCGTGCGCCTCAGCGAGAGCGGACGGCAGTTGATGCCGGAGATCCGCCGCTTTCTGCGCAGCTACGATTCGCTGGACGCCGCCATCCGCGGCTGCAAGCAGGCCCAGAGCAGTACCCTGCGGATCGCGGCGGTGGACACCGTGTCCCAGCGGTGGCTGCCGGAGACCATCGCCCGGCTGCGGGCGGAGTATCCCCATGTCCGGGTCAGCGTGGTATCGGAGTCGCCGCTGGTGATCAACAACTGGATGAAGGACGGCAGCGTGGATCTGGCGGTCACTGACCGGGCGTGGACCAGCAAGGAGCTGGGCTGGGTCAGCGTGTTCAAGGATCTCTTCCGGGGTGTGTTCCCTCTTGGCAGCATCAAAGGGGATTCCGTCCCGCTGGAGCGCTTCAGCGGCGAGGCCGTCATCATGCCGGACTACGGGCAGAATGTGGATATCCCCCGGATATTCAAGAAGCACCATATCGACGTAGCCTATACCGACGACCGGATGGGCAACCGCTCGGTGCTGGCGGCGGTGGCGGCCGGGCTGGGCGTCACCATCATGCCGCAGCTGGAGCTGGATTACTACGCGGCGCAGAACGTGGTGACGCTGCCGCTGGAGCCACGCCAGTACCGGGAGATGGGGGTAGCTACGCCGCGGGGCGGCCAGCCCGATCCCATCGCGCAGGAGTTTGTCCGCTACCTGAAGCAGGTGGTCAAAAGAATAGAAAAGCCCCCGGTCAGCCCGGAGGAAGCATAATAAAAAGAGGGAAGTCCGCTTGGACTTCCCTCTTTTTATGCGATTTTCAGAACGTCTCCCGGATATAGCGGCGGAAGCTCTCCTGCACACCTGTCAGGGGCCGCTTGGCCCGGTAAGCCAGAACGGTCATGATCTCCTCCTTCGGCGAAACCGGAACCGCCGCCACCTTATCGCTGGTCAGCGCCGCGCCGATGTCGCCGGTCACAAACAGATAGCCGCGATCCTGCTCCACCATTTCCATCATCAGCTCCGCGTCCATGGTGTTCATAAACCCGATGTTCGGGCGGCTGTTCCGCCGCTGAAACAGCTGCTGCATATCGTTATAATAGTGGGTATTGTCCGCGCCGGTCAGCAGCTTCATATGGCTCAGCTCGGCGGTCGTAATGCTTTCCTGCCCGGCACAGGGGTTGCGGCGGCTCATCAGGGCTGTCAGCGGTTCCCGCCGCAGCACATCGTAGGCGATGCCCTCCTCGGCGCTGTTGCGGACATTTACCTTAATGACGGCCATGTCCAGCTCACCGGAGCGCAGCAGCTCATATGCCTGATAGTTTTCCACGATCCTGATGCAGCCCAGCGCGTCGGGATGCTGATCCAGAAAAGAACTGATGGCGGAGGACAGGCCCGCCGTGCGGTAAAAGACGAACACGCCCACGTTCAGCCGCTGCCGCTTCTGCTGCGCGTCACCCTTGAACTGGGCCTCCAGCCGGGCTACCTGTTCTAATATTCCCTCGGCGGCGGCACAGAAGCGCTCCCCTTCCCGCGTCAGGGACACGCCGTGGGTATCCCGCGTGAACAGTCTGGTCTGCAATTCCGCCTCCAGCGCCTGGATCTGCTGGGAGATGGCGGGCTGGGAGACGAACAGCGCCTCTGCCGCGCGGGAAAAGCTGTGGCACCGGGCCACCGTCAGCACATAGCGTATCTGCCTGAGTTCCATGGGCATCCCCCTCGTTATCGGTCGGTTATAATTTTCGCTTATATGTGCATTATATCTGAATATTTCCCTATTGGCAAGAAAAAGTTTACACTTATCACAACAAGTGTAACACTTTGACTTGAAAAAGAGAGAGGGAGTGATCAACCTTGGCAAACTATCTGGAAGAGGCGCAGGCCATGCGGGAGGAGATCGTCGCCCACCGCCGGTATCTGCACCAACACGCCGAGCTGGGCTTCGAGTTGACGGAGACGGTGGCCTATGTGTGCCAAACGCTGCGGGACTACGGCTATGAGCCCCGGCTGCTGGGCGGCGGCGTGACCTGTACCGTGGGCAGCGGCGCGCCGGTGATCCTGCTGCGGGCCGACATGGACGCCCTGCCGCAAACGGAGGAATCGGGAGAGCCCTTTGCCTCCCAGACCGGCGCGTGCCATTCCTGCGGCCACGACGCCCACACCGCCATGCTGCTTGGCGCCGCGAAGCTTCTCAAGGCCCACGAGGGGGAGCTTGCGGGCACCGTGAAGCTGATGTTCCAGGCGGGTGAGGAGACCCTTAAGGGCTCGCAGAAAATGATCGACGCGGGCATCCTGGAGGATCCCAAGGTGGACGCCGCCATGGGCTTCCATATGAATTTCGGCGCCAACGGCTATGAGGACATGCGCCCCGGCGTCCTGCTCTACGCGGAGCATCAGGCCATGGCCTCGGCGGACGAGTTCCGGATCACGGTGAAGGGTGTCTCAGCCCATGGCAGTACCCCCTTCAGGGGCGTTTCCGCAGCCCATGTGGCCTCTGCCATCGTTACGGCTTTGCAGCAGCTGCTCCCCATGGAGGTGGACGCCAGTGAGCAGGCGATCCTGTCCGTGGGAAGCGTACACAGCGGCAGCGCGTCCAACATCGTCCCGGACGAGGCCGTGATCGGCGGCAGCTTCCGGACATTCTCGCCGCAGGCCAGAGAATACCTCCGGCAGAGAGTGCCGGAGCTGGCAAGCGGTATCGCGGCGGCCTGGCGGGCGGAGGCGGAGACCGAGTATACCATCGGCGTGGCGCCCAACGTCAATGACGAGGCGCTGACGCGGGAAATGGCGGGCTATGCGTCGGGGGTCATGAAAAAGGTGCAGGTCATCAGCCCTGTCAAGGGCTCGGAGGACTTCGCCAACCTGTGCCGGTACGTTCCTACCTTTTTTGCCAATATCTGCGCGGGCGGCGAAAAGGAGGGCTACCTCTATTCCATGCACAACCCCAAGGCCCGTCTTGACGAGGACGCGCTGCCCTACGGCGCGGCGCTCCATGTCACATGCGCGGTGAACTGGCTGGCTCATCACAAAAAGTAACATGATCGAACCTTTGGGTTCAGAAAGGGAACATTATGAACGGATTATATGCACTGACGATCGTTTTCGTCGTTTACGCGCTGGGCGACATGATCGCCACAAAGACCAAAGCCATCATCTCCATGCTTTTCGTGGCCTCCGTCGTTTTTGCCATCGGCTTCTGGAACGGCCTGCCCGCCACGATCTTTACCGATTCCGCCCTGCAGGGCTTTGCCAGCGTCAGCGTCGGCCTGCTGCTGGTACATATGGGCACCACCATCAAGCTGAAGAATATCCTGAAGGAGTGGAAAACGGTGGTCATCGTTCTCTGCTCCACCGTCGCCATCTGTCTGGGCGTATACTTTATCGGATCGCTGTTCATCGAAAAGGATATGGCCCTGATGGGCGCGCCCATCCTCGGCGGCGGTGTGGTGGCCTTTCTGGTGATGCGCGACGCGCTGGCGTCGGCGGGAGACCAGATCGTCCTCTTCGGCTCACTGGTGCTTGTGGTGCAGGGCGTTGTCGGCTTCCCCATCGCCTCCATCATGTGCAAAAAGGAGGCGCTGCGGCTGAAGGGCAAGATCGCGGACGGCAGTCTCGCGCTGCGCAGCTCCCTTGAAGCGGAGGACGAGAAGAAGCCCGCGTGGCGTATTTTCCCCAAGACCCCGGATGCGTATAACGGCGACAACTATCTGATCGCCAAGCTGGCGCTGGTCGCTTGCCTTGCCCAGTGGCTTTCCGGCCTTACCAACGGCAAGGTCAATATGCTGGTGATCTGCCTGATCCTGGGCGTGCTGTTCCGCGAGGTAGGATTCCTGGACGAGGCGTCTCTGACAAAGGCCAACGGCTTTACCTTTGTTATCGGCGCGGTGCTGGTAAATGTTTTCGCCAGCCTGGCATCCACGACCCCCGCCATCCTTCTTTCGATGCTCAAGCCGCTCCTCATCGCCGTGGTCATCGGTCTGGTGAGCTGCGCCGTCGTGGCGATCCTGGTGGGCAGAATTTTTAAGCAGAGCTGGTATATGTCCTTCGCCCTGGGCGTCACCGCGCTGTTCGGCTTCCCCGGTACGCTGATCGTCCCCACCGAGGTGGCGAAGGCGGTAGCCGAAAACGACGAGGAAAAGGATCTGATCCTGCAGAACATCCTGCCGCAGATGATCATTGCGGGAATGGTCTCCGTGTCCATCGTTTCGGTGATCTTCGCCGGTATCATGGCGGAGTGGGCATAATTTACCTTTGTTTCACCTCTATTTTCTCCTATAATAAAAGCACTGACACATATAAATGTGTCAGTGCTTTTATGTATGTCGTTTTTCCCGTTGACTTCTTGAACGTTGTGCGATACCCATTTATGCTGCCAAAACGAAAGGCAACTGTGTAAAGCGGTCTTACCACTCAAAGCGCGATCTCGCCCTGGGCCAGAGTCACGGCGGGGCCGCCCACCTTCACAAAGGGCTGGCCGTCCTTCAGGATGACCTGGGCGGAGATGCGGGAGGGACGGCCCATCTTCTCGCCCTGCACCACGGTGTACACCTTGTCCAACTCAACAAGACCGTTCAGGTACAGGTAGTACACCAGCGCGCCGTTGGAGGTGCCGGTGGCGGCCTCCTCGTCGATGTCGTACAGCGGCGCGAAGTTCCGGGCATGGATCAGACCGTCGGCGGTGTTGACGGTGAAGGCGTGGACGCCCACCACGTTATACTTGCGGGACAGCTCCGTCAGGGCCGGGAAGTCGGGGGCGATCTTCTCCAGCTCCGCCTCGTTGGCCACAGGCATCATGATGTCCGTCAGGCCGGTGGAGACCTTCCGGGGCAGCAGAGACAGCTCTGCCTTTTCGGCCACGGCGCCCTGACCCTTGTCAGACAGGCCCATGACCTGATACAGCTCCGCCAACTGCTCCGGCGTATCCAAACTCTCAAACGCCTGGGGCTTGGCCATGTCCATCAGGATGACGTCCTTGTCCACCACGATCTCCAGCGTACCGGACAGGGTCTCGTTGATGTAGCGGTTTCCGTCGGCCACAAGTCCCATGTCCCGCAGAGCGTGGAAGCTGCCGATGGTGGCGTGGCCGCACAGCTCCACCTCCGCGGCGGGGGTGAAGTAGCGGATCTGGAAGCGATTGCCGCCCAGAGGCTTGATGAAGGCGGTCTCGGAATAACGCAGCTCCGCTGCGGTCTGCCGCATGGTCTCATCGACGGGGAAATCCGTGCCCTCCGGCAGCAGGACAACGCCTGCGGGATTGCCGCCGAAGATCTGGTTGGTAAATGCGTCTACGATCTGGAATTTCATATTATGCTCCTTTTAAAACTCAAACCACATGCCGGGACTTCGCTGCCCGGCCATTTTAATACTTTTACGGCGGTCACATTGTCCTTCCTTGTTGGCCGCCGGTACCCTCTATACATTGTGAGATCATTATACCGCAGCCCTATAAACGAAGCAAGTATTACCGGTAACGAAATCGTCCAGGGGCACTTATGCAAGGAGACCGCGCCCACGCAAAGGCCCTTCGCATCTACCGCAAAATGGTAAAATCTTTCCGGAGATTCTGTAAATCTTTCTTGAATTCTTCGCGGGAATCATTGCTTTTTTCCGATAAATGCAGTATGATATGCCTCGCGCCTTATTTTTGACAAACTTCGCCCTCTTTTTCGGAGGGATGCTCTCGGTAGGAGATACCTATGCTGAAAACCAAACCCAATGAGATATCGAACCCCCATCAGGTGCCTCACAAGGCACCTGAGACGGCGCAGGGCCTGCGCCGCGGCCTGTGGAAATCGTGGGGCAGCAGCCTGCTGCTGTTCTGCTGCACCAGCGTGTATGTGGAGCTGTGCCTGCACCTGTGCGTCTATCGCTCGCTGGATAAGCGGATCGTCTACCCCATCCTGTTCGCCCTGCTGGGCGGCGTGGTCTTTTCCCTGCTGACCTCGTATCTGCCCCGGATCCTGCGACAGATCGTGGGGACGATCCTTGTGGCGGCGCAGGTGCTGTTTGCCGAGGTGCAGCTGGTCTATCACGGCATCTTCGGCAACTTCATGCCCATCAGCCAGGTCAGCATGGGCGAGAACGTCATCGTCAACTTCAACTCCCAGATCCTGTACGGCATCGGCAAGAATCTGGCGGCCATCCTTCTGCTGCTGGTACCTCTGGTGGCGATGATCCTGGGGCTCGCCCTGCGTAAGGTGCTGCGGGTGCGGCTGAGCTGGAAGCAGGCGCTGGCCACGCTGGGCGTGCTGCTGACGCTGCTGCTGGTGACATCGGGGATCATGTACGCCGGGCGGAACAAGCCCTTCTCCGTGTACAAGATCTTCACCAATGTGAACACCTCCACCGACAGCAGCTTCAAAAACGTGGGCATGCTGGCCACCACGGCCCAGGAGCTCCGCTATATGCTCTTCGACAACGGCGGCAGCTTTACCATCACGCCGTCCTCGCTGGGCACGGCCACCAGACAGCTCTACAGCAGCAATTCCTATAACGTGATCGAGAGCATCGACTTCCCGAAGCTGGCAGAGTCCACGGACGATGCCATGTGCAAGACCACGGACGAATATCTGGCGCAGGTGGTTCCCACCCGGAAGAACAGCTACACCGGGCTTTTACAGGACTACAACCTGATCACCATCTGCGCCGAGAGCTTCTGCCCCTGGTTCATCAGCGAGGAGCTGACGCCCACCCTGTACAAGCTGTCCCACACAGGCATCATCTTCGATAATTACTACGGCACCTTCCAGTCTGTCACCACCAACGGCGAGTACACCATGTGCATGGGCCTCTATCCCGACATGTCCCGCACCAAGACGGATTCCAGCTTCAACGTGGCGGGCACCAACTATCTGCCCTTCTGCCTGGGCAACGCCCTGAAGGAAAAGGGCTACCAGACCTGGGGCTATCACGACTACATCGGCGATTTCTACAACCGGAACATCACCCACGCCAACATGGGCTATACCTTCAAGGCGGCGGACTCCGGGCTGGATATAAAGATCGACTGGCCCTCCTCCGATCTGGAGATGATGGAGGCCTCCGTGGACGACTACCTCAGCAGCAGGGAGCCCTTCCACGCCTATTACATGACCTTCAGCGGCCACTATCAGTACAACTGGGACAACGCCATGAGCGCCAAGAACCACGACGCGGTGAAGGATCTGCCCTATTCCGAGCCGGTGAAGGCGTATATCGCCTGCAATCTGGAGCTGGAAAACGCGCTGACCTACCTGATGCATCGGCTGGAGCAGGCGGGCGTGGCCGATAAGACCTGCATCGTACTGACCAATGACCACTATCCCTACGGTCTGACGGAGGATGAGTACAACGAGCTGGCGGGGCAGGAGATGGATCTCACCTTCGAGAAGTATCGCAACAGCTTTATCTGCTATGTGCCCGGCCTCTCCGAGAACATCGTGGTGGATGAGTACTGCTCCACGGCGGACATCCTGCCCACGCTGCTGAACCTGTTCGGCGT
This sequence comes from uncultured Oscillospiraceae bacterium, assembly GCA_934589145.1. Classification (GTDB taxonomy): domain Bacteria; phylum Bacillota; class Clostridia; order Oscillospirales; family Oscillospiraceae; genus Vescimonas. Next base: position 18,414 of record CAKTNW010000002.1, on the reverse strand, counting down.
GGACTACGACTCCCGGCTGCTGGCGGGCACCGACGTGCTGTCCAACGGCGTACACATGGCGGTGCTGTCGGACAAGTCCTTCCTGACAAAGACCTTCCGCTATGACGCCGGCACGGAGACGGTGATCCCCGCCGACGAGAGCATCGTTATTTCTGACGAGCAGCTGGAGGCCTACCGGCTGTATGTGGACAATAAGTTCCAGATGTCCAGCAACATCGTCAACAGTGACTACTATGCCCACGTCTTCGGCAAGGCGTCCAGCGGCGGCAGCCTGGAGGATACGGTGGTGTTTACGGACATCACGGGCATCTTCAACCAGGCCAGCGTCCTCTATATGTACCGCAACGGGTATATCGACCCGGAGACGCCGGACACCTTCGGCGGAAAGGCCACGGCAAAGCTGGGCGAATTTGTGGATGTGCTGTACCGCATCGCCCAGCGGCCGGAGACGGACAGCACCGCCCTGCCGCCGGATTATGAGAGCGAAGATTTCAACAGTTCCGCCTGCCCCTACTACGACGCCGTGTGCTGGGCCTATCAGACGAGGCTGATCCGCCGGACCGACCTGCACACCGCCTATGACGACAACATGGACTATCAGACGGCCTGCCTGATCATCTACCGCTACGCCGCCCTGTCCGGCATTGATACCAGCGTGGATCGGTCGATTCTGCAGCAGGTGATGAAGGACGCGCCCCATCTGAGCCGTGATCTGGCAAAGGCCATGCTGTGGTGCGACGAGCGGGACATCACCACCCGTGACAGTGAGCTGGGCGAGCTGCTGGCGGCCTATGACACCCACATCAGCCGCTATCAGATGACGTCGTTCCTGTTCTACCTGTGCACCTATGAGCTGGATCTGGGCAGCGGAACATAAACAAACAAAACCTCCGGCCGGGCCGGAGGTTTTGTTTTCGTCCAATAAGGGTCTATTCCTGGCAGGTTAAACAGGCTCCGCAAAAACAGGCAGCAGACACCCCTGACGTCGGAAAGCAGAAGTGCCGGACAGCCCCAATTCCAACGGGCTACATAGTTAGCTTTTTCAGGGCTGTCTTCGCATATTTCCGGCATCCGGGATTCTTGTCATTCAGATACCGCTCAAAATAGCAGCGAAGCTCCGGTTTTTTGAAACAGCCCAATGCACAAATGGCATGCATACGAACGCTTTCATCATCTAATAGGCTTATGAGCGTTGGGATCGCGCATTCTTCACGCAGCTTCCCCAAAAGCAGAATAATCATCTGCCGGTTTCTGCCGAATATGGGGTTTGAAGCTATTGCCACATATTCCGAGGTAAATTGCCGGGCGCGTATCCGGTAGAGACAGTCGGAGATAAACCACCGGGTCAAGTCCGGCGTATTCTCGGAATCGTAATCCGAAAGCAGCAAAGGAACTGCTTCATCAAATCCCTTGAACCCCAAAAAGCTCATAAAATAGTTTTGCTCATTGAACCGCCGCTGCTCCTTCGCAAGTTGGTAATACGTTATTGCGACCGGTAAAATCTCGTTTTTATGCTTTGGCATAAATCTGATCAAATGATTGCCCGAAGTCACGTCAAACCCCAGGTCTGACAGTTCTTTTTCAAATTGAGGGACTAAAGAATCAGGATGATCCTGATAATACTGCTTTGCGGCTTTTTCCTCATTTTCTATCCAAAGTTTTACCGCATTGGGATTATCGCGAATCGCTTCGATCCCCATCCGATCACCTCCCATTCCGTTGGAAAAGCCCTGATGCTATTGTTATCAACAGCCGCAGAAAAAGGGCCGAAACGGTTTTGACGAGGCTCCCTTTTCATAACGATTCTGCATACTGTGCAAAGTAATTTCGTATTTTACACCTTCCCCGTTTTGTGTTATTATGATCACAAAAGGACGGAAATGGAGGACTTTTTATGACACCTTACCAGCTCTATCAGGAAAAACGGCACACCGTGGAGCAGGCGCTGTCCCTTATCCACAGCGGTGATACCGTGATCGGCGCCACCTATGTCTGTGAGCCGGTGCTGCTGTACCGGGCGCTGCACACCATCGCGCCCCGCGTCCGGGACGTAACGGTCTGGTGCGGCATCACCAAGGAGGTCTACCCCTTCTACTCCGATCCCGCTTATCATGGCAGCTTTTTCGTTAACAGCATCTTCTACGATCCCCAGGCGCGGGCCAACCACACCGGCGGCCACGTCAGCTATCTGCCCTTCCACATGCACCAGATGCCGGGGCTTATGGCCGCCCAGGAGCCGGACGTGTTTATGATGGCCGTGCCGCCCATGGACGCCGAGGGCTACTTTTATCTGACCCCCGTCCAGCAGTTCGAGACAGAGGTCTTTCAGGCCGCCAAGACCCGGATCTTCGAGGTCAACCCCCATATTCCGTTCCTGCCCACTGGCAGGAAGGTGCATATCAGCGAGGTCACCTGCCTCATCGAGTCCGACTGCGGCATCTCCTACGCCCCGGAGTTCACGCCCTCCGCGGCAGAGCAGCAGGCGGCGGCCAACGCCGCCGCGCTGGTGCGGGACGGCGACACCATCCAGATTGGGCTGGGCAACCTGTCCAACGCCGTGGCGGACGCTCTCCACGGCAAGAACGATCTGGGCATTTACACCGAGATCTTCTGCACCCCCGCCGGCCGGCTCATGCAGCACGGCGTAGTCACCAACCGCCGCAAGAACTTCCACCCCGGCAAGACCGTCTGCGGCTTTCTCTGGGGCGACCAGCCCTTTTACGATTTCCTCGACCACAATCCGGACATTGAACTGCTGCCCTCGTCCTACGTCAACGATCCCTACCACATTGCCCAGAACGACAACATGGTGTCCATCAACACCGCCCTGCAGATCGACCTGACCGGTCAGGTCTGCTCCGAAACGCTGAACGGCCGCCAGTATTCCGGCACCGGCGGCGCCACAGACTTCGCGGCGGGCGCCTATATGTCCAGAGGCGGGCGGGGCATCGTGGTCATCACCTCCACTGCCAAGAACGGTACGATCTCCAAGATCCAGCCCATGCTGTCCTTGGGCTCAGTGGTGTCCATCTCCCGCAACTGGGTGGACTGCATCGTGACGGAGCACGGCGTAGCCCACCTGAAGGGCACCAATATCCGCCAGCGGGTGGAGCGCCTTATCGCCATCGCCCACCCGGACTTCCGCGCAGAGCTGCGGCGGGAGGCGGACAAACTGATGCTGTGGTAAGACCGTCATACCCCGACATCCCGATATTGCAAATACTCCATGAACCGTTTCACTGCCAGTGAAACGGTTTTTCCTTCCCGCAGTACCGCAGTCATCCCGGACATCGCCCTTGCTTTATATCACCGACTTCCGGTGGTAAAATTTTTTCAACTTTAGACGCGGAAAACCGCTTTGGCGAGAGCCTTTCCGCTCTCTGTCCACATGATCTTATGGATAAAGTTCTCCACGTTCCGGCGTTCATAACTATTTTCGCAGGCGTTGGCGATATAGTCCGCCTCCAGCAAAATTTGATAGTCCCTGCCGTGAACATCGGTAAACGTGTGATGATGCCCCACCAGGAACGCCACCCGGTTGATCTGTGCTTCCGTCAGGCCGGTGCCGCGCAGGAAGTCCCGCACCATAGGCGCTCCCTCCGTCTCCTGATATTTCCCGTTGGTGCTGCCGTACTTCTCCCGGCACAGCGGGCAGGCGATGTCGTGGGTGATGGCGGCCACCTCAAGGATATCCTGCGTCTCCGCGTCCAGCCCCTCCAGCCCGGCAATGGTTTTGGCATACATCCACACACGGATAAAGTGGTCGATGTCATGGATGTTGCCATCGGAAAAGTCGATCATCTTCTTCATGATTTCTGCGATGTTCATATGTGCTTCTCCTTTGATCATGGAAATATGGGTGCCTGTCCGACCCGCGTATCAGAGCGCGGTGCCCTTCTTCGGCACGAAAAGCTCCGTCATATCGGCATGCTCCATTTCCAGCAGCTTCACCTTTCTGTCAATTCCACCGGCGTATCCGGTCAGGCTGCCGCTCGTACCCACCACGCGGTGGCAGGGAATGATGATGGATATCTCGTTGTGCCCCACCGCTCCGCCCACCGCCTGGGCGGACATCCGGGCAAGGCCCCGTTTTTCGGCAAGCTGCCGGGCGATATCGCCATATGTGGTGGTCTGCCCATAGGGGATCTGCAGAAGAATGTTCCACACCTCTTGCCGGAACGCGGAGCCGATGGGGTGCAGCGGCGGCGTAAAATCCGGCTCCCGGCCGGTAAAGTAGATGTCCAGCCAGCGCTTGGCTTCCGAGAGAACGGGGGTGTTCTGCTCCACACGCTCCGCAGGCAGATCACGGGCAAAGTATTTTTGCCCATCGAACCACAGGCCGGTCAGGCCGATCTCATCCGCCGCCAGCAGAATACCGCCCAGCGGCGAATCGTAGTGTTGAATGAAAGTCATGGCGTCTCCTCCCTCTGCCCTTTTTGTCCATTATGGTATCATTATACCGTAATGGGCCAGCCCGCGCAATCAGGAAATCTTCAGAAATGACTCCGACCGCTCCAGTTTAGAAGCGCAGTCTCTGCGAATCGCTGTGTGTATCCTTTTTGCTGCCCTGACAGAAAAAACATTTGAAATTCCTCACTGAATCCGCTATAATACCTCTACAACGTGTGGCGTTTCTGCGTAAATCCAGTTGCAGAAACGCCGCGCGTCTTTTTGCGGAAATGTCGGTAAAAGTTCATAATCAGATCGTGTAGCAGAAATGCGTAAGTCCGGATCATGCTGGACTTGCGCATTTCTTATTTTTTTGAAAGAAAGGTGATCGTTATGAACAACGGAAATCAATTTTTGGGGACGGAGCGTATCGGAAGGCTCATGGGGCAGTATGCCGTCCCCTGCATCATCTCGCTGTTGGTAGGCGCGCTCTATAACATTGTTGACCAGATCTTTATTGCCAACGCCAGCTACCTGGGCTCTTACGGCAACGCGGCCAACACCGTTGTTTTCCCGCTGACCGTCGTAGCACTGGCCATCGCCGTTATGGTAGGCGACGGCTGCTGTGCCTTTGTCAGCATGGCGTTGGGCCGTGGGGAAATGGACAGGGCAAAGCGCAGCGTGGGCAATGCCGTCGTGTTATCGGTTGCCAGCAGTCTTGTTTTAACGGCAGTCTATTTCATTTTTGCAGACGGCATCATCGCCATGTTCGGCGGCACCGTCAACGAAGAAACCTTCCATCACTCCCAGGAGTATTTCTTCTATATCACGCTGGGCATCCCGTTCTATATGTTTGGTCAGGCAATGAACCCCATCATTCGTGCGGACGGCAACCCCAAGTTTGCCATGATCTCCACGCTGGCGGGTGCTGTCATCAACATCATTCTTGACCCCATCTTCATCTTTCTCTTCCAATGGGGCATGATGGGCGCAGCCGTTGCTACGGTCATCGGTCAGGTGGCAACGGCGTTTCTTGCGGTATGGTATCTGCTGCACATGAAGATCATCAAGCCTGCGGGCAGCGATTATGCCCTGTGGGGAAGTGTCTGCGGACGGATGCTGACGCTGGGTATCACCAGCTTTCTTTCGCAGATCAGCCTAGTGGCGGCCATGGCGGCCATCAACAATATGCTCCGCAAATACGGCGCGATGGACACTGTGTTTGGACAGGAGCAATACGCGCAGATCCCGATGGCTGTGGTGGGCATTGTGATGAAGTTCTTCCAGATCGTCATTTCTATCGTAGTGGGCATGGCGGCAGGCTGCATCCCCATCGTGGGCTATAACATGGGTGCGGAGAAGAAGCTGCGCGTCCGGGGGTTGTTCACCAGGCTGCTGATTGCCGAAGCACTGGTGGGTGCAGTGGCGCTTGTGCTGGCAGAGGGCTTCCCACGGCAGCTGATCGCCATTTTCGGCGCGGCCAATGAGAGCAGCTACTATACGGACTTTGCCATCAAGGCGTTCCGCATTTACCTCTGCATGATGGTGCTGGCCTGCGTCAACAAGGCATGCTTTATCTTCCTGCAGGCAGTTGGTAAGGCGCTGGCATCCACGCTGCTGTCTATGTTCCGTGAGGTGGTGTTCGGTGTGGGCTTTGCCCTGTTGCTGCCGGTGTTCTTCGGCCTGGACGGCGTACTGTATTCCATGCCGGTGTCAGATCTTCTGACCTTTCTCATCTCGGCAGTCATCATCGTGAAAACCTATCGGGAGCTGCATACGGAAGCCGTGCAGGAAGCATGAAAAGCAACGTCATTCCGCCGGTATCCCTTCTCTTTGCACGCGCTTCCTCTCATAAACCGCAGCCGCGATGCACCAGATCACGATGGCACTGTTGGTGCTGCTCTGGCTCATCACGGACATCCATGTGGCGGCGGGCACCTGCATGGCATGGGCGATGTCCGGAACAATGACCAGCAGGATGTTCCATGTGACCGGGTGGAAAATGAGCATCCGCCTGGGATAACGGGTCTTTCCGGCAAGCAGCATCACGAAATGGAGCCCGAAAAACAGCACCATCGGAAGATACATCGGGAGGATCGCCGTGAGCATATCATCCTGATAGACAGTGACCGCCGTGATGGCCGCCTCCGCCCCGATACGCGGCCCCAGATACGCGGTAAACCACGCCAGGGTCGCCGACCAGAGATGGATCGCCAGCGCTACCGCAGCAGTGAATATGCCGCATAAATTGTGGATGGTCTTTGCTTTTCGGTACTTTTCGTCCATATCCGCGTTCAGCGCCTTTACCATAAAGAAATAGAGAAAGGCCCCGATCGCGCCCAATCCTACGATCAGCACAGGTCTCCACAGGCCATAAGCGCCGGACAGATAATAGGCTCTGTTGAACATGCCCGTGTCCGTTCCCTGGATCGGAATACACCCCAGCAGCCAATCACCGGCCGCCATACATATCCCTCCGATGGCACCGAGAACGTACCACCGGATAAACCTTTTCTTCTCTTCTGTCCGCATGATCGTTATCTCCTATTCCATACATTCGTCGTGTATCCGCAACACGCGCAAGTTAGACTTCGCTAACCCACATGCATTTGAAAAGCTACCATTGGTAGCTTGCGGATCTCTTGTTCTTTGCAGGTGCAGCGGTCACCAAGCGGCCTGCCCTTGTAGTATAGCACAGAACTTTTCAAAGTGAAAGAGCGATTCTGCAGGTACGAACTGCCGCAGCGCAAAGCAAACGGCTCGGCCTTCCCGCTCCCCAGCTCCCGTACATGCAAAGGTGACAGCGCAGCTTCCGGGCTAATGCCCGGAAGCTGCGCTGTTTCTTGTCCTTTAAGACATGATGGCGCTGTTATCTCGTGCGCTTTCTCTTATAGCGGACAGCGCCGGACAGGGTAAGTGCGCTTGCCAGCAGCAAGCCGCTCCACAGCAGGAGATTGCTGCTGTCGCCGGTGTTGCCGGACTTCACGTCCTTGCCGGTGGTGCTGCCAGTGGAACCACCGGTGGAACCGCTGGTAGAGCCGCCGGTGGAATCGCCGGTAGAACCGCCAGTGGATGTGGTGCCAAAGACAACGGTGTTGTCCTTCACGGTCCAGGAGAGCAGTTTGTTGCCCTCGTAATAGTTCTGCTGGGTATAGCCGCGGCCGTCCTGACCGGCGAGAGACTTGAGGATCTCGTCGATGGCCGCGTTGAGGTTGGATTCGGTGATATTGCTGTTGAGCTGGGCCGCAAAGTCCTTGCTCTTCAGCTCTGCCGCCGTCTTGCCCACAACATTGGTCTCTACGGCATTGGTGGTGATGGTGCCGACCGCCTTGGCGGGCGCGATGACGGTGTCGCCCTGCTTCAGGAGAGCGTCGGTGTTGAAGTAGCTGTTGTACTGGACGGAGATACCGGCGGAGCGGCCATTGAGGATACCCACGTCACCGGTCACCTGCCGGGAGACGACGTCACCGGCGGAGTAGCAGTTGAGGTGGATGCCGCCGCCCTGACCGGCGAGGCCGCCCAGATAGACCTTGCTGGGATTGGTGGAGAAACCGGTGACATTGCCCAGGGTGTAGCAGTTGACGGTGGTCACGCGGTTATCCATGCCGTAGAGCGCACCGGCGTAGACATTGTTGGTGTCGGTGACGCCGGAGACATCCACGTCCGTCCAGCAGTTGGTAACAGCGCCGCGCAGAACGCTGGCGGCCAGACCGCCGACGCGGCAGAAGCTCTCGGTGGTGGTGGAGTCGATGACGCCGGTAACAGAGCAGTTGTCAATGTAGATACCGTTCTGGCCGCTGCCCACAAGGCCGCCGGCGAAGGTCTCATAGCGGGTGACCACATGCACGTCGATATTGCGCAGGTGGATGTTCTTCAGGCGGACGACCTGATCGTTCCCGGTGGGCAGGTCGTTGGTGCTGAGAGAGCCGGAGGTCAGGCCGAAGAGGCCGGTGGTCATGCAGTCGGCAGGGGCTTCGGCGGAGCCGATGGTCATACCGGTGATGGTATAGTCGCCGCCGTCATAGTTTCCGCGGAAGGGATAGGCGCAGACGAGGGTCTTCTTGCCGTTGACCTCGCCGTTGAGAGACCAGCCGATGGGCAGCCAGTCGCCGCCGGTGAGCTTGATGTTGGCGGTCTGCTGGAAGTAAACGCCCCTCCAGTCCACGTCGGCGTTGATGGACTGAGCGAGATAGCGCAACTGCTTCTCGTTTGCGATGCGGTAGGGGGCTTTCTCGGTGCCGGAGCCGCCGGCGAAGCGGGAGGGATCGGCCTGCTCATAGTGGGAGAAGTCACCGTAGATGGCCTTATACTGGGCCTTGGCGAGGGCGGCTTCGTAGGCCTCGCCAGAGCTTTCACCGGAGAGAACCTCGGTCTTGGTGACGGCATTGTCCTTCACGGTGATCTTCACCACGGTGGTCTTGCCGTCGTCGCGGCCGTACCAGACGCCGTCCTTCATGGCCTGCTCAGGCTTTTCCACCTTTTCGCAGTCGGGCTGGACGTAGGTAACGGTGGCCGACTGGCTGCCGAAGGTGACGAGGCTGCTCCCGGCATCATAGGTCCAGGTCTTCAGCGCGGTGGAATCGATGCCATAGGCGGTGATGTCGATGGGGAACGCGGCGAAGCTGGCGTTGAGGCCGTCGGCGATGGCGGCGTAACCGGCCGCGTCGTAGGCGGTCATCTTATCCACGAGACCGCCGGTGTAGACGTCGCCCTCCTCGGTGACGCCGGAGGCCACCTTGGTGCCGATGGGCGCCACGGGGTTCATGGTAACGGGGTTATCGGTGCTTGCGCCGTTGATCATGGTGCTGCCCAGGTCGTACCAGCAGTTGTAGGACTTGCCGATGCCGGTGACCCAGCCGCTGACCATACCGGCGTAGGTGGAGAATTCGTGGGTGGTGAGATCGCCGGAGGCGTAGCAGTTGACCAACGCACCGGCGTTGCAGGCCACCAGGTTGCTGACGACGGCCATGCCCTCGTTGCCGTTTTCACGGTTGCCGGAGGCGTAGAGCAGATCGTTGTCTGTCCAGCAGTTGGCGATGAGACCGCGGTTGTTGAGACCGGCGAGACCGCCCACCTCGGCCAGGTCGCCGCCGTCGACGATGCCGGTGGCGCGGATGCTGACGCGGCTGTTGATGGTAGCGCCCTTATACTGCATACCCACGAGACCGCCCACAAAGTGGTTGCCCTTGGTGTTGTTCAGATAGAGGGTACCGGAGACGGAGCAGGCGTCGATGAGTGCGCCGGTGAAGTCGCCGGAGGTGGTGGAGCCCTGGGTGACACCGGCGATGCCGCCCAGATAGGCGGTGGCGGCGTAGGTTGTATAGAAGGCCACATTGGTCAGGTTCACGTTCTTGACAATGGATTTGGGGCCAAGCACGCCGAACAGACCGATGTAGAGATTCTCCTTATCCAGGGCGAAGGGCTCGCCTTCCGCACCGAGGGTCAGGCCGTCGATGGTATAGCCGCGGCCGTCGAAGGTACCGTTGAAGAGGTAGTCGCTGCCGCCGATGGGCGTCCATGCCGCAGAGGAGACGCTGATGTCATTGGCCAGCGCGACGTACTTGCCGGTGTAGTCGATCTTGGGGGAGAGCGAAACGGCAAAGTCACGGAGCTGCTCTTCGGTGGCGATCAGGTAGGGCGTATCCGCGGTGCCGTCGCCGGAGGCAAAGATGGAGTCGGAGATGTCACCGGTGGTCCAGACGGCGCCGGTGGGAAGGATCCTGCCGCCATCGGACTGCCACTCGCGCAGCGCAATACCGCTGATGCCATAGGCCGCCAGAATGCCGTTGATCTGGGAGATGTTGCCGTTGAGGGTATCGGCGAAGGCCGCGCCAACCATGTCGGCCTTGGTCATTTCAACAGAGATCATGGCCTTATCCACAGAGCTCAGTTTAGACGAATAGCCCCGGTCGACTGTCGGAGTGATCGTGTTGGTCGTGTCGAGCTCCGCGCCGTTGTTCTTATACACCTCGACCTTGAGCACCGCGTCCGAGGCATAGTAGTTGCCCAGGCGGAAAGCGCCTGCGTCCGGATATACCGTGTAATTGCCGTCGGCGTCCTTGGACATGCCGCTGGAGGTGATCTGTCCGTCCAGCGCGCCGACCCAGGTATGGGAAACGCCGCCGTTGCCGATGGTGATGTCACCGGTGGCGTAGGCATTGTATTGCTTGCCGGCCATCATGCCGACGATGCCGCCCGCCTGACCGCCGAAGTTGGTGGAACTGGGGGAGGCCGCGTACACATCACCGAAAGTTGCACAGTTGGCGACCACCGCATAGTTGCCGCTGTTGCCGATGATGCCGCCCGCCATGCTGTTCTTGTTGCTTACAGCCTTTGCGATGGCGGAGACATCAACGTCCGTCCAGCAGTTGGTGATGGCTGTGCCGACATCACCCATGCCCGCAATGCCGCCTGCATAAGTCATCTTGTCGTTCTCGGAGATGGCAGAAACGCTGCCGGTCGCCGAACAGCTGTCAATGCGGGTGCCGATGCTTCCGTGACCAGAGGATGCTGCTTTCTCGGTACAGCCCGCAATCACACCCGTGCGGATCTTATCCGCCGCGTCAGCGCCGATCGCGGAGATCTGTGCGTTGACTACGTTCAGGTTTTTGACAACAGCCTGATTGCCCAGTACGGAAAACAGGCCGTAGTTGCCTTCACCGGAGGTAACAGCCGCGTCGATGGTCAGACCGCTGATGGTATAGCCCTGACCGTCAAAGTTGCCCTGAAAGATGGCCGTGGTGCCGGTCTCCACACCGATGGGATTCCAACTGCCAATATCGGACAGGTCGATGTTTGCTCCAAGGGCGACATATTCACCCGCATAGGTGCTGCCATCGTCAACAGAGGCAGCAAAGACGGCCAGCTGCGCGGCATTCACGATCCGGTAGGGATCGGAAGCGGTGCCGGAGCCGGAGAGTGTGGGGGTGGCCTGGATAAGCGCCTGCTCAACGGCGTTCAGGACAGCGCGGGAGCTCTGGGTCGCGCCGGAGACGACGTCAACGCCGTCGGTGCCGTTGGCTTCCTTGATGCGATCCAGCAGGCCGGACTCCTCGACCATGGCCCAGTAATCGGGCGTCTGGGTGCTGCCGTCAGCCTGCAGCTCAGAGATCACGACTGCATCATCCTCTTGGGAGAGGGTGAGCGTTACGGTGACGGGCTTGTCGCCGCGGCCAGGAGCCGAGGCGGTGTAGGTGCCGGGTTGATAGGTGTTGTCCACGGTCGTGGCGAAGGCGGCTGTCGGAAGCAGCGAGAGCACCATGACCACGGCCAATAGTACGGAAAGCAGTCTTTTCTTCATGTGGGGTAATGATCCTTTCTCTTTCATTTAACATTGCACGGGGATACGGGGGTATGCCGGGACGGCGGGCGTCACCTCCTTTACGGAATGTCTGGATGGAGCAGGTACGCTCCAGTTAGTCGTTGCTAACCATGTAAGGGTAAAAACGGCAGCGCAGCTTCCGGTGGAAAGCGGCTGCCGAAAACATGGCGGCAATAGCGTCCCCTTTTGTGGTTAGTCGTAGCTAACCATTGTTCAAAAAAGAACGCCGGGCGGCAAAATGCCATACGCCGGTGGGGACAACAAATTTCTGGATAAGTTTACCATATCCGGATCGGATTTGCAAGTAAAATTTTAAACGGAGCAAAAAAAACATTTATCACAACATTTTCTTATGTCTCTGTTCAATTTCCTGTGGGCAGCCGCGCCAGGACACCGTAAAATGAAGATATTTTACAAGCCCATCCGCGCTATCGGTGGTAAAATAGCCATAGCAAGGAGGACATGCCCATGAGACAAGAGAGCCGTGCCGTGACCTATGACGATGACCTTCATCTCGAAGCCTGTCAGTTCACCGGGATCGCGCAGCCGTTCCCCAACCATTTCCACGAATACTATGTGCTTGGCCTGATGGAAGCCGGGCAGCGCGTACTATCCTGCAAAGGGGCAGAATACATACTGGGCCCCGGTGACATCCTTCTGTTCAATCCCGGCGACAACCACGCCTGCACGCAGAGCGGCGGCGATACGCTGGATTACCGGGCGCTGAATATTTCCCGGGAAGCTATGGCGGATCTGGCCGGTGAGGTGACCGGCAGGCGTGAACTGCCGCATTTCTCCCAGCCTGTGATCCGCGACGAAGAAACCGCCTGCTGTCTTTGCTCACTCCACCGGCTGGTCATGAGCGGCTCCCCCGAATTTGAAAAGGAGGAATGTCTGCTGCTTCTGATGTCCACGCTGTTCCGGCGATACCGCCAGTCTCCCGCGGTGGATGCGCCTGTGTGCCGCGAGGATGTCCAGCGGACATGCCGGTTCATGGAATCGCACTACGCCCAGCACATCAGTCTGGAGCAGTTGTGCCGTTGCGCAGGACTCAGCAGATCTGCCCTGCTGCGCGCCTTTACCGCGGAAAAGGGCATCACCCCCTATCGCTATCTGGAGAACATCCGCATTGGAGAAGCCCGGAAGCTGCTGGAGCAGGGCCTCACGCCTGTGGAGGCCGCCCTGCGGACAGGCTTTTCCGACCAAAGCCATTTTGCCAATTATTTCAGGCGCTTCATCGGTCTGGCCCCCGGTACCTACCGGGACATTTTCCGGGAGCGCCGCTGAGAACGGAGGAAACTATGGATCTGCAAAATGAAAAATGCGTCATGGTCATTGACGAGCATCTGCCGCTCGGCCTGATCGCCAACACGGCGGCCATTATGGGCATCACATTGGGGCAGCGAATGCCGGAGGTGGTGGGAGCCGACGTGACCGACAAAAGCGGCCGTCCCCACCTGGGCATCATCGAATTCCCCGTCCCCATCCTGAAAGCCCCGCCGGAGGCCATCAAGGCGCTGCGTGAAAAGCTGTATCAGCCGGAGTTTCAGGACGTGACCGTGGTGGACTTCTCCGACCTGGCCCAGAGCTGCAAGACCTACGGCGAATTTATGGAAAGAATGGCGCAGGAGGAGGAAGCCGGTCTGCAATACTTTGGTGTCGCCCTCTGCGGCGCGAAGAAGCTGGTCAACAAGCTCACCGGCAGCATGCCGCTGCTGCGGTGATACGCCACAAAAGAATGCCCCGACGCGGCTATCCTGCGCGGCGGGGCATTCTTTTTGCATTTTCTTTCTCCCGACCGGTGCATCCGGTCAAAACTGCGCTTTTTGATGCGCCTTCACGGTCTCCTTCAAAAAACGCATTCAAAATATCTCATATGCCTTCCCTGCCGCGGCTCTCACGCCTTCCGCAGCGCCGCAAAGCGCCGGGAAGGCCGGTAGTACACCAGCGCCGCGAAGATCAGCAGCGCCGTGACGGACAGACTGATGGGGTACACCGTCATAATAGTCCGGAAGGTCTGGCTCTGGGGAAACACCCACTGTATCCACCCGATACGGATGCCGCACACGCCCAGCATGGTCAGCAGCGCCGGGGCCAGCGACACGCCGAAGCCCCGCAGGTAGCCGCTCATGACCTCATACAGCAGACTGAAGGAGTGGGCCAGCATCACCATCACCAGCCGGATATAGCCGGTGGCCACCACCTCCGGGTCGCTATTGAAGATGGCCAGCAGCGACTTGCCGAAGAACAGGATCACCGTAATGGCCGCCGCCAGCGTGATAATGCCCTCAATCAGACACAGAGCCAACGTCTTTTTGCAGCGGCGCAGCTCTCCCGCGCCGAAATTCTGTCCCACAAAAGTGGTGCAGGCCTGGGAGAAGGAGTTGAGGATATCATAGGTGATGATCTCAATGTTGAAAGCTGCGCTGGACGCCGCCATGACCACCGTACCGAGACTGTTGATGGCGGATTGGATCACGATGTTGGACAGGGCGAACACAGCGCTTTGGACGCCGGCGGGCAGACCGATCCGCAAGATACGCTTCAGGATCGCCGGGTCGATGCGCAGCTTCTTCGGCTCCAGATGGATGTCCTGAGTAGTGCGCCGCAGTCTGCGGTATAGCAGTGCCGAGCTGACCGCGTTGGAGATGACGGTGGCGATGGCCACGCCGTTCACCGTCATGTGCAGCACCGCCACGAAAAACAGATTCAGCGCCACATTCAGCACACCGGAGGTGAACAGCGCTGCAAGGGGGATCTTTGTCTCGCCCACGCTGCGGAAAATGGCCGCCTCGAAGTTATACAGCAAAATCACCGGCATACCCGCCAGATAGATCCGCAGATACAGCAGTGCCATGGGGAACACGTCCTCCGGCACGTTCAGCAGTCCCAGCAGCGGCGCGGCCGCCAGCTCGCCCAGCAGCGCCACCAGCGCGCCGCCCAATACAGACACCAGTACAGAGGTATGGACGGCTTTCGTCACCGTCTCCTTATCCCCGTGGCCGATGGCGTGGGCGATGACCACATTGGTGCCAAGGGCGATGCCGATGAAAAGGTTGACGATCAGGCCGATGATGGGGCTGTTGGCCCCTACCGCCGCTACGGCGGCTGTCCGCTCGGTTCCTGTGAAATTGCCCACCACAGCCACGTCCGAGGCGTTGAAAAGCTGCTCCAGTATGGCCGTGGCCGCCACCGGCAGAGCAAAGCGCGGCAGCTTGTTCCAGATGGGGCCGTGCAGCATATCCAGCTGCCGTTTTTGTACTTGTGTTGTCAAGGTAAAGGCCTCTTTTCTATGGGAAATACGGGAGTATCCCGTTTTTTTACGCCTAACACTTTACATCTATTTCCCTTTGAAGTACACTATGGATATTGCAATCTGCTTTTCAAATTCCGAAATGTGAGGAGCATGTGACATGATAGACCTGTACGAATTGAAGCAGCTGGCGGCCTTTGCCGATCTGGGAACGCTCAGCCGTGTGGCGGAGGAATTCCACATATCCACGCCCTCCGTTACCCGCGCCATGCAGCATCTGGAGCAGTATTTCGGCGTGCCGCTGTTCCACCGGGGCAAAAACCGTGTTGAGCTGAACGACGCGGGCCAGTTGGCCGTCGAGCACGCCCGCAAGCTTCTGCAGGACGCGGAGCAGGCCGTGATGCAGGTACGCGCCTTCGACCAGCGGCAGCGCACCATCGTGGTAAAGTCCTGCGCACCTGCACCGCTGTGGAAGCTGCTGCGGGAGCTGAACGCCTCACATCCGGAAAAAATGGTGTCCTCCGCTGTCTGTCAGAACGATGAGGTTCTGACGGCGTGGCAGGACGGCGCCTGTGACATCGCCGTGCTGCCCTTTCCGCTGGAGGGCGGACGGGAATACCTGCACGAGCGGCTTTTTGTCAGCGTTCCGCCCCGGCATGAATTGGCCCGTCATGAGTCGCTGACCTTTGCGGATATCAACGGCTTTCACTTCCTGCTGCGCACGGAACTGGGCTTTTGGGACGCCCTCTGCCGGGAAAAGATGCCCGACTCCAAATTTCTGGTACAGACGGACATCGGGGTGTTTGATGAGCTGGTGCGTTCCTCCTCCCTGCCCTGCTTCACCACGGATTATGGTCACCGGAACAACATTATTTACCCCGACCGGGTCAACATCCCCCTGACCGATCCGGAAGCCAATGTGACGTTCTATCTCTTGAGCAGAGGCGATTCCCGCCTTTGAGTATGTAAAAAGCAGGACTATGCAAATGCAAAGTCCTGCTTTTGTGGTTACCCACAGGTTTTGTTGTCTGTAAGCCAGCGCTTTTCGTCTTGCTTTCCTGGGCATAAACCGCTCCGTACCAGCAAGTTAGATCTGATACATCACATCAAAAGAGCTGCTAAAACACGACATGATAATTATAGCGTTCTCCCATTATCTCCTTGCAAACTGCATAGCGCTCTTGAGACTACTCACGGACACTACCGCCGTATGTTTGCAGGGATGTGTTGAAATTGATGGCCATGTGATTGTATAGAATATTGATGAGCTGTGCCGGCTTCATTACCAGAGCCCCATGACATGCTGCATCAGCAGGCTGACGACGGTAATGCCCGCCCAACAGCAGGCACCCAGCAGCAAGGGCTTGCCGCCGCTCTTTACCAGCTTGACCACGTTGCTGTTCAGTCCGATGGCCGCCATGGCCATGATGATGAAGAACTTGCTCAGCTCCTTCAGCGGCTGAAACACCGCCGACGGTACGCCCAGAGACGTGCAGATGGTGGTGGCCACCGACGCGCAGACGAACCACAGGATAAACATGGGAAAGGCGTTTTTCAGCCGGAAGCCGCCCTGTCCCTTCCCCGCCTTCTTCGCCTGCATCAGCGACAACACCAGCGTGATGGGGATGATGGCCAGCGTGCGGGTCAGCTTGACGGTCACGGCCTTGTCCAGCGTCTGGCTGCCCAGATCCCACATGCTGTCCCATGTGGAGGCCGCCGCCGTGACGGAGGAGGTGTCGTTCACCGCCGTACCGGCGAAAATGCCGAAGGACTCGCCGGAGGTGGTGTCAAAGCCGATGGCCTGTCCCAGCAGAGGGAACAGCAGCGCCGCCAGCACATTGAAAAAGAAGATGACCGAGATGGCCTGTGCCACCTCCTCGTCGTCGGCGTGGATCACCGGCGCGGTGGCGGCGATGGCACTGCCGCCGCAGATGGAGGAGCCCACACCGATGAGGGTGCTGATATTGCCGTCGATGTGCAGCAGCTTGTGGAGGGCGAAGGCCACCAGCAGCGACGTGGCGATGGTGCAGACGATGATGGGCAGGGACTGCTTTCCGGTTTGCAGCACCACGTTCAGGTTCAGTCCAAAGCCCAGCAGCACCACGGCGGTCTGGAGAATTTTCTTGGAGGTGAACCCCACCCCCGGCTTGCAGGCCGTACCCGGCGTCCAGAACAGGGCGATGACCATGCCGATGACGATGGCGAACACCGGCCCGCCGATGACCGGCACCAGCTTGCCCAGCAGCCACGAGGGAACGGCGATGGCAAGACACACCGCCATTCCGGGAAGGTATTTTCTGATGGTTTGCATACGATCTCTGATTTACTCCTGTTCCTTGCGGATGGCCTCCACCATGCGGGTCAGGCCAGTCTCGATGATGCTGCGGGGCATGGCCAGATTCAGGCGGATGTACCCGGCGGCGTTGCCCACGAACAGGCCGTTGCCGCCCTCCAGCAGCACACCCGCCTTGTTGGCGAAGAAGTCCGGCAGGTCGGTGGTCTCCGGCAGGCACTTGCCCAGATCGACCCAGGCGAGATACGTGGCCTCCGGGATGTACATGACCGCCTCGGGCAGTTCACGGGCCAGGAATTCCTTCACAAAGGCGAAGTTGCCGTCCAGATATTCCTTCAGCGCCTCGTGCCATGCGCCGCCGTGCTCATAGGCGGCCTTGGCCGCCGTCAGAGACATGGGGTTCACCATGCCGAACAGCTTGTCCCGATCCTTGAAGCGGTCACGGAGCGCCTTGTCCCGGATGATGATGTTGGAGAAGGCCAGGCCCGCCAGATTGAAGGTCTTGCTGGGCGCCATGCAGGTGATGAGCTTGGGATAGTCGCCCATGACCTTGGCCATGGGGATATGGCGGCGGCCGCAGCGGATCAGGTCACAGTGGATCTCGTCGGACACCACCCACAGGTTATACTTCCGCATGATCTCACCGGCGCGGCGCAGCTCCTCCTCCGTCCACATGCGGCCGGTGGGGTTCTGGGGATTGCACCAGAATACCAGCTTGCAGGCGGGATCGCCGCACTTCTTCTCAAAGTCCTCGAAGTCCATCTCGAAGGTGCCGTCGGCCTTCTTATGGAGCGGAGAGGTCAGCACGCCCACACCGGCGTACTCCGCCGCGTGGACAAAGTAGCCGTAGGCGGGGGTGTTCACCAGCACCTTTTCATCCTTGGTGCACAGCGTCTCCGTCAACTGGTACAGGGCGGGGATGATACCCGGCGTCACGCACAGCTGCTCCTGGGGGAAGCCCCAATCGTAGTGATCTTTGCACCACTTGGAGAAAGCATTGTAATACTCGTCATCGTACAGGCCGGTGTAGCCGAAGATGCAGCGGTCGATGCGGCCGCGGAGGGCATCCAGGATCTCCGGCGCCACGCCGAACTCCATGTCGGCCACCCACATGCGGACGAACTCCTCGTCCTTGTAGGGGAACACCTTCTCCGGGCC
>CAKTNW010000001.1 GCA_934589145.1 uncultured Oscillospiraceae bacterium | reverse complement strand
CCGCCCACCTCCACGATGGCCTTGGCGGCGTTGCAGATGGAACCGGCGGTATCCACCATGTCGTCGAACAGGATGCAGTCCTTACCGGCCACATCGCCGATGACGTTCATGACCTCGCACTGGTTGGCCTTCTGGCGGCGCTTGTCCACGATGGCCAGGTTCATGTGCAGCTTCTGGGCGAAGGTGCGGGCGCGGGCCACGCTGCCCACGTCGGGGGACACCACCACCATGTTCTCGCACTTCTCGCCGAACTTCTTGGCGTAGTAGTCCACGAACACGGGGTTGCCCAGCAGGTTATCCACGGGGATATCGAAGAAGCCCTGGATCTGGCTGGCGTGCAGGTCCATGGTCAGCACGCGGTCGGCGCCGGCGGCGGTCAGCATGTTGGCCACCAGCTTGGCGGAGATGGGGTCGCGGCTCTTGGCCTTGCGATCCTGGCGGGCATAGCCGAAGTAGGGGATCACCGCGGTGACGCGGCCGGCGCTGGCGCGCTTGCAGGCGTCGATCATGATCAGCAGCTCCATCAGGCTGTCGTTGACAGGCTTGCAGGTGGAGTTGATCAGAAACACGTCGCTGCCGCGGACGGTCTCGTACAGGGAGACGCTGGCCTCGCCGTCAGCGAAGCTCTTGACCTCTGCCTCGCCCAGCTTGGTGCCGATGATCTTGCAGATCTCCTGTGCCAGAGCGGGATTGGCGTTGCCGGTGAAAATCTTGATGTCCTTGCCGTGAGAAATCATGGTGAAACATCCTCCTCTTTTGTTATTTTTTATGTAAATTTTTACTTCTTTTTGTTTTTGAAGAACCGGGCGGCCCAGCCGGGCTTGTTCTCCTGCCGCGCGCGGGCCACGGCCAGCGCCCCGGCGGGCACATCCTTGTCGATGGTAGAGCCCGCGGCGGTGTACGCCCCGTCCCCGATGGTGACGGGAGCAATCAGGTTGGTGTTGCAGCCCAGGAACACGTCGTCCCCCACGGTGCAGCGGAATTTCTTCAGGCCGTTGTAGTTGGTGGTGACGGTGCCGCAGCCGAAGTTGACCCGCTTGCCGATGTCGCTGTCGCCCACATAGGTGAGGTGGCTGACCTTGGTTCCCTCGTCCAGCCTGGAGTTCTTCAGCTCCACGAAATCGCCGATGCGGCAGTGGTCGCCCACGGCGCAGCCGGGCCGCACATAGGCGAAGGGGCCCACGGTGGTGTGGCTGCCGATGGTGCTCTCGTTGAGCTGGCTGGCGTTGACAGTGGTATCCTCGCCCACCACGCAGTCCCGGATCATGGCATTGGGGCCGATCTCGCAGCCCTTGCCGATAACGGTATGCCCCCGCAGGATCGTCCCCGGCAGCAGCGTCACGCCCGGCGCCACGGCGCAGCGGGGATCCACATAGGTAGTATTGGTGTCGATGACGGTGACGCCGTTCATGGCCATCCGCCGCATCAGCAGCTTACGGGCGGCGGGCATGGCCGCCTGAAGCGCCGCGGCGTCAGCCACCGGCAGAAAGGATGGCGCGATGCTGGGACTCTGCCACAGTTGGCGGACGCCCTCGGCCTCCGCCGGACAGTCGCCCAGCGTCAGGCCCTCCGCCAGACGGGCGCGCAGCAGCGTGGCGTCGGCGGTATAGACGGCGCGGTTCCCCTCGCCCCACACGGGCACCACCGCGCCGGGAACGACAATCACATCGCCCTCGGCGGCGGAGAGCGCTTCCTCCAACCTGTCATGGAAGGTCACGCCGTCGATGCCCTGTAAGGCATCGGCGGTCTCCTCCCGCCATTTTTCGTCGCAGACAACAAAAAACCGCCCGACGCCGCAGGGCAATAACTCCTGACACACCCACCGGATAACGGGGCAAAAGAGTATTGCTTGCAGCATCAGCGGTTTGATAGCGGTATCGGCGCCGGCACCGCCGGCGCGAAGATCAATGATCGCCAGATTGTGATCCATTGGAAAACACCCCCTGAAAGAGCGGCAGCACGCTTCTAGCATTTCTTCTTATGGATAGTATAACATATCCTGCGGGAAAATCCAGTGTTTTCGCAGAGAATTTCCAACAACTTTTTGTCCGCGCCGCCGCGAAAAATGTGGAAAAAGGCAGAAAGGACGGTTTTGTGAAAAAACCGGCGATTAAAACCAATATTTTAATGAGAAAATCACCTTTTTTAATAATTTTGATGTTGAATTTCCGAAGGAATTGTTTTATACTAGGCAAGGTTTTTTGATAAAGGGGTGGAGAAGTCATGCTGAACATCGTGCTGGTGGAGCCGGAGATCCCGCAGAACTGCGGCAACATTGCCCGCACCTGCGCCGCCACCGGCAGCCGTCTGCATCTTGTCCGCCCTCTGGGCTTTGATATCTCCGACCGGGCCGTCAAGCGGGCCGGGCTGGACTACTGGCACCTGGTGGAGGTGCGGGACTATGACGGACTTGACGACCTGTTCCGCCAGCATCCCGAGGCGCTGGCCGACCTGTGGCTGGCCACCACCAAGGCCCCGCGGGACTACACCGGGGCCCGGTTCTCTTCCGACTGCTGGCTGTTCTTCGGCAAGGAGACGGCGGGCCTGCCGGAGGACTTCCGTATGGCCCACTATGACCGGTGCATCCGGCTACCCATGCGGTCGGACGCCCGCAGTCTGAACCTCAGTAATTCTGTTGCCATCCTCACCTACGAGGCCCTGCGTCAGAACGGCTTTCCCGGCCTGACGGGCGTGGGCGAGATGGCGGAACGATAACAACACGCTTGTAAAGGAGACGTGAACGATGAACTACAACAAGAAAACGATCATGGACGTGGACGTGGCGGGCAAGAAGATCCTGCTGCGCTGCGACTTCAATGTCCCCCAGGACAAGACCACCGGCGAGATCACCAGTGACAAGCGCATCGTGGCGGCCCTGCCCACCATCCGGTATCTGCTGGACAAGGGCGCGGCGGTCATCGCCTGCTCCCATCTGGGCAAGCCCAAGGGCGAGTGGAAGGAAAAGCTGAGCCTCGCCCCCGTGGCAAAGCGCCTCAGCGAGCTGCTGGGCCAGGAGGTCATCTTCGCCAAGGACATCGTGGGCGAGGACGCCAAGGCCAAGGCCGCTGCCCTGAAGGGCGGCGAGATCATGCTGCTGGAGAATCTGCGCTTCGACATCCGCGAGGAGAAGAACGACCCCGCATTCGCCAAGGAGCTGGCCTCCATGGCGGAGCTGTATGTGTCCGACGCCTTCGGCACCGTGCACCGGGCCCACGCCTCCACCGCCGGTGTGGCGGCCTTCCTGCCCGCCGTGTCCGGCCTGCTGGTGGCCAAGGAGCTGGAGGTCATGGGCAAGGCCCTGAACGACCCCAAGCGCCCCTTCGTGGCGGTGCTGGGCGGCGCCAAGGTCAGCGATAAGATCGGCGTCATCAACAATCTGCTAGAAAAGGCCGACACCATCATCATCGGCGGCGGCATGGCCTATACCTTCGCCAAGGCCCAGGGCGGCGAGATCGGCAAGAGCCTGTGTGAGAACGACAAGCTGGACTACGCCCTGGAGATGATCGAAAAGGCCAAGAAAAACGGCGTGAAGCTGCTGCTGCCCACCGACACCGTGGCCGCCGACAGCTTCTCCAACGACGCCAACCGCCAGGTGGTCAGCACCATGAGCATCCCCGCCGACTACGAGGGCATGGACATCGGCCCCGACACCACCAAGACCTTCTGCGACGCCGTGAAGGGCGCGGGCACCGTGGTGTGGAACGGCCCCATGGGCGTGTTTGAGTTCGAAAACTTTGCCGCCGGCACCCGCGCCATGGCCCAGGCCCTGGCCGACAGCGGCGCCGTCACCATCGTGGGCGGCGGCGACAGCGCGGCAGCCGTGGAGCAGATGGGCTTTGCCGACAAGATCACCCACATTTCCACCGGCGGCGGCGCCTCTCTGGAATTCCTGGAGGGTCTGGAGCTGCCCGGCGTGGCCTGCCTCTTAGATAAGTAAAGAGGGGATTTCATCCCCCCTTCAGATCCCCCCTCACCAGTCTGCGGACTGGTGACGCCGCCCCAGGCGGCTGGATCGCGGTATTTTTCCGACGTTCACGCCACCGGAAAAATGATTGAAATATAATTTTCATGATCATTTGAAATAGATTAGAGGAGCTTAGAAAAACATGAATCGCAGATATCGTAAGACCATTATCGCCGGCAACTGGAAAATGAACATGACCGCCAGCGAGACCAAGAAGTTCGCCGAAGAATTGAAAGCCATCATGCCCAAGGCCAAGTGGTGCGACGTGGTGGTGTGCGTCCCCTCCGTCAACATTTCCACCGCCATCCGGGCCTTCAAGGATCTGCGGGTCTCCGTGGGCGCCGAGAACGTGTTCTATGAGAAGTCCGGCGCTTACACCGGCGAGGTGTCCGCCGAGATGCTGAAGGATCTGGGCGTGAAATACGTCATCATCGGCCACTCCGAGCGCCGCCAGTACTTCGGCGAGACCGACTTCACCGTCAACAAGAAGGCGCTGGCCGCCCTGGAAGCGGGCCTGCACCCCATCATCTGCGTAGGCGAGACCCTGGAGCAGCGTGAGCTGGGCATCACCATGGAGCTGATCGCCCTGCAGGTGAAGTCCGCCCTGGCCGGTGTGCCTGCCGAGAAGCTGCGCAAGTGCGTCATCGCCTATGAGCCCGTGTGGGCCATCGGCACCGGCAAGACCGCCACCGCCGAGCAGGCCGCCGAGGTCTGCACCTTCATCCGCACCACCGTGCGCCACCTGTACGGCGCACGCATCGCCCGCTCCATCACCATCCAGTACGGCGGCTCCATGAAGCCCTCCAACGCGGCGGAGCTGCTGGGCCAGAGCGACATCGACGGCGGCCTGATCGGCGGCGCGAGCCTGAAGCCCGCCGAGTTCGTGGAGATCATCAACGCCGCCAACCAGGACTGACATACCGCAAGAAAGGAGTTCTGTCATGAACAAGACGCCGACTACGCTGATCATTATGGACGGCTTCGGCCTGGCTCCCGCCAGCGACGACAACGCCGTTACCCTGGCGAAAACGCCGGTGCTTGACCGGCTGTTCCAGGAATACGCCAACACCACCCTGTCCGCCAGCGGACTGGACGTGGGTCTGCCCGCCGGGCAGATGGGCAACAGCGAGGTGGGCCACACCAACATCGGCGGAGGCCGTGTGGTGTTCCAGGATCTGCCCCGCATCAGTCGCGCCATCGACGATGGCAGCTTCTTCAAAAACGAGGCCTATAACAAGGCCATGGACGACTGTCTGGCCAAGGGCAGCAGCCTGCACCTGTACGGCCTGCTGTCCGACGGCGGCGTACACTCCCACATCCAGCATCTGTTCGCCCTGCTGCAGATGGCAAAGGACAAGGGCCTGACCAAGGTGTATGTCCACTGCTTCCTGGACGGCCGCGACGTGTCCCCCACCAGCGGCAAGGACTTCGTGGCGGAGCTGCGGGACAAGTGCGCCCAGATCGGCGTGGGCAAGATCGCCACGGTGATGGGCCGCTATTACGCCATGGATCGCGACAAGCGCTGGGAGCGCGTGCAGATGGCCTATGACGCCATGGTCTATGGCGAGGGCATCCACAACGCCGACCCCGTGGACGCGGTGGCCAAGTCCTACGCCAACGGCGTCACCGACGAATTCGTGGAGCCGGTGGTCTGCGACAGCGAAGGCACCATCAGCGACAACGACAGCGTCATCTTCTTTAACTACCGCCCCGACCGGGCACGGGAGATCACCCGCGCCATCGTGGATCCCGATTTTGACGGCTTCCAGCGGGAATTCTTCCCCACCACCTATGTGTGCAACACCGAGTATGACGCCTCCATGCCCAATGTGCTGGTGGCGTGGCCCCGTGTGGCGGTGAAGAACGGCCTGGGCGAATACCTCAGCAGCATGGGCATGACCCAGCTGCGCATCGCCGAGACGGAGAAGTACGCCCATGTGACCTTCTTCTTCAACGGCGGCGTGGAGAAGCAGTACCCCGGTGAGGATCGGGTGCTGGTGCCCTCCCCCAAGGTGGCCACCTACGACCTCCAGCCGGAGATGAGCGCCTTCGAGGTCTGCGACAAGTGCGTGGAGCGCATCGAGTCCGGCAACTATGACGTAATCATTCTGAACTTCGCCAACTGCGACATGGTGGGCCACACCGGCGTGCTGGAGGCCGCCGTCAAGGCGGTGGAAACTGTGGACACCTGCGTGGGCAAGGTGGTGGACGCCACGCTGAAGATGGGCGGCATCGCCATGATCACCGCCGACCACGGCAACGCCGAGGATATGAAGCAGCCTGACGGCAGCCCCATGACCGCCCACACCACCAATCTGGTGCCCTTTATCCTGTGCGGCGCGGGCAGCGAACTGCGCACCGGCCGTCTGGCCGACATCGCCCCCACCATTCTGGACGTGCTGGGTCTGGCCTGCCCGCCGGAGATGGACGGACGGACGCTGATCGTAAGATAACTGGCGAAAAGTCTTGCGATTTTTCTGCCAAAAGGTTTGCGGCCGACTGCGCAGTGGAGCGAAGCGGAATAAGTGCCCTTGGGGTACGCGCGTCCTTCACAACGCTTTTCGTAGGGCGCGATGCCCACATCGCGCCGCATGGCAGACACCGCGTTCTTCGAGCGGGCCGATGTAGGCATCGGCCCCTACGCAGCAGTTATCAATAGAATTCCGTAGGGGCGGACGACTCTGTCCGCCCCTCAATATACCACAACATACGTCATCATTCCCTCAACTCAGGAGGAACCACATACATGAACATCACTGTCATCGGCTGCGGGCGATGGGGCTCGCTGATCACATGGTACCTGGATCGCACCGGCCACCGGGTCACGCTGTACGGACGCCCCGATTCCGCCCGGATGCAGCGGTTTCTGGAAACCCGCAGCAACGATCTGCTGACGCTGCCGGAGTCCATCGCCCTGTCCACCGACCTCTCCTGCACCAAGGACGCGGAGGTGATCATCATCTCCATCGGCTCCCAGAGCCTGCGGGGCCTGATGGAGGAGCTGCGGCCCCTGGCGCTGCAAAACAAGATCTTCACGCTGTGCATGAAGGGACTGGAGATCGGCACCGGCGAACGGCTCAGCCAGGTGGCGCGGGAGTATCTGGATTCCTCCAACGCCATCGCCGTATGGCTGGGGCCGGGCCATGTGCAGGAGTTCTACCGGGGCGTCCCCAACTGCATGGTCATCGACAGCGAGAACGCCGAGGTGAAGCAGCGGCTGGTGCGGGAATTCTCCAGCGACCTGATCCGCTTCTACTACGGCAACGACCTGCTGGGCAACGAGGTAGGCGCTGCCGCCAAGAACGTGGTGGGCATCGCTGCCGGTTTTCTGGACGGCGCGGGGCTGGTCACGCTGAAGGGCGCGCTGATGAGCCGCGGCACCCGGGAGGTGGCGCGCCTGATCCGTGCCATGGGCGGCAACGAGCTGTCCGCCTACGGGCTGTGCCATCTGGGCGATTACGAGGCCACGGTGTTCTCCCCTTACAGCCACAACCGGCAGTTCGGCGAGTGCTTCGTGCAGGGCAAGCCCTATACCCAGCTGGCCGAGGGCTACTACACCGTCAAGGCCCTGGTGCAGTTGGGGCAGGAGTACGGCGTGGAGCTGCCAATCTGCCAGTCGGTATACCACATTCTCTACGAGAAGGGCGATCCCCACGAGGCCATCCGCATGCTGATGGGCCGGGATCTGAAGGGCGAATTCGATAACTGAAAGCACTCCTTTCACCAAATCCTGTAAAAATGTATAAAATGACCTTTGTCCGTCCAAAATAGGCGGCAGAGGTCTTTTTTTCATTCCGGCAGGCCGCCGGCCGTAACAGGCGGCCATCGGATCATGCTCCGGTGAAAGGAGAAGCTATGGAATTTATGAAACAGCACCGCCGCGCCATCTACATCGCGCTGGCGCTGTGCGTGGTGGCCGCCGGTGTGACGGGATATCTGCTTACGAACCGCAAAGCGCCCACCCAGCAGGCATCCGCCAATCAGCCGGTAGCGGACGTAAAGCCCCCTGTGGTGACGCCGGTGAAGCCCGACCTGCCCGCCCAGGAGGAACCGGAGGAGGAAGCCCCTCCCGTGGAGGCGGCGGCTGAGCTGCTGCCCCAGGTGGTGTCCCCCCTGGACGGCACCACGGTGACGGTGTTCAGCATGTCGGAGCTTCTGTACGACGAGACCATGGCCGACTGGCGCACCCATGAGGGACTGGACATCCAGGCCGCCGAGGGCGACGCGGTAAAGACCGCCGCGGCGGGCGAGGTGACCTCCGTCACCCGGGATGAACTGATGGGCACCACCGTGTGCATCACCCACAGCGGCGGCTACGTCACCCGTTACAGCAGCCTGCAGGAGAATCCTCCCATCAGCCAGGGTCAGCAGCTGAAGGCCGGCGACATCGTGGGCTATGTGGGCACCGCTGCCGCCGAGGCCACCATGGGCCCCCATCTGCACTTCGCCGTGGAGAAGGACGGAAGCCTTATTGATCCGAAGGAATATGTAAAGTAACTGGCATGAAATCTGACAAGCAGGTCATTTCGTAATTCGTGCGTAGGGGAGGGGCTCTGCCCCTCCCTTTCGTTTATCAGTAAACCTTGCCGCATAACAGACGGGCGGGGCACCCCAAGGGCACTTGTTCCGCTTCGCTCCACTGCGTTCACCCCGCCCCTACAAAGTTTCTGGTAAAAGCAGTCGTTTGCAAAAAACGGCTGCTTTTTTGCGGAAACCGGGAACTTTTTCCATGCCGCCAACGTCACATAATCAGGAAGATCCCAAAATGAAGGAGGTTTTTGCCCATGAAACGTATCGTATCTCTCCTGCTGACGCTGGTGCTGGCCCTGCTGCTGGTGGGCTGCGGCGGTAAAGCCGCCGCCGGTGACAGCGCCGCGCAGTCCGCGAACAGTGAAAGCGGCGGCTACTGGAATACCACCGCCGACGCGGACTACAGCATGGACTACACTGCCGAGGAGCCGGGCGCTCCGGCGTACAACGACAGCGCGGCACAGTCCGATAAGTCCGAGAAACCCGCCAAGCGCATCTATACCGGCTACATGGAGATGCAGACCCTGGACTTTGACGCCGCCAGCAGCGGCATCGACGCGCTGGTGAAGGAGCTGGGCGGCTATTTCCAGCAAATCAGCACCTCCAACCGCAACAGCGGCTACCGCTACGGCAGCTACATCATCCGCGTTCCGGCAGAGCAGTTCGACACCTTCTTCCAGAAGGCCGGTGCGCTGTGCCATGTGACCTACTCCAACGCGGAGACCGACGACGTGTCCGAGAGCTATTACGACACCCAGGCCCGGCTGGAGACGGCCCGCATCAAGCTGGAGCGGCTGCAGACGCTGCTGGCCAAGGCCACCAGCATGGAGGACATCATCACCATCGAAAGCGCCATCTCCGAGACGGAGTGGGACATCGAGAACCTCAGCGGCACCCTGCGGCACTATGACGCGCTGGTGGACTACGCCACCATCAACGTGGAGCTCAGCGAGGTGTATAAGCTGTCCGGACAGGATGAGGCCGTCACCACCTTCGGCGGGCGGCTGGGCCAGTCCTTCGTCAACGGCCTGCAGGCCGTAGGCAATGCGCTGGAGGACTTTGCCGTGTGGCTGGCGTACAGCTGGATCTGGCTGCTGGTGCTCGCGGCGGCGGTCGTGGTGATCGTGCGGATCGTGCGCCGCAAGGGCGGCGGCAAGAAGCTCTCCCTGAAGCGGAAGAAGGCAGCGGCAGAGGACACGGCGCCTAAGGAATAACATAAAAAAGATGACCGGCGCTGCCGGTCATCTTTTTTATGCTTATTTCTCCGCTTTCCGCTGGAAGAACTTCACGATCTCCACGATGGGAATGACGCAGAAGGCCAGGGCCAGGGCCACCAGATACTCGTTCCACTCCACGCTGGTGAAGTCGAAGGCGGTGGCGATGAAGGGCACCTCGCACACCAGGGTGGTGGCCAGCAGGCTGCCGATGGCGGCGAAGGTCATCATCCTGTTGCGGGTACGGAGCTTCAGGATGCTGCCCCGCTGGGATCGCATGTTGAGGCTGTGGAAGATCTCCGCCATGGACATGGTGACGAAGGCCATGGTGGTGCCGTCGGGACTGAGGCCATTGGCCGGGATTTCCCACACGCCGGACTCCATGAAGTGGCCGATGAAGAAGGCGGCGAGGGTCAGCGCCGAGATCACCAGACCCTGATAGGCCACGTCCACGCCCATGCCGCCGGCAAAGATACCGGCCTTGGCGTCACGGGGACGGCGGCGCATGATGGCAGGCTCCGCCTCCTCCATGCCCAGCGCCAGCGCCGGGAAGCAGTCGGTCACCAGGTTGATCCACAGCAGGTGTACCGGCTCCAGAATGGTGAAGCCCAGCAGCGTGGCCACAAAAATGGAGATGACCTCGCTCATGTTGGAGGACAGCAGGAACTGGATGGCCTTGCGGATGTTGTCGTAGATGCGGCGGCCCTCCTCCACCGCGCCCACGATGGTGGCGAAGTTGTCGTCGGCCAGCACCATGTCCGCCACGTTCTTGGTGACGTCGGTGCCGGTGATGCCCATGCCCACGCCGATATCGGCGGACTTGATGGAGGGCGCGTCGTTGACGCCGTCGCCGGTCATGGCGGTGACGTAGCCCGCGCCACGCCAGGCGTTGACGATGCGGGTCTTATGCTCCGGCTGCACCCGGGCGTACACGGCGATGTGGGGGTATTCCTTCTCAAACTCCTCGTCGCTCATGGCGCTGAGCTGCGCGCCGGTGATGGCCTTCTTGTCCTCAGTGAGGATGCCCAGCTCCTTGGCAATGGCCACAGCGGTGTCGATATGGTCGCCGGTGATCATGATGGGCCGGATGCCCGCCTGACGGCACTCCTCAATGGCGGCCTTCACCTCCGGACGCACCGGGTCGATCATGCCCGCCAAACCCAGGAAGCACAGGTCATGCTCCAGGTCGGCGGCCTCCATGGACTGGGGCAGCGTCTCATAGGTGCGCTGGGCGGCGGCCAGCACCCGCAGGGCCTTGTCGGCCATGGCCTTGTTGGCGGCCAGAATTTCGGCCCGCTTCTCCTCGGTCATGGGGCGGATCATGCCATCGTCCCAGTAGCTGGTGCAGCGCTCCAGCACCACGTCGGGGCCGCCCTTGGTGAACTGGACATAGCCGTCCGCCGCCTTGTGGACGGTGGACATCATCTTGCGGCCGGAGTCAAAGGGGGCCTCGCCCACACGGGGCAGTTCGTTTTGCAGCCGGGGCTTGGGCAGGCCGCACTTGGCGCCCCAGGCCACCAGCGCCGCCTCGGTGGGTTCACCGTTGACGGTGCCGTCCTCCGCCAGGGCGGCGTCGGAGCACAGGGTCATGGCGGTGGCGGTGCGGTCGCGGTCGGTGCCGTAATCGTCCACTACGGTCATCTTGTTCTGGGTCAGGGTGCCGGTCTTATCGGAGCAGATGATCTGGGCGCAGCCCAGGGTCTCCACGGCGGTCAGGCGGCGGATGATAGCGCTGCGCTTGGACATATTGGTGACGCCGATACTCAGCACCACCGTCACCACGGCGGCAAGGCCCTCCGGGATGGCGGCCACCGCCAGGGACACGGCGATCATGAAGGAGTGGAGCACCACGTCCAGGGTGAACTCACCGGCGCGCAGAAGCTGCACGCCGAAGATCAGCACGCAGATCACCAGCACCAGCTTGGTAAGGATGCCGGAGAGCTGGGTCAGCTTCCGCTGCAGGGGGGTCTGGCCCTCCTGAGCGTTGGCCAGGGCGTCGGCGATCTTGCCCATCTCGGTGTCCATGCCGGTCTGGGTCACCACCATGCGGCCGCGGCCGTACACCACGGTGGAGCCCATGTAGACCATGTTCTTCCGGTCGCCCAGGGGCACATCACCGGAAGCGTCCTTCAGGTTCAGCATGTCGATGAACTTGGTGACGGGGACGGATTCGCCGGTCAGGGCGGCCTCCTCCACCTTCATGCTGGCGCTCTCCAGCACGCGGCCATCTGCCGGGATGGCGTCGCCCGCCTCCAGCAAGACCACATCGCCCACCACCAGCTCCTCGCTGCGGATGGTGACGGTCTGGCCGTCACGCAGCACCTTGCTGGTGGCGGCGGCCATCTGCTGTAATGCCTCGATGGCCTTTTCCGCCTTGCTCTCCTGATACACACCCAGCACGGCGTTGACGATGACCACGAACAGGATGATGATCACATCGGCAAAGCTCTCGTTCTGCACCACCGCCAGCACGGCGCTGATGGCGGCGGCGGCCAGCAGAATGATGATCATGGGATCGGCCATCTGCTGGAAGAACCGCTTGATGAGGGAGTCCTTCTTGGCCTCCGCCAGCTTGTTTCTGCCGTTTTTGGCCAGCCGCTCCGCCGCCTCCGCGGCCGTCAGGCCGCTGTCGCGGGAGTCCACATCCCGCAGCACGGCCTCCGCTTGTTCCAGATAATGCTTCATATTGTCCTTCCTCCTGAATACGGGTAGTTTGCCCCGATATAACTGGCTGATAAAGGGCGTTGGGGTCTTATTTTGTTCCCTTCTTCTGCCGTTTTGCCGGCAGCGGAAATGCGCGCAGGCAAGAAAAAGCCCGCAGGGAATACGCTGTGTATTTTCAAGGACTTTGACGCAGCATGGGCGTATTTTCCGCCCGGCAAAACAAAAAAGCGAGCCACATGTGCAGAATTTAGAACTGCACATGAGTCTCGCTGTTTAAGGTTAAGCCAGACGTTTCCGCCATGCATGTTGACTTAACTCACGCCCGCAGGCGCGCAACTACTCCCCCATGAGATACACAGGTTTTAAATTGTATGGTGTAGTATATCAAATCTTTTTCCGGATTGCAAGGGGGAATTTGAGCGAATCGGGTATTTTTCATCATGCGCAGAGAGGCGGCACCACCGCCTGTCCTTTACAAATCGGCGCGCGAGCCCTCCGCTTCCCGCAATGTCAACTCTGGTTGCGGATTTGGAAGCCATGATAGGTAGACTTTACATCCCGTTTCTGATAGAATAACATCAGAAACGGAAAGGAGAATCGCCCATGACCTTTGGTGAAAAGCTGCAGGCCCTGCGCAAGGCGCGGGGCTGGAGCCAGGAGGAGTTGGCCACGCGGATCAACGTCTCCCGGCAGGCCCTGTCCAAGTGGGAGAGCGGCGCGTCGGTGCCGGACACAGAGAACGTCATCGCCCTCAGCCGCCTGTTCGGCGTTACCACCGACTATCTGCTGCTGGATAACGGGGAGACCACAGCGCAGGCCGTGCCGACGGCTGCTCCGGCGGTGGAGAGCAAGTGGCCGATCATGCGCATCGTGTGGCTGTTCACGATGATCCTTGCCATCCTGGGGAAGATCGCTCTGCGTATCTGGGCCTCGATTCTGCCGCCCACCGACGTATATAATGTGATGGGTTGGGTCGAGACACGGACCGGTATGCGGAATCTGACCGAAACCTATGACATAAGCTGGCTGATCTTCCTGACATGGGTCCTGCTGCTTGCCGGCTTTGCGGGGACGGTGTTTTACAAGCAGTTACGGGCATTTTTTGTTGGCGGCTGGCTGAAATGAATCTGATCATATATAAAAAGACGGCCTGCGCCGTCTTTTTTCATGTTACCATGTTGATGATCTCCTGCATGGAGAACTGTTCCTTGTAATAATTCAGTTCGCCTTCGATCAGCTCGTCCAGCACCCGCATGCCCAGCAGCTCCACCGGGGCCTTGTCGTCCGTCAGGATGTGATCGCCGCCGGTGTAGTCCTGCAGATTCTGGGCCACCTTTTCCATCATGGCGGCGTAGCTGGCGTTCTGCAGCAGCGCCCGGTTGGCGTCAAAGGTCTGGCGCAGGCCGTCGGCGTCGGTGCAGAACACCACCGTGTTGGTGTTGGAGGGCACGTTGACCCAATAGGTGTGGGCGAACACGCTGGCCATGGTGTCGCACAGGTACTGGTTGATGGAGCCCTCCTGCTGGGAGGTCATGTTCAGGTTCACCACCATAACGCCGCCGGGCTTCAGGTGCCGCTGCACCTGGGTGAAGAACTC
Source organism: uncultured Oscillospiraceae bacterium (assembly GCA_934589145.1). Lineage (GTDB taxonomy): Bacteria > Bacillota > Clostridia > Oscillospirales > Oscillospiraceae > Vescimonas. The sequence goes on along the minus strand of CAKTNW010000001.1, from coordinate 150,078 downwards.
CACGCTGGAGAGCTGGAAGGGGATGGTGATGTCCTGATAGGCGTCCACTATGATCACATCAAACTGCTCCTGGGAGGCGGTCAGATACGCCCGGCCGTCCTCCACCGCCACCTCTACACTGTCCGGCAGGCCGAAGTACTCCGTGGCGATGTCGGCGATCTTCCGGTCGATCTCCGCGCCCTGCACCGACACGCCGGGATAGTACCGCACGCAGTAGCTGGCGTAGGTGCCGGAGCCCATCCCCAGGATCATGACGGAGCGGCTGTCGTTGTCGCTGCCGTTCATACCCGCCATGCAGGGGGCCGCCAGGGCGTAGTCATAGTACATGCCGGTCAGCTCCGTGTCCTTCCGCTGGATGGACTGGACGCCGAACAGCACGTTGGTGGACAGGATCGTCCGGGTGTCGCTGTCCTTCACCTGCAAGTAGTTGTAGATGGACTCGTCCTCCAGGGTGATGTCGCTCTCCCAGAAGGCGAAGCTGTAGGTAGGCAGGGTGAAGCACAGCCCCACGATGACCACCGCCGCCACGATGCCCTTGATCATCCGCTTTCGGGCAAAGGCGAAATACACGATGCTGATGGCCGCCAGCACCCCGGCGAAGATCAGGAACGTGGCCGCCGTGCCCACGGCGGGGATGGTGATAAAGGTGGGCACAAAGGTGCCGATGATGCTGCCGATGGTGTTCAGGGCGTTCAGCTTGCCCACCGTCTTGCCGGTATCGTCCAGATTGTCCACCGTGAACTTGGTCAGCGACGGCGTCACCGTGCCCAGCAGCACGCAGGGGAAGGCGAAGATGACGAGACACGCCGCCAGCGCCGCCCAGACCAGAAAGTTCTTCGTCACGAAGGTGGCCAGCAGCAGGCTGACCCCGGCGATGAGCCACCGGCCCACAAAGGGGATCAGGGCGATCCAGATGGCGGCGATAAGGATGCGGCCATAGAGCCTGTCCGGCGAATTGGTCTTGTCCGCCAGCTTGCCGCCCCACAGATTGCCGATGGCCATGGCGATCATGATGACGCCGATGATCACCGTCCACACGATCTGGGAGGAGCTGAAATAGGGCGCCATCAACCGGCTTGCCCCCAGCTCCACCGCCATCACCGACACGCCGGCGAAGAATTCGGTGATATACAGAAATAGCTTGTTGCCCATCAGCTTGTTTTCCATGCTGGTGTTCCTCCTGTTGTATGATATCGTATGTGATGCTTCCAGCCTTTACAGCGTCCGGAAGAAAACGAATGTCACGCCCCGGTTCTCCCGGTCCAGATCCCGATCCAGCCGCAGCTGGGGATACTGCTGCAGGGCCCGGCGGGCGGTGTCGTCAAAGATGGTGAACCGCTCCCCCGGCAGATACAGCGCGATCCGCCCCTGCCCGGCGGCCTCCTCCAGATAGCGGCGGCTGGCGGCGCGAATGCGCCCGCCCTTGCCGGAGGAGCCGTAGCCGTGGATCAGCTTCATCAGGGGCGTGTTCATCTTCCGCGCCGCCTCCAGCTCGGCCTCCAGCCAACCCAGCGCCTGATCCACCGAGGGCCGTCCCTGCTCCAGATTCAGTTCCCGTACCCCTTTCACCGGCAGCCCTCCCCCAAGCATATGATACCTCAGTGTACCAGATTTTCCCGCGCAATGCAAGAACACGGCGGATCTACTTGCAAATCCCGCCGCGATGGGGTATGATAGTAAGACCTATTTTTCAGAAGATCGAGGGATCCCATTATGATATACGCTCTCTATGCCGCCGTGGTGCTGGTGCTGATCGGCTGCGACCAGCTTTTGAAGGCCTGGACGGTCAGCAACCTGGCCCTGGGCGAAAGCACGGCATTTCTGCCGGGCTTCCTGCAGTTGACACGGGTACACAACTACGGCGCCGCCTGGTCCAGCTTCTCCGGCAAGACGGTGATGCTTATCGCCGTGACGGCGGTGCTGCTGGTGGCGGTGGCCTATCTGCTGATCCGCCGCATCGTCCGCCATCCCCTGGGCATCGCGGCGGCGCTGCTGATCCTGGGCGGCGGCGTGGGCAACATCATCGACCGCATCGCTCACGGCTATGTGGTGGATATGTTCGACCTGCTGCTGTTTGACTACCCCGTGTTCAACCTGGCCGACTGCTTCGTGGTGGTGGGCGTGATCCTGGGCGCGGTGTACTATCTGTGGTTCTACGAAAAATACGACGCAAGGAAGAAGAACGATGCATCTGACGCTGACGGCGACAAGTGAAGACCGGAACGCCCGCATTGACGCGTGGCTGGCCGCCCGTGTGGAGGGCCTGACCCGCAGCGCCGCCGCCAGGCTGCTGGAGAGCGGCGACGTGCTGGTGAACGGCGCACCCGCCGCCAAGAACTACCGCCTGACCGGCGAGGAGACGGTGTCCGTCACCCGGCCCGAGGCGGAGGACACCGCCGTGGAGGCCCAGGACATCCCCCTGGACGTGGTGTACGAGGACGAGGACGTGATCGTGGTGAACAAGCCCGTGGGACTGGTGGTGCATCCCGCGCCGGGTCATCCCGACGGCACGCTGGTCAACGCCCTGCTGCACCACTGCGGCGACTCCCTGTCCGGCATCGGCGGCGAAAAACGCCCCGGCATCGTCCACCGCATCGACCGGGACACCAGCGGCCTGATCATCGCCGCCAAGAACGACGCCGCCCACCTGGCCCTCAGCGCCCAGCTCAGCGACCACACCCTGGCCCGCACCTACGAGTGTCTGGTGATGGGCAATCTCCGGGAGGACAGCGGCACCGTGGACGCACCCATCGGCCGCCATCCCACCGACCGGAAGAAGATGGCCGTCAACACCCGCAATGGCCGCCGCGCCGTGACCCACTGGGAGGTCATCGCCCGCTATAACGGCGTCACCCATGTGCGCTGCCGTCTGGAGACGGGCCGCACCCACCAGATCCGCGTCCACATGGCCCACATCGGCCACCCCATCCTGGGCGACACGGTGTACGGCGCGAAAAAGCCCGTCCCCGGCTTGGCGGGCCAGTGCCTTCAGGCGGTGGAGCTGCGCTTTATTCACCCCCGCACCGGCGAACCGGTCACGGTGACCTGTCCCCGCAGCGCCGAATTTGAGCAGCAGCTCCGGAAGTATGCCGGACGCAGTTGACCCCCGCGGTGATATTTTTTGTATTTTTTGCGGAATAAGCCTTGACAAATCCGCCATGATACGCTATTATATTACCGTTGTCCGCGCGGTTAGCTCAGCTGGCTAGAGCACATGCTTGACGTGCATGGGGTCACAGGTTCGAGTCCTGTACCGCGCACCAGAACCTCACTTCTCCGGAAGTGAGGTTTTTTGTTTACCATCCGCGCCAAAAGGAGGCCCCTATGGAGATCATCTATCAGGATAACCGCGTCGTTGTGGCGGTCAAGCCCGCCGGGGTGCTGTCCACCGACGAGCCGGGCGGCATGCCCTCCCTGCTGCGGCAGGCGCTGGGCACCGACTGCATCCGCAACGTCCACCGGCTGGATGCCCAGACCGGCGGCGTGATGGTCTTTGCCCGCAGCCGCATGGCGGCGTCGCTGCTGTCCCGGCAGGTACGGGAGCGGCAGTTCAGCAAATGCTATCTGGCGGTGGTTCACGGCGTACCGCAGCCGCAAAGCGGCGAGATGCGGGATCTGCTGGGCAGGGACAGCGTCCGCCGCGTCACCTATGTGGCGGATACGCCCTCCGCCGGGACGAGGGAAGCCCTGCTGTCCTATGAGACGCTGGGGACGGCCGATGGCCTCTCTCTGGTGCGGGTGCAGCTCCATACCGGCCGCACCCACCAGATCCGGGTGCAGTTCGCCTCGCGGGGCCTGCCCCTGGCAGGCGACCGGAAATACGGACTGCCGGAGGACGACACCGCCCCGCTGGCCCTGTGGGCGTATCAGCTGTCCTTCATCCATCCCCAGACCGGCAAGGAGATGACCTTTACCTGCCCTCCGCCGGAAACGGAGCCGTGGGTGCGGTTCCGGCGCATAAAGCACATATAACGAAACGGTGGGGTGTGGTCACCCCGCCCTACGCATCAACTTCCAATAGAATTCCGTAGGGCGGCATGACCACATGCCGCCGTTTTTTATCGTGCCGCGCAGCGGCACACCTCAGTTTTTCACTTTTCACTCTTCTCTCTTCTCTGAAAAAAGCAGTCCGCTGCATCCGCAGCGGACTGCTTTTTATTTCACATACAGCCATACCGCCAGGGCGATCTGGGCCAGCAGGATCAGCGGGATGCCCCACACGAAGTACCAGTGCTTCGTCTTATGATGGAATACCTTCATGCCCAGCAGCGCGCCCAGACTGCCGCCCAGCAGCGGCAGCAGGAACAACGTCCTTTCCGGCACGCGCCACGCGCCCCGTTTCGCCTTGGCCTTGTCGATGCCGTACACCGTGAAGGTCACCAGGTTGACAGCGGCCAGCCAGACCAGCAGCACCGTGCCCCAGCCTCCGCCGGCGAACACCGCCAGCGGGCCGTCGGTGCTGCTGATGATACCCACGGACAGGGCGCTCACTTGCCCAGCTTCGCCAGCTGGCAGGCGGTCTTGGCCGCCAGGCGGGCGTTGTTGTACACCAACTGGATGTTGGCGTCCAGGCTGCTGCCGCCGGTGATGTCCTTGATCTTGGCCAGCAGGAAGGGCGTGGTGGCCTTGCCGTGGATGCCCTGGGCCTTGGCCTCGGCCACGGCCTCACCAATGGCCTTGTTGATGACATCGGCGTCCATGGAGTATTCCTCGGGGATGGGGTTGGTCACCAGCATACCGGTCTTGAGACCCATCTCACGCTGGGCGTGGAAAGCGGCGGCCAGCTCCTCGGGGCTGTCCAGACGATAGTCCACGCCGAAGCCGGACTTGCGGGTATAGAAGGCGGGCAGCTCCTCGGTGCCGTAGCCGATGACGGGCACGCCCTTGGTCTCCAGATACTCCAGGGTCAGGCCCAGATCCAGGATGGACTTGGCGCCGGCGCACACCACCATCACGGGGGTCTGGGCCAGCTCCTCCAGGTCGGCGGAGATGTCCATGGTGGTCTCGGCACCGCGATGCACGCCGCCGATGCCGCCGGTGGCGAACACGGAGATACCGGCCATGTGGGCGATCATCATGGTAGTGGTGACGGTGGTGGCGCCGTCACGGCCCAGGGCCACCAGCACCGGCAGATCGCGGCGGCTGGCCTTGGCCACGCCCGCGCCGGTCTTGCCCAGATAGTCGATCTCCTCAGGGGACAGACCGGCCTTCATGCGGCCGCCGATGACGGCGATGGTGGCGGGCACCGCGCCGTTTTCACGGATGATCTTCTCCACGTTCAGGGCCGTCTCCACATTCTGGGGATAGGGCATGCCGTGGCTGATGATGGTGCTCTCCAGCGCCACCACGGGCTTGCCATTCTTCAGGGCCTCCTGTACCTCGGGGGCAATATCCAGATAACGATTCATATCAAAGTTCCTCCTTATTGAGTATATAGTTGATGTTTTCCCAGCTCATGCCGGAATGAATGGTCTCCTCAGAGGTGCAGGCCAGGGCGCCCGCGCCGATGGCAAGCCGTGCGCACTCACGCAGCGGATCGCCCCGTGTGATGCAGGCCGCCAGTGCCGCCGCCATGGCGTCGCCGCCGCCGGTGGCGTTGGCCACCGTCACATGGGGACAGGAGACGCGGGCCGTTTCGCCATCCGCGTTCTTGGCAAACACGCCGTCGCCGCCCATGGAGATATACACCTGCTGCAGGCCCGTGGCCAGCAGGGCGTCCGCCGCCCGCTCCACGTCCGCCTCGGTCTCGATCTTCACGCCGCTGAGAAGCTCCGCCTCCATGCGGTTGGGCTTCAGCGCCGTCAGCTTACCCAGCACCGGCCTCAGCCGAGGCGCCTTGATGGTGGACACGGGATCGGCCAGGATGGGGGCCGTGCAGTGCTGGCACAGCCATTGCAGGGACTCCTCCGGCACGTTGGTCTCCACCACCACCAGACCGGCCCGGTTGATGAACTCCAGCCGCTGCCGCAGAAACTCCGGGGTGATGTGGTCGTAAATGGCCATATCGTTGACAGCCAGAGCCATGTCGCCGTCGCTGTCGTCGATGAACAGGTAGGTGCCGGTGTGGCCGCCGGGGATCACGGCGCTGTGGCTCAGGTCAAGGCCGATGGCGGCGGCGTTATCCCGCACGTCCTGGACAAAGCCGTCCTGGCCCAGCACCGTCACCATGGACACCTGCTGGCCCAGCAGGCACAGGTTGTGGGCGATGTTGCGGCCCACGCCGCCCAGCGAGGTGGTCACCTTGCCGGGATTGGAGTCCCGCTCCACCAGCGGCGCATGGGACACCGCGCCGATGTCCATGTTCACGCCGCCCACCACCACGATGTAGGGCTCGGTGCGCAGCAGATAGCCCCGTCCGGCGATATAGCCCTTTTTCATCAGGTTGGAGATATGCACCGCCGCGCTGGACCGGGTGATGCCCGCCTTTTCCGCCAGCTCCTGCTGGGAGATCATGGGATCCTGGCGGATCCACTCCAATATCTGTCGTTCCCGCTGGGTCACAGTCTCACCTCCATAAGCAAAAATCATTTTTTAATCATGTGCTTACTATACACAACTTCTGCTGATTTGTCAAGCCCCCGCAAAGGGGGATTTTCGGTGCAAAAAAGCCCGCTATGGCGGCAAATACAGCCTTGTAAAAGGCCCCATAATGGTATATAATAACGGATACTGCAAAATCTCACAGAAAAAGGTGAAAATAATATGGATCGTATGAAAATCGCAGCAGTCTTTGCCGACAGCGAATCGCTGGGCGGCAAGGAGATCACCGTCTGCGGCTGGGCCCGCACCATCCGCGACATGAAGACCTTCGGCTTTATCGAGCTGAACGACGGCTCCTGCTTCAAGAATCTGCAGGTGGTCATGTCCGCCGAGGAGCTGGCCAACTATAAGGAGATCGCCGCCCAGAACGTAGGCGCGGCGCTGATCGTCCGCGGCACCGTGGTGCTGACCCCCGAGGCCAAGCAGCCCCTGGAGATCAAGGCTCACGCCATCGAGGTGGAGGGCAAGTCCACCCCCGACTATCCCCTGCAGAAGAAGCGCCACAGCGTGGAGTTCCTGCGTACCATCCAGCATCTGCGGCCCCGCACCAACCTGTTCTCCGCCACCTTCCGCGTCCGCTCCGTGGCGGCCATGGCGGTGCACGAGTTCTTCCAGGGCAACGGCTTTGTGTACGTCCAGACCCCCATCATCACCGGCAGCGACTGCGAGGGCGCCGGCGAGATGTTCCAGGTGACCACCCTGGATCTGAACAACGTGCCCAAGACCGAGGACGGCCAGGTGGATTACAGCCAGGACTTCTTCGGCAAGAAGACCAGCCTGACCGTGTCCGGCCAGTTGAACGCCGAGAACTTCGCCATGGCCTTCGGCGATGTGTACACCTTCGGCCCCACCTTCCGCGCCGAGAATTCCAACACCCAGCGCCACGCCGCCGAGTTCTGGATGATCGAGCCGGAGATGGCCTTCTGCGATCTGGCGGGCGACATGGACGTGGCCGAGGCCATGATCAAGTTCATCATCCGCCGGGTGCTGGAGCGCTGCCCCCAGGAGATCGACTTCTTCAACAGCTTCGTGGACAAGGGGCTGAAGGAGCGTCTGGAGCATGTGGCCTCCTCCGATTTCGGCCGCATCAGCTACACCGACGCGGTGGAAATTCTCAAGCAGCACAACGACAAGTTCGACTATAAGGTAGACTGGGGCACCGACCTGCAGACCGAGCACGAGCGCTATCTCACCGAGCAGGTGTTCAAGAAGCCCGTATTCGTCACCGACTATCCCAAGGAGATCAAGGCCTTCTACATGCGCCTGAACGACGACGGCAAGACCGTGGCCGCAGCGGACTGCCTGGTGCCCGGCATCGGCGAGATCATCGGCGGCAGCCAGCGTGAGGAGCGTCTGGACATTCTGGAGAGCCGCATCAAGGAGCTGGGCATGAACCCGGAGGACTACTGGTGGTACTGCGACCTGCGCCGCTACGGCTCCTGCCGTCACGCGGGCTTCGGCCTGGGCTTCGAGCGCATGGTGATGTATCTGACGGGCGTCAGCAACATCCGCGACGTGGAGCTGCATCCCCGCACCGTGGGCAACGCGGAGTTTTAATGTAACTGGCATGAAATCTAACGATTTCATTGCCAAAAAGGTTTGCGGCCGACTGCGCGCGTCCTTCGGACACACTGGCGGCCGAGGAGAATTTTTCTGACGCACATGTCGTCAGAAAAATGATTTGATTTTTTCGCGGCGTCCGCGCCGCGAACTCTGCGAGGCTTTTGAAGCTTTTCGGGGTATAATAACCCCATCTCTACAAAGGAAAGGAGCATTGTAATGGCTCTGTTTCATGCAAACGAGGACAATTTCAAGGAACTGGTGCTGGACAGCACGGAGCCGGTGCTGGTGGACTTCTGGGCCACATGGTGCGGCCCCTGCCAGATGCTGGCCCCGGTGCTGGAGGAGCTCTCCCGGCAGGTGAAGGTGGTCAAGGTGGACGTGGACGAAAATCCCCAGTTGGCCATGGCCTTCCAGGTCAGCAGCATCCCCACGGTCATCTCCTTCCGGGATGGCAAGGGACTGAAAAAATCCGTGGGCGTAACGTCCAAGGAAGCGCTGCTGGAGCTGCTGAAATAAGCGTTATAAAAGCACGCGATACGGCTGTATCGCGTGCTTTTATCGTTGACAAATGCTTTTGAGTTGTGTACAATAGGACAAAATTCACTGACTAAGGAGGGTCATTATGAATATTGCATTGCTGGGCTTCGGCGTGGTGGGCAGTGGCGTATACGAGTGGTGCCGCGGCCGGGAGGATCTTCACGTCCGCCGTGTCCTCGTCCGCTCGGAAAAGCCCCAGATCGCCGACATCGCCACCCATGATTTTGAGGATATTCTCCACGACGAGAGCATCGACATCGTGGCAGAGGTGATGGGCGGCCTGCACCCCGCCTATGAGTACGTCACCGCTGCGCTGAAGGCGGGCAAGCATGTGGTCACCGCCAACAAGGCGCTGATCGCCGCCTACTATCAGGAGCTGACCGACCTGGCCAAAGCACAGGGCAAGGCGCTGCTGTGTACGGCGGCGGTGGGCGGCGGCATCCCCTGGCTGGTGAATCTGGCCCGGTGCAAGAAGCTGGACACCATCTGCCGTGTGGGCGGCATCATGAACGGCACCAGCAACTTCATCATGGACGCCATGCACAAAGCCCCCGTCTCCTTCCCCGCCATTCTCAAGCAGGCCCAGGAGCTGGGCTATGCCGAGGCCGATCCCAGCGCCGACATCGACGGCGACGACATCCGCCGCAAGCTGGTGATCTCCGCCAACATCGCCTTTGACGCCCTGCTGCGGGAGGAGGACATCCCCATGTTCGGCATCCGCACCGTCACCGACGGGGACATCAAGACCTTCCAGAGCCGGGGCTTCGCCTGCAAGCTGCTGGCGGAGGCTTCACAGGCGGAGGGCGGCGTGTGCGCCTATATCGAGCCCACGCTGGCGGACGCCAGCGCGCTGGAAGCCGCCGTGCCCGCCAACTTCAACCTGATCACCTATGAGGGCGAGCAGATCGGCCGTCAGAGCTTCTACGGTCAGGGCGCGGGCCAGATGCCCACCGCCGCCAACGTGATGCAGGACTGCCTGTCCATTCAGGAGGGCCGTCTGGGGTTCTATACCCAGCGGGCCGTGCCCACGGCGCTGGACGGCAGCGGCGAGGCCCATCCCTACTACGTCCGCACCAGCACGCCCGACGCGTGGCTGAAGGCGCACACCGCCGACACCTGGGACGACGGCGTGGTGACCGGCGCGGTGAATACCTACGAGATGCTGGCCTGGGCCAGGAAGCAGCTTGCCGCCGACCCCGCCTGCTTCATCGCCGGTATCCGGTAAGGAAATATTTTTCACAAAAAGAGAACCGTATCGCATAGCGATACGGTTCCCTTTTTCGTTTGCTGTGTAGGGGCCGGCGTCCTCGACGGCCCGCCGGTTTGCAGGTGCATTACCACAGTTGGCAGCAAAATCAAAGATTTTGCGCCAGTTCAGTTCTCCATATTCTTCCCCAGGAACGCCGCCACGGTCTGGGCCAGCTTGTACTCCGTCTCTCCGGCGGCCTGCTGGTCAGCGGAGAGGAACAGTACCAGGCCCAGCACGTCGCCCTCGCACAGGATAGGGGCGGCCACCGCGGCGGTAAAGCCGCTGAGGCCCTCGCAGGCGGGCACGGCCTCGTCGCCGCTGTCCCACAGCCAGATCTGGCGATCCTCCATGATCTGCTCCAGGGGTTGGGAGATGGTCTTGCCCAGCAGCTCACGCTTGCCCACGCCTGCCACGGCGATGATGGCGTCACGGTCGGTGACGGCGGCAGTGAACTCCGTGCTGCGGCTGAGAGTATCGCAGAACTGGGCGGCAAAGTCCTCCAGCCCACCTAGCAGGGAATACTTTTTGAAAATGACCTCGCCATCCTTGGTCGTATAAATCTCCAACGGGTCGCCGTTGCTGATGACATTGACACGGAAAACCTTGTCCTCGCGGCCTTTTGAGGACTGGATCAGCACATGTTCGATATTTTCCGTGCCTTGCTTAAAATTTGCGGCATCCTCCGTTTCCGCGGGGAGGGTCCCGCAGCGCAGCAGCGTGTCGATGTCGGCTTTGAGCTTAATTTCCAGATGATCCTCAAAGACGAGGATCTTGTCGATCAGCAGTTCCAGGTCATTCCGTTCCAGCTTATCCTTTTCCAGAATATCATGGAACACGTCGATGGCGGTTTTGGCCACGCGGTTGACCTGAATGATCGTGTTGCGCTTATCGGACAGCAGGTCGATCTGGTGGTTGATGCCGTCGATCTTCTTCTGCAGGTCGGCTTCCATCTCGTCGTACAGTGCCTCGATGGAGGCTTCCTGCTCCGGCTTTTTCATGATCTCCCGGATGCGCTGGCGCTTTGTGACCTTCAGCTCCTCGGTGAGGTCGGCCAGCACCGCCGCCAGATTGTCGGCGGACTGCTCCGTTTCTGCGACCTGCTCGGTCTCCCGTCTCAGCTCTTCGTTGAGCTGCGCCAGCATGGCGGCAGAGCTGTCCGCCAGCTTGCGCACATAGCTTTTCAGCAGCTCGTCCAGCCGGTCAACGCGGATGTGGTGGCTGGTGCAGCCCTTGAGTCCGCGGCGGTGATACGTGCCGCAGGTGTAGGCGGGGGCCAGGTCGCTGCGGCTCATGGCGAACAGCGGACTGCCGCAGTCGCCGCACTGCAAAAAGCCGGAATACACGTTGTCATTGATCTTGACGCCGCGGTAGTTGCTGCGGCTGCGCTTTTCCCGCAGCGCACTGGTGATGGCGAAGGTGCGGTAGTCGATGATGGCCTGATGGTGGTTTTCGATGACGATGTGCTCGTCATCGTTGCGCTTGATCTCCTTGCCGTTGATTTTGGCGCGGGTGTACTTGCCCTGCCGCAGCGTGCCGATATAGAAATCGTTGTCCAGAATGCCCTGCACCGTGGCGATGGCCCATGCGTTCTTGGCCTCCCGCTTCGTCTTCTTGCCTGCCGCTTCCTTGCGCATCCGCTCGGACATGCGCGGCGTGGGAACACCCTGATCGGTGAGATAGTTGGCGATTTTCTTATACCCCCACCCGGCGTTGCAGTAGAGGTCAAAAATCTTGCGGACGGTCTCGGCCTCCGTGGGGATGATCTCGAACTGCTTGTCCTCGGTCACAAGATAGCCGTAGGGCGCGGCGCAGATCCACTCGCCGTCGTTCTGCCGCCGCTTGATAACGTTGCGCACCTTGCGGGAGGTGTCCGTGACGGGCATCTCGTTCACAAGAAACTGGAACTGGATTTTCAGCCAGTCGTTGTCGTTGGGGAAGTCCACCCCGTCGCCGATGGAGACGATCCGGACGCCTGCATCGCGCAGGTCTTCCAGTTCCACAAGACCGCGGCTGTTGCGGCGGGAGAAACGGGAAAAGTCCTTGATGATGAGGATGTCATACTTGTGCTGCATCAGCCCCCGGCGCATCTCCTGATACCCCTCGCGCTGCTCGAACGTGTAGCCGGAGCGGTCGCGGTCTTCAAAAAACGTCAGCGTGCTGCCGGGGAAATGAGTCTTTACATAGTCCTCAATGATGGCCTTCTGGTTTTCAATCGAGATGTTCTTCTGATCCTGCTCATCATCCACAGAAATGCGGGCATAGCCCGCGATGTCAAAGCGTTCAATCATGTCGGCTCACCGCCTTTTAAGTATTTTGCCATCTCCCGGTCGAAGTCGGAGATGTATGCCGCGTCCTGCTTCTTGCGGAACTCGTCGTAGACCGCGCCGACCTTTTGAGCTGCCGCTTCCCGCGAGATGTGGCCTTTGCCGTCCAGCACCCTGCGGCGGTTGTTTTCGAGGAAGCGGTCGGTTTCGTCCAGCCAGTCCTGCATGGACATCAACTGCTCGTCCTCCGCCATCAGTTCGGCGTAGTCAATGAACATGGTCACCAGCCGGTTCAGGCGAGACAGTTCTTTTTCGTTCAGGTAGTTTTTCGCTACCAGCGTGTCGCTTTTGAGGATTTTCCCATCCGGCGCACCCTTCCATGTGGTCAGGCCCATGGTGAGGCTGTCCAGCGTCGCCCGCTCCGAGATTAGCTCGGCGGTAGTCTTGCCCGTGACGGCATAGTGGAGCTTGTTCTGCACGAAGGCGTAGAAGGCCTTCGTGGTCTCGCTGTTTTTGTCGTAGTCATAGCTGCACTGCTCAAACACATCCGCAATTTTCTGGTACGCCCGGCGCTCACTGGCGCGAATCTCGCGGATGCGTTCCAGCAGTTCGTCGAAGTAATCCTTGCCGAATGGGCGGCCGTTTTTCATCAGGTCATCGTTGAGGACGAAGCCCTTCTGAATGTACTCTTTCAGTGTCCGCGTCGCCCACTGGCGGAAGCGGGTGGCCTTCTTGGAGTTCACCCGGTAGCCGACCGCGATGATGGCATCGAGGTTGTAATGGTCTACGGTTCGCTTAACCTGCCGCTCGCCCTCCTGCTGAACTGTTTCCATTTTGGAAACAGTTGAACTACGTTTCAGCTCGCCTTCCTCATAAATGTTCTGCAAGTGCTTTGACACAGCCGGAACATTCACGGCGAACAACTCCGCCATTGCCTTCTGTGTCAGCCAGAAAGTTTCGTCCTTGAATACGACGCTGATGTATTCCTTGCCGCTCTCGTCGCTGTACAGCAGCACTTCGCCGCGGCCTGCGATTTCATTTCCCATTTGCATTCTCCCCTGTATTCTCCGTCCGCTCCGGAAGCTGTGCCGCGTCGGTCACGATGTCCGTAACAAGCTGACAGAAACTCTCGGCGTTCTGCGAGGTGACGACCGGCTTGCCGGTCTCGGCTTCCAGCGCCTTGCGGGCAACGCCTGCCACATTACCGCCTCGGCGGGCGACCTGCTGGTTTTCGTCAAAACCCTGCGGCTGTTCGGCTTTTGCAATATCGGTGGTGGATGCCTCGGCCAGCATGGTCAGCACCAGCTCTAGATTGCTCATGTTGTCCCGGAGGTTTTCCTTCTTCAAGCCCTTGAAAGCCTTGTACTGCCGCGTGCTCATGCCCGACCACGCGCGGGTGATCTCGTCCGTGAGGATGGCGTATTCCTTGCCTTTCTGCACGCCGCGCTTGTGCCACTCGTCTGTCAGCTCGTTGCGGATGCGGATGGACAACAGCCGCTGATGTACCCACTCCTCGGAGTAGCCCTTTTTCAGATATGTCTCCAGCGCGCGGTCGATAGCCTGCTCCGGGTCAATGGTTTCCTCGATTCGCTCCCGGCCAACCATCGCCAGCCATGCCTTGAAGGGTTCGGCCTTCTTGGAGGGAATGGACTGGATGACGCGCAGGAGCTGCTCCGTGTCGGCAACGTCGGTCGCATAATTCTTTCCGTCCTTCGGAGAGCGCATTTTCAGTTGGTTACAAGCCGTAACCAACTGACTGCCCTCTTTTGCCAGACGGTTTTTCAGCACCTTCCAGTAGTTTCTGGCATGGTCATAATCCGGCTGGTCGGTCAGGACTGCAACCACATCCACGATGGAGAAGTACCATTCCTCCCGTTCCGCATCCCACGCCACGCGGATTTTCTGATCCTCAAAAAGCTGGATCGCGCTGTTCTCCGGTTCTTTCATCTGATACCCTCCATTCTGAGTAAGCCACCGTCTTCGTTGTGTTACCACTTATAACGAATTACGCGTTCGCCTTATTGAATAACATTGTATCATATGAATTGAGGATGTGCAACCGGAAAATAACCTGCTGAATGAAGAAAAGCGGGATGATTCATAGACGAACCACTCCGCTTTTTCACCTATGTTAGGCATTGCGCTTTTTATCCATATGTAGTATAATTAAGTAATAAAAATGGCTTAATCCCAACGTTTTTCGGGTGGGACATAGCGATTTACGGGATGCACTGAAATTCTCCCGCTTAGCATACTATTGCGGCGGGGTTGACGGGAACGAAATACCATGTATAAGAGATTTGGAAAACGATTTATTGATATATTGCTGTCGCTGGCGGGGTTGATCCTCGCCTCATGGCTGTACCTGCTTATCATGATCGCCATTGAGATCGACGATCCCGGCCCCGTGTTCTTCTCTCAGAAGCGGGTTGGTATCCACAAAAAATATTTCCAGCTCTATAAATTCCGCAGCATGAAGATGTCCACGCCCCACGATATGCCGACGCATTTGCTGGAAAATCCGGAGCAGTACATCACGCGCGTTGGAAAGTTCCTGCGCAAAACATCCCTTGATGAAATTCCGCAGCTCTGGAATATCCTCCGTGGTGATATGAGCGTCATCGGCCCCCGGCCTGCCCTCTGGAATCAGGACGATTTGCTGGTGGAGCGAGACAAATACGGTGCCAACGATGTGAAGCCCGGCCTTTCCGGCTGGGCGCAAATCTGCGGCCGGGACGAGTTGGAGATTGCCGACAAGGCCCGCTTGGATGGCGAATATGTGCGGCGCATGAGCTTCGCCTTTGACTGCCGCTGCTTTTTCGGTACGGCCATTTCCGCCCTGCGGGGCGACGGTGTGGTCGAGGGCGGCACGGGAGAGCTGCATAAGATGGAGAACAAGAAATGAGAATTCTGATCGCAACCAATCATTCCTATATGTTCTACCGCTTCCGCAAGGAACTGGTGGAAGCGCTGATGCAGGCGCATGAGGTCATTCTCAGCACGCCTTTTGTTGGCCACGAGGACGATTTGCAGGCCATGGGGCTTCACTGCATCGATACAGAGATTGACCGCCGCAGCATCAATCCCTTCAAGGACATGAAGCTGCTGAAAACCTACCGCAAGATGCTGGACGAGATCCAGCCGGATCTGGTCATCACCTATTCCATCAAGCCCAACATCTACATGGGCAGCGCCTGCAAGGCCAAGGGCATTCCCTATGTCACCAATGTGCAGGGCCTTGGCACGGCGTTTGAAAAACCGGTGCTGTCAAGCGTGGTGTCCGTGATGTATCGCAGTGCTCTACGAAAGGCGAAAACGGTGTTCTTTGAAAACGAGGAGAACGCCCAGTTCTTCCTACATAAAAACATCGTCTCCGCCCAGCAGATGAAGGTGCTTCCCGGTGCGGGCATCAATCTGGACGAGTATCTCTATGTCCCCATGCAGGACGACGGCGTGTGCAGCTTCCTGTTTGTTGGCCGGATCATGAAGGAAAAGGGCGTGGATGAGTTCTTCGCCGCCGCGAAAACCATCAAGGCAGAGTTTGGCGAGAAGGTTGCCTTTGATGTGGTGGGCTTCTACGAGGATGCCTACAAAGAAACCGTCGACCAACTGGTTGCCGATGGTGTCATCAACTTCCACGGCTTCCAGACGAACGTGCATCCGTTCTACGAAGCGGCGGACTGCGTTGTGCTGCCCTCCTACCACGAGGGTATGTCCAACGTTCTGCTGGAGGGAGCCGGCACTGGCCGCGCTCTCATCACCAGCGATATCCCCGGCTGCCGCGAGGCGGTGGAGGACGGTGTCAGCGGCTATCTTTGCCCTGTGCAGGATGCGGAAGCACTGACCAATTTCTTCCGTGAGTTTGCTAACAAAACGCAGCGTGAGCAGGAGCAGATGGGCCGTTGCGGACGTGCGTTCATCGAGCGGAAGTTTGACAAACGCATTGTAGTGGCGCAGACCATAGAGGGACTTATGCTTTCGGTGACAGCGAGGAACTGAGGATGCGGCAACTGATTTTACTCTACTGGGGCTGCGTCTTTCTGATGTACCTGTCCCAAGTCTATTATCCGACGTCTATGCAGTTAGAGGGACCTCAGACCGGACGTCGGCATTTCATGTTGCGCAAAGCGGATATCTTCATGATTATTGTGATCGTGTGGTTGACGTGCTTTTCTTTCTTGAGGACGAGTTACAATGACACATGGAACTATATCTTTGCATGGAATAATTCCGATGGTGCGCGAGCATTTCTTGAAAGCGGAGGACTGTTAGATCTGACGGGCAACCCGCTATCAAATCTATGGAGAGACATCTCGCACGACATCTCGGATAACTATCATATTTATTTTCTTCTTCCAGCTCTTTTGAGTAGCTTCGCCGTTGTAAAGCTGTTCAAGAAATATTCTGTTAATCCTGCATTCAGTATGCTGATTTTTTTCTCCCTCGGCACCTACATTGTATATGTTGCCGCTCTGAAGCAATGCTTCGCAATATTTTTCCTTTTATTGAGTATTCCTTATGCCGAGGAGAAGAAGTATGTGCGTTTTTATCTATTAGTTGCAATCGCGATTCTATTCCATACGCACGCCTTTATGTTTTTGATTCTCCCACTTCTATTCGGACGGCCATGGGGGAGCATTACCTACCTTGGCCTACTGGCAACCATATTTGCGATGTTGACCTATGACCGGACACTCGGTGCGTTTATGGAATACGCGCAGTCCATTGGTGCGCTGGTCGATGAGGGAGAGGTTTTTGACGGCCACCAGATTAATTTGATACGAGTTGCCGTTTATTGGATACCGTCTATATTAGCCTTTGCATTCCGCAAGCACCTCTTCCGAGAATCCTCTCGCAGCGAGAATCTGTTCGTTAATATGAGCACTGTCTGTGCGATGATTCTGACAATTGGAACTGTGCAAGCTGCAAACCTGTTTGCGCGTATGGCAGCTTATTTTGAGATAGCCACGGCAATTTCTCTCCCGTGGATGATAAAAAAGTTATTCACCAAGCGCTCAGCACAATTTATTACGATTTGTGCATCTGTGCTGTACTTTGGATATTTCCTGTATGAATTCGGTGTTTCAAAGGATTTTGGGAATGACTATTCGGCAAGTACACTGTGGCAGTTTATCACCAGCCTATTCGGAGGTTAATGTATGCCCACTTCTTCTATCCCTCAGTTAATTGAATCATGCGGATTTTGCCGGGCGGATGAAGTGGAAGCGCTTCAGACAATGAAAACCGGCATGACCAACCGTTCTTATGCATTTTTCGTCAAAGGGAACCGGTACATTATTCGTATCCCCGGTGAAGGAACGGATCGCCTGATCAACCGTGCGCAGGAGCATGCGGTCTACAATGCGATTAAGTCGTTGGGAATCAGCGAAACGATCCATTATTTTGACCCGGCCACGGGAATCAAAATCTCGTCATATCTGACAGACGCACATGTTTGCAACAGCGGGAACTGGGATGAAGTCGCAAAGTGCGTTGCAGCTCTGCGAGGGTTTCATTCAAGCAAGCTACATGTTGCGCACAGCTTTGATCTGTGGGAGCGCTTGGATTTTTACGAGAGCCTTTGGGAAGGTGAACCTTCCATTTACGCGGATTACGGTAAAACGAAACAGGCGGTTCTCAGTTTGAAGCAGTTCATCGACGAACAGCCGAAGAGCATCCAGCTTTGCCATATTGACGCAGTGCCGGATAACTTCCTGTTTGTGCACGATGCAGATGGCGCAGAGCAGATCAGGCTCATCGATTGGGAGTATGCAGGGATGCAGGATCCGCATCTGGATGTCGCAATGTTTATTATCTACGCAATGTATGATCGGGTGGAAGCTGAAAAGCTGATCGATTTGTACTTCATCGACGGCTGCGACGAGCTGACCCGCATGAAGGTGCACTGTTATGTCGCTGTCAGCGGCCTTGTGTGGAGCAACTGGTGCGAGTTCAAGCATCATTGCGGCGTAGAGTTCGGCGCTTACGCACAGCGTCAATATGACTATGCAAAAGAATACAGCGAGATATTCTTCCGAGAATACAGAGAGGCATTTGGCAGAGATTATGTCTGAACATATTGTAGAACGCGCGATCATTATGGCTGCAGGTATCGGTCAACGGCTGCACCCTGTGACCTTAACGACACCAAAGCCGCTGGTCACAGTAAACGGCGTGTGCATGATCGATACGATCATCGCGGCGCTTCACAAAAATGGAATCCACGAGATTTATGTCGTGGTCGGATACCTCAAAGAGCGATTCTATGAATGGGCGAAGAAATACAGCGGCGTTACTCTGATAGAAAATCCATGGTACGCGGAGTGCAATAACATCGCGTCCCTTTATGTTGCGCGTGAATATCTGAACAACGTGATTGTTTTGGACGGCGATCAGATCATCCACAATCCGGCGATTCTTCACCGGGAATTTACCTGCTCAGGGTATAGCTGTGCCTGGACGGACAGAACTACAAACGAATGGTTGCTGACAGTCGAAAACGGGATTGTAACAAAGTGCAGCCGCACGGGCGGCGATCACGGCTGGCAGCTCTTCAGCGTGTCACGCTGGACAGCAGAAGACGGACAGCGGCTCAGAAAGCACCTGGAACTGGAATTTGTGCAAAACAAAAATTGGAGCATTTACTGGGATGATGTCGCAATGTTTTGCTACCCTGATGAGTACCAACTTGGCATTTATCCCATCTCAGAAAAAGACCTGCGCGAAATTGACAGCTTCACAGAGCTTTGCGAGGCTGATCCATCCTACAAAGGCGGTTTCAATTGACCTATGAAAAAGGACACACTGAAAAGAGAACTTGACTGGGTATCTATGCTGGTGCCGCTGGTAATCGTGCTGACGGTATGTGCGCTGTTTATGATTTTTCCGGAAGGCTCCAAGCTCGTCCTGAGCGTGGTACGAGGCTTTCTGGGGGATGACTTTGGCCTCTACTATGCATTGCTTGGCGTTGGCATCGTTGGCTGTACACTTTACATAGCCTTTTCCAAATTCGGCAAAATCAAGCTTGGGGACTGTGAAAAGCCGCAGTATCGCTCTTTTCAGTGGGGGACTATGATTTTCACATCCACCATGGCTGCGGACATTCTGTTTTATTCTCTGTGCGAATGGGCACTGTATGCCAATGAGCCGCAGGTCGAAATGATGGGCGGTATGCAGAAATGGGCATCCACTTACCCGCTTTTCCACTGGGGACCTATCGCATGGGGCTTTTATATCGTGCTTGCAGTTGCGTTCGGCTTTATGATCCATATCCGTGGCCGTGATAAGCAGAAGTTCTCCGAAGCCTGCCGCCCGCTGCTGGGAAACCGGATAGATGGAGTTTGGGGCCGTGTGATCGACCTGACTGCGATTTTCGCGCTGATTGCGGGCACAGCAACAACGTTTTCGCTTGCGACACCGCTGCTCTCCAGAGCGCTCAGCCGGGTGTTTGGCCTGCAGGACAGCATCGGGTTAACGATAGCGATTCTTTTGATGATCGCGGCGGTCTACACCATCACGGTCTGGTTCGGCATGAAGGGAATCGCGAAGCTCGCCGCCATTTGCAGCTACTGCTTCTTTGCGCTGCTGGCCTATGTCCTGTTCGGCGGCGGGGAGACGCGCTATATCCTGGAAACAGGCTTCTCCGCGATCGGCAATCTTGCCCAGAACTTCATTGGGCTGGCGACATGGATGGATCCGCTGCGGGAAACGAGCTTCCCGCAGAACTGGACGATCTATTACTGGGCCTATTGGATGGTCTGGTGCGTTGCGACGCCATTTTTTATCGGCGTGATCAGCAAGGGGCGTACTATTCGCAATACGATCCTCGGCGGTTACGGCTGGGGTCTTGCAGGCACCTTCACCTCGTTTATCATTCTTGGCAATTATGGTCTTGCGCAGCAGCTCAAGCATGGCCTTGACGTTACCGGCTTTATTGCGTCAGGCGGCGATTATTCCGAAGCGATCATGAAAATATTCGATACGCTTCCACTGACGGAGTTTGGTCTGATTTTGCTGGCGGTCACAATGGTCGCATTCTATTCCACCACATTTGACGCGCTGACGATGGTCGTTTCGAGCTATTCGTATAAGAGATTGAAGCCGGAGCAGGAACCGGATAAACGCATCCGCACCTTCTGGGCGGTGGTGTTCATCCTTCTGCCCATAGCACTGATATTTTCCGAGAATTCCATGAACAGTCTGCAATCCGTATCGATCATTGCGGCATTTCCCATTGGAATCATCATTCTCATGATCGTAGCGAGCTTCTTCAAGGATGCGTCCAGCTATCTGCGGGAGAGAAAGGACACATGAGCATGATACAAACATCAAATCAACTCCAGCAGCAAATCTGGGCAACAGAGCAGGAAATATTGGATGTGATCCATCAGGTCTGCACGGAGCACGGTCTGCGGTACTCTCTGGCCTACGGCACCTTGATCGGTGCTGTGAGGCATAAGGGTTTTATCCCGTGGGATGATGACATTGACATAATGATGCCCAGAGAGGACTATGAAAAGCTGATTGCTGTCTGGAATCAGGCCACACCGAAGGGATACATTCTGCAAAATACCAGAACAGATCCGGATTTTACGCAGAACTTCACCAAAATCAGAAAGGATCATACAACTTTCCTACAGGACGAGACGGAACGGACGAAGCATTACCACAAAGGCATATTCGTTGATATTTTCCCTGGTGACCGCGTTCCGTCCGGAAAGATCGGACGGAAGATCCAGTACATTGCCTGCGCAGTGAATCTGCTCTATAGCCGCGGGCATACCAGCGGCTCGGGCGGAATGATTGGCAAAGTCGAGAGGGCTTTGCTTAAAGCGCCGAAAGAAAAATACGCTGTGCGGCGTGAGCGTACAGATAAGAAAATCCGTAGCTGGAACGGGGATGAATCCCTGCAATATGTGTTCCCCAGCACCATCGGGAGCAGCCGCAAGTATTATCCCACAAACCTGTTTGAGAACATGAAAACGATCGAGTTTAACAGAAAGCAATATATGTGTGTTGCAGATACGGACGCGACCCTGCGTGTGGAGTACGGCGACTACATGCAACTTCCTCCAGAGGAAGAGCGTGTCTGGAAGCATCATCCGCTTTTAATCGATTTTGAACACAACTATGAGGAGTTGAACCATCAGACGTGAAACAGGCGACGTTAATTGTTTCCCTTGATTTTGAACTGTTCTGGGGTATGCAGGATAGCCATACGTTGTCAGAATACGAGAATCATGTTCTGGGCGGACGGAAAGCCATCCCTCGTCTTTTGAAACTCTTTCAGAAGTATGGGATCCATGCTACTTGGGCCACCGTCGGATTCCAATTTGCGGAGGACGAACAGGGCCTCAGAAAGTATTTTCCTGCGTCAAAACCTACATACGATCATGCGGAACTATCCAGCTATCGATGCTTTGGGCAGATTGGGAAAAATGAGGCAGAGGCACCGTGTTTCTATGCGCCCAGTCTCATCCGGCAGATTGCGGATACACCGAATCAGGAAATCGGAAGCCATACATTTTCGCATTACTACTGCCGAGAACCGGGTCAGACCGTTCAGCAGTTCCGCGAAGATATGATGTCTGCGCAGGCAATTGCCGCTGAAAATGGGTATCACCTGACCTCTGTCGTTTTGCCGCGAAATCAGTGCGAGCCGGAGTATACCCAAGTGCTGTGTGAACTTGGCTTTTCGGCCTACCGAGATGAAGAAAACGACTGGATCCACGAAAAAATCAAGTTCAGGCCACTAATGAGACTTTTGCGGCTGGCGGACGTGTATCTCCCGCTGACTGGACAAGGAGGATATACCCCCAAGGTAGAAAATGGCATTGTAAATCTGGTGGGGTCACGAATGTATAAACCGTATTTCAGGCAACTTGCCTTCTTAGAGAGCCTGAAACTCCACCGCATCAAGCGGCAGATGCTCCATGCAGCGAAAAACGGACTGACATTTCACCTTTGGTGGCATCCGCATAACATCGGCGTTCGCACAGACTTCCACATACAGCAGTTGGAAGAAATCTTTCGCTATTTTGAAGAACTAAGAGAACGGTATGGAATGCGCAGCCTGAATATGGGCGAAGCTGCGCAGGAAGTATTGGGCAGGTGAGAGAATGTATCAATTTTACTACGCAGATCAGAAGCAGACCTGGAAACGGGGCTTGTGTAAAGAGAACATCCGCGAGCGATTTCATATCACCGCAATTCGTCCTGCGATGTGGGAGGAGCACTGTTTGGAGTGCTCTGCGCCAGCATGCTTTGAGAACTGCGCTCATTACCAGAGCCGCAGTGATGGCCGCTGCAAGCGATTAGAGAATGGCCTTCACACATTCGCAGACGAGAGAGCTTGCTGTGGCCAAGGTGCTCATGTGAAATTCCGCAAGTGGGGAAACATGATGACTGTCCTGTTTCCTGCCATGCTGGATGAGGCACAATATGCTTCCTTGTGGGAAAAGAATGAGTCGCTGGGTAAATTTCTTGGAAGTGTCGAGCACAGTCATCTCCCGCAGGCACTGCGCTGGCAAGGTATTCGTGTGCCGGAGTATATTCGTCGCCGCGGTCTGCGCAAGCTCCGCGGAATGGACAACCATGCGGACGCATTTCTGTTCCATGGCTACAGTTATTCAGATGAGAGCTATCGGTTGATCGTTGAAATATATGAGGAGCATGATTCCGTATGGAAAACCTCCATCGCCATTCAGCCGGGAGAAAATCTGGCGATTGTCTCATCGCTTGCAGACGCATGCTCCAAACCGGGCAATCTCGTCAAGGTATATCCGGAAAACAATGTAGAAGCAGAGTTGGACATTCTTTGGTGTGATTTTGTTAAGGGAGCTCCCGTTGCTGCAGAGCAACCAGCCGCCAAGGTAAAGTGCCTGGTATGGGATCTTGATAACACCTTATGGAATGGGACTTTGATCGAAACAGAGGATCCCGCCGCGCTTGAGCTGAATTCGCTGGTTCTGAAAACGATAGAGGAACTGGATCGGCGTGGGATTCTCCAGTCTGTTGCCAGCAAGAACGACTTTGAACCGGCGATGGATGTTCTGCGGACACTCGGCATTGCGGATTACTTCCTCTATCCTCAAATATCGTGGGCACCGAAAAGCACCTCTATGGCCCAAATCGCCAAGAGCCTGAATATTGGAATCGATGCTCTGGCTCTCATCGACGACTCCGCTTTTGAACGTCAGCAGGTGCATTCGGAATGGCCGCAGGTTCGTACATACGATGTAACAGAACTTTCGGGGCTGCTGGAGCAGCCGGAATTTGATGTTCCGGTTACTGCCGAGAGCCGTCAGCGTCGTGAAATGTACCGAGCAGAGGAGCGGCGCAGCACGCTGATGCAGGCAGAGCACACCGACATCCTGGCATTCCTTCGTCAGTGCAATTTGAAGCTGCATATTTTCTCTCCCGCGACTGAGGAAGAGAAACTGCGTTGTTATGAGCTGATTCTTCGCACGAATCAGTTGAACATGTCGGGTAGAAAGTATGCGGCAGAGGAGTTTGACACGGTTCTCGCTCGCAGCGGCCATACGAATTTCGCTTTTTCCTGCGAAGATGACTTTGGAACCTATGGCATCGTCGGCTTTGGGCAATATCGTGTGGATCATGGAGTCGTGGTTTTTACGGAGTTTGCCATGTCCTGCCGCGTAGCGGGAAAGTTCGTAGAGAGCGCATTGTTCTCCTATCTACTGAAAAGCGAGGACTGTCAGGTGGGCAGCTTCTGCGTTCGGAAAACAAAAAAGAACGCCCTGCTGCGCAGGACATTGGAGCAGATTGGGTTTACCCCGGAGCAGGATTCTGCGGAACAGGTATCCTATCGATTTACAAACAACCTGCTGAATAAAACGATTGTAAGTATTGAGTGAGGGAGAGCCCCCGATGGATGGAAGAATTTCAGTGATTATGGCGGTCTACAATTGCGAGGGCACCGTTGGAAAGGCGATAGATTCCATTTTAGCCCAAACATATACGGACTGGGTCATGATAATCTGTGATGACGGCTCTACGGACGGAACGTGGAACGTGTTGGAACGGTATCAGGCGAAGTATCCTGATCGATTTGTCCTGATAAAAAACGACGGGAATCGTCAATTGCCGTATTCGCTGAACCACTGTCTGCAACATGTAAATACAGAGCTCGTGGCACGCATGGATGGCGACGATTGGTCCGCTCCGACCCGTTTTGAAAAGCAGGTGTTTTTTTTGCGTGAGCATCCCGAATATGATTTGGTAGGGACGGGCGTTTCGGTATCTGATGGGCAAAAACAGTTGGCATCTATTATTAAAACGCCCATGCCGACCAAAGAGACCATGCTTCGGCAGAATGCGTTTTCACATGCGACGATCATGACCTATAAGCGGGTATATGAGGAGCTCGGCGGGTATTCGCTCGATCCTACCGTCCTTCGGGTAGAGGATGTGGATCTATGGTGCCGCTTTCTTGCGCGGGGGTTCAAGGGGTACAATTTGCCTGATGAACTTTATACCATTCTGGAAGATGCGAGCGCGGTAAAGCGGCGGACGCTGAGGGCAAGGATCAACAGCGCAAAAACCCGATGCAAAGGCTATCGGCTTATGGGCTTCCGGGGACTTGTGTGTTATCGGCCATACTTGATCGTTTTGAAGGCATTTGTGCCGACATTCCTGTATCGAATCGCTCATACATGGAAGCTGAATCATAGCAGCAACACATAAGAGGATGCGTTTTGTGAAAAAGGTATTATTTCTCATCCATGACCTTGGTCAGGGCGGTGCCGAAAAGGTGCTGGTCAATCTGGTCAACAACATGGATCGTTCAAAATTTGATATCTCCGTGACGGCACTCTTTGGCGGCGGCGTGAACGAACAGTTCCTTGCACCGGATATCCACTTTCATGCGGTATTCCCGAAAGAGGTGCCGGGTAACAGCAAGCTAATGAAGCTGCTGACACCGGCGCAGCTACATCGAATGTGCGTGAAAGAGCATTACGATATCGAGGTTTCCTATCTTGAAGGCCCCTCTGCGCGGGTTATCAGCGGTTGTCAGGATGTGAACACTAAGCTCGTATCGTGGATTCATGTGGAGCAGCACACGATGAAAAAGCTGGCTGGTTCGTTCCGCAGTGAGCGCGAAGCGCGCGAGTGCTACAACCGCTTTGACCAGACTGTGTGCGTTTCGCAGTATGTCCATGATGATTTTTGCCGTATCCTAAATTTTCAGAACCCATGTTGCGTGCTGTACAACACAGTGGAGTCCGAGAAAATACTGGCTAATGCAGATGATGCTGCACCAGAGTTGAAGAATGACGGAAAAATACGGCTGATGGCAGTCGGAACACTGAAGGAATCCAAGGGCTATATGCGGCTGCTGTCCATCATCAAGCGCTTGCGTGATGAGAAATATTTAGTCCATCTCTACATTCTTGGCATCGGCCTGCTCCAGCAGGAAATGGAACGCTTTATTCAAGCAAATAACCTGCAAGAAGCTGTCACCCTGCTCGGCTACCAGACCAATCCCTATAAGTATGTCTCAAAGTGTGACCTTTTTGTCTGCGCCAGCTTTGCCGAGGGGTTCTCTACCGCAGCTACCGAGGCGTTGATTGTTGGAACGCCGGTCTGCACCGTCGAGGTCTCTGGCATGAAGGAAATGCTTGGCGAGCATAACGAATGGGGCATCGTGACTGAAAACAGCGAAGAAGCCCTGTATCATGGAATCAAGGATTTGCTCGACCATCCAGACAAGCTTGCCCACTATAAAGGAAAGGCTATCGAGCGCGGTAAAAGCTTTAGTACGGAAAATACTGTCTGTGCAGTAGATGAAATGCTGTTGGAATTGTGAGGGAAATCGTATGCGCAAAATCCTAAAAGAATTAGTCTACCGCCTACGCGGTGAGTATACCACGGAAAAACTGATATCTATGGGAATGGTAGTTGGGAAAAACTTCAAGCGCCTGAATGGGGTGATTCTTGATCCATCACACTGCTGGCTTATTGAGATTGGCGACGATGTAACAATAGCACCACGGGTACATATTCTCTGCCATGATGCAAGCACGAAAACATTCTTGAACTTCACTAAAATCGGTCGAGTTACGATTGGAAATAACGTGTTCATTGGTGCAGAGAGCATCGTATTGCCCGGAGTTACGATTGGAAAGGATGTTGTTATTGGTGCTGGGAGTGTAGTGACACATGATGTTCCAGATGGGGTAGTGGCTACTGGAAACCCTGCCAGAGTTGTTTGCTCATTAGAGCAATATCTTCAGAAAGAACGCACACGGATGGAGATGTCTCCTTGTTATGGTGAAGAGTATACTCTGCGTAAAGATGTTCCCATGGAATTGAGACTGAAGCAAAAAGCTGAATTAAGCGGAAAGATAGGATACATTGACTGATTTTTACATTAGCACGATTTATATATTTCGGGAGTTGTTGCTATGAAAGTTTTGGTGATTAATGGGGATTGCATCCAGATGAATAGTTCTGCAAATCTGTGCCATTTGTCATATATTCGGGGAATGGTGGATAGTGGAATGGACGTCACCTTGCTTAGCGCAGGTGGGAAAGGGTATGAAACCGATCCTTTGATGCAAATTCCTCAACAGGTTACTCAGTATACCTTTGATGGAATTTCTCTCTATCAGAAACTTTCATCAATGAAGAAACAGGTTGCATCACGCCCCCCTTCAACATGTGATTCTAATGCTATATGTGGCGAGAATGTTGCCCATAGCACAATTAGAAAGATTAAGTCACATATTCTTTCACTCTATGGAGTTCATGGAATATATGCGACGTTTGTAAAACATGCCAAGTATTTTAATTCAACTAATGTATTTGACTACGTACTGTCGCTTTCTACTCCCCCATCCAGCCATCTCCTTGCATATAAGCTACTAACATCTAAGCAAATAAATGCGTCTCACTGGATTCAGATTTGGGAAGATCCATGGTATTCGGATGCCTACGGCTTTAACGGGAATACTGCTATTTTTAACGAAGAAAAACGCCTACTTTCCTTTGCAGAAAAAGTCTGTTATGTCAGCCCGCTGACACTGCGGAATCAGCAGAAGCTCTTTCCTGAGTCGGCGGAAAAGATGTTTTGGATGCCACTACCTGCATACTACAAGAACGCTACTCCTGTACATAAGTCCTCTAGTCGAAATATCTATGGCTACTTTGGTGATTATGCGCCAGCGGCAAGAGATTTAGAACCATTCTATACAGCGGCAGCCAATGTGGGAGTCGAGGTCAATATTTGTGGAAATCCCAGTAACCTTTTCCGTTTAACTGATAAGATTCACATTCACCCGCGTCTTCCTTTAGCAGAATTGAAACCAATTGAGGACGGCACCAATGTTCTCGTATTCCTCTGCAATCGGCAGGGCGGTCAAATACCAGGCAAGATATATCAGTATTCCGCAACGGACAAAACGATTCTATTTATCCTTGATGGCACAGATGATGAGCAGGCTGTGCTGAAAGACTATTTTGGCAAGTTTAATCGATATGTTTTCTGCCAAAATACTGTGGAAGATATTACTTGCGCAATTCGGCAGATAGAATCCGGCTACATTGGCTCTGTTCGGAATGTGCCGCTGGATGATTTTGAACCAGCTAAGATTATTACGAGTATTCTGGAGGCTGGGAGGTGAACCCTGTGGATACTGCAAAGATCAGTGTTATCGTCCCTGTCTATAAGGTCGAAGCATATCTGGATAAGTGCATATCTTCTATCGCGAACCAGACGTATAAAAATCTGGAAATCATTCTGGTGGACGATGGATCGCCTGATAACTGCCCTGCCACGTGTGATGCTTGGGCGGAAAAAGATAGCCGTATTCGGGTAATACATAAGCCCAACGGTGGCCTGTCGGATGCCAGAAATGCGGGCATGGCTGTCGCAACTGGCGAACTGATGACTTTCGTCGATAGCGATGATTGGATCGCGCCTGATATGTACGAGCACCTTTATCAGCGCTTGGAAGAAGATAGTAGTGACATCGCAGCCTGTGGCGTGCAGATGGTATGGGAGAATAAAACGCCGTCTCGCATGTTGACGCGAGAGGGTAACCGTGTTCTAAACCAAGAGGAAGCCATGCGAGCAATTATTGAAGAGTCATGGCTCAAGCAGCCGGTTTGGTACAAGCTTTATAAGACAGTGCTGATCAGAGATATTCTGTTTCCCAAAGGGAAATACCACGAGGACGTTTTTTGGAGTTATCAAGCTATTGGCAGAGCTCAGAGGGTTTCAGTTTCAGATCACATTGGATATTATTACCTTCAGCGCGGCGGCAGCATTATGGGCGAGGGATATTCGCTAAAACGGCTGGATGCTGTTGAGGCAAAGGTGCAGCGCTGTGCATACATACAGGAGCGCTTTCCTGCATTATCGCCGCTGGCCGTTAAGGATCTTTGGTTTACCTGTATCTATCAGGGACAGTTGGCAATGCGGACGCTGGGCAAAGCTGCGGCTAAAAAGATATTAGCCTACTTTGAGAATGTAATAGAAACACATCCATTTCAGATGGAAGAATGCGGCGCGAAAGAAAGGCTTTGGCTCAACATGGCAAAGAGCAGTTTGATGGCTGCATGTCGTGTCCGCAATGCGCTGAAGATTGGACTGTAAAGGGGAAAATGGCATGAGGATAATAGACATTATCAAGGAAATTGTGCGTGGGGGGGGGGACAGCCCCTGAGAAGGCGGCAATGGATTATTGCTTCGCTCACGGGTTTACAGCAGGAAAGAATTTTCAATATAACAGCGGCTATCCGATAGATGCAAATTGGCCATGGTTAATTTCTGTTGGTGACGATGTCACACTGGCAAGCAATGTGAGAATCCTTGCACACGATGCAAGTACGGTGAAAGCAGGGGCACATACCAAAATAGGCGTTGTGAAAATAGGAAACAACGTTTTTATCGGAGCAGATAGTATTGTTCTCTGCAATACCAGAATTGGAGATAATGTAATTATTGGTGCGGGCTCTGTCGTAACACACGATATTCCTTCTGACAGTGTTTATGCAGGAAACCCGGCAAAATTTGTGTGCTCTTTTAGTGACTTTCAGGCGAAACACTTGAAAAATCTTGAGACAAAACCATATTTCAGCGAACATCGCTGGGATGAATGGGCAAATGCCTCAGAAGAAGAGCGGCAGGAAATGCACAAAAGGTTAGAATCTACATTTGGATATGTATAAGCTTGTTCAGAGAACGAGGCAGGTATATGGTTTCAATTATTGTTCCAGCTTACAACTGCATTAAATCGTTAGAATGCTGCGTTGGTTCTATTCGACAGCAAACTTACACCAATTTTGAATTGATGCTTGTAGATGATGGTTCCACAGACGGAAGTGGCGAATTGTGTGACAAACTTGCTGCAGAAGATACTCGTATTCGAGTGATTCACAAGACAAATGGCGGTGTGTCATCGGCACGGAATGCAGGAATTGATGCCGTGACTGGTGAGTATATCACGTTCTGCGACAGCGATGATTACCTTGAGCCAGACTATCTTGAAGCCCTCATTCAAGCGGCAGAATCCAATCCGGGTTGCGGCCATATCTGGTGTTGTTTTCAGACCGTGACAGGATATCAAAAAGAAAACGCCGCTCCCAATTACACATCTGCAAAATCGCTTTTGCGCTATACGCTGCAAGATTATATGTCTCTCCATGAGATGTGGCTGGATGCCGAGCCGTGGAATAAACTATACCGGACTGACATAGTCCAAACCGCCAAGGTTCGTTTTCCAGAGGATTTATCTTTAGGGGAGGACTGGCTATTCAATCTTGCTTATATTGATGCATCTTCGAATGAGAAGATCGTAGTGGCGACAAAACCGTTATACAACTATACGCGTGGCAATGATGAGAGTTTGGACTCCAAGTATCGGAAAAACTTGCTGGATATTTACCGCAGGTTAAATAATACCTGCCTGTCCTATTTGCGGAAATGGAAGTTACCAGCGGAACAAATAGAGAAATTCCATAACAGCCGCTTCTACTTATATGAAAAAGTGTTGCGCAATACAATGCGCGCACCCGACAAAACAAAGCGGGAAAAAATAAAGTGGAACAGCACATTTATGCAAAGCGATGAATTCAAAGAGTCCCTTCAGGCAAGAAAATGCTTTATTCATCCGCTTTACCTTTTTGCATATCGTTCGGGAAATTTTAGCAATATTTTGCTTGCAGATCGGATGGTTGCAATTAAAAGAGCCCTTTTACATAGGAGATAACGATTCATGATAATTCTTTATTATCACTGTGGAAGCGCAAATCATGGTTGCGAGGCCATCGTTCGCTCGACTGCAAAAATGTTGAATTCACAATTAACGCTTTGGAGTACTGCTCCAGATGCTGATATTGCGTATGGTGTAAATGGCATCGTTAATGTTGTCGAGGATACGAAGCGGCCTCCGACTGGAGCAAGATTATTCGAATTCAAGGTACATCATAAACTCACGGGTAGTGATTATCTTTATACAAAGTTTGAACATGAAGATTTCTTTTCTTCTATTCGCCCAGGAGATATCTGCTTCTCTATTGGCGGGGATAATTATTGCTATGGCGGAAAAGAGTATCTGGGATACTACAACCGGATTATCCACGAGAAGGGCGGTAAAACGGTCTTCTGGGGATGTTCCTTTGAGCCGTCCGAGATGGATACTGCCACTGCGAAGGACATTGCGCGGTACGATCTCATAACTGCGAGAGAAAGCATCAGCTACGAAACACTGAAAGCCGTAAATCCAAACACGATTCTCGTAGCTGATCCTGCATTCGTGCTGGACACCGTGACGTTGCCTTTGCCGGAAGGCTGGAAGGACGGCAACACCATTGGTATTAACGCGAGCCCGCTTATCATGCAATGTGCGAAAGACGGCAGCGTTGCCTATGAAGCATATCGACGTCTTATTGAGCACATTCTGGATACCACAGATGCAGCAGTTGCATTGATTCCTCATGTTGTCATCGAAAATAACGATGACCGTATTCCGCTTCGCAGTTTATATGAAAAGTTTGCTTCTACTGGCCGCGTAGTGCTCGTGGAAGACCATAATTGTTGCGAACTAAAAGGCTATATCTCCCGTTGCAGGATGTTTATTGGCGCTCGTACCCACGCAACGATTGCGGCCTATTCCACTTGCGTGCCAACATTGGTACTCGGTTACTCTGTGAAATCAAAAGGGATCGCGCGGGATATTTTCGGGACGGAGGAGCACTACGTTTTGCCGGTGCAGGAACTGCAGGATCCGGACGAATTGGCGGATGGTTTTGACTGGCTGTTGTCCGATGAGGAAAGCATCCGCTCACATTTGAAGCGTGTGATGCCAGAGTACATTCAGCGGGCATACACTGCCGCAGAAGCAATTTCAAGACTCAAATAAGCAGGAGAACTTTACTATCATGAGCAAGCCAAACCAGCTTCGTGCTGGTGTTATTATGACTTACATAAACCTTGCCCTTGGAAGTCTGATTCCGATGTTCTACACACCGGTCATGCTGCGACTCCTTGGGCAAAGTGAGTACGGACTTTTGGGACTGGCTCAATCTATCACAGGATATTTATCTCTGTTGAGCTTCGGATTGGGCAGTACGATAATTCGGTATCTCTCCATATATAGAGCAGACAATGACAAAGAGGGTGAAGAGCGCGTGATGGGCCTCTTTATCGCCATATATAGCTGTGTCAGTGTGCTTGTGCTGATTGGCGGATGGATATTATCCTCTTATGTCGAACCTATTTTTCATAAAGGTTTGACAGGCGCAGAACTGGATAAGATCAAGATTCTTATCCGCATAATGTCATTCAATATGGCAATATCATTTCCTATCAGTGTATTCGGAAGCGTTATTGTTGCGCATGAGCGTTATATTTATCGGCAAGCAATCAACATTTTTTCTACGGTAGCGGCACCGGTTGCAAATCTCGTCGCTCTTTATCTTGGTTACGCATCCGTTGGAATGACGCTGGCTGGAACGCTGATGCAGGTAGTAATGCTGCCTCTGTATGTGGTCTACTGCGTAAAGCAGCTTGGACTGCATCCAAAGTTCAGAAAAATGCCCGGTCGACTGATCACCGAGATTTTGGGGTTTTCCCTGTATGTTTTTATCGGCTCTATCGTAGATATGTTGTTCTGGGCAACAGATAAGGTAATCTTGGGCATGGAGGCAAGTACGGCAGCTATCGCTGTATATAACGTTGGTGTAACATTCAATTCAATGTTTACGAACCTCTCTACGGCGGTCAGCGGGGTTTTGCAGCCGAAGGTTACAATCATGGTAAAGCAGGATGCCCCCAAGCCGGAACTTTCTGCCGTGTTTATCCGTGTTGGCCGATTGCAATATGCTCTGATTTCCTTAGCGCTCTCGGGTTTCGTTGTCTTCGGTCAAGCTTTTTTGCGCAAATGGGCGGGTAATAATTATTCTGATAGTTATTGGATTGCACTGGTTACACTGATTCCTCTTGCAGTTCCGCTGATTCAGAATACCGGGATCAGCATTGTTATGGCACAGAACAAGCATAAATTCAGAAGCCTAACCTATCTCGCTATTGCTGTTACCAATGTAATTTCTACATACCTGCTTGTCCCCAGCCTTGGCGGATTCGGTGCCGCGCTTTGCTCTGGTGTGTCATATATTATCGGCCAAGGGATTATTATGAATATCTATTACTATCGTGTAACAGGAATTGATATTCCGCTATTCTGGAAAAACATTTTCAGAATGTCTGTTGTTCCAGTGATGATGCTTGTGATCGGGCTGGTAGTTGCACGATATATTGACTTTGGTAGAAGTTGGGGCGTGCTTTTTGCTGGGATTATTGTATATACACTGCTGTTTTCGGTCGGATCATATTTCGTTACATTTAACGCGTATGAGAAAGAAGTTATACATAGAGTCCTGAAAAAAAGAGCGTTGTAAAAGAAAAGCATGCAGGCTCAATCTTATAGGATGGTAATTCGAAATGGCAAATCATCGCATTAACAGTATTGATATTGTGCGCCTGGCTGCGGCAATTCTGGTTGTCGCGATTCATACACAGGCAATCACATGGTTTTCAGGTTACAGCAATGGCAATATTCAGATACTGACCAGAGTGGCAGTTCCATTCTTCTTTTGCACAAGCGGTTACTTTCTGCATAAGAACTATATCAATAGCGGGTGTCCTGCTATAGCAGTTACCTTTTGGAAAACCGTCAAACTATATACCCTTCTGTCGTTGGTTTATTTCCCTGTAATTTTTCTATCAAATCCTGCGCTGCTACACGAACCGAAAAAATGGATGTTGGTGGATTTCCTGTTCAATGGCAGCTACTATCATCTGTGGTATATGGTGGGCATTATCTACTCCATAGCGATAATCTACCTGATCTGCAAACTGAATCTGACGAGAGCCTTGCTTCCGCTGGCAGTCATTTGTTATGCCATTGGTCTACTGGGGACATCGTATTATGGCATTGGCAGCAGGCTGGCCGCCTTGAATGTGCTGTTTGACAGTGGATGGTTTTTGAGCATTCGACGGATATTCCTCATGGGATTTCCTTTTACTGCTCTCGGATGGGTGATTTCGGAAGGAAAGCTGAAGCTGCACATTTCCAAGAATCATCTGCTGTTTGCGACCACGCTGGTGGCGATGCTATTCGTGGCTGAGATCATTGCTGTGACCGTCACGGGGATGTCAAGGACAATCGAAATCACTGTATTCCTTTATCCGCTGCTGTTTCTTCTATTTCAGGTTTGTCTCGCTTATCCGCTTGAAGGAAAAAGCAAGCTTGCCTCGGCTTACCGTGATACTGCAAACTTTACATATTTCTGGCATCCGCTTGTCATTCTTGCGCTGCGGAGAGTTGTTAATGCGAACTTTTTCCTGTTTACGATTACGACAGCAGTAAGCCTGCTATTGGGCTTTGGCTATCACTCCTTGAAGTACCGAAGGAGACTTACATATGAACGTCGCTCAAAAAACTGATATTTGTACCGGCTGCGGTATGTGTGCGGCGATCTGCTCATCCTCTGCAATTCAGATGCAGGCGGATGAACACGGCTTCCTGCATCCGACAGTCGATGCGACAAAATGTACAGATTGCGGCCTTTGCATCCGGAAATGTCCTGTTTCCACACCTCCGCAGGTATCTTCGCGCACTGATGTTCTGACCGGATATGCCAAGGACGAGACACTTCTACCCGGTTCTTCCTCCGGCGCGATTTTTCCGGTATTGGCGGCGGAGATTATCCGCCGTGGCGGTATCGTGTTTGGCGCGGCGTTTGACGAAAATTTCGATGTGGTACATACCGCCGCAGAGACACTTACAGGACTTTTTGCTCTTTGTAGTTCCAAGTATGTTCAAAGCCGCATTTCCGCTGACTGCTATTCACAGGCGAAAAAAGCGCTGGCCGATGGACGCTTGGTCTATTTCAGCGGTATGCCGTGTCAGGTATCCGCGTTGAAAAGCTATCTCGGCAAAGAATATGCAACACTGATTACGCAGGACACCGCTTGTCACAGTGTTCCGTCTCCTATGGTATGGAAAGACTATGTAACAACACTGGAAAAGCAACATGTCGGAAAACTGACCAGCTTTTCCTTCCGCAACAAGGCAACCGGCTGGGAGGGCTATCATATCCACGCCGCGTTTGACAATGACAAGGAATTCCGGCAGTCTGCTGCAGAAAATCCTTATCAGCGAGGATTCCTCAAAGGACTATATTCCCGCAATTCATGCTTCTCGTGCAGATTAAAAGGCGTTGAGCGTTGTAGCGATATCACTCTGGCAGATTATTGGGGCGTCAAAGGCATCCAGCCGGAGGCTTACAACCCGCAGGGGACATCTTTGATACTGCTGCATAGCGATAAAGGGCGTGCTCTGCTGGAGAGCTGCAAAGACAAGTTGCAAATCACAACTGCTGCAGATAGTGCTTTTACTTTTAATCCAGCGGTACTTACACCAATTCAAAAGCCTGCGCGTTATGACGAGTTTTGGACAGGCTACGGTAAAACGTCTTTTGATGAGTTAGTTTCCGCCTGCTGCGAGCCGACAAAGGAAGAACTGGCAAAAGAACGGTGGAACAAAAGCTTGCTGGCACGTGCGATTCGCAAATTGAAACGATAATGTGATTGATTGAAAAATGGAGGTCACATCCCTTTATGAAAAAGATTATGCTGGTTTTCGGCACTCGACCGGAAGCAATAAAAATGTGTCCGCTGGTCAATGAGCTGAAGACACGGCTGGATGTTGAGACAATCGTTTGTGTTACAGGTCAGCATCGTCAGATGCTGGATCAGGTGCTGGAGGCATTTCATGTCGTTCCGGATTATGACCTGTCCATTATGAAGGACAAGCAGACGCTGTTTGATATTACGACCAACATTCTCAACCGCATTAAATCCGTCTTGGAGGAGGTACGTCCGGATATCGTACTGGTACACGGCGACACATCTACCACGTTTGTGACTGCATTGGCCTGCTTTTACTTACAAATTCCCGTCGGGCATGTGGAAGCGGGTTTGCGAACATATAATATCTATTCCCCCTATCCGGAGGAGTTCAACCGGCAGGCAGTTGGTATCATCAGCCAGTATAACTTTGCTCCTACTGAACTCTCAAAGCAGAATCTCCTGCGCGAGGGCAAGAATGCGGACAGCATTTATGTGACGGGCAATACGGCAATCGACGCACTGAAAACCACAGTGCGGGAAAGCTATTCCCATCCAGAACTGACATGGGCATCAGGCAGCCGTTTGATCTTGATCACGGCACACCGCCGTGAAAACCTTGGTGATCCCATGCGGCATATGTTCCGGGCGATAAGGCGGGTCATGGATGAGCATCCTGATGTGAAAGCAATCTATCCCATTCACATGAATCCTTTGGTTCGCCAGACGGCAGATGAAATTCTTGGCGATGACGAGCGCATTCATATTATCGAGCCGCTGGACGTACTGGATTTTCACAACTTTATGGCCCGCAGCTACATGATTCTGACAGATTCCGGCGGTATTCAGGAGGAAGCCCCGTCGCTTGGTAAGCCGGTTCTTGTCATGCGGGATACCACGGAGCGTCCAGAAGGAATCAAGGCTGGAACGCTGAAACTCGTCGGCACAGATGAAGAAAATATCTATCGCCATTTCAAACTCCTATTGGAGTCTCCCGAAGAATACGCCAAAATGAGCACCGCTGCGAATCCCTATGGCGATGGTTTTGCCTGCAAAAGAATTGCAGATATTCTGACCAGGTGAGCACATTATGATGCGGCATATCTACGCCCTGCCCTTGTGGATGGTCATCTTTTTGATGCTGGCATTGCTTATCGTTTGGGCAATGCTCTCTCTGCACCAAAATCAGAGAAAACGCTCTATCATCAATGCGGTACTATGTGCTGTCACTGCGTTGATTATCCTATACGCCACCGTCTTGACCCGCACACCTGGCAACTACGAACTTATCCTCACTCCCTTTGCCACGCTTACCGCCGCACGGCAACAGCCCGAACTTTACCGCGAGATGCTGATGAACGTGTTTCTTTTCTTCCCGCTGGGACTAACGCTGTCCAATGCGCTGCCGCAGAAATGGCACCGCTGGGTCAGAATCGCCCTCACGACGCTCATCGGCTGCATCCTCAGCGCGGGCATTGAGTACACCCAGTACCGCTGCGCCCTCGGCATGGCGGAGGTGGATGACGTGATCTGCAACACGCTGGGCGCGTTCATCGGCTCCACTTCGCTGCTCATCGCCCACGCAATCGAAAAATCCAGAGAAAGGGTTCGGCACACGAATATGACCCTGACCACCACCGAAACACAATTTCTGCATATCGCCAAAACGGCCATCTCAGGCGGTGATTTGCCCGCCGAAAAGGTGGACTGGCCTGCCATTTTCACGCTGGCCAGTCAGCAGAAGCTGCTGCCGATCCTCTTCGAGGCCGTCCGCAAGATGCCCGCCGCAGAGGAAAACGCCGCACTGTTTGCTGTGACCAAGCAGCAGGTCATCGGGCAGGTGCTGAACCAGACGGTGCGCTCGGCGGAGTTCGCCGACCTCTATCGCAAGCTTCGTGAGGCAAATCTGCACCCCATCGTGGTCAAGGGGCAGCTTTGTAGCCGACTGTATCCGCTGAAGGATCACCGCATCAGCGCGGACGATGACCTCTACATTCCCGATGCGGAGTTCATGGCCTGCCACGAGCAGCTTCTTGCGAACGGTCTGACCACCGACACGCCCGCTGACGAACTGGCCACGGCGGACGAGGTGTCCTACACAAAAGAAGGCAGCCCGCTTTACATTGAGCTGCACCGACATTTATTCGATTCCTCCGAGGATGCCCACGACGAGCTGAACCACTTCTTCGCAGACCTTAACCCCGTCGAAATCGACGGCTTTCTGGCCATGCCGCCCCACGAACACCTGCTGTACCTGATTCTGCACGCCTACAAGCACTTCGTGCGCAGTGGCATCGGCCTGCGGCAGTTCTGCGACATC
Organism: uncultured Oscillospiraceae bacterium; assembly: GCA_934589145.1. Lineage (GTDB taxonomy): Bacteria > Bacillota > Clostridia > Oscillospirales > Oscillospiraceae > Vescimonas. Next base: position 112,450 of record CAKTNW010000001.1, on the reverse strand, counting down.
GGCCTATGGGCGCGGGAGTATCGCGATGAAATCGACTGGCAACGTCTGCATGACCAATGCGCCAGCGTCCATGCGGCGACGTTTGCCGCGGCGGCGTTCTGCGTTGCCAGAGCCTATCTCGGCATCGAATTTGATCTGCCTGCGCCGTGGAACGCTTCCGTTGACGTGGAGCCGTTGCTGCACGACACCCTCTGCGGCGGTGTATACGGCTCCAACGACTACACCCGGCTCCACTCCTCAACTGTCACGCTGAACGCCGTGAAAGCCAGCCGGACGGGGGAGAAGAGCGGCGTCCTGCGGACGGTGTTCCCCAAGCGCGAGTATCTGGAGCGGCGCTACCCGTACCTCAAAAAGCGCCCGTACCTGCTGCCGGTCGCATGGGCGCAGCGCATCGCACACTACGCCAGCGAAAAACAATCCGGCGCGGACAACAGCGCCTCCGGCTCCATCAAGCTGGCCAAGGAGCGCATCGAACTGATGAAGCAGTACGGGATCATGGATTAAAACGCCTTTTTGGCAAAAAGAAAAAGGGCGGAAGGGATTGCTCCCTTCCGCCCTCTGCTTACCGCTCCATACCCACGGCCCTTTGCTTTTTCGCCTGCTGCACGGCCTTTTCGGCGCTGCGCCGCCGGTTGAAGAGCAGCAGATCCCGCGTGTTCTCATAAAGATCACCCTTGCCGGATTCGAACACGGCGACCATGTATTTCTTCGTCTTATACTTGGCGTAAATCTCCTTCAGCCCCTCCCGCAGGACGGGGTCAATTTTTTCTGCATTCGTCAGCCAGATTTCAACAAGCTTCTGATCGTCCCTGACGTTCATCTCCAAATAGAACCGACCTCCTTCAATACCCTTAGTTTCCTCATCTTTCCTGCTGCTTATGCGCGGCCACCTGTTTTGCCGCCTGCAAAATCTCCGGAGGCAGGACGTCCACCATGCGGTGCAGTTCGTCCAGCTCCCGGAGCTTTTCGTTGATCTCCAGCTTTTTCAGGACGCTTTCCTTGGACGACGCATCCAACTGCTTCGCCATCGCCGCATTCTCGGCGGTCAGCGCCTTATAAGCGGCGTCGTATTTCTTGAGCTTCGTCCGCAAAGCCTCCGCGCCGGGAATGTATTTGTCCAGCAGCGCTTCCAGTTCGTCCAGCTTGGCCTTTTTGTTGAACGGATTGGTGTCGTTCAGAATGGCCATGATCTGCTCCTTCAGCCGGTTCAGATGGACGGCCTCCTTAAACACCCGCGGCGGGATGTGGTCGCGCCCCGTTTTGCTGGCGCTTTCGCCGCGCTCCAGATCGGGGTATTTTTTCACCATGTGCTTCCAGAACTCGTCCTGCCACCACGTCAGCTTCTTCTTGTTGCCGACGATCTCTTTGGCGGAGAGCCGCTTGTCCGCCGTCAGCGGGATAAAGCAAAGGTGCATATGGGGCGTTTTCTCGTCCATATGCACCACGGCGGATATAATTGTGTCCTTTGCCTGATACTTCTCGATGAATTCCAGCGCCTCGGTGAAGTAGGCTCTGACCTCCGCCTTTTTCTTACCCTTGAAAAACTCCGGGCTGGCCGTCACCAGCGCTTCCACCACGCGCACACTGTCCGACCGTGTGCGGCAGCCCGCTTCTGCGATCTGCTTCTCCGCCTCGGCACGGTACTTGCGCTGCGGCGTCACCAGATGGAAATTCAGGCGACTGCGGGATGTATCCACGTCGGGATTGCTGGCGTATCTCTCCTTGGTGCGCTCGTTGTGGGCCTCAATGTGTCCGATTTCCGGCCCCTTGTACTTGGCAAAGCGGAGAATGGCATACTGTGCTTTCATCGGCGCTCCCCTCGCTTTACCCACACGATGTCGCAGCCCAGCACGTCGGCCAGCTCCACGACCTCTTTGTAGCGGATGCTCTCCCGTTGCAGCTTGGCGGAGAGGTTGGACACACTGTCGCTCCAGCCGTATTCCTCGGCCAGCCGGTCAACCAGCTCCTGCATGGTAAATCCGGCGCGGACGATCTGCGCCTTGATCTCATTTCTGATGCTCATAAAATCCTCCCAAATTCTTGTAATGAATACAGCGAAGCAAGTTTCTATTTCCGAAAACCTGCTTCGCTGTGTGATGTAATATCCTGTTTTCCTGAAATCCGCTGGAAAAGCGGCGGCCGATGCCCTCTTCATAAGTTAGGGGTATCGACTTTCCGGAACCGCGTGACTTCGCAGGAAACCGTGCAAACCCATGCGCATCCGTGAAGCCGGTACATGGTTCCGAGCAGCGCGGTTTCGTGGACTCATTTCGCCGCCGCGCAAATTTCTTTCCGATTTTCATCTGTCTTGCAAATACCCCTTCCGTTTCAGCTCCGCCAGATCGGCGGCCACGTCCTCCGGGCGCATCCGCGCAAGGCAGCTCAACTCATAAACGTCGTACTGATCCACCAGAAGCAGCGTCATCAGCAGCTTCTGCGTGCCGGTCAAATCGCTGTCGTACAAGTGAAACAGCGGCAACGCCTTAAAATAAATTCTTCCCATTACATCCTCCTTCGCGGGTAAACTGAAAATCCTCCATCCCATCCGCCCATCTATCCCGGATCCTTGGGATGGATAGGATGGTGCGTTTCGTGTTCATTCTCATAAAATTGGCGGCGCGACCAGCGCCTCGATGCCCCAGAAGCCGTTGACCCGCTTGCCGAGGGCGTTCTGGATGTGGTTGTCGTGCTCCAGACCGAACTCATCGGCATGCTTCTTGAGGGTCATGCTCACCGTCCGCGCGGCAAGTGGCTTGTAGGCGTTGTCGCTGCACCACATGGTATAGATGGCGTACAGCGCAGCGGACGGGATGGTGCTGTCGGCCTTCAGGCGGATGTAGCCCTCGGATCGGAGAAACAGCAGCACATTGTCAGCCTCGCGGCGTGCATCCTCGCGGTTGGACTTCGTCCGGCTGCTCTCCGTGAACCGGAAGTTGTTTGACTGCAAACGGCACAGCCCCTCCAGACACCAGAGGAAGATGCCCTCGCTCTCGCCGCAGAGCTTGTCCGCCAGAAAGGGATCATCCTCCCGGTTCGGCGGCTTTTTCTTCACCGACAGGATGAGCTGCCGCCGGTAAAAGCCGTCCGAGTGGTCGTAGAGCGACTCCAGATCGCCGTTGGAAAACGCCAGAAACCGGACGTACATCTGCCCCTGATAGCTCTGCTCACCCTTGCGCTCCAAGTCCATCGGCATTTCGGCGGTGATGAGGGACTTGAGATAGTGGGTGGATTTCAGCGCCTCCAGCTTCATATCGTCGTCCACCATCAGCAGCTCGTGCTCCAGATCGGCGCGGGCAAAGGGGCTGCGCTCCACCTTGGCGATGCTGCCGTTTTTCATGCTGCCGCCCAGCAGCTTCTGCATCACCACGCCGATACGGCTCTTACCCTCGCCGCCGTTGCCCTTGAGCAGCATCATCACCTGCCCGCGGTTCGTCGGGATCAGGCAGTAGCCGAGATATTCCTGTAGGGTCAGGATGTCCTCCGGTTCCAGCAGGTCAGACAAAAACCGCAGCCAGATCACCGGCTGCGGCGCGTTGGGGTTATAGCGGATGGGGAGGCGGTTGCGGCAGAATTCCTTTTCGGCACGAAACTTACCATTGAGAAACAGCGTGCCGTTCGCCACATGGATCCGATCCTCCTGAATGGGCAGCTCCGGCGTGTAAGCCTCCAGCTTGAGCGTTTCCAGCAGACTTGTGGCGCGGCGGGCCGTGCCGCTGGTGAAATGCGGGCGCAGCATCTCGTAAATCTGCTTCCGGACAATTTCTTCGTCGGCAACGCGGCCCTCCACCGTGAAAAAGCTGCCGCCGACGCACACCATCGGATGCTCCGCCAGAAAGTCCTCGCAGAACAGCACCTCGTTGAAGCGCTTGTCCTGTAGCCAGCGGGGCGGTTCATTCCGTTCCATGCTCGTCCTCCCTGATCTTCTGGTTCCGCGCCTCCATCAGCGTCAGCCGGTTGTCCTTCTGCAAATCGGCCACCACCTCAGCCCGCTCCTTCGGCGTGCCGAAGGTCAGAATGTCCAGCATATTTTCGATCCGCTCCAGCATGTGACAGGCTTCCACATAGCGTGGGTCGATGGCACTTTCCGGCGATTGCGGCGCGCAATGTGCCTTCCAGTCCTGCAAAATTTGCAGGTAATCCCCCAGCACGCGGAAGCTGCGGCTTTCCAGCTCCGCCTGCGATTTGCTGCGCTTCAGCTTCGCCAGAACGGACGGCTTCCGCTCGGTGATACCGAAGTCCGCCGCCAGCTTTTTGGCCGCCTCTGCCGGTGGGAGGTCAAAGAGCTGGGCGGTCAGCGCGATGACATCGCCGTGCGCCCCGCAGCCGAAGCAGTAGAAGTACTCCTCGTTCAGCTTCATGCTGGGCGTCCGGTCGTCGTGAAACGGGCAGCAGGTCATGTTCCCTTGCCTGATTGGCAGTCCATACCGCTCCGCCGCCATGCGTGGGGTAACGGCGGTTTTCACGGCCTCAAATAGGTTCATAGGCATTTCTCCCTTCAAAATTTCTTCGACAATTTCTCCTTGTCACCTGAATATACGGAGAAAATCGGTATCAGCCGGGAAATCCGGCATTCGCGCAAAAAAAGAAAATGCCGCCCTGAATTTTTGCAAAAATGCAAAAAACACAGAGCGGCTTTTGTACACAATATGAGTCTTGATATTGTTCCACTTATTGAATATAATAAAATCAGATGTTGGCAGAAAGGACAGGCTCAGTATGAAGTTTTTATCGACCTTTGAAGCAGCAGAGAAATGGGGTATCTCTCACCGGCGCGTAAGCATTCTCTGCAATCAGGGGCGTATTTCCGGCGCACAGCGAGCAGGAAGCCGCTGGATCATCCCGGAGGATGCAGAAAAGCCCGCCGATGCCAGAATCAAGAGTGGGAAATATATCAAGGAGAGCGCGACGGAAGGAGGCATATAACGGATGGATACTGTATTTCTGCCCGGTAATGTCCGGCAGAGGCTTTCCGATTTGATGAAGCGCAATAATGTTTCTCAGACGGAGCTTGCCCGTAAGATCGGCTGCAATGACAGCCTTCTCAGCCGTTTTCTGAGCGGAAAAACGAATAAGCTCAGCAACAAGAACATCACCCGTATCGCCAAAGCCTTCAACGTATCTACCGACTTTCTTCTGGGCGTAACCACTGTTCCGGACAGAAAGAATTATGAAATCGACGAACTGGGCTTGTCGGCGCAGGCGACGAGAAACCTCTATACCGGAAAAGCGAATGCACAGGTCGTTAATTACTTGCTGGAAAGCCCTCGTTTTCTTGAACTGACCTACATATTGGAGCAATACTTTAATGGCACGGTTGCAGCCGGGTACGCCGCGCAGAACCAGCTATATACCACACTCAGCAGCCTGACGCGAAAATCGGCAAAAACAAAATCCGCCGCACAAGCTGCAAATGAAATCAATCGTCTGAAAACGCCCGTTTATCAAGCTGATCTTGCCACTATCGAAAAACAATTCATGCTGGCGGTCAAAGAGGTGAAGAAGGAAATCAGCAATGACTTTGACGCAGTTCGGTCGATGACAGCCGAAGAGGCTGAAAAAATGTTTTCGGAGGTTGCGAAGGGTCAGGATATGGAAAACCTGACCGTTACGCCGAAGCAAGTATCCGATCTGATTATAGGCAGTGTAGCTGGCATGGACTGTATTGATCCGGATGCTCTGAAAACATTCGGGCAGGCGTTGACGGGCCTTTTTCAGTCCACCTTAGATAACGCCGCATCACGGGAGAAGGACGATGAGCAAACCGAGCAATGAGCAGCTATGCGCTCTGGCTCAGAAGGGGGATACCCATGCCGCCAATCTTCTTCTGGAATACAATTCGGGCTTCATCCGAAAAACAGCCAATGAGATTTTTCTGAAATCCAATCTGGTGGAAAGCGATCTCAGTATAGAAATCTGTGATTTGGAACAAGAGGGCAGCATCGGCTTATTGAAGGCAATTCCCAGCTATGATAAGAGCGTCGGCGTCAAGTTCCTGACCTATGCCGCTCCATTCATCCGAAATGCCATGACTGATCTAGTTCGGGATTCCTTTTCCCGGTATGAGCAGCGAATGGTCGATCCCCAAAACGGGCTGGGGCTTCAAAAAGTCCGGCTGGATGAAGTTCTCCCCGGCGAGGAACGGCTGCTGCGCATTGAAGCTGTTGCAGACATCACCGCAAAATCTCCGGAACAGGTTTATGAGGAAAGAGAAACCTTGCGGGAGTTGTATGAAGGCTTTAGGCAAATCTCCGAACGGGAGCAGACATATCTTCTGTACCGCTATGGCTTTACGGATGATATTGGGCATACCCTGATTGGCACAGCGATTCATTTCAACCTGAGTGAAAGCCGGGCAAAAAAGTTGGAAGGCGAGGCGATGGACAACCTCTGGCTGGAGTTGCCGTGGTGGTTTTAGTGCGTGTCGCTGCGGCGGACTTTATATACCTCCGCTTCCTTTTCCGGCCAGTCGGATTTTGCTTCTCAAAAATCCTGCGTTGTGCCGTAACCCCCGTCACAAAATCCGCCTGTCCTACTGCCGCGAAAAAGCGTTTGCCACCACACTCTGCCATGTCGCAGAGTACGCCGCCAACCCCTTTCCCGCGTCAGCCGGAAGCAAAGGTATAACACACTAGACTTTGCGGAGCAAAATCGTGTGCCAACAGGGCGGCTCGCGCCCCTATTGGAAACCCCGCGTCAAAGGGATACTCCCTTTGAAATCCCTCATTTTCCTTGCAGATGCATATACAAACTGCAAAATGCAGCTTGCAATGCCCGCTCAGAAAATGCAAAAGGAAGCCTGCGCAGACGCGTGGCACAGACTTCCTTTTGGGCGGAAATGCAGAAGACGGAAAGGTGCTTTCTTCTGCATTCCCGCAGCCCGCCGCGGCGGGGACGAGATTGGGAGCGGGGAGAAAACTCAATATAGCAAAGCACGGGATGGTTCTATCTAAGAATCATCCCGCGCTTTTTCTGTATCCTTTTGTGTTGCCTATATTCTGTTGAAGCGCCGTGTCTGGCGGTTGTACAGGTACCCACGATAATCAAAGGTGTCGTAGTCGGCTTTCGTTTTTGAGTTGAAGCAGTTCCCGAAGATGAGCAGGTATTCTTCGTCGCTGCCCTTCGCAAAAGCCTTGACCTCCTGCATCCAGCGGGCAATGAAATCGAGCTTCTTCCACTCGGTCGTATCACGTTCATCGCAGCAGCTATAGCTGATGACTACCTTGAGCGGGCACTTGACGTGAATCAACTTGATGACCTCGTCTGTCCAGTCCTGCTTGGAATTTTCGTGTTCAACGGCGATCTCCAAATCCCACAAGTGAGCACTCAGTTTTAACTCGTGTGCTTCCTGTTCCATCTTCTGATACCGGGTTATCCAGCCGACCGTATCAATGCGAAAATATTCATGCTGCGGTGTCATTCCGGCATCTTCGATGATCTTGTGGACGATATACTTGTTGACCAACTCCGTATACGCCGGTTCATTGTTCCGATATAGGTCGAGGAAGGTTGCCGTTCCCCATGATTCCGGAAAGGACGGAAGCATCTCTTTGGTCACCAGCGAGCCTTCCTTTGCTATGCGGACAAATGCAGAATAGAAATCGCGTGCGTTCATGACAGCGTCTCCTTTGCGTTTGCTTTGTTTCAGTATAGCACACGGTTGTCCCGCTCCGCAAGGAAACGGCTTGCGTGTTTCGGAATCGGACAGCTTACAAATTATTACGCATGAATCTGCTGCATACACGACCTGACGCATCGACTTGTACTGCAACCTGCACCGTGACTTGCACCGTGACCTGCCCCGCGACTTGTACCCTAACTTGGGCCCTGACTTGTACCTTATCTTGTTCCGAGGAACCAAGTTCTAGCGAATACTGCGGGTTATTCATCAATTTTGAGATGCCGAAACATATACTAAAGACGCGATGTCCATGTTCAATTTTGAAATTTTCATCATTTCATAATGATTAAAACAAAAAGCTTGTTTATTTCGGATTTATAGGTTATACTATTTGTGGAGGTGTTTGAACATGAAACTTCTTCGAGTAGTCGCAAGCAATTTTAAGAATTGCTGCGATAACTTCACCATTGACTTTATTGCAAAATCCAAAAAAACATCTGAAGATAAAGAGTACGAGCTACAGGCTATTGCCGATGAGCTTTATGTATTTAACACGGTTGGCCTCGTTGGCAAGAATGCTTCCGGTAAGACAACCGCAGTTGATCTGCTTGATTGCTGCTATTCCATTCTCGGTGATTTCTGCTTGGAGAACAAGCATTATCCCTATGACGGCATCAAGTTGGAGCTTATCTTCTATCACGAGGGCTTTATCTACAGATACCGCACTGAACTTGCTGCCAGCACAACGCTCAATAACAAAGCGAGCTTTGTGAATCAAAAGCTTGAGAAAAAGAAGTACTACAAATCCAAAATCAAGAGCATCTATGCGGATGACGATTTTGAACCGGTATCCAACATTGGCGCTCTTCCAGAGGATACCTCCATTGTCTTCTTTGTCCTTCAGAAAAAAGAGACCCGAGCAGTCTATTTTGACAGCGATGGAGAGGGGGCCGATACCTATCAGTTGATGTTCAAGGCACTCAAAAAGTATAAAATCGATCCCTCTATGCTTTCACATATCCTCCGGATTTTCGACGAGAATATCCGCGAGATTTCTATGAAGGATGAGCACAACTTCCGTTTGAAATTCGAAGGTAATCAGTCCAAAGAACAAATCATGTCCGACAAAGAGCTGCTTTACTTCCTTTCCAGCGGTACGACTAAAGGCATGCTTCTCTACACCTTTGTTGCAGCCTCTCTCTTGTATGGGTTCGATTTGATTATCGATGAGGTTGAGAACCACTTTCACAAAACCTTGGTTGAGAATATGCTTAGTCTCTACAAGGACAAGTCAGTCAATCGCCACAATGCCACTCTGATTTTCACGACGCACTACTGTGAGGTTCTGGACTTGTTCAATCGGCAGGACAACATCTGGATTTCCAAAGCGAACGGAAAAGTATCGTTGAGCAATATGTATGACGCTTACGATCTTCGCCCTGAGCTGCTGAAAAGCAAGCAATTCTACAACAATGCCTTCCAGACTTCCGTCAACTACGAAGATTTGATGAGGCTGAAGAAGGAGCTGATGCACACGTGAAGATCCTTGTCATGTGTGAAGGCCCCAATGAAAAGGCTGTTGTGGAGATGCTGCTGGATGCGGGACGCCTGAAGTTTTCAAGAGATGATTTGGTTGTCTTGAATGTGTACCATGCCCGTCAGCTTACCTCCCCAATCATCAAGACAAACTTGAACATCTATACCGGAGATTTTGAGGTATACCGCATTGGCGATACGCTGACAGACAAGCTTTCTGTTCCCGCCGACTATCGAGACCGAATTAAAGGAATCAGAAAGTTCTGTACAAAGCCGGAACTTGAAATGCTCCTCCTAATTGCGGAGGGAAAGGATGCTGAGTTTGAGAAGGTCAAGGCCGGAAAGAACCACACAGACGCAAAGGCTTTCTGCAAAGCAAATGTAGTCTATAACCGCAAACGCTATGATAACAGCACACAGTTCTACTGGGACTATTTCGGCTCGGACATCGATACGCTCGTTGATGTCATCAAAAAATACAAACAAACACACGGTGCTCATAAAAAAGACGAAGGGTATCTGGCGGATTTATTGAAATAAACACAAGGAGACTTGACGTGCTGCGTCAAGCCTCCTTGTGTCGCTCAGTAATTTTCCGCCATCTCACCCCTCCCGTATCCCCACGCTCTCGCCCTTATTCTCCGTCACTATGTACAATCCAGTCCCCATCTTTTTGACAGATCCAGCATGGCGAAGCAGAATTTTTCCCACGGTGACAATGTCATCTGTAACGGGTCGCCTTCACGGATACGCATGGTGCGGCGAATCTCCTTTGGGATCACCACGCGGCCCAGATCGTCGATGCGCCGGACGATTCCGGTTGCTTTCATATATAAATTTCCTCCAGTCAAAGCAGATTTTTCATGGATAGTATCTGCCGTGAATGCGGTTCTATGCACAGGCAGTTTTTGGCAGCATGCCGCTTTTTTGAAAAAAGCACCGCTGGGCCATTGCCCAGCGGTGCTTTGTCTTATTTCCGGTCAAATTGTTCCTTGTACTCCGCCGCTTCCTCCATGTACATTTGCGCGCTGGCCCGGTTGGTGGCGATCTCCTCCTCGGTGACGCTCCGGCGCACTTTGCCGGGCATACCGATCACCAGAGAGCCGTCGGGGATCACGGCGTTCTGAGGGATCAGCGCGCCCGCGCCGATGATGCAGTTTTTGCCCACCACCGCGCCGTTGAGGATGATGGCGCCCATGCCCACCAAGGTGTTGTCCCCCACGGTGCAGCTATGGACGATGGCGCTGTGGCCGATGGTGCAGCCGCTGCCCACATGCACCGGGATGCCCCGCTCAATATGCAGCACGCAGTTATCCTGAATATTGGTGCCCTCGCCGATGACGATCTCATCCAGCTCCGAACGGATCACCGCGCCGAAGAACACACTGCTGTGAGCGCCGATACGGACATTGCCTACTACCGTGGCGGTAGGCGCAACGAAAACAGATTCATGAATTTCCGGTGTTTTCATAGGAAGCTCTCCTTATATAAGTAATATCAGAACATGCCCAGCTGCTTGAACAGGGTGATCCAGACAAACAGCGTAAAGAAGGAGGCGGCGGTGGATACCACCACGGCACTGCCCGCCAGCTCACTGTCGCCACCCAGCTGCTGGGCCATATTGAAGGAATTGACGGCGGTAGGCGCGGCGATCATAGCCAGCAGGGTGACAAACTCGATATTCCGCAGGCCCAGCGTGGCGGCCAGCGCCAAAATCGCGCCGGGAAACACCACCAGCCGCAGTCCTACGCACACCAGCAGCTGCTTCTTATAGCGGGACAGCTGCCGGGCCTCGAAGGACGCGCCCAACAGCAGCAGGATCAGCGGTGTGGCGGCGCTGTTCATCTTTCCGGCAAAGGACACCAGCACCTCCGGCAGAGTAATGTGCAGTGCCTGCACCAGCAGGCCCACGATGGAGGCGATGATCAGCGGATTTTTGAGCACCGCCAGCAGTACCTCGCCCAGCTTGGGCTTGCCGCCCCGGAAGTATTCCAGCACCACCACCGACATCATGTTGTAGAGAGGCACCACAATGGCGATCATCAGGGCGGTAACGCCGAAATTGCCGTCTGGCAGCAGCTCCTCGGCGATGGGCAGGCCCAGCAGCACAAAGTTGCTGCGGAAGGCTGCCTGGATCATGACGCCCCGGCGCTCCGGTGCTTTTTCCACCAGCAGCGTGATGACAACGGACAGCAGGATCATCGTCAGCGCCGCGCCCACCACGAACAGGGCATAGGGCAGGCGCACCGCATGGGAGAAGTCAGAGGTATAGATGTTATAGAACAGCATCACCGGCATAAAGGTATAGAAGCACACCTTGTTGAAGCGCCGCACGTCCTCCGGGCCGATCCAGCCCAGACGCTTGACGCCGAAGCCCACGGCGATGATCAGAAATAGGGGTACGATAGCGTGAAACGCGATAGATAACGCCTGCAAGCATCTCACCTCTTTTCGACAGTTTTTCCCTTTTTCTCCGTCATCATATCACGGGGAAATCCGGATTGCAATCGCTTTTTGCTCGAAAAATGCCGGAGGCACAGCCTCCGGCATTTTCATCAGATCTTGATGGTGCCGTGATAGTCCACGGGGAGATCCCGCACCTGCCAGTGGTGCTCCAAGGGCGCCACTGCCCGCTCCATCCGGGCGGCAAAGGCCGGGTCGCGGGTGATACACAGGATGGTGGGGCCAGCGCCGCTGATGCACACGGCCTGGCAGCCGTTCTGATGGGCCAGCGCCTCGATCCTGTCATACTCCGGGATCAGGCGGCGGCGGTAGGGCTGGTGCAGCCGATCCTGTAAGGACGCGGCGATCAGCGCCTCGTCGCCCTGCTCGATCGCCCGCAGCAGCACCGCCAGAAAGCCCGCGTTGCGGACAGCATCGCTATGGGCCACCATGGAGGGCAGCACCCGCCGTGCCTCGTGGGTGCTGAGAGGAAAGTCCGGCGACAGGGCCACGAACCGCAGCTCCGGGTGGGGCAGATACTCCACCGTGTACACCTGGCCGCCCAGCAGCATAGAGGCGGTCAGACCGCCCAGCAGTGCCGGGGCCAGATTGTCGGGGTGGCCCTCGATCTCCGTGGTCAGGGACAGAAGCTGCCGCCGGTCAAAGGGCTTGCCTGCCATCACGTTGGCCGCCATGGCGCCGGCGGCGATCAGCGCCGCCGAGGAGCCCAGGCCACGGCACACAGGGATGTCGGCCTGAATGTGGATGTGTACCGGCGGCACGTCGATGCGCCGCAGCTCGTGCCACACCTTGGCATAGGCCACATAGGCCAGGTTTTCCTCCGTCTGATACTGCTCGTCACAGCCGGAGAAGCTGAGATGCTCCGCCGGGGTGAAGGTCAGGGTGTTGTAAAGGCCCAGGGCGCAGCCCAGTACGTCAAAGCCCGCCGCCAGATTGGCGGTGGTGGCCGGGACGCGGATGGTCACTTGCTCCATACGGCTTCACCTGCTTTCTCCAGAACATAGGACAGCATGTCCTCGCGGTCGATCACATCCTGGTGCAGCACCTCCCGCTGCCGCAGACCCTGCAGATTGGCGGGAACAGGCACACCGGTCAGGGCGTGGAGCCGCTCCATGGCGTCAAAGCCGTCGCCGTCGACTCCCTCGCCCAGCCCCTCCAGCACGGCGGCGGGGAACTTATAGGGGGAGGCGGTGGACAGCACCACCACGGGATTATGGTCGGCGCAGGCGGCCTTATAGTCCTGGGCCACCTGCCAGGCCACCGCCGTGTGGGTGTCGGCCAGATAGCCGTGCTCCTTCCACAGTCTGCCGATGGCCGCCTTGGTGGCGTCATCATCGCAGCAGCCACTCCAGAACACGCTCTGGATCTTCTCCAGCAGCGCCTCCGGCACCTGATAGACGCCATTTTCCTTCAACTGCGCCATCAGCTCCGCCACCAGCGCCGCGTCGCCGCTCATGAGGTACAGCAGCCGCTCCAGATTGCTGGACACCAGAATGTCCATGGAGGGGGACACCGTCTTATAGAAGGGACGGTTCCGGTCATAGCGGCCGGTGCGCAGGAAATCGGTCAGCACATCGTTGGCGTTGCTGGCGCAGATGAGCCGTCCCACGGGAAGACCCAGCTCGCGGGCGAAATAACCCGCCAGAATGTCGCCGAAGTTGCCGGTAGGCACGGCGAAATCCACCTTGTCGCCCGCTTGGATGCGGCCCATGCGGCACAACTGGGCATAGGAGCGGAAGTAGTACACCACCTGGGGCGCCAGGCGGCCGATGTTGATGGAGTTGGCGGAGGACAGGCGCACGCCCTTGCCCGCCAGCAGGCGCTCCTTTTCCACAGCGGCGAAGATGTCCTTCACGCCGGTCTGGGCGTCGTCAAAATTGCCGCGGACGGCGCAGACGCAGACGTTGCGGCCCTGCTGGGTTTCCATCTGCCGCTGCTGCACGGCGCTGACGCCGCCATAGGGATAGAACACGATGATCTTCGTGCCCGGCACGTCCTGAAAGCCCGCCATGGCGGCCTTTCCCGTGTCACCGCTGGTGGCGGTCAGGATCAGGATCTCGTCCTCTACGCCGCACTTTTCGCGGGCGGCGGTCATCAGGCGGGGCAGCATGCTGAGTGCCACGTCCTTGAAGGCGCTGGTGGGGCCGCGGAACAGCTCCAGCACCGCATCGTCCCCCACGGCTACCGTGGGGGTCAGGTCGGGCGTCTCAAATTTATCGGTATAGGCGGCCCGGACAAGGCCGTCCATCTCCTCTTTGGTAAAGGACGGCAGCAACGCCGCCAGGATCTCCCGCGCCATGGACAGGGTGTCCAGCGGCAGAAGCGCCTGCCAGTCCAGCTTGACCTCCGACAGGGAGGGCATGGTATACAGTCCGCCGTCCGGGGCGAGGCCCTGCAGGACCGCCTGGGCCGCCGTGGCATGCAGGTCGGGGTTTCGGGTGCTTTGGTATTCCATCATGGGGTAGACCTCCGGTTATTTTCACTGAAAAAATTTTTGAAAAAAGCAAAAATTTCGCCTTGCAATTTCATGATGGTTATGATATATTGTTTCCCATAAAAAGTCAAGTGTTTTTTATTCGAGGACAAATTGCTAGAAATTGTCTTTTTGTCCACAGGAGGAAATACTTTGCACCCGACGAAAGGACTGTTGATATGTTAAAAGTAGCAAAATTCGGCGGCTCCTCCATGGCCGACGCCGTGCAATTTGCCAAAGTCAAGGCCATTGTAGAGAGTGATGACGCCCGCCGCGTCATCGTGGTGTCCGCCCCCGGCAAACGGTACAAGGACGATCACAAGGTCACCGACCTTTTATATCTGTGCAGCGCCCACCTGAAATACGGCGTAAGCTGCGAGAAGATCTTCGCCCTGATCCGGCAGCGGTATCAGGAGATCGCCGACGACTGCGGCCTGCACCTGGATCTGAACGGGGAGTTCGACGCCCTGCGGCAGCGGATGTCCTCCGGCGAGGCGGACGAGGAGTATCTGGCCTCCCGGGGCGAGTATTTCGCCGCCCGGCTGATGGCGGAGTATCTGGGCTATACCTTCCTGGACGCGGCGCTGTGGCTGCGGTTCAAGTTTGACGGCACCGTGGATCAGGACGCCAGCTACGAGGCGCTGCGGAAGGCGGCGGACGGCCAGCGGGTGGTGATCCCCGGCTTCTACGGCGCCATGCCCGACGGCCGGGTGGTGACCCTGACCCGGGGCGGCAGCGACATCACCGGCGCGCTGGCGGCGGCGGCCCTGGACGCGGATGTGTACGAGAACTGGACGGACGTATCCGGCATCCTGATGGCCGATCCCCGCATCGTGGAAAACCCCGAACCCATCCGTAAGGTGACGTACAGCGAGCTGCGTGAGCTCAGCTATCTGGGCGCCCAGGTGCTGCATGAGGGCACCGTGTTCCCCGTCCGGGAGAAGAACATCCCACTGAACATCCGCAACACCAACGATCCCGCCCACAACGGCACCATGATCCTCAGCAGCATCGACGACGAGGAGCAGGACGACAGCTTCATCACCGGTATTGCCGGTAAGAAGGGCTTTTCCATCATCACCATCGCCAAAAGCGGCATGTCCTCCGAGCCAGGTTCCCTGCTGAAGCTGCTGTCCATCCTGGCCAAGCACCAGGTGAACGTGGAGTACGCTCCCTCCGGCATCGACACCGTGTCCCTGGTGGTGGAGGCCGCCAAGGCGGCCCCGTGCCTGTACAGCATCCTGGGCGAGATCCAGCAGGAGGTGCAGCCCGATGCCATCAAGGTGACGGAGCACATCGCCGTGGTGGCGGCGGTGGGCCGGAAGATGGCCTATCGCCTGGGCGTGTCCGGTAAGATCTTCAGCAAGCTGGGCGAGCACGGCGTCAACATCCGTATGATCACCCAGGGCCCCGAGGAGCTGAACATCATCGTGGGCGTGGAGGAAAAAGATTTTGAGCAGGCCATTCGTGTCCTGTACGACAGCTTTGTAAAGGAGGAAGTTGCGAAATGAAGCAGTTCAAGGTAGGTATTCTGGGCGCCACCGGCGCGGTGGGCCGCGAGATGATGAAGATCCTGGAGGAGCGCAAGTTCCCCGTGGCGGAGCTGCGTCCCATCGCCAGCGCCCGCAGCGCGGGCACCAAGCTGCCCTTCAACGGCGGCGAGGTGGAGGTCGTGGCCGCTGCCGACAGCGCTTTTGAGGGCCTGGATCTGGTGCTGGGCGCGGCGGAGAACGATATCGCCAAGCAGTACGCCCCCGCCATCGTCAAGGCCGGCGCCGTGTTCGTGGATAACTCCAGCGCCTTCCGTCTGGATAAGGACGTGCCCCTGGTGATCCCCGAGATCAACCCCGAGGATGTGAAGTGGCACAAGGGCATCATCTCCAACCCCAACTGCACCACCATCGTGTCCCTGGTGGCCATCAACGCCCTGAACCAGCTCAGCCCCATCGAGAGCATCGTGGCCTCCAGCTATCAGGCGGTCAGCGGCGCAGGCGCCGGCGGCCCCATTGAGCTGATGGCCGAGGTGGACGCCCTCAGCAAGGGGGAGAGCTATCAGCCCAAGGTGTTCCAGTATCAGATCGCCTATAACGTCATCCCCCAGATCGGCGGCGAGGCCTTTGAGGGCTATACCTCCGAGGAGATGAAGATGCAGAACGAGGGCCGCAAGATCCTGCACCTGCCGGATCTGAAGGTGAGCTGCACCTGCGTCCGCGTCCCCGTGGTTCGCAGCCACAGCGTGTCCATCGTGGTGCGCACCAAGGAGAAGATCAGCGTGGCCGACGCCAAGGCCGCCATCGCCAAGGCGGCGGGCTGCCGCCTTGTGGACGATCTCCAGAATAAGCAGTACCCCATGCCGCTGGATACCTCCGATCAGGACATCGTGTTCGTGGGCCGTATCCGCGACGACCTTACCAGCGACAACGGCCTGAACCTCTGGTGCTGCGGCGATCAGGTGCGCAAGGGCGCCGCCACCAACACCGTCCAGATCGCCGAGCTGGCCATGGGGATCAGATAAGGTGATCTTTTCATCAAAACAGCAAAAAAGGAACCGTCCGAGAGGACGGTTCCTTTTTTGCTGTTTTGGGCTTACTTGACGCAGATGGTCTCGATCTCCACCAGGGCGCCCTTGGGCAGGGCACCGACTTCCACGGCGGAGCGGGCGGGATACTGGCCCTCGGTAAAGAACTCGGCGTACACGGCGTTCATGGCGGCGAAGTCGCCCATGTTCTGCAGGAACACGGTGGTCTTGACCACGTTGTCCATGGTCAGGCCGGCCTCGGTCAGGATGGCCTTGATGTTGGTCAGCACCTGGCGGGTCTGCTCGGTGATGCCGCCGGGGACGAACTCACCGGTGGCGGGATCGAAGGGCACCTGGCCGGAGGTGACGAGGAAATTGCCGCAGTCGATGGCCTGGGAGTAGGGGCCGATGGCGGCGGGGGCGTTGGTGGTGGAAATGATCTTCTTCATAGGAACATCCTCCTTTAATATTGTTACAAATTATGAGTACTTATCCTATTTGCTGTACATCCATGGTACACCATCAGGTCAGAAATGTCAACGAGTAACCAACGGGGCGGCCCCTCAATATACTGATGCAGGGAGAGACCTCTCTCCCGCAAGGCATACGACAAAAAGGGAGGCGCATATGGGCAATATCATTACGATCCGCGATGCCGCCCTGACCTATCAGGCCCGCAACGGCGAGGTCGAGGCGCTGCGGGGCGTATCCTTCGACGTGGCGGAGGGGGAATTCGTCAGCATCGTGGGCCCCTCCGGCTGCGGAAAATCCACGCTGCTGGGGGTGCTGGCGGGGCTGGAGACCCTGGACGGCGGCACGGTGGAGCTGTACGGCCAGCCGGTGACCGGGGCCAGCGGGCGGATGGGCTTCATGCCCCAGCGGGATCAGCTTTTTGAATGGCGCTCTATCCGGGACAATGTAATGCTGGGCCTTCAGATCCGCCGGGATCACGATCCCGGCCATCACGCCCACGTTGACACGCTGCTGACCCGGTACGACGTTTCGGCCTTCGCCGCCAAGCGGCCCGATCAGCTCTCCGGCGGCATGCGCCAGCGGTGCGCCCTGATCCGCACGCTGGCTACAGGGCCGGATATCCTGCTGCTGGATGAACCCTTCTCCGCCCTGGACTATCAGACGCGGCTGGCGGTGTCCGGCGACATCTGGCGCATCATCCGCTCCGAGGGCAAGACCGCCCTGCTGGTGACCCACGATATCTCCGAGGCCGTCAGCATGTCGGATCGGGTGGTGGTGCTGTCCCAGCGGCCCGCCGCGGTAAAGGCCGTGTTCGACATGGGGGAGCTGCGGCAGCTGACGCCCATGCAGCGGCGGGAGAACCCCGCCTTCCCCCGGTATTTCGACGCCATATGGAAGGAGCTGGAGCTGCATGAATGAACCTGCCGTATCGCCCAAACGGGCCCGGTATCTGCGGGAGCTGCGGCGGCAGAACCGCCGGGTGCGGCTGTGGCAGTTGGCCATTCTGGCGGGCTTTTTCGCCTTCTGGGAGCTGAGCTGCCGCATCGGGCTCAGCGACGGCTTTCTGGTCAGCAGTCCCAGCCGCATCGCCGCCACGTTCCTCAGCCTGTGCCGCAGCGGCGACGTGCTGGTGCATGTGGGGGTATCCTGCTGGGAGACGGCGGTGGGCTTCCTGCTGGGCACCGCCGCGGGAACGGTGGTGGCGGTGGCCATGTGGTGGTGGCCCACCCTGAGCCGGATCCTGGATCCGTATCTGGTGGTGCTCAATGCCCTGCCGAAAACGGCGCTGGGCCCCATCTTCATCGTGTGGATGGGGGCCGGGACGGGCGCCATCATCGTCATGACCCTGGCCATTTCGCTGATCGTCACCATTCTGAACATGTACGAGGGCTTCCGCGCCACGGACGCCCAGAAGATCCGGCTGATGGACGCCATGGGCGCCAGCCGGTGGCAGCTTCTGTGGATGCTGGTGTTCCCCGCCAACTATGCCACGCTGCTGAACACCCTGAAGGTCAATGTGGGCCTGTCGTGGGTAGGCGTCATCATGGGGGAGTTTCTTGTCTCGCGGGCCGGTCTGGGCTACCTGATCGTCTATGGCTCACAGGTGTTCAACATGGATCTGGTGATGACCAGCGTGTTGCTGCTGCTGGTGGCCGCGGTGGTCATGTACCAGCTGGTACTGCGGGTGGAAAAAATACTATATCGTTTGTTGGGGGTAAAAGCATGAAAAAGATCTTCGCACCGGTGCTGGCCGCCCTGACGCTGCTACCGCTGCTATGCGGCTGCGGCGCGGGGACGGCGGAAGCGGAACTGACCACGGTCCGTCTCAACGAGGTGACCCACTCCGTATTCTACGCGCCCCAGTATGTGGCGCTGGAGCTGGGCTTCTTCCGGGAGGAGGGCCTTGCCATCGAGCTGACCAACGGCGGCGGCGCCGACAAGGTGATGACCGCCGTGGTGTCGGGACAGAGCGACATCGGCCTGGCCGGGCCGGAGAGCTGCGTCTACATTTACAATCAGGGCAAGGACGACTATCCCGTGGTGTTCGGCCAGTTGACGGCACGGGACGGCGCGTTCCTCATGGGCCGCACCGACGATCCCTTCGACTGGGAGGATCTGCGGGGCAAGACCATCATCGGCGGCCGCAAGGGCGGCGTGCCGGAGATGACGCTGGAGTACGTCCTGCGCCAGCACGGCCTGGAGCCTCAGGTGGACGTGACCGTGGACACCAGCGTGCAGTTCAACATGATGGCCGGTGCCTTCACCGGCGGCCAGGGGGACTATGTGACGCTGTTCGAGCCTGCCGCCACCCAGGTGGTCACCTCCGGCGAGGGGTATATCCTCTGCTCCATCGGCGCGGAGAGCGGCGAGATCCCCTATACGGCCTACTTCGCCTCACAGAGCTATATCCAGGCCCATGACGATGTGATCGCCGCCTTCTGCCGGGCCATCGCCAAGGCGCTGGACTGGGTGGATTCCCACACCGACCGGGAGGTGGCGGAGGCCATCATCGGCCAGTTCCCCGATACCAGTCTTGACACGCTGGAGGCCGTTACCGCCCGCCACCGGGAGATCGGCGCGTGGAACATGCCGCTGACCATGGAGAAGGCGTCTCTGGAGCGGCTGGAGACCGTCATGACCCAGGCGGGCGAGCTGACGGAGGAGCAGTGGGTGGACTTCGACAAGCTGGTAGATAACCACTGGGCGGAGGCCGCCCGGTAAGGGACACATTCAAAACCGTCCTTATCCGGGAAGGTCAATAGAAAAAGCGCCCCTCGGGGCGCTTTTTCCTATTACTTACCCTTATTTTCTCTTCTTGCCCACGACCCACGCGCCGCCGGTCAGGGACAGCAGGGCCATGCCCGCATACAACGCTACGCCGGGGTCACCGGTGTTGCTGGACTTGACGCCGGACTGGGTGTTCTTGCCGTCCTTGCCGTCCATCAGTTCCTTGTACACATCAGGATCATAGGGGGTACCGCCGGAGGGCCGCCGCTTGGCGATCACGGTGTCGGCCTGGGTGATCTCATCTGTGGCCGCCGCGTCGCGGTAATATTTGCCGCAGCCGGAGCAGTACCAGTACTCGATGTTGCCTTCTGCCTTGGTAGTGGCCTTTTTGGCGGGGAAGTGCTTCAGATCGGTGTGGTCGTCAGGGGCAAGCGCACCGTATTCACCCTTGCAGATGCCGCACTTCGCCTTATGGCAGCAATCCGCCGTGCCGCCGGAGCACTTGCCGTTTTCGGTGTGGCTCTTATCGCGGGAGCAGGTGCGGGTGTGGGTGCCGTCGCCGTTGGATGTCCATGCGCCCCAGTCGTGGCCGGAGACGTCGATCTCGGCACCGGCCTTGATCACGGTGCTGCAGCCCAGGCAATAGGTGTCGCCTGTGTATCCCTTCTCGGTGCAGGTGGCATCCTTCTTATTTCTCAGCTCAGTGCCGCCGTCGTGGTTGGCGGCGTCAAATTCGCCGTATGCCTGCTGGCAGACCTCACATACCGCCTTGGTGTGGCAGTTGGCCTTGCCGCCGGTGTGGCCGGCGGCGTCGCCCTCAGTGACCTGGCAGACCTTGCATGTCTTGGGCGTGGTGCAGGTAGCGTCAGCCCAGTCATGTCCGGTGGCGGGAAGGGTCACTTCCTTGGTCTGTGCGGGGAAGCCAAACGCAGAAGAGAACGCTGCCGTGTATGTACCGGTACCTTCTTCCAGGCAGGTTGGCATTTTTGTCACAGCGTAGGTCACAGCTGCAACATCGGCGACATCAGAGTCGCAGTTCTTGCACTTGCTGGATGCTACGCACATATAACCGTCCGGAACCGCTGTCCAGGTATAGTTCGGTTCGCTCCACACATGCCCCAGAACGCTGCCATACGCGGCCTTACAGTCCTTGCAAACCGCCCTTTCGGTACAGGTGGGCGTGCCGCCGGAGCAGTTGCCGTTTTCGGTGTGGCACTTATCACGGGAGCAGGTGCGGGTGTGGGTATCGTCGCCGTTGGATGTCCACGCGCCCCAGTCGTGGTTGTTGGCGTCAACATCACCGTATTCCTGATCACAGGTCGAGCAGACGGCTTTCTCCGTGCAGGTGGCCGTGCCGCCGCTGTGCGCCTCCCAGAAGGCGTAGAGTGTCTTTTCCGTAGATCCATTTGCTCTTATCACGACCTGATCGCCCGACTTATATCCACTCAGGAGTGTATCCTGAGCCTCTGACCAGCATTTGAAGTGGTAGCCATCCCGTGTCGGGACCGTGGTGGGAATGGTAAATGTGAACGCCCCGCCTTTCTCCTGTATCGTCATATCGGCCGGTGCGCCTGTACCGCCGTTGGCGTAAAACTTTACGGTAAGGGTCTTGGCAGCCACATTGGCGACAAGGTACAGCTTCTGGTCATCCTTATACTCCACATGGGCATTGGCGTCGTCCGAGAAGAAATACTTCGCGTAATCCGCGGCACAGGCACTGGAAAACGCCACGGGGTAGCTGGTGTTTGCGGTGGTAATGCCGATAGACGCGCCGGTGGACATCGCGCCGCTGATGGTCAGCGTCTTGCCGGAATTGAGCTCGACATTGTCCGCCCTGCCGGAAACCGTGTTGTCCTTGACAACGGGGCTGCCGCTGAGTTTCAAGGCGCCCTTGTTGATGTAAACCGCTCCGCCGTTTTTCCCTGCCGTGTTGCCTTCAAGCGTTCCGCCGGAGAGGTTACAATTCGACGAATCACTGTAGCTGAACACGCCGCCGCCCTGCTCTGACGCATTGTTCTGCGTAAGCGTTCCGCTCGTCATGGTCATCGAAGAATTATCCGTCAGATAAATCGCGCCGCCCCACTTGGCTTTGTTCCCGGTGAAAGCTGCGCTGCCGCTGAGCGTGAGTGTACATTTCTTGCCGACGTAGACACCGCCGCCATCGTTTGTGGCACTATTCCCTGAGATCGTACCGCCGGTCATGTTGAGCTTCGCGTCCAGACCCGTATCACTGTACAGACAGATGGCGCCGCCCCGGCGGCCCGCGGTATTGTTGCTGATGTTTGCGCTGCCGGAAATGGTGACATTACCGCAGCCCGTAAAGATGGCGCCGCCGTCCTTTTTGGCCGAATTGCCTGTGATCTGCGTGCCGGAAATGGTGAGCGTGCCGCCGCCGCGCATGTAAATGGCGCCGCCGCCGGTGTAGTCACTATTGGTCGTCGAGGTAGATTGATTGCCGGAGATCGTGCCGCCCGCCAGATTGACCGTACCGGCGGTGACAGAATAGAACGCGCCGCCATTCTGGGCTTTGTTATCCTTGATGGTGCCGCCGTACATATTGAAGGTGCCGCCAGGCTGGTTCACGCCGCTCCCGAATGTCCGGAAAATGGCGCCGCCGGCCTTGTTGCCGTCGTTGCCGGAGATCTCGCCGCCATACATGTTGAACGCGCACTGGTGGTCATCCAGCGCGATGGCGCCGCCGCCACCCTTGCCGGTGACCTTACCTCCGGTGAGCTTGCCGCCGAACATGTCCAGTCTGCTGGTGTAGAGGTAAACGCAGGCGCCGCCCCAGACGCTCTGCGTCGCGCCTTTGAACGTGCCGCCGCCCTGACAGTCGCAGAGGACAAGCCGTCCGTTGTTTTTGACCTGAATTTTGGCCTTACCGCTGCTGGAAAGGGTCTTGCCGTTCAGGCACAGGTAAAGCGTTTTGCCGTCCACCGTCAGATGGCTGCTGATGGTGGCATTGCCCGTCAGATAGACATAGGCGGTATTGTTGGTATATGAAATGCCGCTGGTGCCGTTCCACGCCGTATAGGTCACGTCGGAATGGCTGGTATGATCGCCCGCTGTGACGCCGCCGCCGCAGAAGCAATGGTTGTGTGCATCCGCCTGCACGGCGATGCCCTGGTCAACGGACTGCACCGCGGGCTCTTCGGGTCTGTCCGCGTCGGGAGCGCCGTTTTCAGGCTGTCCCTCGTCCGTGGGCCGGGCCGCTTCAGCCTCCGCCGGAGCGATGTACCTGCCGCAGCGCTCCACCGCCGCGCCCTCCGCGCCGCAGACGGGGCAGTCCGCGTTCACATGTTCCTCGGTGCAGACCTCTGCACAGACGCACACCGGTACGTCCTCGGTGATGTCTGCCGCGTAAGCTGTTGGCAGCAGGCTAAAAGCCAGACTGACCGCCAGCAGGATCGCCAATACTCTCTTCTTCATAGGGTTCCTCCATAATCCCGCGCATGTGTTTCTGCCGGAAGGATCTGTATTTCCCTCCCTCAAAATCAATCTATGGTATATATACCAACGATCGCTTTTATTGTAACATGGCCTGGCCGGAGAAGCAAGCCAATCTTTTCCAGCGGCATGAAATTTACAAATTCTTTATGTCCTGAAACATTTTCCCGTCCGCCAATGTTATATAAAGAAGCACTTTCCCTAAATATGGTAGTTACTCGACAGAATCACGCAATTTTTTGTGTTTTTTTCGCTTTTTTTATAGACAAGCCCGCCGTCGGATGCTATACTTTCTTTGAATATTATGTAAATCGGTGGAGAGGCGGCATGCCTCCCCATGATTTGCGTGTCCGCGTATTCTTGACGGAGAGTGAGGAAAAACGGTATGAAGCTTTTACAAAGGGGCACCGCCCTGCTGCTGAGTCTTGCCATGGTGTTCAGCCTGGTGACCGGCGGACTGCTGATCCGCGCCATCGCCGATACCGCCATGCAGTGGCGCAATGCGGATTATGACGCGTTGAGCCGGTTCTATGAGATCGGTAAGGATTACGACCCCGGCATCATTGCCACCACCCCCGGCGATCCCGGCGGCAAGTCCTACGGCATGTACATGTTTGCCAGTAAGGCCGGTACGCCCCACGCTTTCGCCGAATGGTGCAAAAAGAGCGACAGCAGCGTGTACCGCGACATCGGCCAGACGCTGGATGACGCCTATCATTACATCACCAGCGGCTACGGCAGCTATTTTGACAACGCGTGGGAGACCATGGCGGATACCTATAAGGATACCTTCGGTCAGGCCCAGTATGACTATACCCGTGCCACCTTCTATGACAAGGTGGTCAGCCTGGTAGAGGGCGCGGTGTCCGGCTTCGACATCGACGATTACTCCGTGGCGCTGAAGAACGTGTTCTGGAGCCGCGCCGTGCAGCATGGCCCCTCTGACGCCAGCTCTCTGATCCAGCGGGCCTTTTCCAACCTGGGCGGCTTTGCCAACCAGCCGGAGGGCGATCTGATCCAGGCTATCTATGCGGTGTCCGGCCGTCTGGTCACAGCGGAGGAGCTGCGCAGCGAAAACGGTAAGACCGGCTCCCTCATGTCCGGCGATACCTCCAATAAATACAATACCTCCGGCAAGATCCTGCGCTACTTCTTCGGCAGCTCCGGCGATGTGCAGATCGGCGTTTACCGCCGCCTGGCCGTCAACGAGCCGGCGGACGCGCTGGTGATGCTGATGAACAACGGCTATCAGGATGCCCTGAAGGCAGACGGCAACTACCAGCTGGTGCTGAACAGCGGCGATCAGAAGCACGCCGTCGATACCACCGGCGGCAGCGCCAAGCTGAATGTCCGGGCCGAGGATGCCGTCAACCAGAGCTTCACGCTGGCCTACTATGACGGCGGCTTCTATACCCTGAGCACCGTGGTGGATGGCAAGACCCTGCGTCTGAGTGCCGGCAGCAAGGGCGTGACCCTGGCCGCACCCTCCACCGCCAGCAGCCAGAAGTGGGAGCTGGAGCAGGGAAAGAGCGGCTATCTGCTGAAAAACTGCAAGACAGAAACATATCTCAGCTATGAAAATGATACGCTGGTGATGGTGGCCGCCGCCGAGGGAACGGACACCACCGAGTGGCAGCCCATCGCTCTGGCCGCCAGCACAGCCGACTGGACGATGCGGGGCGTCATCTATCCCACCAAGGATAACGTTCTGGTGGCCGGAAACTCCTCGTTCCCTGTCCGGGGCGTCATTTCCTGCTCGTCCCCCATTACCTCCGTCAATATTACCATCGCCAAGAAGGGCGGCGGCGCGGTGATCAACCAGAGCGCCGCCCCCAAGGATACCGCCTATGACCTGAAGCTGCTGGACGACAGCGTGCCTTACAGCAAGCTGGCCGCCGGAGATTACACCTTCACGCTGACGGCGGCGGCCAACGGCAAGTCCTTTGAGCTTGTAAAGTCCGAGTTTACTGTCCGCACCAACAGCGGTCAGACCCACGACGACGAAACCTTCCTGATCACCTTTGATCCCAACGGCGGCACCCTCAAGGGAAGCAAGACCAAGACCGTGTCGCTGAGTGACATCGTCTACGGCAAGCTGCCCACCGCCACCAAGAAGGGCTATTCCTTCATCGGTTGGTTCACCGAGAAGGAGGGCGGCGAGCAGATCTCGGCAGCCACCAAGATCATCGCCTCCGACCTGACATTGTACGCCCAGTACGCGGATGAATATACCTATACCTTCCTGGACGCCAACGGCGAGGTGTACAAGCGCGGCACCGTGGCCGAAGGTGAACTGATCCCCGCTCCGGAGATCCCGCCCATCAAGTCGCCGGACAGCCAGTACAGCTATACCTTCAAGGGTTGGGAGGGCTACACCGCCGGCGCCACAGTGATGCTGGACGAGGATATGACCTTCAAGCCCATGTATGATGCCGTACCGCTGGATCAGATCGACGACGAGGATTACGCGCTGGTTCTGGTACCCGGCGTTCAGGTGTCCGATGTTCTGGAGCAGATGGGCAGCGGCGCCGTTATGTACAACGGTGATACCCAGGTCACCAGCGGCAATGTCTGCACCGGCATGGTTCTGACCTATCAGGGCGTCTCCTTCTGGATGGCCGTTCTGGGTGACGTCAACGGCGACGGCATTGTTACCATCACCGATGTGGTGGCCATCCAATCCCATGTGGTCGGCAAGAAGGCGCTGGAGGGCATCTATGAGCTGGCCGCCGACATCAACCTGGACGAAAAGGTCAGCATTACCGACGTGGTCAAGGCTGCCCGCGTAGTCGTGGGTAAGGACACCATCGGTTGATAGGAGTATAACGCCATGAAAAAATCGACTTCCCTTTTGAAGCTTCTGCTGACGCTGGCGCTGGTGATCGTAGCCCTGCTGCCCCAGCGGGCCGAGGCCGCCTCCGCGACTCTCAGCGGCAGCGGCACTGTGCAGGCCGGCAGCACCGTCAAGCTGACTCTCAGCGTTTCCGGCAGCGATATTATGGGCGTGGATGCCACGCTGGATTACGACAGCAGCACGCTGGAATTCACCAACTATGACAATCAGCTCAGCGGCTGGACCATGGTCAACAACGGCATGAAATTCGTGCTGTACGGCGTAGATCCCATTTCCTCTTCCTCTGTGCTGACCGTTACCTTCCGGGTCAAGAGCGACCTTGCGGCCGGTACGGCGCTGAATGCCAGCTTCAAGAACATCACCGTCAGCGACGGCGGCGAGGATACTGCCTTGAGCCCGGCCTCTTGGACAGGCGCCGTGGACGCGCCGCTCAGCAGCAACTGCGACCTCAGCTCCCTCAGCTGCTCCAACGCCACACTGAGCCCGGCTTTCAGCAAGGGTACTACCTACTATACCGCCACGGTGCCCTATGCCGTGGAGTCCCTGAACCTCAGCTACAAGGCGGCGGACGGCTCCGCCAAGGTCTCCGTCAGCGGTAATTCTCTGGTGGTGGGCAGCAATACCGTTACCGTCACCTGCACCGCCGCCACCGGCGCAAAGAAGAATTATACCATCTCCGTCACCCGCCAGCAGGATCCCAACTATAAGCCCAGCACCGACGCCATGCTGAAGGAGCTGACACTGGATGTGGGCACCCTCAGTCCCACCTTCTCCGGCGCGGTAACGGACTATGTGGCCTACGTTCCCTATGAGACCAAATCCGCCAAGCTGACCGGCGTGGCCAAGGACGAGAAGGCACTGAAGGTCACCGAGGCCAGCGCCCAGCTCTCCCAGGAGGGCGACACCGTGATGACCGTCACCTGCACGGCAGAGGACGGTACCACCTCCAAGACCTATACCGTCCATGTGTACCGTATGCCCAAGTACGATGGCATCATCCCCACCATGGAGATCATCGACCCCAATATTCCGCCCGAGCCGCCCACCTACTCCATCCCCATGACGGTGACGCTGCCGCTGGTGGGTGAGATCGCCACCACCACCGCACTGATCATCGGTGCGGCGCTGCTGGTCATCATCCTGCTGCTGGTGGGCTTCCTGCTGGGCCGCATCGGTCACGACGGCGGATATGACGATGACGACGACGGTGATGACGACGATCAGCCGCCCACGCCGCCCCGTCCCAGCCGCAATACATCCCAGCAGCCCGTACCCCAGCAGCCTGCCCGGCGTACCGAACCGGTGAAGGCCGTGCCTGCGCCCCAGCCCGCGCCGAGAACCGCCGCGCCTGTCCGGAAGAGTGCCGCACCCGCCGCGCCCCAGCGGAGAGTGTCCGACGACACCCTGACCAGCCCCTTCGTGGAGGATCTGTCCGGCAAGATGCAGCAGGAGATCGCCCAGCGTCAGGCGGCGGAAGCCGCACGGCAGGCCGCCGAAGCGGAAGCTGCCCGGCAGGCGGCAGAGGCCGCCAATCCCGCTGCGGCCGCTGATGAAAAGGTCGGCAGCATGTCGTTGGACGAGCTGTTAAACGACATTCATAATATGTGACAAAAAAGAACCGCCCAGCTTGGGCGGTTCTTTTTTGTCAGTGAAAAGATAAGCGAGAAAAGTGAAAAGTTGAGGTGTGCCGTCAAAGCGGCACAATTAAAAACGGCGGGGTGACCACACCCCGCCGTTCATTTTGCTGACAATGGAAGAGACGCGTTTCACCAGCCTCAATAATCCACCTTCATCAGGCACAGGCCCTCCGGCGGCGCGGTGGGGCCGGCCTGCTTGCGGTCGCGGCTTTCCAGAATGGTCTGCACCTGCTCCGGCTCCCAGAAGCCCCGGCCCACTTCCAGCAGAGTGCCCACCAGAATGCGCACCATATTCTGCAAAAAGCCGTTGCCGTGGAAGGTGAAGGTGATGCGATCCTTCCGCTGCTGGATGTCGATGGTGTCCACCGTGCGGACGGTGGACTTTTTCATGCGGGGATTGCCGCAGAAGGCGGCGAAATCATGCTCGCCCGTCACATAGGCGGCGGCCTGCCGCATCCGCTCCACATCGGGGACATAGGACAGCATGGTCACATACTTCCGGTCGAAGATGGGCTTGACTTCCCCCACAAACACCGTATAGCGATAGGTCTTGCCCAGCGCGTTGTACCGGGCGTGGAACCGGGGCGCGCAGGGCTTCACCTCCCGCACGGCGATGGCGTCGGGCAGGTAGCGGTTGCAGTAGTCCCGGATCTCCTCGGGGGATTCCTTCACGTCCAGTTGGGCGCTGGCCACCATAGCGCGGGCGTGGACGCCCGCGTCGGTGCGGCCCGCGCCGATGATCTCCACCGGCTGGCCCGCCAGGCGGGTCAATACCGCCTCCAGCTTGCCCTGGATGGTCTCCCGATCCGGCTGGCGCTCCCAGCCGAAGAACCGCGTACCGTCATAAGCAATGGTAAATTTATAGTTCTGCATATTATTTCAGTTTCTTGATAAAGCAGCGGCGGCGCTTGTGCTGCTCGATGTCGAAATCCTTCCACTGGGACTGTACCTTCTCGTTGGTCTCCAGCATGGGGCCGGTCTCGGCCTCCTTGATGCCCAGCTTGAAGCAGCCCAGCATGGCGTGGTACAGGATCATGGCGTTGACGCCCTTCTTCTGGTAATCGGGCCGCACGGCGATCAGCAGCAGGTCGATGGTATCGTTCTTGCGGAACGCCTTCAGCAGGTCGATCCAGCCGGTGGGGAAATACTTGCCCCGGCTCTTTTTCAGCGCCTCGGCAATGGAGGGCGCGGCCACGCCCATGGCCACCATATCCTCGTGCTCATCCATGATGAAGAAGGCCAGATTGGGGTTCACCAGCGGCGCGAACTTGCCGCTGTACCGCTTGATCTGCTTATCCGTCAGCTCCACTGTGCCGTACAGCGGCGCGTAGCAGGTGTTCACCAGCTGGAAGAACCGGGGGATCAGGCCGAAGTAGTCCAGCCGCGTCCGGGGCCGGAACACATGGAGCTTGCAGCGCTTCTCCACAAACTCGGACAGCTTGCGCCACCGCTCGATGATCTTTTCGTCGGTGGGCACCTGGATAAGATTCTCTACCCAGTCCACGTCCTTCACATAGCCCAGGCGGGTCAGGTGGTCAATGTAGTAGGGATGGTTATAGTAGGTAAAGAAGCAGCTCCGCCGGTCAAAGCCCTCCACCAGCATACCCTCCCGATCCAGGTCGGTAAAGCCCAGGGGGCCGTGTACCTCGTCGCAGCCCTTCTCCTTGGCCCAGCGCTCCACCGTGGTGAACAGGGCGTTGGCCACCTGCTCGTCGTCGATGAAGTCCACCTGGGTGAAGCGCATGCGGTTGGTGTGCCACTTCTCGTTGGCCTTGTGGCTGAGGATGGCGCCGATGCGGCCCACCATCTCGCCGTTGCGCATGGCCATCCAGCAGCGGGCCTCGCAGTATTCAAAGGCGGGGTTTTTCTTCTTGTCCCAGTCGCTCATGTCGTCGTCAAAGGTGGCGGGCACGAACTGGGGCACGTCTTTATATAGAATGTTGGGATATTCCACAAACTGCCGCAGCTGGCGCTTTGTGGTCACTTCAATAATGGAAACCATATTCGTTCCTCCTTACAGACACAGCTTCAGTGTACCGCAAGATTCCCCAAAAAGCAACACAAAAAGAGTGGAAACGGCGCGGCGTATGTGGTATACTCATTACCAAGAATATTACGATATCGTCGGAGGTAGTCATATGGAGCTTTTCTGGTACAACATCAAGGAGATGGACGCCGCGGCCTACGACGCCGCGCTGACCATGATGGCCGCGGCGCGCCGCGCCCGGGTGAAGGAGCTGCCCAACGAGGATGACCGCAAGCGCAGCGCCGCCGGTGAGGTACTGCTGCGCAATGCCGTGGCAGCGCGTCTGAACACCACGGCGGAGAACGCGCCTCTCCGCTGGGACGACAACGGCAAGCCCTGCGTGGAGGGCGATCCCTTCTACGTCAGCGTCAGCCACAGCGGCCCCTATGTGGTGGTGGCCGTGGGCGAGAAGGTACTGGGCGTGGACGTGGAGGTCATCCGCGGCGCGGAGGAGAAGTTCATGCGCCGGGCCTGCTCCGAGGCGGAGATGGCCTATATCCGCTATGGCGACGCCGGGTGCTTCCAGCGGTTCTGGGAGTGCTGGACGGCCAAGGAGGCGCTGTTCAAGCTGACGGGCAAGGGCCCGCTGCTGGCGCTGAGCCGCCTGGCCCTGCCGGAGGGCGTGGCGCTGGATCACATCATGCACAATGGCTGCGCCGTCACCACGGCCATGAAGCTGTAAGCGGGAGGGACGCATCATGTATCGGATCGGTATCGACCTGGGCGGCACCAACATCGCCGTGGGCGTGGTGGACGACCGCCACAACATCATTGCCGAGGCCAGCGTCCCCACCGGAGCCTTCCGCCCGGCGGAGGAGATGGTGGCCGACATGTGCCGCGCCGTGGAGATGGCGCTGGACAAGGCGGGGCTCATCGCCGCCGACTGCGCCAGCATCGGCATCGGCTCCCCCGGCACCTGCGACAGCGAGGCGGGCACCGTGCTGCGGGCCTATAATCTGGGCTGGTTCAACGTGCCGGTGTGCCAGATGCTCCACGACCGCTTCGGCATCCCCGTGCATCTCAGCAACGACGCCAACTGCGCCGCCCTGGCGGAGATCGTGGCAGGCGCGGCGGTGGGCCGCCGGGACATGATCCTCATCACCCTGGGCACCGGCGTGGGCGGCGGTATCATCATCGACGGCAAGATCTACGCCGGTATGCGCTCCATGGGCGCCGAGCTGGGCCATACCCTGCTGGTGCTGGAGGGTGAGCACTGCACCTGCGGCCGCGACGGCTGCTGGGAGGCGTATGCCTCCGCCACTGCCCTGATCCGTCAGGGCAAGCAGGCCGGTGAGCAGCATCCCGAGTCCGCGCTCCATGGTCGGGAGGAGCTGACGGCACTGGACGTGTTTCAGGCCGCCGACGCGGGCGACGCGGCGGCACAGGCGGTCATTGACCGTTGGTGCGTCTATGTGGCGGCGGGCCTGACGGATCTGGTCAACAGCCTGGCCCCGGAGATGATCCTCATCGGCGGCGGCATCAGCCGCCAGGGTGAGCGCATCCTGGCCCCCATCCGGGCCTATGTGACAGAGCACTGCTTCGGTGGCCGTGAGGGCGCCATCCCCGTCATCGCCGCGGCCCAGTTGGGCAACGAGGCGGGCATCATCGGCGCAGCGGCGCTGTGACCGGCCTTCGGGGCGGGCTATCACCACACTGACAGGCAGGATTTGTCACATGGAGCTGATCGTTGAATTTGATTTGAACGCAGACTTGGTGTCTGTTCCGGAAAGCGTGGTTGAAAACATCGATGTGATCCGTCAGCGCTTTCTGCGGTGGGTCTATTCTCCGGAAGGCCAAAAGAAGCTCACGAAAAGGATGGTCGGCTCTGACGGCCAGAGCTTTGTGTGCGTCTGCTATAACAGCGAGGAATTTATCGACTGGCTGAACAAAAAGGTTTTGCAAGCCGGAGAAGACAGGGCGACGCTTGTGGAAAAGAACATCGACAGCAGTTCCCGCGGCAGCGTTCCATCCATTTTCTTCTAGTAGAAAGGGCGGGCATGTATGCGATTTGCCCGTGACGTTCCTCATGAATATCGTCCTGAAGTTTGATCATTCAACCGACACTGTTTTTGTCCCCGACGGGTATATCTCGGATGTCAGGGAGCTTCACCTGCGCTTTTTTGATTGGCTGTATGATAACCCTCAATACATGACATATGATGAAAAGGGGCACGCGGTGTATGCCTATGACGCAGCGGCGTTTCTGGCATATATCAATCAGGTCATTCTTCGCGCAAGCGACGAAAAGGCATACTTCGTTTCCCCAACGCAGAACGTCCGGGGCAAGCTTTACCGTCTGGAATTCTGACAGCGAGAATTTGTTTTTTGTTAAGCCAAGGCCGCAGCCGCGAAACGGTACGGGTCTTTGCGCCGCATCTGTAAGTGAATGAACATAAGGCCGGGAAGTACCTTCCCGGCCTTTGTTAACCTTGTCAAAAAGGGCATACCCTTTTTGACAAAATATAAGATTCGCTCCGACCCGCATTTTCTCGCACACGAACGTGCGAGAAAACACTCTCTCCGCGCAGTGTATTTTTTGTCACGCACATGTCGCGGCAAAAAATGATCCGAATTGTTCGCCGCCATGACGGGCGGCGAATTCTGCGAAGCTTTTCTGCAGGTCGAGATAAGGTCCCAAGGACTGTCCTGGCCTTTGCTGTCACACTTTTCTCCGTCATCCGTCCTTAGATACAGAAGGTGGTGAACAGGCCGTGGATCGGGATGTATTCGAGCAGCTCTATCAGAAATATTACGCCCCGGCGCTGCTGTACGCCCAGTCCCTGTGCCGCAGCCGCCATCTGGCGGAGGACATGGTGCAGGAGGCGTTTTACCGGGCGTGGCTGTCCCTGCCGGATGATGTGGTCAGCTTCCGGAGCTGGCTGTTCCGGGTGCTGCGGAACCTGATCATCGACCACCAGCGGCGGCAGAAGCGTCTGAGCGACGATCCGCCGCCGGACACCGCAGACGAGACCACGCCGGAGAATCTCCTGCTGAAGCGGGAGGACGCCGCGGCCCTGTACCGGGCCATGGAGGCGCTGGCGGAGAGCGACCGGGAGCTGCTGACTCTGTACTGCTTCGCCCGATTGACCGGGGCCGAGCTGGCGGAGGCCATGGGCGTATCCCCGGCGGTAATCCGCCAGCGGCTGCGCCGGGCCAGAATACGGCTGCGGCAGAAAATGGAGGAGGATGGCTATGAATTTTGAAGAAGCCTTTGCCCGCTATCAGGCCCATACCGCCACGGCGGAGGAGACGGCGCTGGTGGAGGGAGAGCTGGAAAAGTTCCGGCTGCTGGAGGACTATCTGGCGGCACGGGAACTGCCGGACTTGCCGGAGACGCCCGCCAATGCCGTGCAGGCGGAGACGAAGGCGGTGAAGCGGCGCATGAACCGCCGTACCGGCGGGACAGTGCTGGCGGCAGTGGCGGCGGTGCTGGCCATTCTGGCGCTGCTGCAATTCGTGATCTCGCCGCTGGTGAACCGCCGGGTGTACTACGTCCCCTGGCGGGAGGAGGCAGACTACGATATCGACACATACAGTGAGTTTGACGCGGGCATGTCGGCCATCACCGCGCTGTATATGCCCCTGGGCAGCTATGGCGGCAGCCTGCTCTCCCACACCGGCTTCATGGCCGGCACCGTGGATCTGGGCTTTCTCGACAACACCGGCGCCACCCGCTCCGGCATCGGCAGCCAGGTGACGCTCCGCATGGGGAAGCTGGGGCAGCTGAACATCAACGACCTGTCTGTGCTGGGCTACGGCTATTTGGGTTTTCAATCCTGGCGCACGCAGGGCGGACACTATAAGGCGGCGCTGGAGCAGCTTCCGGACTACTATTCCGTCACCTCCACCGTCACCTTTACCCGCGATCTGACCGCCGACGAACTGGCGGCGCTGATGGAGCGCCACCCGGAGCTGACGTTTCTCTCCGCCAAGATGGAGGGTGAGCTCTTTCCCCAGGCGCTGTACTGCTCCCTTCAGAACACGGGCGTGCAGTACGGGTCGGATCTGAACAGGGACTATCCCGACTTTCAGTTTGGGGACTATCCTGATTTTCAGCTTGAGACTGTCACAGGCGAGATCATCCAGCAGCATTTCGAGAGCCTGCTGCAATACATGATCGACCATCCCAAGCTGGCCGATATGGCTGATGTCTTGGCCGGCGGTCGCCAGTATCAGCGGCTGCTGGACACCGTCCGGGAGGACGGCATTAAGAGCAGCGGCGTATGGGTACAGGGCACCCCCTCCGCCATCCTGACCCTGCTGGAGGAGAGCTGCGCCGCCGGTGTGGCCAACCGTGCCGCCGTCACGGTTTTATCCAAATAGCACCGCTCACCCGCCGGAGAAACCCTCCGGCGGGCGCTTTTTTGCCACGAAAGGGCCAAAATTCATAATTTTGACTTTCCTTTTCCTTTATTCTCTGGTATATTAAAGTGTTGTAATGAATTTTGCAGTGCATTTTACCCCAGAGGAGGAACCCCATGAAACGCGTAATTTTACTGATCCTGGCCCTGGTGCTGACGCTGTCTCTGATGGCCTGCGGCAGCAAGGCGCCGGATGACGCCGCCGAGGCGGTGGATAACAACACCCTGTCCAACAGCGCCCAGCTACCCATTACCGAGGCCAGCTACCTGGAATACGACAACAGCCAGGTGACCTGCCGCTTCCGAAAGGACGAGGACGGCTGGAAATGGGTGGATGACGAGGAATTCCCACTGGACGCCAGCTATGTAGAGGAGATCCTGACGGCGCTGGACGCCATGTCCGTCAGCCTGACGCCGGTGACGCCCGCCGTGGATCCCGCCGACAGCGGTCTGGACGAGCCTGACCGCTATATGACCGTCACCGTGGGCGAGGACGTCACCACGCTGCGCTTCGGCGACCAGCAGGACGACGGCCAGTGGTACATGGCCATCGACGGACAGGAGGACACCTATCTGGTGGCCGACGAATTCGTGAAGCTGATGGATCGCGGTATCTACGATATGGCGGTGCTGCCCACCCTGCCGGAGCTGACCGACGACAACCTGACGGTCATCACCATCCGGCAGACGGAGGGCGACAAGACCGTCCGCCTGTCCAAGACCGACAACGGCTGGGTCAACGGCGGCAAGGCGCTGCCCGACGGCATCGCCGGCATTGAGACGGCCCTGGCGGACTTCACCTTTGACAAGTGCTTCAACTATGATCCCTCGCCGGACGCCGCGCCGCTGTGCGGTCTGGACGTGCCCACCGCGGTGATCACCCTGTCCTACGTCAACACCGTGGGCACCGAGAGCTCCGTTGTCCTGACCCTGGGCACCCTGCGGGAGGACGGCGCCTATTACGCCACCCTGAACGACGACACCACCGTGTATCTGGTCTCTCAGGACAAGGTAGCGGCCCTGCTGGCACTGCTGTAAAGAAGGAGGACGTGTCATGCGTCTTTTGATCGTGGAAGATGAGGTGCGGCTGGCGGATACCCTGCGCCAGCTGCTGCACCGGCAGGGCTATACCGCCGACGTGTGCCATGACGGCGTCAGCGGCCTGGACAACGCCATGACCGGCATCTATGACCTGGTAGTGCTGGATGTGATGCTGCCGGGGATGAACGGCTTTCAGGTGGTGCAGAGGCTCCGCGCCGCCAACGTGGCCGTCCCCGTGCTGATGCTGACGGCCAAAAGCAGCCTGGACGACCGCGTCCACGGCCTGGACTGCGGCGCGGACTACTATCTCACCAAGCCCTTTGAGCCGGAGGAGCTGCTGGCCTGCGTCCGCACGCTGCTGCGGCGGGGCGGCGGCCAGCTTCAGGAGGACACCGCCCTGACCTGGGGCGACCTGTCGCTGGAGCGAACCACCTTCACCCTAGGCTGCGACGGGCGGGAGGTACGCCTGAGCCGCCGGGAATACGACCTGATGGAGCTTCTGATGCGCAACGGCAGCCAGGTGGTCACCAAGGAGCAGCTATTGGTCAAGGTCTGGGGCTACGACTCTCAGGCAGAGGACAACAATGTGGAGGTGTACATCTCCTTCCTGCGGCGGAAGCTGACCCATCTGCGCTCTCAGGTGAAGATCAGGACGCTGCGGATGCTGGGCTATTGCCTGACCCAGGACGAGGAGGCGGCGTCATGATCCGGAAGCTGCGCCGGAAGATCACCGGCGTTATCATGGCGGTGGCCGCCCTGGTGCTGCTGGCGGTGTTCGCTGGGGTGTACTTCTTCTCCCGGGCCAACATTGCCGACAGCTATACCTATCAACTGAAGCAGGCGGTGCAGACCGGCGTGTCCGACGCCCGGTTCCCCTGCTTTCTGGCGGAGGTGCTGCCCAGCGGCACCGTCCGCATCTCCGGCAGCAGCTACTACGATCTGGACGATGAGGACGCGCTGCTGGCCGCCGTCTCCCAGGCGCTGGCCGACGGCGGCGAGAGCGGCGTGCTGGCATCCCGGCACATGCGCTTTTACCGGCAGGACGGCCCCCTGTCCATCCGCATCGCCTTTATGGACAGCACCTTTGAGCAGGCCACTCTTCGGGCGCTGGTGCGGGTCTGTCTGCTGATCGGCGGCGCGGCGCTGCTGGTGCTGCTGGGCATCAGTTGGCTGCTGAGCGGCTTCGTCTCCCGCCCCGTGGTGCGGACGTGGCAGGATCAGCAGCAGTTTATCTCCGACGCCAGCCACGAGCTGAAAACGCCGCTGACGGTGATCCTGTCCTCCGCCGGTCTTCTGGAGGAATCGGCCCAGCCGGAGCAGCGGCAGTATGTGGACAACATTCTGGCGGAGTCCCGGCGGATGCGGGCGCTGGTGGAGGACATGCTGACCCTCTCCCGGGCCGAAAGCGGCCGGGCAGCGGCGCCGCTGCTGCCGCTGGATCTCAGCGATCTGGTGACGGAGGCCGCGCTGCGGTTCGAGCCGGTGGCCTTTGAGGCGGGGCATCCCCTGCAGTACGACATCCAGAACGGCCTGTCCATGACCGGCGACTGCCAGCAGTTGGATCAACTGGTGGACATCCTGCTGGACAACGCCGTGAAATACGCCGCGCCGGGCGGCGCCATCCAACTGACGCTGAACGCCGCGGGCAGGCACGCCGTCCTGACGGTGGAGAATCCCGGTGAGCCCATCCCGCCGGAAAAGCTGTCCCACCTCTTCGACCGGTTCTATCGGGTGGACGACGCCCGCACTGGCGCAGGCGGCTTCGGCCTGGGCCTGGCCATCGCCCGGCAGATCGTGCAGCGCCACAAGGGCACCATCACCGCCGCCAGCGACGCAAGCGCCACCCGCTTTACGGTGACGCTGCCCCTGCGGCACTGAGCTCACAAAAATCGAGGTTTTTCCTATGTTTGATACACTTCTGCGGGGAGGTACCGTCATCGACGGTACCGGCCGCGCCGCGTTTGCGGCAGATGTCGCCATCGAAAACGGCACCATCGCCGCGGTGGGACATCTGCCCCATGCCGAAGCCCGCCGGGTGGTGGACTGCACCGGCATGACCGTCACCCCCGGCTTTATCGACATCCACCGCCACGCCGACGGCGCGGTCTTCCGGCCCGGCTTCGGGGAATGGGAGCTGTGTCAGGGCCTGACCACCATCGTCAACGGCAACTGCGGCCTGTCCGCCGCGCCCTTCGGGCCTGATAATGAGACGGCCATCCGGGCGTATCTGCAGCCCATCACCGGGCCGCTGCCGCCGGAGCTGGATACCCGCTCCATGGCGGGGTACTTCCGCTCACTGCCCGCCCTGCCCCTGAATATGGGCATGCTGGTGGGCGCTGGCACCCTCCGGGCCGACGCGGCGGGCTATCAACTGACGGAGCTGGCGGAAGGCCATTTCGACGCCATCCACCGGCAGATGGAGCGCTCCCTGGCCGACGGGGCGCTGGGCGTCAGCCTGGGCCTGGGCTACGCGCCGGAGTGCTTCTACTCCACCGGCGATCTCATCCGGGCCCTGCAGCCGGTGGCCGGGACGGATATCCCCGTCACCGTCCACATGCGGCAGGAGGGCGGCGGCGTGGTAGAATCGGTGCAGGAGATGATCGCCGTGGCCCGGGCGCTGGACTGTCCCGTCCACATCAGCCATCTCAAGGCCATGGGCCGGGACAACTGGGGCAAAAAGATCCCCCAGGTGCTGTCCCTGCTGGAGCAGGCGCGAAGCGAGGGCCTGGCCGTGGACTGCGACGTATATCCCTACACCGCCGGCTCCACCCAACTGCTGCACATTCTGCCGCCGGACTATCTCACCGGCGGCATGGAGGCGGTGGTGGAGCGCCTGCGGGACAAGAACGTCCGCCGTGAGCTGGCGGCCCGCATCGAAAGCGGCGTAGACTTTGACGACATCGCCAAGCTGGCGGGCTGGGACGGCATCTATCTCACCTCTCTCCACTGCCCGGAGGATCACCCCTATCAGGGTCACAACCTGATGGAGATCGCCGCCCTGATGGGACAGGATCCCCTGTCCTCCTGCTGTGAGCTGCTGGCCCGGGAGCACGGGCAGATCACCATGATCGACTTCATGGCCTCGGAGGAGGACATCTGCGATATTCTCCGTTCGCCCCTGTCCTGCGTCATCTCCGACGCCACCTATCCCACGGAGGGACAGCTCCATCCCAGGGTCTGCTGCAACGTGACCCATCTGCTGGAGCACTTCGTCCGGGAGAAGGGCGCGCTCACCTGGGAGCAGGCCGTCCACAAGCTGACGGGCCGTCCCGCCCAGGTGCTGGGTCTGAAGGGCAAGGGCCGTCTGGCGGCGGGCTATGACGCCGACGTGTGCGTGTTTGATCCCCAGGCTCTTCACGAGCGGGCCACCTATACCGAGCCGCAGCAGACCTCGCAGGGGATGTCCCTTGTGCTGGTGGGCGGCGAGGCCGCATTGGAAAACGGACGCCCCACCGGCATCTGCGCCGGGCGGGCCATCAGGAGGTAACGTATGCTGGAAAAAATCATTGCCATCGTCCGGGCGGCGGGCGACATGATCCGCGACGCCCACAACATCGAGCGGGACACCCGCGAGAAGACCGGCGCGGCGGATCTGGTGACGAAATACGATGTGGCGGTGCAGGCGTTCCTGCGGCGTGAGCTGCTGACCATCTGCCCCGAGGCCGACTTCTTCGGCGAGGAGGGACAGCACGAGGCGCTGACGAAGGACTGGACGTTCATCGTCGATCCCATCGACGGCACCACCAATTTTGTGCGGGAGCTGCATTACAGCAACATCGCCGTGGCCCTGTGCCATCAGGGACAGGTACGCTATGCCGTGGTGTACAACCCCTTTGTGGAGGAGCTGTATGCGGCGGAGCGGGGCCATGGCGCCACGCTGAACGGGCGGCCCATCCATGTATCCGATCATGACGCGGCCCACGCCATCTGCATGTGCGGCAGCACCATCTACGACCGCCGCTATACCGACCGGAGCTTTGCCATCATGCGCTGGCTCTATGACCACATGCTGGACTTCCGCCGCTTCGGCTCGGCGGAGCTGGATATCTGCCAGGTGGCCGCCGGGCGCATCGAGGTGTTCTTCGAGTGCCGTCTGTCCCCCTGGGACTTCGCCGCCGGCAGTCTGATTCTGGAGGAGGCGGGCGGAATGCTGACCCGGCTGGACGGCAGCGCCATCGACCCCAGGGAGCCCGGCAGCGTCTGGGCCACCAACGACAAGTGCCGGGCGCTCTATCGGGAGCTGCCTCAATAAACAAGAAAAAACCGCCCATAAGGGCGGTTTTATTCTTCTTCCTTCAGGTTCTCCAGCGCCACACGAACTGCTTCGATCACAAACGCGGAAAATGTGCACTCCGTTCCGCGGATGGCCTCCTCTACGTCCCGGATCAGCTCGTTGGGGAAGCGGATGGATTTATTGGTAGAGCCCGGCGGCTTGGGAATTTTGAATTTTGCCATAATGCACCCCGTAATACAAATTCATAATAAAAATGTATTGCATTTTGCGTTATAATGATGCATTATGTTTTGTAGCACAAAATGTGAGGTGATATACATGGAAGATTTACCCAAGTATTATACGACATTATTCAATGCCGTTACTGACGCGATCAATCTCATTACCCAGTCCGAGGTAACGGAAGCAATGGAGTGTCTTGTTGCAGCCCAGCAAAAGGCGGAAGAACTCTATATCTCAGAAGAATAAAACCGCCCATAAGGGCGGTTTTATTCTTCGTTTATTTCTTCCCCGGTGCGTTGGCGGCGTAGACGCACACCAAGATCACCGCCACGCCGATGATCTGCCACAGGCCGAAGGGCTCCTTCAGCAGCACCACGCCTGCCAGCACGCTGACCACCGTGGTCACGTTGCTGAACAGCGACGCCTCCGACACCGTCAGGTGGGCGTTGGCGAAGTTCAGCAGGAAGTACGCCACCACCGAGGACACCACGCCCAGATAGATCACCGCGCCCCAGAAGCCGCCGCTCTGCATAGCGGGCAGGAACGTCTCCGCCATGTGGCCCGCCCCCTGGATCAGCGCCGAAGGGATGAAGAACAGCATGCCCACCGTGAACATCACATACGTCACCTCGAAGGCGGTGAACTTCGCCGCCGCCTTGTGGCTGAGGGTGTAGTACACCGCGTCGCAGCCCACCGTCATCAGCAGCAGAAGCAGGCCCAGCAGAGAGATATGGGTCTCGCCGCCCATGTAGATCAGCGCCACGCCGCCGATGCACAGCACCGCGCAGATCACCTGCCGCCGGGTCACCTTCTCGTGCAGCACCAGCACATCCATCAGGATGCAGGCGATGGGCACCACGGCGATGATGGTGCCCGCCACGGCGGAGGAGGTGTACAGGATGCCGTAATTCTCGCAGAAGAAGTACAGCACCGGCTGGATCAGGCCCAGCAGCACCAGCGAGCCGATGGGCTTGCCCTTCAGGGAGAAGGCGAACAGGGGCCTGCCCCGCAGCCTGCCCACCAGGGCGTTGACCAGGATCACCAGCGACATGGCGGTAAAGGCGATCAAAAACCGGAAGGCCAGCAGCACCGTGGGCTTGGCCACCGCCAGCGCCAGCTTGGAGAACATGAAGCTCATGCCGAAAATGGCACTGGCCAGCAGGGCGAACACCAGTGACATGGTGTGGGTCTTTTTGTTATGCATATGCATCATCTCGCTTTCTAATTCGACTTATTTTACCATAAAAAGGGGTTTTCCGCAAGACGCAGCGTTGCATAGGGCGGCGTTTGGGTATCAGGTTCGGATTGTTCGCAAGGTATCCTGCCCGATAAACTGTTACCCGGTGCAAGCCCTCGCGCTTCCACACACAAAAACGCTCCCCGCCATGTGGCGGGGAGCGTTTTTCTTGTGCGGTTTTCAGCCGTTTTTCAGGTCTTTCAGACATTTGGGGCAGATGTTCTTGTCCTTGTACACCATCAGATCTCTGCTGCTGTCGCAAAAGATACAACAGGGACGATACTTTTTCAATACCACCGTGGAACCATCCACATAGATCTCCAAAGCATCCTTCTCCGCGATATCCAGCGTCCTGCGCAGCTCGATGGGTAAGACGATCCGGCCCAGCTCGTCCACCTTACGCACGATACCGGTTGATTTCACTGAAACCTCTCCTCTGTTTTGCTTCTCACGCGTGTCGTGATTTCCTCTGCTCATTCATTATTCCATAATTTTACCAGTTTGTCAACTGTGCTTGGACATTTTATCCAATTATTTTACAAATATTGCCATATGCTCTGTGCATATAGTATATTGAGGTGAAACTTTTATGGCCATGTCTTATTTTCTGACCGCCTTTTTTGTTCTTGCCCTGCTCTTCGGCGGGATCCTCGGCCAGTGGGACGCCGTGTCTGCCGCCGCCATGGAGGGCGCACGGGCCGCGGTGGAGCTGTGCATCTCCATGGCGGGCGCCATCTGCCTGTGGAGCGGCGTCATGACGCTGATGGATCGCTGCGGCCTCAGCCAGAAGCTTGCCCGGCTGCTGCGGCCGGTGCTGCGGCACATCCTGCCCCGGGCCAGCCGGGACGGCGAGACCATGGCCGCCCTCAGCGCCAATGTGTCCGCCAATCTGCTGGGCCTGGGCAACGCCGCCACGCCGCTGGGCATCCGGGCGGCCACCCGGATGGCGGAGGGCTGCGGCGGTGTGGCCAGCGACGAGCTGTGCCGCCTGGTGGTGCTGAACACCGCCTCCATCCAACTGCTGCCCACCACCGTGGCCGCCGTCCGCAGTGCCCAGGGGTGCGCCGCTCCCTTCGATATCCTCCCCGCCGTGTGGCTCTCCTCCGCCCTGTCGGTAACGGCGGGACTACTGGCGGCACGGGGCCTGCAGGCCGTGTGGAGGCGCTGATATGGACGTGACCGCTCTGCTGATCCCCCTGCTGCTGGCCGGTGTGACCGCCTGGGGCGTCCGGCGCAAGGTGGACGTGTACACTGCCCTCACCGACGGCGCGGCGGAGGGCCTGCGGGTGGTGCTGCGGATCTGCCCCAATCTCGTCGCCCTGCTGTCGGCGGTGTACATGCTCCGGGTCTCCGGGGCGCTGGACTTTTTCACGGCCCTCCTGGCCCCTGTCCTGACGGCCATCGGCATCCCGCCGGAGACCGCGCCGCTGCTGCTGATCCGTCCCCTCAGCGGCAGCGGCGCCCTGGCGGCGGGCAGTGAACTGATGGCCGCCTACGGCGTGGACAGCACCGTCGGCCGCACGGCGGCGGTGATGCTGGGCTGCACCGAGACCACCTTCTATACCATCGCTGTCTACTTCGGCGCGGCGGGCGTGCGGAAGATCCGCTACACCGTCCCCGCCGCCCTGACGGCGGATCTGGTGGGGTTTCTGGCGGCGGCCTGGTGCGTGCGGCTTTTCTTCTGAAATGTAAACTTTTTCCCAATTTCTTCCCTTTGTCAAGGTTTTAACTTGCCACCGCCGCCCTTTTACGGTATACTGATAGCAGTAATATACTGGTAAGAATTTTCCGTCGCGGCAGGAGGATACGGTATGGACACCCTGGTTCGCTTTCTGGAAAACAAAATGAGCGTGCAGGAATTCGGCAATGCATTAAAAAGCGACCTCATTTTACAGGAAGAGATCCGGAATATCGTTCCTGCAGCAGCCAGAAAGGATCCCTTGCATCCCTATTGGGAGAAGCACTCCTTTGACGCGCTCCGCCGTTATGATTTCGACTGTCTGAATCTTCTTCAGGATATCTGTCATTTTGACGGCACCCTTGGGGATGACCTGAATGTTTACGGAACACTCAGAAACTACTATTCCTTTGAACACCCCGACCTTGCCTATACGGACGAATATACCGACCGCTTTCGTTTGTATCTGGACGCCATCGGCGAATACCTGGAGGGCCCGGAGGTGAACCACCTTATCTCCCGGTTGGTGCGGGAGGCTTACGACGCCGCAGCCACAAAAACGGCCCGCCGCAAGCTGGCCCGGGAGAAGCTGCGTTCCGCCTTTCACATCGAGGGCCGGAAATATCCCCACTGGATCCAGGGCGCGGAATGGCCCTGCGGTGTGGATTCCCCCATGCGCTTTCTGTCACAGCAGCGGCAGGGTGAGCGCACCGTGTACCGCTTTCAGGATGTGAAAACGGGCGATATCCGCGAGATCGAGCAGTATTATTGACCAGTTATATTTACCGTGGCGCACCGGATAACGGCGCGCCACGATCAAACTTGAGAGAAGGAGCGTTACTTTGACCAGTCGTAAAATCATCAACAGTAAACTGAAAGAAGCCGTGGACTCCGTGCTGCCCATCACCCTGATCGTGGCGGTGCTGTGTTTCTTCTTCGTGCCGGTGGGCAGCGGACTGATGCTGGCCTTCCTGGTGGGCGCGGTAATGCTGATCATCGGCATGGGCCTGTTCACCCTGGGCGCGGAGCTGTCCATGACCCAGATGGGCAATCTGGTGGGCGCGAAGATGACCAAGTCCCGCCGCCTGTGGCTCATTCTGGCGCTGGCCTTCATTCTGGGCCTCGTCATCACCATTGCCGAGCCTGACCTGCAGGTGCTGGCCCAGAACGTGCCGGGCATCGACAAGACCGTGCTGATCCTGACGGTGTCGGTGGGCGTGGGCATTTTTCTGACCATCTGCATGCTGCGTATCCTGCTGGGCATCCCCCTGCGGACGCTGCTGCTGGTGTTCTATGCCATCGTATTCATTCTGGCCGCCCTGTCCGACCCGGACTTCCTGTCCATCGCCTTTGACTCCGGCGGCGTCACCACCGGTCCCATGACGGTGCCCTTCATTATGGCCCTGGGCGTCGGCGTCGCCTCCATCCGAAGCGACGAAAAGGCCAAGTCCGACAGCTTCGGTCTGGTGGCCCTGTGCTCCATCGGCCCCATCCTGGCAGTGCTGATCCTGGGCTTCCTGTACCCGGAGAACACCGCCTCCGCGTCGGAGACGGTGGTGGACAGCTTCGAGACCACCCTCACCGTAGGCTACAGCTACATAGAGGAGCTGCCCGCCATGATGGGCGAGGTGGCCATCGCCCTGCTGCCCATCTGCGTGTTCTTCCTGC
Source organism: uncultured Oscillospiraceae bacterium (assembly GCA_934589145.1). Taxonomy (GTDB): domain Bacteria; phylum Bacillota; class Clostridia; order Oscillospirales; family Oscillospiraceae; genus Vescimonas. Next base: position 68,236 of record CAKTNW010000001.1, on the reverse strand, counting down.
TGTTCCAGATCTTCTCGCTGCACCTGCGGAAGCTGCCGCTGCTGCGGATCCTCATCGGCGTGGGCTATACATACGTCGGCCTGGTGCTGTTCCTGACCGGCGTCAATGTGGGCTTCTCCTCCCTGGGCTATGTGCTGGGCGGCGTCATCGTGAACGAGGGGCTGGGCCTTCTGCTGATCCCCCTGGCCACCCTGATGGGCTGGTTCATCATCAACGCCGAGCCCGCCGTCCATGTGCTGAACAAGCAGGTGGAGGAGCTGAGCGCCGGCGCCATCTCCTCCAGGGCCATGGGCATGAGCCTGTCCATCGCCGTGGCCGCCGCCATGGGACTTGCCATGGTGCGGGTGCTGACCGGCATCTCCATCCTGTGGTTCGTGCTGCCGGGCTACATCATTGCCCTGGGCCTCAGCTTCTTTGTCCCCAGCATCTTCACCGCCATCGCCTTCGACTCCGGCGGCGTGGCCTCCGGCCCGCTGACCGCCACCTTCATGCTGCCCTTTGCCATGGGCGCCACGACGGCCCTGGGCGGCAACACCATGACCGACGCCTTCGGCCTGGTGGCGCTGGTGGCCATGATGCCCCTGATCGTGGTGCAGGTGATGGGCGCCATCTATGTGATCAAGACCCGCCGCAACAAGTCCCAGGAGGCTGCGCTGGATCTCAGCGACGAGGACGTCATCGAACTGTGGGAGGTGGCCTGATATGGAGCTTTACTACTTAATGAGCATCACCGACCGTGACCGGGCGGAGGACATGGCCGCCCTGTACCGGGACGCCGGACTGAACCTGGTGACCACCATGATGGGCCGGGGCACCGCCACGCCCCAGCAGCTGGCGCTGTACGGCCTGTCCCGGACGGAGAAGGCCGTCACCGGCGCGGTGGTGGGAACCGACACCATGAAGCAGCTTTTCCGCACGGCCAAGTGCAAGCTGTTTATCGACATTCCCGGCAACGGCCTGATGCTGGCCGTGCCCCTGAAAAGCGTCAGCAGCGGCCGGACGCTGGCCTATCTGACAGACGGCGGCAAGGCCGCTACCGGAGGTGTACCGACTATGAACTTTGATTATGAGCTGATCGTGGTGATCCTGAACGAGGGCCACTCCGACATGGTGATGGACGCGGCCCGCAGCGCGGGCGCAGGCGGCGGCACGGTGCTGCACGCCAAGGGCACCGGCGCCATCGGCACCGAGAAATTCTTCGGCGTGACGCTGGCCAACGAGAAGGACGTGATCTACATCGTGGCCAGCGGCAAGGAGAAGGCCGCCATCATGAACGCCATCAATAAGGACGCCGGGCCCTCCACCCCGGCGGGCGCCATCAGCTTCTCCCTGCCCGTGTCCGACGTGGCGGGCCTGCGGAGACTGGACGACGAATAAAATCGACTGGCGCAAAGTCTGCGAAGCACCGGGCGGCGGGGTGTGGTCACCCCGCCCTACGCAAAGGCCAATGATAACCCTTCGTAGGGCGGCCTGACCTCAGGCCGCCGCTTGTTAAGCGTGTCACCCCTGCAAACTGACAAAAAGAGACCGGTTCATCGAACCGGTCTCTTTCTTATTTCATCGGGCAGTTCCGCAGGATCTCCCTGGCCGCCGTCTCATAGGCGGCCAGATCGTTGGCCTTGCGGATGGCCTTCAACGGCCGCTCCGTCCCCTCGAAGTGCAGGCTGAGATAGTTCCACAGCTCACGCATCCGGTGCAGCACCGGCGGCGTACCGCTGAGCCGCTGGCGATAGCCCTCCAGCAGTTGGTCGTGCAGCGCCTCCAGCTCCTGCCGTGAGGCCGCCGCGCCGCCGTGGAGCTGCCGCCCCAGCGCCGGGTCGGCCATCAGGCCCCGGCCCGCCATCACCGTGTCCACCTGGGGATACTGCGCCCGAAACGCCGCCACATCCGCCGCCGTGAACAAATCACCGTTGTACACCAGCCGCCCCGGATACGCCGCCAGCGCCCGGTCGAAGGCATCCCGGTGGACGGCGCCCTTATAGAACGCCTTCTGGACGCGGGGATGCACGATCAGTTCATGGATGGGATAGCGGCTGTACAGCGCCAGCAGCGCCTCCCATTCCGCCGGATTGTTCTTCCCGATGCGGGTCTTGACGGACACCCGCATGTCCGGCAGCGCGTCGAAGATGCCGTCCAGACACCGCTCCAGCTCCTCCGGATAGGCCAGCAGGCCGGAGCCCTTGCGCTTGGCCGTCACCGTTCCGGAGGGGCACCCCAGGTTGAAGTTGACCTCACCATACCCCCGCGCCTGCAATTCCCGTGCTGCCCAGACGAAGTGCTCGCTCCGGTTGGTCAGCAGTTGGGGCACCGTGTCCGGCTCCCCCTGGATCTCGTCCAGCTCCCTCCGCTGGAAGCAGAAATTGGCGTTGGGCGAAAGAAAGGGCGTGAAATACTTGTCCACACCGCCGAAGATCTCCCGGTGGGCCTGCCGCCACAGGTAGGTGGTCAGCCCCTCCATGGGCGCGGCGTATAGCGTTATGTCAACCATTTGGTGCGTCCCTCCCCTGTTTTTCTCCATCATACCCGATATTGCGTCTCTTGGCAACTCCCTCGGCGGAAAAAAGCGCTGACCGGCGGTCAGCGCTTTTCTTATGCAAATGCCGTCCAGATCAGCTTGCTGACGATGTGCAGCAGCGCGTGGCTGAGCATGGCGTATTGGATGCCGTATTTCCGGTACAGCCGCCCGAACACCAGGCCAAACCCACCGTTCAGCAGGAAGCACCGCACCAGGATCAGCGGTGTCAGCGCGCCGAATACGCCCACCGTGGCGGGCAGATGCCCCGCCGCGAACAGCAGCGCCGCCAGCACGTTGGCTGCTATGATCACGCCGGTGGGCGGCTGCTTCTCCCGCCGGAAGAACAGCTTCCAGCCCAGAAAGGCCAGCAGGCTCATGAGGAACAGCCGCATGAGCAGCTCCTCCATCACGCCGCCGTACAGGATGGCGGACGACCAGCCCCACACCGTCAGGCCCGCCGCCGCGGAATCCCGTACCGCCGTACCCGGCAGCCACGCGCCGAAGGTCCAGTAGTCCAGGCTGAACAGCACGCCCAGCGGGACAGATACCGCCAGCGTCCGCAGCAGGGGGCGTTTCTCCAGCCGCAGGGGACGCATCAACCCTAGCTTTTCCGCCAGAATATACCCGAAAAAGCTGGCCGCGGCGACGTAGATCACCGTCTGCACCGTGCCGATGGCCAGCAGCGCCGTGGTGCTGCCCAACTGGGCCACCATGGCCGCCATCGTGCCCTCGTCGTACAGCGCCATCTGATACCGGAGCATCAGGTAGCCTGCCGCCGCGGCAAGGGGCAGCAGCGCCAGCGTAAAGCGCAGGGCACCGCGGTACCTGGTCAGAAACCGCTTCATACCCCGTCACCCCCGATCGTCTCCACGCAGAAGCCGTGATAGCCGCAGCAGGTGCAGGTCAGCTTCCGGGCCGAGGGGGTATGCCGGGCGAAGAACGCCTCCTTCAGCGCCGGGCGGAACACCGTGTGGCACTGGGGACAGAGATAGGCCACACGCCGGAAATAGTACCGGCTGATCAGGATGCCGAAGGGCACCGCCAGCAGCAGATACACCGCAAAGGGCCACCATACACCGGTGGCGATCCACAGGACGATGCCCGTCACCTCCAGCAGCGACATGGGGATACCCGCCAGCAACATGGCGGTATGCACCCGTTTCAGTTGTGTGCGTCGCTCCATCAGATACGCTATGTCGCCGATGGATTCCACAGAGAAGTCCGGCTGCTGCTTCACCTGGCGGCGCAGTGCCTCCAGCTTTTCCAGCCGGGACTGGCTGCGGGCCAGCTCCTGCCGTACCGCCTGCTCCTGCTGCTCCAGCAGCAGCTCCACCACCCGCCCCGGCTCCTCCTCCGCCAGAAGCTGGGCGATGGCGTCGATGGGCAGGCCCATGTCCCGCAGGAAGCAGATGATCCGCAGCCGCCGCAGGTCGTCGTCCGTATACAGCCGCCGCCCGCCCTCGGACAGCTCCGTGGGGATCAGGATACCCCGGCTATCGTAGTACTGCACCGTCCGCACGGTGACGCCGCACAGCTTGGCCAGCTCACCTGTGGTGTATTTGGACATAGCGTTTCACCTCCTTATGGAGCCATGATAGCACATGACGCAGCGTCACGAGCAATACCCAACGCCGCGTCATGGGGAAAGTTTTTTTGAATTTGGATGTTACTATGCTTGAAAGAAGATATTTCGCGCCGTAAGCGCGACCTACTTTTGAACTGTTGCGGTGCCCAAAATTTCGCTGCGGCGTTTAAGCCGCCGAAATTTTGACCGCTGCCACTCGCTCACCTCACTTCATCTGCCGCTGGCAGCGCTCGGATCGCTCCCAACAGTGACAAAAGTAGGCAAAAACACCGGAAGGAACCTCCGGTTCCTTCAATGACCGGCGCGCTACACTGCGTACAAGATTGCGGGTACATACCGCGCGTTCGCGGAAAATATCCTTTTACGCGGCCGGCATCGAATCGTCTCTGCTCCTGCGCCGCTGCCGCTGATGCCTGCGCCGAACAACATTTATGGCCCTCCTGTGCGGCGGGGTGAGGTCACCCCGCCCTACGGCCAACCACCGGTAGAACCTCGTAGGGCGGCCTGACCTCAGGCCGCCGCGTACAGCGATTCATTTTCTGCCGTCGCAGCAATAAGCGGCAGCGGCGCAAGACGGGAGTCAATGCGTCATACGCAGCGACAATAACCGTGTTCTGCGAACGCGTGGTAAAAGGCAGTATATGCGTACACGGCATAGCGTGCGCGGATTCTTAAACCGCAGGTTTAAGCAGCGTTTTTGGGTACTTTTGCCGCTGCGGGCAAAAGTACCTCGTCCCCGCAGGGACGAAACTCCCCTCGCTTACATCGCGTCCACATACCGGCACGCCGCCAGGCCCGCCACCGCGCCGTCGCCCACGGCAGTGGTCAACTGACGGACGGACTTCACCCGGCCGTCACCGGCGGCAAACACACCGGCGCAGCCGGTCATGGTGTCCTCCCCCGCCGCGTAATAGCCGCCGTCGGTGTCTACCAGCGACGCGAAGGGGCCACTCTGGGGCATCTGGCCCACGGCGGCGAACAAGCCCTCCACCGCCAGTTCCTTTGTCTCGCCGGTCTTGACGTCCTTCACCGCGATGCCGGTCAGCTCACCATCGGAGGCATGCAGCGCCTCCACGGTGTGGCTGTACAGGATGTGGATATTCTCCCGGCTCTCCACCTGCCGCACCAGACGATCCTCGCCCCGGAACTGATCCCGGCGATGGAGCAGCGTCACGCTGCGGCAGCTATTGGCCAGGAACAGCGCGTCCTGCAGGGCGGTGTCGCCGCCGCCCACTACGGCCACATCCCGGCCGGTATAGAAGGCCCCGTCACACACGGCGCAGTAGGATACGCCGCAGCCCACCAAGTCCTCCTCGCCGTCCAGGCCCAGATGGCGATGGGCCGCACCGGTGGCCAGCACTACCGCGCGGCAGCGGTGTTCGCCGCCGTCGCAGCGGACGGTAAAGCCCTCGCCGTCACGGGCAAGGCCCGTGACCTCGTCATAGAGGATCTCCACGCCCAGGGCCTCCACCTGTTCGGTGAGCTTCTGGGCGAAATCCGCGCCGGACATAGCGGGCACGGCGGGATAGTTCTCCACCAGCGGGGAGTACACGATCTGGCCGCCGGTATTCTCCCGCTCGGCCACGGCCACGGTCTTGCCCGCCCGGGCGGCATACAGTGCCGCCGTCAGTCCGGCAGGCCCGCCGCCCACCACGATGATATCATACATAGAGATTGCCTCCTTATGTTGGATAATAAGCCTCCCTCATCAGAGGGAGGTGTCTGCTACGGCGGCATAGCCGCCGAGATCGGGGTTAAAAACATGCCACCGGCATGTTTTCTTAACACCCCGACGGAGGGAGAGACGGTAGCACACTGCAACTCCGGTCTCTCCCCCAGTCACCTTCGGTGACAGCCCCCTCGTCAGAGGGGGCCTATGTATTGCGCCTTTTGCAGTATTTCCTTCGCTTCCGGAAAAAGCCCCCTCTGAAAGGGGGCTTTTCGGTTTGATATGAGGGATTATGGCTCTCAGGCGTTGTACTCCGCGATGAACTTCCGCACCGCGCCGAGGCCCACATACTTATCCTCGCCGTCGCCCACCACCAGCGTGGGAGCCTGACGGATACCGAGGCGGGCGGCCTCGTCGCCGTTCTCCTCCGCCAGCAGGCGGGTGAAGGGGATCCCGGCCTCGGCCAGCAGCTTTTCCGCCTGCTTGCAGTTGGGGCAGGTGCGGGTGGCGAACAGCTTCACCGTGCCGCAGGCGTTGGCCGCAGCCTCCTCAGCGGGGGCGGCGGTCTGCTCCGGCTTCACGTCGGGGTGCAGCACGCCCTGATGGGTCAGGTGGGAGTGGCCGATGTCGTAGACCTTGCGGTCCTTGAACTCCTGGGCCTTGCCGTCGTTCCAGTTCTGCACCGGGCGATAGTAGCCGGTGATACGGCTGTAGATCTCGGTACGTTCGCCGCACTCGGGACAGACAGACACCTCGCCGGACAGATAGCCGTGGTTCTTGCACACGGAATAGGTGGGGGACAGGGTGTAATAGGGCAGCTTGTAGTTCTCGGCGATCTTACGCACCAACTGGGCGGCCGCCTTCCAATCCGGCAGCTTCTCGCCCAGGAAGGCGTGGAACACGGTGCCGGAGGTATACAGGGTCTGCAGATCGTCCTGCACGTCCAGGGCGGAGAAGATGTCCTCGGTATAGCCCACGGGCAGGTGGCTGGAGTTGGTGTAGTAGGGGGTGCCGTTCTCGTTGGCGGTGATGATGTCGGGATAGTGCTTCTTGTCGTGCTTGGCGAAGCGGTAGGTGGTGGACTCGGCAGGGGTGGCCTCCAGGTTGTAGAGGTCGCCGTACTGCTCCTGATAGTCGCTGAGACGCTCACGCATGTGGTTCAGCACGTCCTTGGCGAACTGCTGGGTCTCGGGATGGGTCAGATCCTTCCGCAGCCAGTTGGCGTTCAGGCCCACCTCGTTCATGCCGATCAGGCCGATGGTGGAGAAGTGGTTGTCGAAGGTGCCCAGGTACCGCTTGGTATAGGGATACAATCCCGCGTTCAGCAGCTTGGTGATAACGGTGCGCTTGGTCTTCAGAGAGCGGGCAGCGATGTCCATCAGCTTGTCCAGACGGGCATAGAAGTCGGCCTCGTTCTCCGCCAGATAGGCGATGCGGGGCAGGTTGATGGTGACCACGCCCACGGAGCCGGTGGACTCGCCGGAGCCGAAGAAGCCGCCGGACTTCTTCCGCAGCTCACGCAGGTCAAGGCGCAGGCGGCAGCACATGGAGCGCACGTCATTGGGCTCCATATCGGAGTTGATGTAGTTGGAGAAGTAGGGGGTGCCGTACTTGGCGGTCATCTCGAACAGGAGCTTGTTGTTCTCGCTCTCGCTCCAGTCGAAGTCGCGGGTGATGGAATAGGTGGGGATGGGGTACTGGAAGCCGCGGCCATTGGCGTCGCCCTCGATCATGATCTCGATGAAGGCCTTGTTGACCATGTCCATTTCCTTTTGGCAGTCGCCATAGGTGAAGTCACGCTCACGGCCGCCCACGATGGCGGGCTGATCCACCAGATCGCGGGGCACCGTCCAGTCCAGGGTGATGTTGCTGAAGGGCGCCTGGGTGCCCCAGCGGGAGGGGGTATTGACGCCGTAGACGAAGGACTGGATGCACTGCTTGACCTCCTTCTGGGTCAGGTCGTCCACTTTGACGAAGGGGGCCAGATAGGTATCGAAGGAGGAGAACGCCTGGGCGCCGGCCCACTCGTTCTGCATGATGCCCAGGAAGTTCACCATCTGGTTGCACAGAGTGCTGAGATGGCTGGCGGGAGAGGACGTGATCTTGCCCACCACGCCGCCCAGGCCCTCCTGGATGAGCTGCTTCAGGCTCCAACCGGCGCAGTAGCCGGTCAGCATGCTCAGGTCGTGGAGATGCAGGTCGGCGTTGCGGTGGGCCTCGGCCACCTCGGGATCATAGATCTCGCTGAGCCAGTAGTTGGCGGTGATGGCACCGGAGTTGGACAGGATCAGGCCGCCCACGGAATAGGTGACGGTGGAGTTCTCCTTCACGCGCCAGTCGTTGATCTGCAGATAGTTGTCCACCAGATCCTTGTAGTTCAGCAGGGCGCTGCCCACGTTGCGGACCTTTTCACGCTGCTTGCGGTACAGGATATAGGCCTTGGCCACGTCGGCGTAGCCCGCCTCGGACAGCACCTTTTCCACGCAGTCCTGAATGTCCTCCACGGCCACCAGCTCGTCCTTGATCTTGGGCTCGAACTCAGCTGTGACACGCAGGGCCAGCATGTCCATGACGCTGGGGTGGTACTGCTTGCCCACGGCGTCAAAGGCCTTGGTAATGGCAGCGCTGATCTTGGCGATATCAAATTCGGCAATGGTTCCGTCTCGTTTCGTCACCCGGTACATGTGATGATCCTCCTTCTCTCGTATACAGCGCCCCGGTGGGGGCGAAAAATGAAATGGGACGCGGCTCGTGGGCCGCATTTCCAAGTATACCACATATATGGGCCTTGTCAAGGCGAAATGCCTATATCTGGTGTATAAGATTTTCTAATCGTCACAAGATATGGGGTCATTCCGAGAGGGATACTTCGTGGTTCCGCGTGCAGCGTCCCGCGCGGCACAGCATGCGCCGGTTCTCACTCCCCCTCTGTTTCCACATAAATATCCTCACACAGCTGCTGCGCGTTGACCAGCAGCGTCTTGCCCAGCAGGAGCGCCTGTTCCGGGTCGGAACAGGATTCCATGAGCTCCAGCGTGCGCTCTACCGCGGCAAACAGCCGCAGATACATTTTCTGATAATCCGCCATGTCTCCACCTCCTTTTGACTTATTGTAACAATTCGCCGTAAAAAAAGATTGTTTAGTAAAGATATTTACTAAAATCCAATATCTTTCCGGCTTCTATTTACAATACTGCACAAAGGAGACGTGCAGTATGGACTATACGCGCAGGCTTCGTGATCTGCGGGAGGATCACGACAAAACGCAGCAGGATATCGCCGAAATACTGGGTACGTCTCAAACCATGTATGCCCGCTATGAGAGGGGCGCCAACGAACTGCCGCTGCGCCATCTGGTGAAGTTGGCGGATTACTATCACGTTTCGGCGGACTATCTGCTGGGCCGCAGCGACGATCCGAACAGCTGAAGCGCCCCGCCCCCAATTTCAAACAAGAGCAAGCGCCCCGTGATTCCACGGGGCGCTTTTCCCTGCTCATAAACCGCCGGGCTGTCGAGGACGCCGGCCCCTGCAGAGCAAACTCCGCGCCTTGCCAGCGCCGCGCCGCAAAATATTTCCCCGGCCTTTTATTTCCCGACGAAATATGTGCCCCTTTTCCCGTACAATAGGCCCATGCTGAAAACGCCCGGTTCGGGCGAGAGGAGGACGGGCACATGGAACGGATACAGGCGCGGGACAAGTCTTTGCCGGAGGCATTGAAGCGCGGGGCACTGCAGGCCGCGCTGGTATTCGCCCTGTCGGCGGCTCGGGTGGGCGGACTGTACGCCCCGTGGTCGCTGGCGGCGGTGGCTGTCTCCGGCGGAAAGAGTCTGGGGCTGTGGTCGCTGCTGGGCGCCGGGCTGGGCGCGCTGGTGCTGTTCGATTTCCAGACGGGCCTGCGCTTTGCCGCCTCGTCGCTGCTGATCTACTGCGCCAACCTGGCCTTCTGCGACACGAAGCTGCGGGCCCGGAAGGGCTACGCGCCCCTGCTGGCGGCGGTGGCGCTGCTGCTGGTGCAGTCGGTGTATCTGGTGGGCCGCAGCGCCGCCCAATGGGCGCTGGGCGCGGCGGCATCCGCTGTGGCGGCCGCGGCGGCCTGCGGACTGGACGAGATGCGGCAGGACGGTCGTCTGAAGCTGCTGACCATCCTGACGGCGGTGACGGCGGCCCTGTCCCAGATCCAGGCGGCGGGGTTCTCCCCCGGCGGCATGATGGCGGCATGGCTGGCGCTGCTGTGCGTGCGGTCGGTGTCGCTGGCCTATACCGCGGCGCTGGGCGCGCTGGTGGGCCTGTGCGCCGACCTGACGGGCGAGACGCCGGTGCTGCTGTGGACGGCGGTGTGCGGCTGCGGCGCATTTGCGGCGGCGCTGATGAAAAAATACCACCGGCTATTGCAGGGACTGGCCTTCTGCCTGTGCGCGGCGGCCATCCCGCTGGCGCTGGACGCGGACAGGCCCTGGCTGGCGCTGTATGAGGCGGCGGTGGGCGCCCTGGCCTATGGACTGCTGCCACGAAAGTGGCTGCCCAACATCTTCAACGGCGCGGCGGAGGCCATGCCTCAGGCCGCGCCCGCTATGGCGGCAAAGGCCGCTGCCCGGGAGCGGGCCGCGGCGTTTCAGGAGCTATACAACACCATGTTCCGCACGCGGCCCACGGAGAAGGGCGAGAATCCGGCGGTGATCTTCGACCACGCCGCCCAGCAGGTCTGCCGGGACTGCGTGCTGGTAAAGCGCTGCTGGCAGGCGGAGTATCAGACCACCTACAACGCCTTCAACGACGCGTGCCCCGCCATGCTGAAGCGGGGCCGGGCGGAGGCGGAGGATTTCCCGCTGTTCTTCACCAGCCGGTGCCTGCACTTCCCGGAGCTGCTGGGCGCCGTCAACACGGAGCTGTACGCCTTCCGGCTGCGGCGGCAGTACCGGGCGCGGCTGGAGGACGCCAGAGAACTGGCGGAGGCCCAGTACGCGCACCTGGGCGAGGTGCTGGGCAGCGAGGCCGCGCCGGAGCCGGAGGGCACGCTGCTGCGGTGCCGGGTGGGTACGATGCTGCGGCCCAAGGAGGGTGAGAGCGCCTGCGGCGACCAGCTGGCGGTGTTCACCGCCGGGGCCATGCTGTACATGCTGCTGTCCGACGGGATGGGCAGCGGTGCGGCGGCCCACGCCGAAAGCGCCATGACGGTGCGGCTTCTGCGGCAGTTTCTCAAGGCGGGCATCCAGCCTGTCTCGGCATTGAAAACCATCAACACCGCCCTGACCCTCCGGTGTCAGGAGGGCGGCGGCTTTACCACCATCGACCTGCTGGCGCTGGATCGCCGCAGCGGCGGGGCCATGCTGTACAAATACGGCGCGGCGGCCTCGTATCTGAAGCGGGGCGGCGTGGTGACGCGGCTGGACGGCGGCAGTCTGCCCGCCGGCCTGCAGGACGCCCGGCAGCCGCCGGAGACCACCGGCATCCGCCTGGAGCCGGGCAGCGTGCTGGTGATGGTCAGCGACGGCGTCACCAGCGAGGGGGACGACTGGCTCCGTGAGCTGCTGGCCCAATGGCCAGTGGGCGACAGCCAGGAGCTGGCCCAGATGATCCTGGCGGAATCCCGCCGCCACGGCGGGCTGCGGGACGACTGCGCGGCGCTGGCCCTGCGGCTTGAAAAATCCGCGGAAAACCTGCCCCGCCGCGTATAACCGGCCCGCGGCCGGGACATACTCTCATCATAACACATGTGAGACGCGCAAGGAGGGTATGGTTTTGGTAAAAGGTGTTTCCCGCCGGGTCATTGTGGTGGACAGCCCTGACCCGCAGATCTTTGAACAGGCGATCTTCGTTCTCAGCAGCGACGGTGCGGGGGTCGACCAGCAGCAGCTGGTGGATCAGGCCGTCCGCGTGGCCAAAAGCTATGCCCGCACCCACGGGATCCCCCAGCGCAGCTTTCACATGACGCCGCCGCTGTGGATGGCGGCGGGCAGCGCCGTCATCGGGGCCATCTGGGCCGCCGTGGCGCTGCTGTAAGGTACGGCTATTCAAGCTGTACAACATTTGTTGACTTTCTTTCCACATTTTCTCCTCACTTGGGGCGGACGAGTTGTCGTCCGCCCTCTTTTTTTCTGGAAAAAGATATGGTATAATGTGCGGACATGCTTTACGATATGCATTTTACACGGAGGATATGACCCTATGAGGATCGGAAATGTGGAGGTGGCCTCCCGGCTTGCCCTGGCGCCTATGGCGGGGGTGACGGACATGGCGTTCCGGCAGATCTGCCGTGAGCTGGGGGCGGGCTACTCCTGTACGGAGCTGGTCAGCGCCAAGGCGCTGTGCTATCAGGATAAAAAGAGCCGTACCCTGCTGAAGATGGCCCCCAATGAGCATCCGGCGGCGGCCCAGATCTTCGGCAGCGACATCACCTGTATGGCCGAGGCCGCGGTGATCGCGGCGGAGGTGTCCGGCGCGGAGGTCATCGACATCAACATGGGCTGCCCCGTGGGGAAGGTGGTCTCCAACGGCGACGGCTCGGCCCTGATGAAGGACCCGGAGAAGGCCGCCCGCATCGCCGAGGCGGTGGTGAAGGCCAGTCCCGTACCGGTGACGGTGAAGATGCGCCGGGGCTGGGACAAGGGCAGCATCAACGCCGTGGAGCTGGCGAAGATGCTGGAGCAGGTGGGTGTGGCGGCGCTGGCCGTCCACGGACGTACCCGGGCCCAGATGTACGGCGGCCAGGCTGACTGGGTCACCATCCGGGAGGTGAAGGAGGCTGTGTCCATCCCCGTCATCGCCAACGGCGACGTGTTTTCGGCGGAGGACTGTCTGCGGATCCTGCAATTCACCGGGGCGGATATGGCCATGATCGGACGGGGCTGCTTCGGGAACCCGTGGCTCTTTCAGCAGTGCGCCGCGGCGCTGGCGGGTGAGCCCATCCCGCCCCTGCCGCCGCTTCCTGAGCGGTGCGACCTGGCGGTGCGGCAGATCGAGATCGCCCGGGAGGACAAGGGGGAGCGGGTGGCCATTCTGGAGGCCCGGCGGCACTACGCCTGGTATCTCAAGGGCGTGCCCCACGCCAACTACTATAAGGATCAGATCGTTCGGATGAACACCATGGAGGACGTGTACCGCGTAACGGCGGGCATCAAGAGGGATTTGAAATGAAGGATCAGGAGAAGATCATTGCCCGGGCACGGCGGGGAGACGCCGACGCCTTTGAACAACTGGTGGTGGCCTATCGGGATCAGGTATTCCGGCTGGCCCTGCGGATGTGCGGCAGCGAGGCCGACGCCGACGAGGTGGCCCAGGAGGCGTTCCTGTCGGCGTGGAAAGCCCTGCCCAACTTCCGGGGGGAGAGCCAGTTTTCCACCTGGCTCTATCAACTGACCACCCACGCCGCCATCGACCTGATGCGACGGGAGAAGCGGCAGATCGCCGCCGACGACATCACCGAGGTCAACGCCGCCGACCCCGCGCCCAGTCCCCAGCAGCAGGCGGAGCAGGCGGAGCAGCGGGAGATCGTCCGCAATGCCATTCTGCAGCTTGCGCCGGAGCAGCGTGAGGTGGTGGTGCTGCGGTTCATGGAGGAGCTGAGCTATGAGGAGATCGGCGCGGTGCTGAAGCTGCCCTCCGGCACGGTGAAATCCCGGCTGAACCGGGCCAAAGCGCAGCTCAAAGAGATTTTGTCAAAAAGCGGGAACCTTTTCGGCGCGGGGAGCGTCATACATACAGAAACAAAAGGAAAGGAGGCGCGGCCATGAAGAACAACGAACGGGAAAACGACGTATTTGATGCGCTTCTGCGGGATGCTCTGGCGTCCGATGCCGCACCCTCCGAGGATTTCACGGCGCGGCTCATGGAGCAGGTGCGCCGCACACCCCAGGAAAAGCCCCTGCGGAAGCAGCCGGTGATCAAGCTGCTGGCGGCGGTGGCCGCCTGCGCGGTGATCGCCGTGACCATCCCGCTGCTGATGCCCCGGGGGAGCTCTGCCTCCGACCAGATAGCCAACGCCGACTGCGCCGCGCCCATGGCGGATGCGGCCCCCGATACCGACGAAGAGCCCCGGAGCACCGAGGGCGGCGTCTATTTCACCGGCGAGCCCGCCGATGAAAACAGCGAGTCAGGTACAGCTCAGGACAACAACAGCGAAAGCTTGAAAGCGAATACCAAGGGTACCGATCAGACCCTGACCCTGGTGGGACAGGACGCCAAGGATGCGAAGGTGGCGCTGGACACCATGGACATCCAACCCACGAAAATCGAAAACGTCCGTTACACCTATGTCCTTACTGAGCAGCAGGCGCAGGAGCTGGGCCGGACGGTGGACGCCCTGTACGGTGTCGAGGGCAGTCTGACGCTGATTCTGGAGGTGACGGAATGAAGAATCTTACCACACGCAGGCTGGCCGTCTCCGGTATGATCGGCGCGGCCTATGCCGTCATGGCCATCTTCGGCTCGGTATTCGGGCTGACCTTCGGCCCCATCCAGTTCCGGTTCTCCGAGGCGCTGTGCGTCACGCCGTTCCTCTTCCCGGAGGCGGTGGGGGGACTGTTCGTGGGCTGCCTCATCGCCAACCTGTTCAGCCCCTACGGCCTGCTGGACATCATCATCGGCTCTCTGGCCACGCTGATCGCCGCGTGGCTCACCTCCCGGTGCCGCAGCCGCTACCTGGCTCCGCTGCCGCCGGTAATCGTCAACATGGTGCTGGTGGGCGGCCTGCTGGCCTTTGAGCAGACCGGCTTCACCGCGGCGTTCATGCCCGCCTTCTGGTACAACGCCTGCTCGCTGGCCGTCAGCGAGGCGGTGGTGTGCTATGTTCTGGGCCTTTTGCTGCTGAAAGCCCTGGAGAAAACGAAATATTTCAAAGAATTGCAAAAAAAAGATTGACTTTTCCCGCAGGAATGGTAAAATGATTAGGCTCGCGTATTATGGCAAGTCGTGGGCAAATCCTTGCTCCTATCAAGGAATAGGGGCCATTAGTCCAGAAGGAGGTGCAAAAGTATGGCTAAGATTTCCGCCAACTATGAGGTCGTTTACATCATCGACCCTGCACAGGGTGAGGAGGCTGTTGCCGCGATCGTGGCAAAGTTCCAGGCTCTGGCTGAACAGCATGCTTCCAACGTCGTCGTCGACGAGTGGGGCAAGCGTCGTCTCGCTTACGCGATCAACTACAAGACCGAAGGCTATTATGTCCTGATGTCCTTCACCAGCGCGCCGGAATTCCCCCGCGAGCTGGATCGTATCCTGGGCATTACCGAGGGTGTCATGCGTTCCATGATCGTCTGCAAGGACGAGTAAGGAGGGCGGCATGCTCAACAAGATCTTCATCATGGGTCGCCTGACCCGTGACCCCGAGCTGCGCCGCACGCAGTCCGGGACCCCTGTCACCAGCTTCTCCCTGGCGGTGGACCGTGATTTCAAGTCCCAGTCCGGCGAGAAGGAAACGGATTTCATCGACGTGGTGGCGTGGCGCAGCACTGCTGAGTTCGTCGCCAAGTACTTCACCAAGGGCCGTATGGCCGTTGTGGAGGGCCGTCTGCAGATCCGTGATTGGCAGGACAGAGACGGCAATAAGCGCCGCAGCGCGGAGGTTATTGCCGACAACGTGTATTTCGGCGACAGCCGGCCCAGCGGCGGCAATGGCGGTTCGTTCAACGACGGCCCGGCCTATGCCGCGCCCAGCGCGCCCGCTTACAGCGCCCCTACCGGCGGCTATGCCGCACCCGTGGGCGGCGATTTTGCCGAGATCGACGACGAGGACGGCGACCTGCCGTTCTGATCCGTGTTCCAGGACACACCAATAATACGATAAGGAGGACTATTCCATGGCTATGGAACGTGAAAACAGACCCGCACGCGGCGGCGTCCGCAAGCGGAAGAAGGTTTGCCAGTTCTGCGTGGATAAGTGCGAGCATATTGATTATAAGGATGCTGCCAAGCTGCGTCGCTTCATCAGCGAGCGCTCCAAGATCCTGCCTCGCCGCACCACCGGTACCTGCGCTATGCATCAGCGCCAGCTGACCGAGGCCATCAAGCGCGCCCGTCAGATCGCCCTGCTGCCCTTCGTCACTGAGTAAGACGAACAATACGCAACGAAAAGCTCCGCCCATCCGGGTGGAGCTTTTTTATGGATTTTTGGGGAGGGGGTGTTTCGCTCTCCGGAGCGACCTACTTTTGCCAATAGCGGCAAAAGTAGGCAAAAACGCCAGAAGAAACCTCCGGTTTCTTCACTTCCGGGCGCGCTATAATGCTTTTAGCCCTGTGACCATGTACCGCGCGTTCACGCAAAATTTTCCTTGTCGTGCTGTCATCGAATCGTCTCTGCTCCAGCGCCGCTGCCGCTGATATAGTGTGGAAAAGGCATCCTTGCTTTTATCGTGCGGCGGGGTGAGGTCACCCCGCCCTACGCAACTGGTATCGAGATCCTTCGTAGGGCGGCCTGACCTCAGGCCGCCGCCGTACTTACGGGCCAATACCTCAAGGGTACTTATTCCGCTTTGCTCCACTGCGCTTGTCGTTGACCTCTACGAGCGGGTATACGATCGAATTTCGTAGGGGGCGGCGTCCTCGACGCCCCGCGTACCGTTTACAAAACACAAAGGACGGGTCACCCCGTCCTTTGCTTATTTTCTGTTTACCGCACCATGCTCCGGTCGATCTCTGCCAGAGAGTGGGCACCGCACATCAGCATGGTGTCCTCCAGCTCGGCCTTCAGCTTGGCCACCAGCACGGCAGGGCCTTCCTCGCCGCCGCCATACACCATGTTGACGAAGGGACGGGCGATCAGCACGCCCTTGGCACCCAGGGCCAGGGCCTTGAACACGTCCATACCGGTACGGATACCGCCGTCCACCAGCACCATCACGTCCTTGCCGACGGCGTCCACGATCTCCGGCAGCACCTCCGCCGTGGCGGGGCACTGATCCAGCACACGGCCGCCGTGGTTGGACACGATGATGGCCTTGGCACCGGCCTTCACGGCCTTCTCCGCGCCTTTGGCGGTCATGATGCCCTTCAGGATGAAGGGCACACCGGCGTAGTCGGCGATCTCCTTCAACTGCTCCACCGTCTTGCTGCCGGCGGGCGGCGTCAGGTTCTTCAGGAAGGGCAGGCCCGCGCCGTCGATGTCCATGGCGATGGCCCACGCGCCGCACTTCTTGGCCATGTCCATCTTCTGCATCACCAGTTCCTGGTTCCAGGGCTTGATGGTGGTGACGCCGGCGCCGTGATTCTCGCCGATGGCGTTGACGGCAGCCTCCATGACGGCGGGGTTGGTGCCGTCGCCGGTGAAGGCCAGGATGCCCGCCTTGGCGCAGGCGGTGACCAGCAGGTCGTTATAGGTCAGGTCATCATATTTGTCGCCATAGTGAAGCTGCATGGCGCCCACGGGGCCCGCCATGACAGGGATGGTCAGCTGATGACCGAAGAAATCGAAGGTGGTGTCCGCCGGGCCGTTCTCACAGATGGTGTCCATGTTGACGCACAGCTCCTGCCACTTCTGATAGTTGCGGATGAAGCCGGTGCCCAGACCTTTGGCGCCGGGGCCGGGGACGGTGTTCTTGCAGGCCATACCGTTGCAGATCTTACAGGATTTGCAGAAAGGCCCGATCTGATCGCGGGAGCGATCCAGGATCTCCTGATATGTCATGTCTCATTCCTCACTTTCAAATCGCCGCGCAGGGCGTAGGTATGGCATATCATATCACGATTTGGGAAATATGCAAGAACTTTTCCCGCTTTTTTCGTCAAAATATTCAATTCATCCTCAGCCGATCCAGCCCATCATTTTGATGAAGCTCCAGGCCAGCTTCAGGCCGTAGAAGATGATCACCGCGCCGCATACCTTATTGATAATGTTCAGGATCTTTTCGTTGAACCGGCTGCCCAGCAGGGAGACCACGGTGGACAAAGTCAGGAACCAGAGGATGGACGCGGAGCCGAAGCCGCAGATGAAGAACACGTCCGTTCCGGCGGGAAGGCTGGCCCGGAAAGCGCCCAGCATCATGGTGCCGTCGATGATGGCCTGGGGGTTCAGCCACGTCACCACAAAGGCGCTGGTGATCAGCTTCCAGACGGGCACGTTCACGTCCCTGCCGCCCTCCAGGCTGGCCTTGGAGCGCAGCAGGCCGATGCCGATCCAGATGACGATGAGGCTGCCCACCGCCAGAATGACCTTCTGCAGCCAGGGCAGCGCCTGCATCAGCGCGCCCGCGCCCAGGAAGCAGGAGAGACCCAGCGAGATATCCCAGAAGATCACGATCAGCGCCGTCAGATAGACGCGGCTGCGCTTCTGGGTCAGGGCGCTGTTGATGACGAACAGGTTCTGCAATCCGATGGGGGCTACATAGGCAAGGCCCATGGTGAGGCCCTGAAGATAGATATTCATATTGACTATTTACTCCTTTTTTCTTACCTGCTATAATCATAGCACGATAGCCGGAAAACGCAAGAGCGCAGATTTTCATAACAAGGTCAGGAGGAGCTTACCATGTCCCATTACGATTGTCCCTGCATGGAGAAATGCCCGCTGCACTACGCCATGAGCGTCATCGGCGGCAAGTGGAAGGTGCAGATCGTCTGCGCCCTGGTCAACGCGGGGTCGCTGCGGTATAACGCCCTGCGGGGCAAGCTGGACGGCATCAGCAACACGGTGCTGGCGTCCTCTCTGCGTGAGCTGGAGGCCGACGGTCTTGTGGTGCGCACGGTGTATCCCGAGGTGCCGGTGCGGGTGGAGTACAGCCCCACCGACGACTGCCGCGCCCTGCTGCCCATCCTGGAGCAGCTCAGCGACTGGGCCGAGGCCCGGATGACGGCGCAGCAGGGGTGAAAAGGGCGATTGTTCACAAATAATTCAACTCTCCCGCTCTTGACATTCCGCCCTGCCGGTGGTACACTGGATTAGCACTCAGAGATAGCGAGTGCTAAACGGAGAAAAGCCATGGAATTGACAGCGCGAAAAAAGCAAATATTGAAGATCGTGGTGGAGAGCTACATCGACACTGCCGAGCCGCTGGGTTCCAAGGCCATCGCCGAGCGGATGCCGGAAAAGGTCAGCTCCGCTACTGTCCGCAACGAGCTGGCGGAACTGAGCGACATGGGCTACTTAGAGCAGCCCCACACCAGCGCCGGACGGATCCCCTCCCCGCTGGGCTACCGGCTGTACGTCAACGAGCTGATGGAGCGCAAGCCCATCTCTGACGAGGAGGCCGCCCAGATCAACAGCACCCTGCAGCAGGAGCTGAAGGGCACCGATCAGGTGATCGCCAAGACGGGCCAGATGGTGTCCAGCTTTGTGGACTACCCCACCTACGCGGTGGCAGATCACACCGCCGACGCCACGGTGCGCCGGTTCGAGCTGATCGCCGTGGACACAGCGTCGGTGATCGCGGTGGTGATGCTGTCGGACAGCCGGGTGAAAAGCCGTCTGATGTCGCTGAGCCTGCCGCTGGAGGCGGAGACGCTGCCTCAGATCAGCCACCTGCTGAACACCCACTTCACGGGCATCAGTCCGGCGGACATGAACGCCCACCTGATGAACCTGTCGGATCAGGTCAGCGGCCAATGGTTTCTGCTGCTGAACCAGGTGGTGGAATATGCCGCCGAGCTTCTAAAGGAGAGCCAGCAGCACGAGGTGTTCACCAACGGTGCCAGCCAACTGCTGAAGTTCCCGGAGTTCCGGGATATCGACAAAGCCCACGACCTGATGCACTTTATGGTGGACAGCAAGGAGCAGCTTCCCGTCCCCGCCGACGGCAGCGCCATGCAGATCCTCATCGGGCCGGAGAACGTCAACGACGCCCTGAAAGAGAGCAGCGTGGTGGTGGCCAGCTATGATATTGGCGACGGCATGCGGGGCCTTGTGGGCGTGGTAGGCCCCACCCGCATGGATTACGCCACCGTGGCCGCCCGCCTCAGCTACTTCGCCGAGAGCCTGACCCGTATGTTCGGAAAGCACCAACTTCCCCCAAAGGAGAATGAGATACAATGAGCGATAAGAAGAAAAAGGATATCCCCGCACAGGAGCCGGAGAACGAGAACACCGCTCCCGTAACGGAGGAGACAGCGAATACGGAAGCCGCCGCCGAGGAGAGCGTCCCCGAGACCTTCACCGTCACGAAAGAGCAGATGGAGAAGATGGAGGGCCTGGCCAAGCTGGTGGCGGACGTCAACGACAAATACCTGCGGCTGGC
This sequence comes from uncultured Oscillospiraceae bacterium, assembly GCA_934589145.1. Taxonomy (GTDB): domain Bacteria; phylum Bacillota; class Clostridia; order Oscillospirales; family Oscillospiraceae; genus Vescimonas. Next base: position 48,306 of record CAKTNW010000001.1, on the reverse strand, counting down.
CGCGGAGTACGACAACTACCGCAAGCGCACCGCCAAGGAGAAGGAAAGCATCTACGGCGACGCCAAGGCCGACACCATCAAGCCCCTGCTGGCGGTGTACGACAACCTGGAGCGGGGCATCGCCCAGTATGACGAGGCCGATGTTCACCGTCAGGGTCTGGAGCTGATCCTCCGCCAGTTCAGCGAGGCGCTGACCAAGCTGGGCGTCACGGAGATCGAGGCCAAGGGCCAGCCCTTTGACCCGGAAAAGCACAACGCCGTCATGCATGTAGAGGACGAGGAAGCCGGAGAAAACACCGTGGTCGAGGTATTCCAGAAGGGCTTCATGCTGGGCGACAAGGTGCTGCGCTTCGCCATGGTGAAGGTAGCCAACTGAATTGTCATTCCCTATTTTAATATAGTAAGCAAATAAAAATTTTAAGATAAAGCTACAGGAGGCAATCATTATGTCTAAAGTTATCGGTATTGACCTTGGTACCACCAATTCCTGCGTCGCCGTGATGGAAGGCGGCGAGGCTGTTGTTATCGCCAACGCGGAAGGCAACCGCACCACCCCGTCCGTGGTGGCATTCTCCAAGACCGGTGAGCGTATGGTAGGCCAGGTGGCAAAGCGCCAGGCCATCACCAACCCCGACCGCACCATCTCCTCCATCAAGCGTGAGATGGGCACCGACCACCGCGTCACCATCGACGGCAAGAGCTACACCCCCCAGGAGATCAGCGCCATGATCCTGCAGAAGCTGAAGGCGGATGCCGAGGCTTACCTGGGCCAGCCCGTCACCGAGGCCGTCATCACCGTCCCCGCCTACTTCACCGACTCCCAGCGGCAGGCTACCAAGGACGCCGGCAAGATCGCGGGCCTTGATGTCAAGCGTATCATCAACGAGCCTACCGCCGCCGCACTGGCCTACGGTGTGGATAAGGAGCAGGCCCAGAAGATCATGGTCTATGACCTGGGCGGCGGCACCTTCGATGTGTCCATCCTGGAGATCGACGACGGCGTGATCGAGGTGCTGGCCACCGCCGGCAACAACCGTCTGGGCGGCGATGACTTCGACCAGTGCATCATGAAGTATCTGGTCAGCGAGTTCAAGCGCACCGACGGCATCGACCTGAGCGGCGATAAGGTTGCCATGCAGCGTCTGAAGGAGGCCGCCGAGAAGGCCAAGATCGAGCTCTCCGGCGTTACCAGCAGCAACATCAACCTGCCCTATATCACCGCCGATGCCACCGGCCCCAAGCATCTGGACGTCACCCTGACCCGCGCCAAGTTCAACGAGCTGACCGGCCATCTGGTGGACGCCACCATGGGCCCCGTGCGTCAGGCCATGTCCGACGCCGGTCTGAAGCCCTCCGACCTGGCCAAGGTGCTGATGGTGGGCGGCTCCAGCCGTATCCCCGCCGTGGTGGAGGCCGTGAAGAACTTCACCGGTTCCGAGCCCTTCAAGGGCATCAACCCCGATGAGTGCGTGGCCATGGGCGCTGCCCTGCAGGCCGGCGTGCTGACCGGCGACGTCAAGGGCCTGCTGCTGCTGGACGTCACCCCCCTGTCGCTGGGTATCGAGACCATGGGCGGCGTGTGCACCCGCCTGATCGAGCGCAACACCACCATCCCCGTCAAGAAGAGCCAGATCTTCTCCACCGCCGCCGACAACCAGACCTCCGTCGAGGTCAACGTCCTGCAGGGTGAGCGTGAGATGGCCGCCGCCAACAAGAGCCTGGGCCGCTTCCATCTGGACGGCATCGCTCCGGCCCGCCGCGGCGTGCCTCAGATCGAGGTCACCTTTGATATCGACGCCAACGGCATCGTCAACGTCAGCGCCAAGGATCTGGGCACCGGCAACGCCCAGCATATCACCATCACCTCTTCCTCCAACATGTCCAAGGAGGACATCGAGAAGGCCGTCAAGGAGGCCGAGCAGTATGCCGCCGAGGACGCCAAGATCAAGGAGAAGGTGGAAGTCCGCAACCAGGCCGACCAGATGGTCTATCAGGCCGAAAAGACCCTGAACGAGGTGGGCGACAAGGTTCCCGAAAGCGAGAAGGAGCCCATTAAAGCCGGTATCGAGAAGCTGAAGGAGACCCTGAAGGGCGAGGATACCGACGCCATCAAGGCCGCTACCGAGGAGCTGACCCAGCTCTTCTATAAGATGAGCGAGAAGCTGTACCAGCAGCAGGCGCCCCAGGGCGATCCCAACATGGGCGGCCAGCAGCCCGGCGGCGATCCCAACGGCGGCCAGCAGTATTACGACGCCGACTACAAAGTAGTCGATGACGACGATCAGAACAAGTAAGTAACGTATCCCGCAATAAGGGGCAGGGTGACCTGTCCCTTGTTGTGGCGTTTAGGAAAAGCGCGCCTCTTGCGCCGATATCGCGTTGCCGCGGTTTGTCTTAGCGCAGGAGCTACCGCCTTCGGATGAAATGAAATGTAGGGGGCGGCGTCCCCGACGCCCCGGAGGGAGTCTGCCGGTCATGCGGCACGCGGGCAATAACTTCAAAAAGGAGCGGGCATGACGGAGTTCTTTGTCGCACTGTTCGCAATACTGTGGGTCGATGTGGTATACCGCGACTGTGCCGCGTCGGCACGGGATTGGAAGCACAGCAAAAGCTATTGCCGCCAGCGCCGCGCAGAGACGCCGCGCTGGCGAAGACTGCTGGGGCTTTACCCCGACGGGGACTGTAAGGCCCCGTACCATCTGCGAAAATACCAGCGTTTGCGGCGGCTGAATCTGATGCTTGCCATTCCACTTCTGCTGTTGTGCCATACTCTGCCGCTGTGGGGCTTCTTTGCCTACATAGTGGTGATGGCTGTTCCCGCTGAAGCCGACGATATTCATATGAAACGGGCGAGCAAATGCTGGTTCGGTCGTGCCCACCAGTATGTGGATTACAGTACATTCCCACGTCCCTGAATTCCCGATAGAGTGAGAGGTCAATTTATGGCTCAGGAAAAACGAGATTATTACGAGGTCCTCGGCGTCAGCAAGGGCGCGTCGGAGGATGAGATCAAAAAAGCATATAAAAAACTGGCCCGCAAGTACCACCCGGACATGAACCCCGGCGACAAGGAGGCCGAGGAGAAGTTCAAGGAGGTCAACGAGGCCAACGAGGTGCTGTCCGATCCCGATAAGAAGGCCCGGTACGACCAGTTCGGCTTCGCGGGCGTGGATCCCAGCTACGGCGCCGGTGCCGGCGGCCCCGGATGGGGCGACGGCGCGGCGGGCTTCGACTTCGGCGATCTGGGCGACATTTTCGGCAGCTTCTTCGGCGGCGGCTTCGGCGGAGCGCAGCGGCGCAACCCCAACGCGCCCCAGCGGGGCGAGAGCATCCGCGCCGCCGTCACCGTCACCTTTACCGAGGCGGCCTTCGGCTGCGAGAAGGAGATCTCCGTGGAGCGCAGCGAACAGTGCCCCACCTGTAAGGGCAACGGCTGTGCCGCGGGCACCACGCCGGAGGTGTGTCCCACCTGCCACGGCAGCGGCAGCGTCCAGACCCGGCGGCAGACGCCCATGGGCGTGTTCGCCTCCACCTCCCCCTGCACCAAGTGCGGCGGCACCGGACGGATCATCCACCAGCCCTGCCCCGACTGTCACGGCCAGGGCCGCATCCGCAAGCGCCGGGCCATCAAGGTCAACATCCCCGCCGGTATCGACGACGGCCAGACCATCTCCCTGCGGGGACAGGGTCATGCCGGTAAGAACGGCGGCCCCAGCGGCGACCTGCTGATCACTGTGATGGTGCAGCCCCACGAGATCTTCCGCCGGGAGGGCACCTCCGTATTCTGTGAGGCGCCCATCACCTACGCCCAAGCGGTGCTGGGCGGCACGCTGGAGATCCCCACCATCGACGGCAAGGTGAAGTACGACATCCCCGAGGGCACCCAGACCGGCAGCGTGTTCCGCCTGCGGGGCAAGGGTATCCCCGTCCTGAACGGCCGGGGCCGGGGCGACCAGTACGTCACCGTCAATATCGAGACCCCGAAAAATCTGAACAAGGAGCAAAAGGAAGCCCTGAAGAAGTTCAGCGATCTGCTGGGCGAGAGCAACTACGAAAAGCGGAAGAGCTTCTTTAAGAAACACTGATGTATCTGGCTGATTATCATGTACACTCCTCCTGTTCGCCGGACGGCCATGTGACCATGGCGGACATGGCGCGGCAGGGCATCGCCCGGGGCCTGGATGAGATCTGCTTCACCGACCATGTGGACACCATTGAATGGGGCACCACCCACCTGCGCGGCGACTGCTATGACTGGGAAAAGGCCCGGCAGCAGTACCAGGACGCGGTGAGCCAGTACGGTGACCGCATCCGGCTGAAGCTGGGCGCGGAGCTGGGCGAGGCGTACCTGGGCTTCGACTGCGCCGAAAAGCAGATGGCCGGTGCGCCGCCGCTGGACTTCGTCATTGGCTCTGTCCATATGACCCGTGACGACAACGGCTGGTTCGACCTTTTCTACATCGACGGCGACCGGGACGACGCCTATTACCACGCCGTCATCGACGCCTATCTGGAGGAGGAGCTGAAGCTGGCGAAATGGGGCCAGTTCAGCGTGCTGGGCCACCTGACCCTGCCGGTGCGCTGCATCAACGAGATGCGCCATAAGGACATCTCCTTCCACCCCCACATGGCCCAGATCGAGGAGATCCTCCGCACCATCATCCCCAAGGGGCTGGGCATCGAGTGCAACACCAACCGGGGCAATACGCCCCTGCCGGATGCCGAGGTGCTGAAGCTGTACCGCGCGCTGGGCGGCGAGATCATCACCCTGGGCTCCGACGCCCACACGGCGGCACATCTGGGCTGCGCCATCGAGACGCGGCAGGAGCTGCTGCGGCAGTGCGGCTTCCGCTATTTCACCACCTTTGACCGCATGAAGCCCTCATTCCAGGCGCTTTAAGGAAACAAAACACCACAGAAATACCATCAGGAGGAACATCATCATGAAAATTGCCATCGGCTGTGACCACGGCGGCTATCTGCTGAAGCAGGACATTCTCATCTGGCTGGAGGAGCACGACTACGAGTTCGAGGACTTCGGCTGCTACAACACCGAAAGCGTGGACTATCCCGTGTACGGCGAGAAGGTGGCCCGTGCCGTGGCCAGCGGTGAATGTGACAAGGGCATCGTCATCTGCACCACCGGCATCGGCATCTCCATGTCCGCCAACAAGGTCAAGGGCATCCGCTGCGCCCTGTGCGGCGACAGCTACAGCGCCGAGATGACCCGCCGCCACAACGACGCCAACGTGCTGGCCATGGGCGCCGGCATCATCGGCCCCAACCTGGCCAAGAAGATCACCGAGGTGTTCCTGACCACCGAGTTCGAGGGCGGCCGCCATGCCCGCCGCGTGGGCCTGCTGGACAACATCCAGCCCTGACCATGACCAAGGGATATCACAATTACCGTGGCCGTGGCCGCCGCCAGAAGCGGCTGCTGGCTGTGGTGCTGGTGCTGGTGATCCTGGCGGCGGTGGCGTATCTGGTGATCCAGAATTACATCGTATACGACGACGCGGGCAAGGCCCACATCGAGTGGCCCTTCCGGAAAGATGAGCCCCAGACGGATACGCAGGAGCCCGCCATACCGGACGGCGACGTGACCATCGACTATGTGGACAACGGCTATATGCCCCACCTGGAGGCGCTGCACGCCCGGATGCTGCCCACCGATGTGCTGCGGCAGGATCCCCAGACGGTGCTGGACAGCCTGACGGAGAGCGCCTTCGCGGTGGAGACCAAGCGGGTCAATGGCTCCATCACCTACACCACGGCGGTGGCGGTGCCCGACCAGGTGGACGTGGCCCAGTATGACACCATGGCCAACCTCCAGACGCTGCTGGCAGGCGACGCCTATTCCATCGCCCGTATGTCCGTGTTCTGCGACAGCTACTTTGTCCGGGCCTATCCCGACGCGGCCCTGTGCGTAGAGAGCGGCAGCTATTGGTACGACGCCGACAGCATGGCGTGGCTGGATCCCAGCAATCCCCAGGTGCTGGTATACATCACCACCCTGTGCCAGGAGTATGCCAGCCTGGGCTTTGACGAGATCGCCCTGGACTATTTCAGCTATCCTACCACGGGACGGCTGGATTCCATCGCCGGACTGGAGAACGTGGATCGGACGCAGGTGCTGACGGACTTCGCCAAGAGCCTGCGGGCCAATCTGCCGGATACCGTGAAGCTCAGCATCGTGCTGCGCAGCGACCTCTCCGCCGACTTTGGCCTGTCCGCCGATCTGCTGGCCGAGAATTTCGACCGCGTGTATGTGGAGAACGGCGTGGACACCGCCGCGCTGCAGCAGGCCCTGCCGGAGAAATTCGACGCCGCCACCCGCCTGGTGCCCATCGTCACCGAGGCGCCGGAAAGCGGAAGTTATCTTGTAAAATAACAGAAAAACACCCCGTTGGGGTGTTTTTCTGTTATTTCAGTGAAGAGAGAAAAGAGAAGAGTGAAGAACTTCGGTGTGCCGCTGCGGCGGCACGATTAAAACTATGCCGCCAACGGCGGCATACCATAACTTTTCACTTTTCACTCTTCATTCTTCGCTCTTCTCTCTTCTGTAAAGAAAAGGCACCCAACCGGGTGCCTTTTACTTTACAGAAGTTCGGTTACTAATGCATCCAACTGCGCCTTGTTCTCCTCCGTCATGGCGGAGCGAATGGTCACCGTGCTGCCCAGGGTCACATTCTTGCAGCCCTCCAGCAGCTTCTTCATCTCCTTGGCGGCGGCAGGCGCCCAAGAGCCGTTCTCGATGAACGCCACCTGGCGGTTCTGATAGTTCCGCTCGGTGAGATGCTGGATGAACTCCCGCATGGCCGGGAACAGGAAGCCGTTATAGGTGGGCGCGGCCAGCACCAGCTTGCCGTAGCGGAAGGCGTCCTCCACCGCCTCGGCCCAGTCGTCCCGCTGCACGCAGGTGACCGCCACCTTGGGGCAGCCCTTCTCCTTCAGCTTCTGGGCCAGCAGCTCCACGGCCTTCTCCGTGTTGCCGTACACCGAGGCGTAGGCGATCATAACGCCCTCGCTCTCCACGCCGTAGCCCGACCAGATGTCGTACAGCCGCAGGGCCTCTGCCAGCTCCGCGCCGGTCAGCACCGGGCCGTGAAGGGGACACACCGTCTGGATGTCCACCGTGGCGGCCTTTTTCAGCAGGGCCTGCACCTGCGCGCCGAACTTGCCCACGATGCCGAAGTAATAGCGCCGTGCCTCGCAGGCCCAGCCCTCGGGATCCTCCACGTCCAGGGCGCCGAACTTGCCCAGTCCGTCGGCGGAGAACAGCACCTTGTCCGTGCCGTCATAGGTGACGATCACCTCCGGCCAGTGTACCATGGGGGCCGTCAGGAACGTCAGGGTGTGGCGGCCCAGAGCCAGCGTGTCGCCCTCGCCCACCACCAGACGGCGGTCGGCGTAATCGCTGCCGTAAAACTGCTTCATCATGCGGAAGGCTGCCTGAGAGGCCACCACGGTGGCGGCGGGATAGGCGTCCATAAAGCGCACGATGTTGGCGGAGTGATCCGGCTCCATGTGCTGCACCACCAGATAGTCCGGCGTGCGGCCCGCCAGCGCCGCCGTCAGGTTGTCCATCCACTCTCCGCCGAAGTGGGCGTCCACCGTGTCCATGACGGCCACCTTCTCGTCCAGAATGACGTAGGAGTTGTAGGCCATGCCCAGGGGCACGTCGTACTGGCCCTCAAACAGCGTCACCTGATGGTCGTTGACGCCGATGTAGCGGATATCGTTGCTGATAAACATGATAGAAACCTCCTTTAAGGGGAAAGGCGCCCGGCAGCGAAAGCCGCCGGGCGTCCTTAGAGAATACGTCGATTGTTACGCCTCGGTGGGACGGGGACGGCGATACTCCTGGGCCTTCTCCTCGCCGCGCAGGACGCGCAGGGCACCCTGGGCCAGAGCCAGCAGCTCATCCTCGCCGGGATACACGGTGACGGGAGCGATCCAGTCCACCATCTCGCTGATGGCGTCCACGGTCTCCTTGCCGTAGGCGATGCCGCCGGTCAGGATGATCTGATCCACCTTGCCCTTCATGACAACGGCCATGGCGCCCACTTCCTTGGCGATCTGATAGTGGAAGGCGTCCACCACACCGGCGATCTTCTTGTCATTCTTGGCCTCGGCCAGCAGATAGCGCATGTCGTTGGAGCCGGTATAGGCCACCAGACCGCCGCGGCCGGACAGCATGCGGTTCAGCTCGGTCTCGGTATACTTGCCGGAGCAGCACAGCTTCACCAGCTGGCCGGTGGGCAGAGAGCCGGAGCGCTCGGGAGAGAAGGGGCCGTCGCCGTCCAGGGCGTTCTGGGTGTCGATGACGCTGCCGTGGCAGTGCGCGCCCACGGAGACGCCGCCGCCCAGGTGGCAGACGATCAGGTTCAGATCCTCGTAATTCTTGCCGTTCTCCTTGGCATAGCGCTTGGCAACGGCCTTCTGGTTCAGTGCGTGGAAGATGCTGACGCGCTGGAACAGGGGGTGACCGGCATAGCGGGCCACGTCGGACAGCTCGTCCACCACCACGGGGTCAACGATGTAGGAGGGGATACCCAGGGAATCGCCGATCTCGCGGGCGATGATGCCGCCCAGGTTGGAGGCGTGCTGGCCCTGCACACCGATGGTGCAGTCGTTCACCAGATTGTCGTTGACGGCGTAGGTGCCGCCGCGGATGGGGCGCAGCAGACCGCCGCGGCCGGAAACGGCAGACAGGGTGTTGATATCGAAATTCTCCTCCCGCAGAGCCTTCAGCACCAACTGGCAGCGCCAGTCCTTCTGGGCGGGGATGGAGTTGAACTGGGCGATATCCTCGGCGCTGTGACGCAGGGTCTTGTCAAACAGCAGGGTCTCGTCCTCATAGACACCGATCTTGGTGGAAGTGGAACCGGGGTTGATAACAAGGATCTTGAAAGACATTTTTTGTTCCTCCTGTGTATGGTAATTCGCCACCATAAAAAATTTCCAACCCATATTATACAAAACTTTTTTCCCGCTGTAAAGCGTGAATTTACACAGAAAACCGCGATGATGGTTGACAAAGTCTACATTTTGGAGTATGATACCAAAAAATGCACCGAAAATACATCAAAAAGCGATGAAAGAGAGAGTAACCGGCAGATATCGCCACAAGAGAGCCCGGAAAGGTGAAAGCGGGCGCGGAGGAAACCGGCGAACATGGCTCCGGAGCTGTCCGGCCGAACGGGAGATCCCTCAGGCCGGGACGGGAAGCGCCCGTTACCGCGCGGGAGTGTGATGGCACTCTATAAGGCTTTGGCCGCGAGGCCGGGGCGAAGCAAGGTGGTACCGCGATAAAGTGAAAGTCGCCCTTGACGTATGTCAGGGGCGTTTTTTTATTTGTATATCCCCGGAAAAAGCAGGAAAAATAATATTTTAAGCCGTCCTTCCATTCGGGGCGGCGGAAAAGGAGAGATATCCCCATGGAAAAGAAAAAGTTCTATATCACCACACCTATTTATTACCCCTCTGACAAGCTGCACATCGGCCACAGCTACTGCACCGTGGCCACCGACGCCATCGCCCGCTATAAGCGTCTGCAGGGCTACGATGTCATGTTCCTGACCGGCACCGACGAGCACGGCCAGAAGATCGAGACCAAGGCCCAGGAGGCCGGCATGACCCCCCAGGCCTTCGTGGACCGCATTGTGGACGGCCCTCGCGGCGTTCGTGATCTGTGGAAGCTCATGAACATCTCCAACGACCGCTTCATCCGCACCACCGACGACTACCATGTGGAGGCCATTCAGAAGGTATTCCGGAAGATGTACGAAAACGGTGACATCTACAAGGGCGCCTATAAGGGCAAGTACTGCACTCCCTGCGAGAGCTTCTGGACCGAGAGCCAGCTGGTAGACGGCAAGTGCCCCGACTGCGGTCGTGAGGTTCACGACGCCGAGGAGGAGGCCTACTTCTTCCGCCTGAGCAAGTACGCCGATAAAGTGCAGCACCTGCTGGAGGACACCGACTTCCTGCAGCCCCGCACCCGCGTCAACGAAATGGTCAATAACTTCATCAAGCCCGGCCTGGAGGATCTGTGCGTCAGCCGCACCAGCTTCTCCTGGGGCATCCCCGTGGACTTTGACCCGGGCCATGTGGTGTACGTCTGGGTGGATGCCCTGTTCAACTACGCCACCGCCATGGGCCTGTATAACGACCGCTACAACGATTTCGACCGCTATTGGCCCGCCGATTACCACATCGTGGGCAAGGAGATCGTCCGCTTCCACTCCATCATCTGGCCCGCCATGCTGATGAGCATGGGCCTGCCCCTGCCCAAGCATGTGTACGGCCACGGCTGGCTGGTGATCGACGGCGGCAAGATGTCCAAGTCCAAGGGCAATGTGGTCGATCCCTACGCCCTGTCCGAGATGTTCGGCGTGGACGCCCTGCGCTTCTTCCTGCTGCGCACCTTCCCCTTCGGCTCCGACGGCAACTTCTCCAACGAGCTGCTGATCTCCACCATCAACACCGACCTGGCCAACAAGCTGGGCAATCTGGTCAGCCGCACCACCGGCATGGTGGAGAAGTACTTCGGCGGCAAGCTGCCCGCCGACCGGGAGGACGCCCCCGAGGACGACGATCTGAAGGCCACCGTCTGCGGCCTCCGCGACCGCTACGAGGCCGAGATGGAGAAGCTGCAGCTCCAGAACGGCATCGACGAGGTGTTCAAGGTCATCGACCGGGCCAACAAGTATATCGACGAGACGGCGCCCTGGGTGCTGGGCAAGGACGAGACCAAGCGCGCCCGTCTGGCCACCGTCCTCTATAACCTGCTGGAGACCATCCGCGTCTGCACCACCCTGCTGACCCCCGTGATGCCCGAGAGCTGCGACAAGATCTTCGTGAAGATCGGCGCCTCCGCCGAGGATCACACCTGGGAGAAGGCCAACGTCTGGGGCACCCTGTCCGCCGAGGTACAGGTGGCCAAGGGCGAGAATCTGTTCCCCCGCGTGGACACCGAGAAGGCCCTGGCGGAGCTGAACGCCATGCAGGAGGCCCAGAAGAAGGCTGCCCTGCCCGCCATCGAGCTGGAGCCCTATGTGGAGCAGGAGGTGGACTTTGACACCTTCCTGAAGTCCGATTTCCGCGCCGTGAAAATCAAGAACTGCGAAGCGGTGAAGAAGTCCGATAAGCTGCTGAAGTTCACCCTGGACGATGGCTCCGGCACCGACCGCATCATCGTCTCCGGCATCCACCATTACTATGAGCCGGAGGATCTCATCGGCAAGACCGCCGTGGCCATCCTGAACCTGCCGCCCCGCAAGATGATGGGCATTCCCAGCAACGGCATGCTGATCTCCGCCGTCCACAAGGAGAAGGGCGAGGAGAAGGTAAACCTGATGCTCATTGACGACAGCGTCCCCGCAGGTGCCAAGCTCTGCTGAACGGTTTGAAAACGATCCCTTGACATTTCGTAGGGGGCGATGCCCACATCGCCCCGCCGTATACAGGAAGAGTCCTCGTAAACCGTGCGGGCCGATGAGGGCATCGGCCCCTACAAAAAAGCGGAGCGCAGCATCGTACTTCGTCAAACCCTAAACTTATATGGACAATCACGCTCCTTTGCGCTACAATAGGCGCAAAGGAGCGTGATTTTTAATGCTGACACTATATGTGAAATACACCGCAAAGCCCGGTTGCCGCGAGAACTACGTCCGCGACATCGTGTCCGAGGGCATCCTGACCACCATCCGGGCCGAGGAGGGCTGCATCCGCTATGACTACTACTTCTCCGCCCAGGAGGAGAACGTGGTGCTGCTGATCGAGCAGTGGGAGACCGAGGAGCACCAGCGCATCCACATGCAGCAGCCCCACATGACCCGCCTGCGTGAGCTGAAGGCCCAGTACATCGACGACACCGAGATGGGCAAGGTACAGCTGGTATGACGCTGTTCGACACCCACGCCCACTATGACGACGAGGCCTTTGACGCTGACCGCGACACGGTGATCGCCGCCTTCGGCGGCCTGATCGTAGATCCCGGCTGCACGCTGGCGTCCTCTCAGGCGGCTGTCGATCTGGCGGCCCGGCACCCCAACGTCTACGCCGCTGTGGGCATCCATCCGGAGAACTGCGGCGACTTCCTGCCGGAGCACATCGACGTCCTGCGCCGCCTGGCCCAACAGCCCAAGGTGGTAGCCATCGGCGAGATCGGTCTGGACTACTACTGGGCGGAGAACCCGCCCCGGGAATTCCAGCAGCAGGTGTTCCGCGCCCAACTGGAGTTGGCGTTGGAATTGGATCTGCCGGTGATCGTCCACGACCGTGAGGCCCACGGCGACTCCCTGGCCATCGTCAAGGAGTACCCCGCCCTGCAGGGCGTGTTCCACTGCTACTCCGGCAGCGTAGAGATGGCGAAAGAGCTGCTGGCGCTGGGCTGGTACCTGGGCTTCGACGGCCCCGTCACCTACAAGAACGCCCGCAAGACGGTGGAGGTGGCGGAGATGGCGCCCCTGGATCGCATCCTCATTGAGACGGATTCCCCCTATATGTCCCCCGTCCCCATGCGGGGCAAGCGCAACGACTCCCGCAACGTCCTCTACATTGCCGAAAAGCTGGCCCAGCTCAAGGGAATGACCACCGAGGAGATGGCAGAGCTCACGGAAAACAATGGTAAACGATTGTTTAATATTGTAAAATAGTGTCGTTTTTCGCTATTCTTGGAAAAATTGTCGTTTTTTCTTGCGCTATTTGTTTGCATTATAAAAATAACCCGCATACTGGCGTATGCGGGTTATTTTTATAATAGATATTCATTTATTATACAGACTGCGACATATTTTCGGATACGCATTGCATGATAATATCGTATTATGCCTCTTCTCCTTATGTAAAAAGCAAGAGCACGCAAAAAAGCAGAGGCCGTTTGCAGCCTCTGCTTTTTTATGAAAGGAGAGAGAGAATAACAATGTGAAAAAACGATACTTTCTTTGTCTGATGCTACTATACAACAGCAAGGGGCGGAAGTCAACGAGTATGACAAAGAATTCACAAATTGTTCACAGGGCCTTGGGATACTTCCTCTTGACGATTTAAAATGGTTGTGGTAGTATTTAGCGTGCTAATTTTTAGCATGCTAAATATTTAAAATCATATTCGCAAAGGAGGGATCGCCATGGGATGCCGGGATATTCACGAGGCCACGCAGATCGGCCTTCTGATGGGCTATTGCGACCACCAGATGCACCGGCTGATGACCAAAATGCTGCGGCAGTACGACGTCTCCCCCATGCAGTGCCGAACGCTGACCTTTTTACAGGAGGCCGAGGGCGAGGTGAACCAGCGGATGCTGGAGGAGCACCTGATGGTAAAGCCCTCCACCGCCAGCGGCATCGTGGGACGGCTGGAGGAGAAGGGCCTGGTGCGCCGCCAGACCAGCCGCAGCGACGGACGCTGCCGCATCCTGGCCCTGACCGACGCGGGACGGCAGTTCTATGCCCAGTTCTGCGCCATTGCCGACCAGGTGAACGCCCGGGCGGGGCAGGGCTTTTCCGACGAGGAGAAGGCCGTGCTGCGCCGGCTGCTGCTGCGGGTGGCGGATAATCTCAGCGAGACACAGGAGGACACAGAATGAAAACATTTTTTCCCTTTACCAAGGGCTATCGTCAATGGATACTGCTGGGCGTGATCTGCTCCATCGCCGAGGCGGTGCTGGAACTGGAGCTGCCCCAGGTCATGAGCGACATCGTGGACGTGGGCATCGCCAGCGGCGACCGGCGCTATATCATGATGATGGGCCTGAAGATGCTGGTGCTGGCGCTGCTGGCCCTGCTGGGCGGCGTGGGCGCGGCGGTGTTCGCCGCCAAGGCGTCCATGGGCTTCGGCGCCCAGGTGCGCCAGGCGGAGTATGAGCAGGTACAGCGCTTCTCCTTCGCCAATATCGAGCATTTCTCCACCGCCAGCCTTATCACCCGGCTGACCAACGACGTGTCGTCGGTGCAGATGACGCTGTTCATGGGCATGCGCATGTGCATCCGCGCCCCGGTGATGCTGATCACCGCCGTCATCAAGGCCATGGAGATCAGCCTTGACCTGAGCCAGGTCTTTCTGGTGGTGGTGCCCCTGCTGGTGATCACGGTGGTGATCGTCATCCGCTATGTGGGGCCCTTCTTCACCGCGCTGCAAAGCGCCACCGACGACGTGAACCTGGTGGTGCAGGAGAATCTGAACGCCGTGCGGGTGGTGAAGTCCTTCGTCCGTGAGGACGAGGAGACCGAGAAGTTCCGCCGCCGCAACGACAAGCTGCGGGATACCGCCGAGCGTGCCTTCGGCTTTGTGGTGATGTTCATGCCCATCATGATCCTGCTGATGGGCGGCACCATCGTGTCGGTCATGTGGCTGGGCGGCCACGACGTGGCGGAGGGCACCCTTCTGTCCGGCGACCTGATGGCCTTCTTCACCTATGCCAGCGAGATTTTGATGTCCCTGATGATGGTGTCCATGGTGCTGATGATCCTGACCCGTGCCATCGCCTGCGGCAAGCGCATCAAGGAGGTGCTGGAGGAGCAGCCGGAGATCACCGACGACCGGGCCGACAGCAGCCTGACCGTGGAAAACGGCGACATCCGCTTTGAACACGTTTTCTTCAAGTACCATCCCACGGCGGAGGCCTGGAACCTGAACGACATCGACCTGCACATCGAAAGCGGCATGACGGTGGGCATCCTGGGCGGCACCGGCAGCGCCAAGTCCACGCTGGTCAGCATGATCCCCCGCCTGTACGAGGTCAACGAGGGCGCCGTCTATGTAGGCGGCCACAACGTAAAGGACTACACCATGGAGGCGCTGCGTGACGGCTGCGCCATGGTGCTGCAGAAGAACACCCTGTTCTCCGGTACCATCCGGGAGAACCTGCGGTGGGGCCGGGCCGACGCCACCGACCAGGAGATCGCCGACGCCTGCCGCATGGCCTGCGCCGACGAGTTTATCGAGAAAATGCCCGACGGCTACGACACCCATATCGAGCAGGGCGGCACCAACGTGTCCGGCGGCCAGAAGCAGCGGCTTTGCATCGCACGGGCCATCCTGCGGCGGCCCAGGGTGCTGATCATGGACGACAGCACCTCCGCCGTGGATACCGCCACCGACGCGAAGATCCGCGCCGCCCTGAAGGAGGCTCTGCCCGGCGCCACCAAGCTGATCATCGCCCAGCGCGTCACCTCCGTGATGGACGCGGACATGATCCTGGTGCTGGACGACGGCCGCATCGTGGGCCAGGGCACCCACGCGCAGTTGATGGAAAGCTGCGATATCTACCGTGAGGTCTATGAATCCCAGCAGGAAGGAGTGAGCATTGATGGCTGACAACAAGACGAGAGCACCCCGGGGCGGCGGACACGGTCATGGCCCCAACGGACACGGCTTCCAGCGGCCCAAGGACATGAAGGGCACCTTCCGGAAGCTGATGGCCTATGTGGGCAGATACAAGGCGTCGCTGGTGCTGGTAGCTGTCTGCCTGATCGTCAGCTCCGCCGCCAGCGTGGCTTCCAGCTATATGCTCAAGCCCCTTCTGAACAACTATATCCTCCCCGGCGACTTCCCCGGTCTTCTGAAGATGCTGGTGGTGCTGGCGGCACTGTTCGCCCTCAGCGCCGGATGCTCCTATGCCTACGCCCGCATCATGGTGCACGTGGCCCAGCGGACGGTGGCCGCCATCCGGCAGGATCTGTTTGACCGGCTGCAGGCCCTGCCCATCCGCTACTATGACCAGCACCAGTCCGGCGACCTCATGAGCCGCTTCACCAACGACATTGACACCGTGTCGGAGATGCTCAACAGCAGCTTTGCCAGCATCATTTCCAACGTACTGACCTTTGTGGGCACGGTGCTGATGATGATCGTGCTGAACCCGTGGCTGACGCTGATCACCTTCGGCTTCCTGGCCCTGATGGGCGGCGTGGTGAAGGTCATCGGCGGCCGCAGCCGGGTGAACTTCCAGCGGCAGCAGGCGGCACTGGGCGCGGTGAACGGCTATATCGAGGAGATGATCGAGGGCCAGAAGGTCATCAAGGTCTTTAACCACGAGAAGCAGGCCATCGACCGGTTCACCGGTCTCAACGACGAGTACCGCCAGGCCGCCACGGCGGCCCAGGCCTATGCCGGTATGATGATGCCCGCCATGGGCAACCTCAGCAAGATCAACTACGCCGTCACCTGCTGCGTGGGCGGCCTGCTGGCCATCGGCGGCATGTTCGACGTGGGCTCTCTGGGCGCGTATCTGCTGTACGTCAAGCAGGTGAGCCAGCCCATCGGCCAGATCAGCCAGCAGGTGAACACGCTGCTGGCCGCCGCGGCGGGCGCCGAGCGCATCTTCGCCGTCATGGACGCCCAGCCGGAAACCGACGAGGGCAAGACCGTCATCGTCCGTGTGGAAAAGGACGGCGACACCCTGACCGAGACCACTCAGCGCACCGGCCGCTGGGCCTGGAAGAAGCCCGACGGCACGCTGGTGGAGCTGAAGGGCGACGTGCGGTTCGACCATGTGACCTTCTCCTATGACGGGGAAAAGACGGTGCTGCACGATGTATCCCTGTTCGCCAAGCCCGGCCAGAAGATCGCCTTCGTAGGCTCCACCGGCGCGGGCAAGACCACCATCACCAACCTCATCAACCGCTTCTACGACATCCAGGAGGGCACCATCACCTACGACGGCATCGACGTGAAGGACATCGCCAAGGACTCCCTGCGCCGCTCCCTGGGCATGGTACTGCAGGATACCCACCTGTTCACCGGCACCATCGCCGACAACATCCGCTACGGCAAGCTGGACGCCACTGACGAGGAGATCCGTGCCGCCGCCAGACTTGCCAACGCCGACGGCTTCATCCGTCACCTGCCCCAAGGCTACGACACCGTCATCACCGGCGACGGCGCTGGGCTGAGCCAGGGCGAGCGCCAGCTGCTGGCCATCGCCCGGGCCGCCGTATCCGATCCCCCGGTGCTGATCCTGGACGAGGCCACCAGCTCCATCGACACCCGCACCGAGACGCTGATCGAGCGGGGCATGGACTCCCTGATGGAGGGCCGGACGGTGTTCGTCATCGCCCACCGCCTGTCCACCGTCCGCAACGCCCAGGCCATCCTGGTGCTGGAGAACGGACAGATCATCGAGCGGGGCGACCACGCCCAGCTTCTGGAAGAGAAGGGCCGGTACTATCAGCTCTATACCGGCCAGGCAAAATTGAGTTAAAGAAGGAGAGACGATCATGACAGAGAAGGAGCTTTGCCAAAAGGCCATCGACATGCTGGATATGGCGTATATCCCCTATTCCCACTTCCCCGTGGGCGCGGCGCTGGAGTGCAGCGACGGCACGGTCTATACCGGCTGCAACATCGAAAACGCCGCCTACGGCGCCACCATCTGCGCCGAGCGCACCGCCATCTTCAAGGCCGTCAGCGAGGGGCACCGGGACTTCGTCCGCATCGCCATCGCCGGCCGCAGCGACGACTACTGCGTACCCTGCGGCACCTGCCGCCAGGTGATGATGGAGTTTGCCCCCAATATGGAGGTCATCTGCATCAACAAGTCGGGCGACGCGAAGAAATTTGCCCTGAAGGAACTGCTGCCTTATGGATTTGACCAAACCTGGTTATGATTAGTGGCAACGGACGGTCAAACCCGTCTGCGGCGTGCGCTGGATACTTTTCGTCAACTCATCGTTGCGAAAGCTGGAAATAAACAAATTATTTCTGCACTTCCGCGCCTCGATTTGGCAAAAACTCTCGCACCGCCCGCTCTTGCCGTTTTGTCCGTCCGATGCCAAAATTTTCCGGGAACAAAATGGTGAAAAAACACGTCTAAAGAGGCAGACACGCATGAATTGCGGAAACCAAGGAGGATATGTTTCATGAAAAAGCTTTTTGCCCTGCTGCTGGCCGCTGTGATGGCCCTGTCCCTTGTGGCCTGCGGCGGTAACGACACCAAGACTGACGAGCCGTCCGGCGACCAGGCCGCTGAGATCACCAGCGCCCTGAGCCTGCTGGAGACCGTGTGGAACGACTACAGCGACGACGAGAAGTTCTCCGTGGTGGGCGGCGGCCCCGACGCCGAGCAGATGGTGGACGGTGCTCCCGGCGCCTTCGACCTGAGCGATCGCTCCCTGGCCGAGTACCATCTGGTGCTGCCGGAGACGGCGGAGGTGGACGAGGCCGCGTCCCTGATCCACATGCTGAACGCCAACACCTTTACCGCCGCGGCCTATCACGCCACCGGCGACGCCCAGGCGCTGGCCACGGAGCTGCGGGACGCCGTCCAGGCCAACCGCTGGATGTGCGGCTTCCCCGATAAGGTGGTGGTAGCCGTCCGCGGCGAGTATGTGGCCGTGGCCTTCGGTGCCGAGGATCTGGTTGACGCTTTCGCCGGCCGTCTCAGCGGCATCTTCGGTATGGAACTGGCCTACGACGAGGCCGTCCAGGCGTGAGAAACGCCTTTGTAAAACGTGCAGCCTTTGTGCTGCTGGCCTGCGCCGCTGTGTTCGGTGCGGCGAAATGGATCCCCACACAGGAAGCGCCGAGCACGGCGCTTCCTGACGTGTATGTGTACCAGGGCTACGCCGTCACCACCGAGGCGGGGTATGATCCGAAGTCCCTGGACTACGCCGCCCGGAAGCTCCAACAGCTCTATGACAGCTACCTGACCGGCAATGACGGACACATCTATCTGTCCGTTGTCCCCGATAAGGGCAGCTTTACGGAACCGCCGGAGGGCTACACCCCCGCCTCCGCCCAGGAGACGGCGGACGCGCTGCTGGCGCAGTTGGACTTCGTGCAGTATGTGGACATCGCGCCGGGACTGACGCTGGAGGATTATTACCGCACCGATCCCCATTGGCGGCAGGAGTGCCTGATCGCCACGGCGCAGACGCTGGCCCAGGCTATGGATGTGCCGCTGGCGGGTGATTTTCAGGAGAACGCCGTCGACACGCCCTTCTATGGCGCTTATGCCGGTAAGTCAAACGAGCCGCTGACGGCGGATACCCTGCGGTATCTCACCGGTGAGGTGCTGGATGCCTGCACCGTGTACGACTATGAGACGGACGCCCAGGAGCCGCTGTATGACCTGGCTGCCGTGGACACGGACACGCCCTATGACCTCTATCTGCAGGGCAGCCGGTCGCTGCTGCGGATCGACAGCCCCCTGTCCGCCACCGATAGAACACTGGTGGTGTTCCGTGACTCCTTCGGCAGCAGCCTGATCCCCCTGCTCTCGGAGAGCTACCGCACCATCTACGCGGTGGATATCCGGTATCTCTCCAGCCAGATGCTGGGCCGATTCCTGACACTGGACGGCAGCGAGGACGTGCTGTTTCTGTACAGCACCATGGTGCTGCAGAACAGCAGAACGATGAAGTGATCACACTGCGTGATTTTTCCCACCGCTCCGCCGAATACCCCATCCAAAGAAACCATGGCAGCTCAACATTCCTGTTGAGCTGCCATGATTTTATATGCATTCAGCCAGTGTCACTTCGCAAATGATCTGACTCCGCCGGCAGTCTCGTATTGCCCCTAGACATCCACACTGCCACTATGGCAAAAAGCCCGTCCAAAATTTGTACAAAACGCTGTGACCTTTATCCTTGTCCCGAATAGCGGCTGGTGGTAAACTATATATTGACGATATATGGCGTATTGTGTGGAACGCCTAAACGCAAAGAGAAAAACCAGGAGGAACACGGCATGAAGAAACGGATCATAAGCCTGCTGATGGCTTTATTGATGGTCGTAACATTACTGCCCGTAACGGCTATGGCAGATGAGCTTGTCCCGGCTTCCCCTTCCGGCGAAGAAGTGATCTCTGATGAGGCCGCAGCCGAGCCGTCCGGCGAAGAGGAAGCCCCCTCAACCCCGGAGGAACCTGCAGACGAAAATATATCGTCTACATTGATAACAACCAGCGTAGAGTATATAGAAATAAATACTGTCGATGATCTCAATAATATACGAAATAATCTGAGTGCAAGCTATATCCTCATGCAGGATTTAGACCTTTCTTCATTAGAAAACTGGGAACCCATCGGGCAAGTAAACGCTCCATTCCAGGGTTCTTTTGATGGTAACGGACACGTAATTCGTAATATGAGAATCGATCAAGCTAAAACAGCCACCTCAGAAACACCTAGCTACTGCTATGGACTTTTTGGAGTTGTCGACGGAGGATCGATTTTTAATGTTGGCATCGCCAATTCGTCAATCAATGTAACATATGATGCTGAAGCTTTAGACAGTTCATTTTGCCAAGTAGGCGGAATTGCCGGATACATTACAAAAGGCTCCATTTATGAATCGTTTTTTGCAGGTTCAATCACCGTTACAACTACGGGGACGGCATACTTACGTGTTGCCGGAATTGTGGCAGAAGCTATGAGCGATTCTATAATAACCGACTGTTTTAGCAATGCAAGAATCTCTGCTACTGCAGAAAAAATGAATCTAATGGTCGCTGGTATTGCAGCATATTTAGACCATGGCTCTATTAATAAATGCTACGCTGCTGGCACGATCTCTGCCAAAAACTACAACGGCTACTGCTACTTTGGCGGCATCAATGCTTCCGCAACCAGAGATGCGGTTTTTGGTATCGTACTCGACTATTTCGGACATGTGCAAAACAGTGTTGTTTTATTGAAAACAGCAGAAATAGAAGGAGCCAGCATTGTCCGGGACGATATCGGCAAATTGTCGGAAAACACAAATTGCAAAGTGATCGACATTACTGCTGATGAAGCGTTTGCGCAATCAACCTATGCCGCCTTAGGCTGGGACTTCACTGATACATGGACAATGGGTGGTGATCTTCCCTGTTTGCAATACTCTGTTTTGCCGTCAACTATCTTTTCCGCCAAACGAAACGGTTGGGGGTTCCTTAATCATTGGAATGGTTTTTCTTATCCTGACGATTATTCCATACCCGAAGAACGTTACAAAGAGGTCTTCGGCTCTTCTTATGTAGCTGCGGCAAAATTAGCTGGGGGAGACGTGCTTGAATCCATGATGCCGAAGTGGCAGGGCAGTTGTGCCGGCATGGGTTTAGCCGCAACTCAGTTCTTCACCGGAAATCTATTTTTAAGTGATTATACCAATACCGCTAAAACAGCAAATCAATTTTATGATAATATTTTGTACGCCGGCAACAATTGTTACATTTCCGCAGGAAAAACATCCCGTATTACTCAGTTGATTGAAAAATGCCATATTCTTTTCAATCGTTCCGACATTAGAGCGGATATCGATGAGTACTTTTACAACGTCGATATAGCTACTTATGCCACCAAAGAATATATTACAGTGCCCAAATTACCCGCATCTCCCCCTGAGACGTTCTATTCCTACCGACATAACCCAGGCGGAAATTACATTGCTAATGTTCTTTCAGCTATCAAAAGCAGTGATTCTCCAGTCCTTGTTGGACTCTTTACGGATGATGGTGGACACCTTGTCGTTACAAGAACAGATAAGAGCCCGCAATGCATGGCAGATGGTTGGACTAGGGTTTATATCTATGACCCAAACACTCCTTGGATCAACGAAATAGTAACCAACAACTATGATATCAGTAATTTTTCTTATGCACTAAACCACCTTGCAAAAGACGATCGCTATATTGAACTGAATCCAAGCACAAATCAATGGCGTTATATCGGCAACGTTAATGACGTGAACAACCGCACCTATTGGGGGAGCGATGCCGAAGGAGCTGTTAAGTATATTATAGATTCGAGTAATAAAGAATACACAATTTGTCCTGACATCTTAATTTTATATCCGCTCAAGATTGATTGTACCTCTTTTTTTAACGGTTCAGCGCCTTGGACTCGCCACAATTCAGACTCTGTGAAACTCCTTTTTTCTCGCAATTCATCTTTTTCCGTTGTTTCCCCCAACGGTAATACGCTATACCAGGTTGAAAACGGAACCCCTGCTCCTTATCTAGGCCCAGTAGAATACTATCCATCTTTGGATTACATAGAAGGTGCAGAGGATCCTTGCAGTAGCGGGCAGATAATAATACCGTCAACAGAATCTATCATACAGTATGAATCGGGAAGTGATATTTCCATTATTGGAAATGATAGTGTAATTAATATTGCTGCTGACGGTGGCTTATGCCTGAATATTTCTATGGAAGGCAATTCTCTTCAGATCTCCAGCGTCAAAGGAGTCAATATTGCAATCCAAATCACAGACATATACAGCAACAACGACTATACTTCTGCTGAAGTAAATGGTCACCTTGCTTTAGGTGACGAATTTTCTATCAGTCTTAAAAACGACGAGTTGTCTATCAGTGGAGAATTGAGTAACAGCGAACTGACCCTTTTTGTCGACAGTTCGCAGCAGCCGGAAGTCGTCCAGCTTAATAAGGTATCAGGTGATAATAATGATATCCACATACCGGATGTCCGTAATGCAGCAATCTCTAAAGACAAGATTACCGTTGCCCCCGAAAAGCTTTTCCTCACCATAGCCGAAGAGGTTTCCCTTACCGCCATTGCATCAAATGATGCTTCTATCACTTGGGCATCCAGTAATCCACAAGTCGTTTCTGTCAATGACGCCGGTATCGTTACTGGTGTCGCTTATGGCACGGCCACCGTTACGGCAACGCTGGAAGAAGGCTTTTCAGCTTCTTGCCAAGTAATAGTTGCCCCAACACTAAAGGGTGATATAAACAGGGATGGTCGGATAAATATATCCGACGTACAACAACTTTATGAGTACCTAACTAGAACGAATACCATTATAACCTCTCAGCCGCAGGCCGTGGCTGATGTCAACGGCGACGGCAGCATTGATGTCTACGATCTCCAGCGGCTGTACGAGGCCGTCAGCGGGATCCGGGCGTTTTGACCGGCGGTTGATCCGCTCGCTCCAATACGGCAGCTTCACATGATGCAGAAGAAGCCCTCCGGGAATTTCCCGGAGGGCTTCTCTTTGTTATTATCTCAACCCGAACCGCTGGCTATTGCATATTCTTCTTGGCCGCCGACAGCATCAGCTTGATGCGGTTCAGCTGGTTCACCTCGCTGGCGCCGGGATCGTAGTCCACGGCGGCGATGTTGGCCTGGGGATAGGCGGCCTTCAGGGCCTTGATGACGCCCTTGCCCACCACATGGTTGGGCAGGCACGCGAAGGGCTGGATGCACACGATGTTGGGCACCCCCTCCGTCAGCAGCTCCGCCATCTCGCCGCACAGGAACCAGCCCTCGCCGTACTGGTTGCCCAGGGACAGGAAGGGCTTTGCCAGGTCGGCGATGTGGGCCATGGGCGTGGGTGGGTCGAAGCGGCGGCTGGCTTTCAGGGCCTCCACCGCGGGCCTGCGAACGGCCTCGATGCCGTCGGTGCCCACCCTGGCCAGCAGGCTGGATGTCCAGCCGGTGCCCAGGTAGTCGTGCTTGTAGCGCTGCTGATAGATGCACTCGACCAGGAAGTCGGTAAGATCCGGCACCACCGCCTCGGCGCCCTCCTGCTCCAGCAGATCCACCAGATAGTTGTTGGCAAGGGGCATGTACTTCACCAGGATCTCCCCCACGATGCCTACACGGGGCTTGCGGAGCGTCTCGTTCAGCGGTAGGGTGTCGAAATCCGCCACGATACCCCGGCAGATACCGCCGTAGGTATAGCCGGTCTTTTCGCCCATGGCGTAGGCAATGGCGATATCCCGCCACTTGGCGTGGAGGGCGTTGGCGGAGCCGGGAACGGCCTCATAGGGCCGGGTGCGGTACAGACACCGCATGAGAAGGTCGCCGAAGGTCAGCTGCCGCAGGGCGGACAGCAGCATGGCGGGCGAGACACGGAAGCCCTCGTTCTTCTCCATGCCGTTGGCGTTCAGGGAGATGACGGGGATATGGCTGAGGCCCGCCTTATCCAGGGCCCGGCGGATAAAGGCCACATAATTGCTGGCCCGGCAGCAGCCGCCGGTCTGGGTCATGATGAGGGCCAGCTTGTCGGTATCGTACCGGCCCGACAGCACCGCCTCCATCAGCTGGCCCACCGACAGAATGGAGGGATAGCAGGCGTCGTTGTTGACGTACTGCAAGCCCACGTCCACCGCTTTCCGGGTGGCATTGTTGAGGATCTCCACATGGTAGCCGTGGCGGCGGAACACCGGCTCGATCACGTCAAAGTGGATGGGGGACATCTGGGGTGCCAGAATGGTATAGCCCTGGTCAAACATCTCCTTGGTGAACTCGGTGCGGTGGTAATCCAGCGGCACCGGCTTGGTGCAGATGTGCTGCTCACGCCGCATGTTCATGGCGGCCAGCAGGCTGCGGACGCGGATGCGGGCCGCGCCCAGGTTATTGACCTCGTCGATCTTCAGCACGGTATAGAGCTTGCTGCACTTCTCCAGGATCTCACACACCTGATCGGTGGTGACGGCGTCCAGGCCGCAGCCGAAGGAGAACAGCTGCACCAGCTCCAGATCGTCCCGCCTGCCCACGAACTCCGCGGCGGCGTACAGCCGGGAGTGGAACACCCACTGATCCACCACACGCAGGGGACGCTGGGGCGGGGTGTCCAGGGGCAGACTGTCCTCGGTAAACACATACAGGCCATAGGAGGCGATGAGCTCCGGGATGCCGTGGTTGATCTCCGGGTCGATGTGGTAGGGCCGTCCCGCCAGCACCACGCCCCGCTTGCCGCTTTGCTCCATCTCCGCAAGGCAGCGGCGGCCCTCGGCACGGATGTCGTCCTTGGCCCGGCGCTGCTCCGTCCACGCGGCACGGGCGGCGGCGCGGACTTCGGCAGCGGGGATATCCCACACGTCGCGGCACAGCTTCACCAGCCGATCCTCCGCCGTTTTCTCGCCGGTAAAGGCGATGAAGGGCCGGATATACCGCACCTGTCCGGAGGTGATGGCCTCCACGTTGTTTTTCAGGTTCTCCGGATAGGAGACCACCATGGGGCAGTTATAGTGGTTCTGGGCGTCCGGCGTCTCCTGATACTCATAGAACACGCAGGGGTGGAAGATGGTGGTGATCCCGTGCTGCACCAGCCATTCCACATGGCCGTGGGCCAGCTTGGCGGGATAGCACTCCGACTCGGAGGGGATGGACTCCATGCCCATCTCGTAGATGGCACGGGTGGAGAAGGGGGACACCACCACCCGGAAGCCCAGCTTCCGGAAGAAGGTGGCCCAATAGGGGAAGTTTTCGTACAGGTTCAGCACCCGTGGGATGCCGATGACGCCCCGGGGCGCTTCCGCCTCCGAAAGCGCCGGATAGTCAAACAGCCGCTGCCGCTTATAGGCCATCAGATTGGCGCCGGGCTGGGCGGCGTTGGGGTTCTTCACCCGCTTTTCGCAGCGGTTGCCGGAGATATAGCGGCCGCCGTCGGAGAAGGTGTTCACCGTCAGCAGGCAGTTATTCTCGCACCCGCCGCAGCGAGCGGTTTTCGCCGTATAGGTCAGGGCGGCAATATGGGGGAAGTCCAGCGTCTCCGTGGGCTGGCCGTGATAGCGGTCACGGGCGATCAGCGCCGCGCCGAAGGCGCCCATCAGTCCGGAGATATCGGGGCACACCGCGTCCACACCGGCGATACGCTCGAAGGCACGCAGCACCGCCTTATTATAGAAGGTGCCGCCCTGCACCACGATGTGGCGGCCCAGCTCATGGGCGTCGGCCAGCTTGATGACCTTGAACAGGGCGTTCTTGATAACAGAGTAGGCAAGACCGGCGGAGATGTCCGACACCGCCGCGCCCTCCTTCTGGGCCTGCTTCACGTTGGAGTTCATAAACACGGTGCAGCGGGTGCCCAGATCCACCGGGTGCCGGGCAAACAGGGCCTCGTCGGCGAACTGGGCCGCCGTAAAGCCCAGAGAGTTGGCAAAATTTTCCAAAAACGAGCCGCAGCCGGAGGAGCACGCCTCGTTCAGCATGACGCTGTCTACGGTGCCGTTTTTCAGCCGGATGCACTTCATATCCTGGCCGCCGATGTCCAGCACGCAGTCCACCTGCGGGTCGAAGAAGGCCGCCGCCGTGGTGTGGGCGATGGTCTCCACCTCGCCCTCGTCCAGGTGAAAGGCGGCCTTCAGCAGTGCCTCGCCATAGCCGGTGGAGCAGGAGCGGGCGATGCGGGCCGTGGGCGGCAGCAGGCGGGCAAGCTGGGCCATGGCGTCCATGGCGGTCCGGATGGGGCTGCCGCTGTTGTTGGCGTAGTACGACCACAG
The DNA here is from genome assembly GCA_934589145.1 of uncultured Oscillospiraceae bacterium. Lineage (GTDB taxonomy): Bacteria > Bacillota > Clostridia > Oscillospirales > Oscillospiraceae > Vescimonas. The sequence goes on along the minus strand of CAKTNW010000001.1, from coordinate 22,118 downwards.
AAGCTCCCCCTCCGCACCGGTCAGGGCCAGCTTGGTGGTGGTGGAGCCTGCGTCGATGCCCAGGAAGCAGTCTCCCTCGTATGTATCCAGATCGGCCTTGGCCACCACCGCGTGGGCGTGGCGGTCACAGAAGGTGTCGTACTCCGTCTTATCCGAGAACAGCGGCGGCAGACGCTTGATCTCAAAGGCCATGGTGACGCCCTGGGCCAGACGGTCGATCAGCTCCCCGATGGGCCGCGCCGCCGCGCCCGGCTCCGTCTCCAGTGCCGCGCCCATGGCGGCGAACAGGTGGGAGTCGTCGGGATCCACGATGTTCTCCGATGTCAGCTTCAGCGTGCGGATAAAGGCCTTTTTCAGCTCCGGCAGGAAGTGCAGCGGCCCGCCCAGAAAGGCCACGCAGCCCCGGATGGGCTTGCCGCAGGCAAGGCCGGAGATGGTCTGATTCACCACCGCTTGGAAGATGGAGGCGGCCAGATCGGCCCGGGTCGCGCCCTCGTTGATGAGGGGCTGGATGTCGGTCTTGGCGAACACGCCGCACCGGGCGGCAATGGTGTACAGCTCCTGATAGTCCGCCGCCGCGTCGTTAAGGCCCTTGGCGTCGGTCTGCAGCAGGGCGGCCATCTGGTCGATGAAGGAGCCGGTGCCGCCGGCGCATACACCGTTCATCCGCTCCTCCAGGCCGCCGGTGAAATAGATGATCTTGGCGTCCTCGCCGCCCAGCTCGATGGCCACGTCCGTCCGGGGATAGCGCTTTTCCAGCGCTGTGGCCACCGCCACCACCTCCTGCACGAAGGGGATGTCCAGCGCCCGGCCCAGATTGATGGAGCCGGAGCCGGTGATGGCGGGCCGCAGGGCGCAGTCGCCCAGGGTCTCCCGCGCCTCCCGCAGCAGGTCGGCCAGCGTCTGCTGGGTGTGGGCCTGATGGCGGCGGTAATCGCCGTAGAGAATGTTGTCGTTTTCGTCCAGTACCACCAGCTTCACGGTGGTGGAGCCAATGTCGATACCAGCGCGATAGGTATTCATAGGTACGATATTCCTCCGTTTAGGTGTTGTTATTGGTACATACCATACCACATTTTTTGCCGCTCTTGCGTTAAGATTTTGTTAAAAATATTGTGAGATATCTCCTGCCGAAGCGTAAAGAGACAAGCCAACGCAGAGAAGCCGGAGGCCACGGCCTCCGGCTTCTCTGCTATAGGTGGAAAATCTCATAGGATGGTACGTTTGTATCTTTTGCGCGGTACTGCCGTTCGCAGCCGTCACAGCGCAAAACACAGCCGCTCATTTTTGCTTCTGGGTGCTTATTGATTTCCGGAAGTCCTCGGTGGTCTGGAATACATCCTTTCGCAGCAGGAACAGCGCGATCAAATTCAGGAAGATCGTGATCGCCACGTTGAAATCGCCGACGCTCCAGAAGAAGGAAATATTCTCCACAAAGGTGGGGATGCATTCAAAGACCGCCCACAGCGAAATGACGCAGATATAGAGGAACCGGATCACCTTGCTCTTGGTCAGATAGCCCAAGCAGATGGAGCCATAATGTCCGCAGGCCGTCGCTGTTGTTATGGCAAACAGAACGATAGTGATTGCCACAAAAATATTGCCGAACGTCGTGCTGTGGAACGCTGCGGAAAATGCCGATGCCGTAAGCGGTGCACCGCTCAGTCCGGTTTCCCAGGTACCGGTCACCAGGACAGCCAGACCGGTGCAGGTGCAGACCAGCACATCGATCACGACCTCGGTAATACCCCACATGCCCTGCTGAGAGGGATGCTCCACATCCGCCGCGGCGTGAGCCATGGGGGAATCGCCTGTACCGGCGCCGTTGGAATAGAAGCCTCGGGCAATACCGTACCGCAGCGCGGCGGCAACCGTTGCGCCGCCGAAACCGCCGGTGATTGCCTTGGTATCCGTGACCGCGTGATAGAAAATGGCTCCGAACGCGGCCGGAAGCTCGGTGATGTTCAAAATCAGCACCAGCAGCGTCAGGATAAAGTAGGCGCCCGCCATAACCGGGACGACCGCTTCGGCGAAGCCGCTGACTCTCTTCAGGCCGCCATTCAGAATAAAGAACACGATCAAGGCGAAAATGGTTCCCAGCAGCAGCGTAGGGATACCGGGAAAGCAATTGGTAACAGCGGAGACCGCAGAGTTCACCTGAACCGCCGGCGCGTTGATGTAGACCACCGTCAGCACAACGGCATATACAACAGAAAGCCACTTCCACTTTTTCCCCAGGCCCTTCTCCACATACCAGATAAAGCCGCCGCGGTACATCCCCGTGGCCGGATCCTTCTCCCGGTACTTGACACCCAGGGTGATCTCCGCGTACTTAATGCTCAATGCCAGGATACCGGCCACCCAGATCCAGAAGATCGCGCCGGGGCCGCCCAGCGAAACCGCCAGCGACACGCCCACAATGTTGCCGACACCCAGCGTGTTGCACAGCGCCAGGCAGGTCGCCTTAAACGGAGAAATCGTGCCCTCCTTTGCCGTAACGCCGACAAAGCGTTTTCCCAATGTGTTTTTAATGCTGTATACGAAGTGCGTAAATTGAAATCCCTTTGTCCCAATGGTAAATATGATGGAAATGGCGGTCAGGCATACAAACATGGGTGTGCCCCACAAGAAGTTGCCGATATCCACCAGAACATCGAATACTTTGATCACAGCTTCTAACATATCCCATCTCCTTTAAAAACAGCGGAACCCTGCCGTCCTCAGCTCAATCCTCAGCCAGAAGCATGGGCTGAAGGTTCCCGGCAAAGGTAAGCGGTGCTTCTGTCTTTTGCTGCAGCTCCTCCGGCGAAAGTCCCGGTGCGATTGCCAGTACCTCAAAGCCGTTTTCAATATGCCGCAGCACACACAGCTCCGTTACTACAATATCAACGCAGCGAACGGCTGTCAACGGCATATTGCAGCGGTTCAGGATCTTGGGCTCGCCGGTCTTGGTGCAATGCTCCATGGCCACGATGACTTTCTTCGCGCCGTTGACCAGATCCATCGCGCCTCCCATGCCGGAAATCCGTTTTCCGGGAACGATCCAGTTGGCAAGATTGCCCTCGATGTCCACCTGGAGACCACCCAGCACGGTGACATCCAGCCGGCCGCCGCGTGCCATGGCAAAGGACACCGCGCTGTCAAAGCAGCAGGCGCCGGGGATCAGCGTGATGTGCTCGCAGCTGGCATTGATCAGGTCGCGGTGACCCTTGCGCCAATCGCCCTGCTGCCCGCCGTGGCTCCGCTCCCACCGCGTCATCTCCTCCGGGGTTCCGGAAACGATGCGATCCTGACCGATGCAGCCGTTTTCTCCGTGAAGCAGCACAGTGACATCCTGGGGAATATAGCTGCCCACCAGCGTGGGGATTCCGACGCCCAGATTGACGAAGTCTCCGTCGTGCAGCATCGGCGCGATATTCCTGGCAATCGTTTTACGCGGATCTGCCATCAATATCCGCCTCCTTCCACCAAGACCACATGGTCAACGAACACCCCGGGCAGCTCCACCCGACCGGGATCGATCTCACCGGGCTCCACAAGCTCTTCCACCTCCAGGATTACGGTATCGGCGGCCATCGCCATCAGCGGATTGAAGTTCTTTGCCGAATACAGGAACTCCGCGTTTCCCATGCGGTCCGCCCGGTACGCCTTGATCAGCGCCACATTGGCCCGCAAGGGAAGCTCCAGCAGATATTCCTTTCCGTTGATGACCTTCTTTTCCTTTCCTTTCTCCACCACCGTGCCAATGCCGGTAGGTGTATAAAAGCCGCCGATACCGGCGCCGCCGGCCCGCAAACGCTCGGCCAGCGTTCCCTGGGGGATCAGCTCATACGCAAGAGCGCCGTCCCGGATGAGATCGTTGATCCGCTGATTGGAACCCAGAAATGACGCGCGGATCGTACTGATCTGATGATTGTCATACAGCTCGCCCACGGAGCGGGCGTTGATTGGATTGGCATAGCCGATATCCTCGGAGATCGCCGTCAGGCGGTTGATCTCCGGATGCTTTGCCAGCTCTCGCAGCAGGTTCAACGGGCAGCCGGAAAGAGTGAAGCCGCCGATCATGATGGTATCTCCTGCCTTCACATGGCCGATGGCACTCTCAATGTCCGTTACTTTATTGATCATAAAAATTCCTCTTCCGCTTACTCCCCCAGGGCTTTCTTCACGGCCACGCCCATGCGGCGGATCCCCTCGACGATCTGCTCGTCATCCATCTTCGAGAAGTTCAGGCGCAGCGTATTGGTGGGGCCGTTTACCGGATAGAACAGCTTGCCGGTCACAAAGATCACCTTGTTCTCTACGCAGACATTCAGAATGTCGTGCGCGTCGATCCCCTCCGGCAGTGTGACCCAGATAAACAGGCCGCCCTCCGGCTTGTTCCACTTCAGGCAGGAGGGGAAATTCTCATCCATCGCCTTCAGCATAACATCCCGGCGATGACGATAGCCCGCGATGATCTCCTGCACATGGGCGTCCAGATCGTTCATTTCCATGTACTGGTTGATCAGCAGCGCGTTGTTGGATGCCACCTGCATATCGCTGCCCTGCTTGGCAAGAACGAACTTCTCGATGATCACCGGCTCCGCGCAGACCCAGGCAACACGGAAGCCGGGCGCGAGGATCTTGGAGAAGGAGCCCAGATAAATAACGAGGCCCTTGGTGTCCATAGACTTCAGAGAGGGCAGCGGTTCGCCCTCATAGCGCAGCTCGCCGTAGGGATCATCCTCGATCACCGGGATCTCATATTTGTTGACCACGTCCATAAAAGCCTTGCGGCGCTCCAGAGACCAGGTGTGTCCCGTAGGATTCTGGAAGTTGGGGATCACATAGATCAGCTTGACGCGGTCATTATTGGCCAGAATGCGATCCAGTTCCTCCGGCAGCATGCCAAGCTCGTCCGTGGGAACACTCTCATAGCGGGGCTGATAGGGGCAGAAGGCATTGAACGCGCCCATGTATGACGGCGTCTCGCAGGCAATATAATCGCCCTCGTTGACAAAAATCTTGGCTGCCATCTCCAGGCCCTGCTGGGAGCCGCTGATCAGCGAGATGTTATCCCGGGTGCATTTCACACCGGCCTTCGCCCACATACGGTCTACAAGCTTGTCACGCAGGGGGGCGTAGCCCTCGGTAGAGGCATAGGCCATGGCGTCGCTGGGCATGTGGTCGTAAACATACATAGCCGCCTGCTTGATCGCCTCCGCGGGATAGTAGGCGGGGTTGGGACTGCCGGAAGCCATGGAGATCATGCCGGGAATACCCATCAGCTTATAGGATTCGCGAATTTCGGAAGCCTGCATTTCTGCGGTTCTGTCAGCAAATTTTATCATAACTTTATCCTTTCATGCTTCTGACGCTTGATTGATAGGCGCTGGGCGGCATGACGGCATAGCGTCATGCCGCCCAGCAAGATGGGATATGGCAAAGAGAGAATGGAGAGACTTATGCTTTCGCGCCTTCGCGGGCCTTCTGCTTGCGGATGATCAGGATACCGCACAGCGCGCCCAGCAGCAGCAGGGCAATCAGGATGCCGAAGAGGATATAATACGCCTGATTGCCCCGGCTGTCGATGAGGCTGCCGATGATCGGCCCGAGAACCAGGTCAGGCAGTGCACCGGCAAAGGCACACAGACCGGTAGCTGTGGCCATCAGATGCTGCGGGCAGCCGATCTCGCCGATGACAGAGTACTTGAGAGGGTAAGACATCTGCACCAGTGCGGCAGGGATCAGCGTGTAAATGCCCAGGAAGGTGGGGTTCATGCCCTGAGGCATGATGAACAGACCGCCAATGATAACCGCTGTGACAACAAACACCACAGTGATCCACTTGGTCGTTCCCTTGAAGATCTTGTCGGCGATCAGACCGGCCACCAGCGCCAGAACCAGGAACACATAGGTACGGATAATGGCGAAGATACCGGAGGACTCAGGGGACGCGCCGCCGACAGCCGTCAGGAACGGGGTGAAATAGGACATCATGGAGTACATGCAGTAGGCAATCATGCAGATCGCCATGGTCAGCCAGATAGAGGAATTCTTCAGCACCTCGGAAACATCCTTCAGGCTGAGGTGGGATTCGCTCTTCTTTGCCGCGGCGGCAGCCATCTGCTCCACGGTAGGAGAGGACAGTTCCTGATCAAAGAAGAAGAATACCAGAATGGCGGCCAGCAGCGTGGAACCGGCAGCAACCCAAATGGCAGCCCGGAACGAAACGACGGGGTCGCTGAACTTGGTGCTGACCCACAGTGCCAGCGCCTGCAGCAGCGCGGCGGCGATACCGTTAAACGCGTAGTACAGGCCGAAGGTGCTGCCGCTGCGTCCGGCGGTGCCGGTCTTGTTGCCGATGATATTGTTGACCTTGGAGAAGATGGGCCAATAAATGCCCATGGTAATAAATGCCAGCAGCGCCCAGATCACGAACGCCATAATGAACGAGGTGTTGACATAGGCGTACAGAATGGTCAGGGCCGTAGTGGCCAGAAGCGCAAACAGCAGCCCCTTCTTGGAGTTGATCTTATCGCAGATCAAGCCGCCCGGCACATCGACCACCAGGGACGCGATGGCGAAAACTGTCATCAACAGGGCCGACTGCGCGTTGGTCATGCCGGTCACCTGCAGCTGGAGATCATAGAACACGAACTTGATATAGGGGATAATGAAGATCGCGCCGCCGGCGACGCCCAACGCGAACAGCGTCAGGTAGTACTTTGCCTTGCTATATGTGGTGTTCATACTTCTTTCTCCTTTTCAAAATGTGTCAAAGACTTTTGATGTACTGATAGCCCTCGATAAACGCCTGCTTGTTGATCTCCACAGGAAGATTCTTATAGGCGTAATAGGAGGAGACCGCTTCCAGCGCGGCATCAAAGGGGAGGATCTCCGATGCCGCGATGATAGCGCCCACCATAACCGCGCTCATGCCCCTGGGATTGGCGATCTTTTCCGCCAGCTCCACAGCGGGAACGCGAACCACAGTGCGGCCGGGATAGTCCGGAAGGTCGTGGACAAGGGAGCTTTCCACCATGATCATGCCGCCCTCTTCCACCAGCTCCGCATACTTTTCCAACGGATTTTTATGAAGCGCGGCCAGAATGTCGATCTCTTCCATAAAGGGACTGATGATGGGCTCATCGCCGATCTTGATCTTGCAGCTTGCGGAGCCGCCGCGCATTTCGGAGCCATACTCCGGGAGCCAGGTCACATATTTTCCCTGATTGGCCGCCGCTTCAGCCAGAACCATGCCCAGCGTCAGGACGCCTTGTCCGCCCACACCGGCGCAGAGAATGTTTTTCATCATATCAGTCACCTAACCCTTTCAACTCGCCGCAGGGGAAATACGCCATGGCGACCTTCTCGATCCGCTCCATGCTCTCCACCGGGGACAGCTTCCAGTTGGTGGGGCACGGCGCCATGATCTCCACAAAGGAATATCCCTTACCGGCCATTTGACATTCGATGGCCTTCTTAATATAGTTCTTGGTCTTTTGCAGTTCTTTGAAGCTGCTGATGCTGCCGCGGGCTACATAGCCCACGTCAAAGGTGGAAATCAGCTCTGCCAGCATCATCGGCTTGCCGAACACCTCGTAATCACAGCCGCTCTGGGCGGTCGTCGTGATCTGGCCCTCCAGAGAGGTCGGCGCGGTCTGGCCGCCGGTCATGCCGAACACGCCGTTATTGATGAAGATCGTGGTGATCTTCTCATTGCGCTTGGCGGAGTAAATCGTCTCGGCAATGCCGATGGCGGCGGCGTCGCCGTCTCCCTGATAGGAGAACACGAAATTGTCGGGATGTACCCGCTTCATACCGGCGGCCACAGCGCTGGCCCGGCCATGCTGTGCCTGAACCCAGTCAATGCCCATCGTGCCCTTGATCATGCAGCCGCAGCCCACGGCGGAGGAGGCAATGGCAATATCCTCTACGCCAGCTTCTTTGAATACGTTGCACAGCAGCTTTGCCATAATGCCGTGACCGCATCCGGGACAGAAGCCATTTTCATGAATGATCAGCTCAGGCCGTTTCAATTCGTTTGCCATGTCACACCTCCTGATATTTGCCGGCAAGGGCATCCTTCGCGTGGTCGATCACGTCCCGCACAGAGGGATAGCCGGAACCTGTCGTGTAGGAGTAAACGGGCGCCACACCCCGCGCGGCGAGTGCCGCGTCATAGACCATCTGCGGCAGTACGCACATCTCCACCGCCAGGAAGCCTGCGGGAGACGTCTCCTTGAACGCCTTGACCGGGAAGGGCCACAGCGTTTTCAGACGGATCAGGCCCAGCTTGAAGCCCTCCTTCCGCGCCTTCAGTACGGCTTCCTTGCAAATGCGGGATGTTGTACCGTAGGCCACCAGAACCAGCTCCGCGTCCTCTGTGTAAAAGGACTCCCAGCGAGCTTCGGCGCTCTCCATGCTGTCAAACTTTTCGCGGCACTGCTTGTCGAATTCCTGAATGGAAATATCATAATAGAAGGGCGGGCAGAACGTCTTATGATAGCTGCCCCGTGTGTGATGGATGGCCCAGTCAAACTGGTCAATGTCGTGCTCGATGGGCTCCGGGAAGTCGACCGCCTCCACCATCTGGCCGATGCTGCCGTCGCAGGCGACGATAACGGGATTGCGGTATTTCTCCGCCAGAGAGAAGGCGTCGCCCATCGCGTCGACCGCCTCCTGCAAAGAGCCGGGAGACAGCACGATGCAATGATAATCGCCATGGCCGCCGTTCTTTGCCAGCTGGTTATAATCCGCCTGGTTGGGATTGATATCGCCAAGGCCGCTGCCATAGCGGGTCATATCCACGATAACCGCGGGAACCTGAGCGGACACCATATAGGAAATACCCTCCTGCATCAGGCTGAAGCCCGGGCCGGAGGAGCTGGTCATGGCCCGGGCGCCGCAGGCGCCTGCGCCAAACACCATGGAAATTCCGGCGATCTCAGACTCTGTCTGCACAAAGGTACCTCCCGCCGCAGGCATATGGGAAGACATATATTCCGGGATCTCACTTTGCGGCGTGATGGGATATCCGGCGAAAAAGCGGCAGCCCGCCCGGATGGCTGCCTCGGCAACCGCGTGATTGCCTTTCATCAACATTTTTGCTTTAGCCATTGTCAACCTCCACAACCTCAAATACGCAGTCGGGACAAATGTGATAACAAATGCCGCACTGGATGCACACCGCGTCATCGACAGTCACGATCCGATAGCCCTTGGCGTTGTACTCGTCGCTCATGTCAATCGCGTGCTTGGGACATTCGCGAATGCACAATCCACAGGATTTGCACCGCTCCTTGCTGATTTTCACTCTTCTCAACTCGATACCCCCGTTCAATGAACAGAATGATTTGTGGTTCTTGCTACGCCCTTATTGTAAGCATAAAATATATTTTATGCAACCATATTTTTAACGGATATATAATTTTTGGAGAAACCGCTAATCTTTGCCGTCCCGTTTTTGCTGTTTTTCACAGGAAATTTGACATACACCCGGCCGTTTCCGTCGTTTTATCTCAATTCCACATCTGTGAATGACGCTTGACAATTCAGAAAAAGCAAAATATAATGGAAAGCAAGAAGAACGAAAAGATATATTAACAGAATATATCGTATATTTTGACCAAGGAGTAAAGCATGAAACCTTTGAAGTCTCTCAGTGAGCAGGTATATGATTACATCATCAAGCAGATCAAGCTGAACCGGCTCAACCCCGGCGACCGTCTGCAGGAGGCGGATCTGATCGAAAAATTGCAGATCAGCCGTACCCCCCTGCGGGAAGCGCTGATCCAGCTGACGGCAGACGGCGTCATTGAAAACATTCCCCGTAAGGGCTTTTTTGTCCGGAAGTATGACGAGGCGCGGGGACGGGACACCTGGCGGGTCATTGCCCAGCTGGATGCCTACGCCGCTGTCCTGGCCGTTGACCGGATCACGGACGCCGAATTGAACCAAATGGGATCCGCTATCCACATGATCGACTTTGCCATTGAGCACCAGGATTATGAGATCTATAACGACCAGATGGAGGCATTTCACAACATCTATCTGGACGTTTGCGGCAACCAGCGGCTGATCGAGTTGATCCACCAGCTGGAGAAGGAATGCGTGCGGATTGCGGCCTATCCCAGTGATGGAAAAGAACTGTTTACGGTTCTGGCCCAATCAAATGACGAGCATAGAGAGATCCTCCGGTATTTCAAGGAGAAAAATACCGAAGCGCTCCGCAAAACCGTGGCGGCCCATTGGCTTATCGTGCAGCGGCGCGATGAAGGAACAACAGAAAACTGAATACATGCCATTTCTTACTGCATAAAGAGGGAGCTCCGGGTTATCATAACCCGGAGCTTCCTCACTTTCCTGCCAGCCAGAGCAATTCTCCTATTGCTCTGCCGTATCCCGGACAGCAAACGCCCCGCTTGGAATCAGGCCAAGCGGGGCGTTTCTTTCTTTTGTTGTCACACGCTGCTTCCCGTGGGAAGCAGGCGTGTTTTGCGTCAAAACGAAACCACTTCGTTTTTCGGTTTTTCGGTGGCGTGGATGTCGGAGACGTACAGCACCGGGCCCTCGCCCTGATAGGCGTCGCAGTTCTCCTTGCGGACGGTGGCGGTCAGCTCCACCCAGTCCCGGTTCTTGAACTTGTCCAGTCCCTCGCCGCGGCACACCAGGGCCAGGAACTGCATGTCGTTTTCGCAGCAGACCATGGCGAAGCGGCCGGGGCAGTGGACGCCCTTGAACTTCTTGGAGTGGCACATCAGGGCCTTGAAGGTGACGGTGATGCCGTCGTACCGGTCGGTGTTGTCCATCAGGTCAACGTACCACACGCCGTATTCGTCGTCTGGCACGTCCAGATGGCCGCTGCTGAGATCGAACGGAGACATGTCGGGGGTCATATACTCCTCGCTGGTGCCGTCGGCGTTTTCCAGATAGATGTCGGCCCGGCGGTTCACCATCTTCAGGTTGCGGCTGCGGAGCTGGGCGCGCAGCTCCTCGTTGCAGCGGTTGAAGATCAGCAGGTCGGCATTGGCGATCTTCTCCATCATCAGCTGGCCCATGTTGCGGACATAGGGCTCGAAGGTGGTGGCGTCCACCAGCACCATGATCTGATATAAGATCCAGTTGGCGGGGAAGCCTTCCCGGTACAGGGGCTCCATCTGCCACATGCCGTTATACTCCATGATGACCTGCTTGGGGCGGTACTGCTTCTCCAGCTTCTTGAACAGGGCCGGGGTCATCTGCGCCGGGTCGTCGATGGTGTAGGTGAATACATTCTGCAGCACCTTGGGGTCGTACTCGTTCTCGCCCTCCTCGCAGCAGATCAGCAGCGTGCGATCCTCGGCGGCAAAGCCGTCCTTCAGGATGCCGTTGATGAAATCCGTCTTTCCGGCGTCCAGAAATCCGGCAATGAGATAAACAGGAATATCCATAGGCGTGTTGTCTCCTTACAGGCCGAACAGCTCGTGGAGCTTGTGCTCGTCGAGATTGGCGCCGATGACGCACAGGCGGCCGGTGTAGTCGGCGGGGCCGAAGCGCACCTCGTGCTCCTCCGGCACATAGTCGAAGTGCAGCCACTTGCCCTCGCCGTTGGGCACGATGCCCTTGGCCCGGACGATCTGGCCGTAGTCGCCGCTGTCCAGCGCCGTCAGGATCTGGTGGAGCTGGCTCTCGGCAAAGGGCTTCACCGTCTCCTCGCCCCAGGAGGTGAACACCTCGTCGGCGTGGTGATGATGGTGATGGCAGCCGCAGTGGGGATCATCGCACTCCTCACCGTCGTGGTGATGATGGTGCTCGTGGTCGTGGTCATGCTCGTCATGATCATGGTCATGATGATGCTCGTGCTCCTCCTCGTGATCATGATGGTGGCAGCAGTGGTCATGATCGTGGTCGTCATCGTCATCGTGGTCGTGGTGATGATGGCAGTGCTCGTGATCGTGGTCATGTTCCTCATGCTCATCGTGGTCATGATGAGCATGATGGTCATGATGGTGGTGTTCATGCTCGTGCTCGTCGGCCTCGTGCTCGGCACGCATCTTCTCCAGCATCTCGTCGGCCAGAGACACCTTCTCCACGGCGGCCAGAATGGTCTTGCCGTCGATCTGATCCCAGGGGGTGGTGATGATGGCGGTGGGGTTCTTCTCCCGCAGCATGGCCGCGGCGGCCTCCAGCTTCTCCTGACTCAGCTTCTGGGTACGGCTGAGGATAATGGTGCCGGCGGACTCGATCTGGTTATTATAGAACTCGCCGAAGTTCTTCATGTAGACCTTCACCTTGCTGGCGTCGGCCACGGTGACAAAGCTGTTCAGCTTCATGTCCGGCACGTCCTTCACGGTGTTTTCCACCGCCACGATCACGTCGGAGAGCTTGCCCACGCCGGAGGGCTCGATGAGGATGCGGTCGGGCTGGAACTTCTCATGAACTTCCTTCAGGGCCTTGTTGAAGTCGCCCACCAGAGAGCAGCAGATGCAGCCGGAGGACATCTCGCTGACCTGCACGCCGCTGTCCTTCAGGAAGCCGCCGTCAATGGAGATCTCGCCGAATTCGTTCTCGATCAGCACCAGCTTTTCGCCCTGATAGGCCTCGGCCAGCAGCTTCTTGATCAGCGTGGTCTTGCCCGCGCCCAGGAATCCGGAGATAATGTCGATTTTTGTCATAATACACCCTTCTTTTCTTCTGCTGTGGATGCAGCATATTCTTTTTCCCCTATATCATATCCTTTTTTGCAAAAAAAGCAAGTCCCTGGGAAAAAGTCATTGTTGCCAAACGGTAAACTTTGATGTATAATACCATGACATGAGAGTCCTCCGCATGCAGCTGCGGAGCCGGTCTCGCGCAATGGATACCCACGAATCATGTCAGGCGGGGAACCGAGCAGCATTAAGAGGGATAGACATGTGCCGCGAGGAAGCCGGTTCTGCAGCTGCATGCGGAGGACTATTTTGCATCGTTTTCGGTACATTAAGCGGTTTTTATGGGTACATAAACGGCCTTTATGTACCCATAACACGGGCTTTATGATCCTTATCAGAAAGGAGGAGGCGGCATGTATCAGGCACTGTACCGCAAGTGGCGGCCCAGAACTTTTTCAGAGGTGGTGGGACAGGCCCACATCACCGATACCCTGCAGCGGCAGGTGGCCGAGGGCCGGGTGGGCCACGCGTATCTCTTCACCGGCACCCGGGGCACCGGCAAGACCACCTGCGCCCGGATCCTGGCCAAGGCCGTCAACTGTGAGCATCCCATCGACGGCGCGCCCTGCTGTGCGTGTGACGCCTGCCGTGGCATCGACAGCGGCACGCTGCTGGATGTGACGGAGCTGGACGCCGCCTCCAACAACGGCGTGGATCAGGTGCGTGCCCTGCGGGAGGAGGCGGTCTATACCCCCTCCGTGCTGAAAAAGCGGGTGTACATCATCGACGAGGTACACATGCTGTCCATCGCCGCCTTCAACGCCCTGCTGAAAATTCTGGAGGAGCCGCCGGAGCATCTGCTGTTCATTCTGGCCACCACGGAGCTGCACAAGGTTCCGGCCACCATTCTCTCCCGCTGCCAGCGGTTCTCCTTCAAGCGGCTGCTGCCCCGCGATATCCAGCAGCAGCTGCTGCACATCGCGGCGGAGGAACACATCGACCTGAGCCCCGACGGCGCGGAGCTGCTGGCCCGGATGGCCAACGGCGCCATGCGCGACGCCCTGTCCCTGCTGGATCAGTGCCGGGCGGTGGAGGGCACCATCGACAACGCCGCGGTGCTGGAGGTGCTGGGCCTTGCCGGAGCCACCCAGACGGTGCAGCTGATGCGCTGCGTGCTGGAGCGGCGCACCGGCGACGCGCTGGCGCTGTTTGACCAGCTATACCGCAGCGGCAAGGACGTGGCGGCGCTCTTGAGCGAGATGAGCGACCTGTGCCGGGATATGACCATTCTCAAAGCCGCGCCTGACGGCGGCAGCGCCCTGCTGACGGGGCTCTACGACCGCAGGACGCTGTCCGAGCTGGCGGGCGAACAGCCCATGACGCGGTTTTTGTATCTGACGGAGACGCTGCAGCAGTGCTGCGCGGCGCTGCCGGACAGCATCCGGCCCCGCACCGACGCGGAGCTGTGCCTGCTGAAGCTGTGTGACGAGACACTCAGCGGCGACCTGACGGCCCTGTGCCAGCGGGTAACGGCGCTGGAAACCGGCGCGGCGGCACGGCCCGTATCCGCGCCGCCGAAAAAGGCCGCCCAGGAGCAGCCCGCGCCGCCGGTGCGGGATATCCCCATCGAGACGCGGTACGACGAAGCGCCGCCTCCCCCGGAGGAGTACGGCGAACGGGTGTTTGACATTCCCGAGGACGTGCCCCCTCCCCCACCCCGTCCGGTTCGCAGGACGGAACCGGCACAGAGCGCCGCCCCGGCGAGTGCGGTCTCCGGCGACACGTCGGTCTGGCTGCGGCTGCTGGATCAGTACAAGGGACGGCTGAGCGTAAAGGATCGGGTGTTCCTGAACATGGCCAGCGGCGTGGTAGAGGACGGCTGTCTGACGGTGCTGTGCCAGAACGATTTCGTAAAGGCCTCCCTGGATAACGAAGCGGTGCTGTCGGTGCTGCGGGAGGTCACCACCAACGAGCTGGGCACCCCGGTACGGGTACAGCTGACAGTGGGCACCGCGCCCAAGGCCGCACCCCGGCCCGCCCCGGCTCCCAAGGCAGCGCCAAAACCGGTGCCCAGACCGGAGCCCGCACCCGAACCAGCCCCTGCGCCGGAACCGGCGCCCCCGGCCAAGGCGGAGGAAACGCCCCCCTGGGAGGAGCCTCCCGCTCCGGCAGTTCCGCCGGAGGGAGACGCCATAGACGAACTGACCAACAAAGGCAAGCAGCTGGAAAATTTCAAGATCACATAACATATAAGGAGAACAAACGATATGGCAAAGGGATACAGTGCAAGAGGCGGCTTTGGCGGCAGCCAGGGCCAGATGATGCGCCAGCAGCAGATGCAGCAGAAGATCATGCAGATGCAGCAGCAGATGGCGAAGGCCCAGGAGGACGTGGAAAACACCGACTTCACCGCCAGCGCGGGCGGCGGCGCGGTGCAGGCAGTGGTCAGCGGCAAGAAGGAGCTGAAGGCCCTGACCATCCAGCCGGACGCCGTGGATCCCCAGGATGTGGAGATGCTGCAGGATCTGGTGATCTCCGCCGTCAACGAGGCGCTGCGCCAGGCGGACGAGGCCATGAACAACTCCATGAACAGCTTCACCGGCGGACTGAACATCCCCGGACTGATGTAAAAGGAAAAAGAGAGGAACGACGAAGGTCGTTCCTCTCTTTTTGATACCATCAGTTTTGCCCTTGTCAACTGATGGTAGGGTAAATGGATAGGGAAGTTTCGCTCTCCGGAGCGACCTACTTTTGCCTACAGTGGCAAAAGTAGGCAAAAACACCGGAAGGAACCTCCGGTTCCTTCACCTCCTGGCGCGCTATACAATGTGCAAAATTACAACTGCGTGCCGCACGTTCACGCGAAATTTCCGGTCTCGTTTCGTAATCGGACTGTCTCTGCTCCTGTGCCGCTGCCGCTCGTGCGGTGCGAGGATAGAAGCTGTTGCGCTGTTCGTGGCGGCCTGTGGTCAGGCCGCCCTACGACCGACCACCGATAGAATTTCGTAGGGCGCGATGCCCTCATCGCGCCGCTGAACAACGCTTTGCGTCCTACCGTTGAGAATGTCAGCGGCAGCGGCGCAGAAGCAGAGACGATTCGTCATACGCTACGATATCTGCCGCGTTCTGCAAACGCGTGGCATAAGGCAGCGAATTTGCAAAATAAACAGCGCGCAGGAAGTCCAGAAACCTGCGGTTTCTGGTTGTCCTTTTGGGTACTTTTGGGACAACGGCCAAAAGTACCTCGTGGCCGCAGCCACGAAAAAACCAAAAAGAGAGGAATGGCCGTGGCCATTCCTCTCTTTTGATTGATTTTTGAAATCAGGTATACTGACGCAGGCCCTCGGTGGCGGAATCCTCGTCCGCGCTGATGGTGACGGTGAACTTCACGTCGTTGGCGTTGCTGAAGCGATCCAGCCAGCCCAGGAAGTCCTCTACCGCCTGGAGATCCTTGTCCCCGGCGATCTTGCACAGGTTGTCCACGAATACATGGGAAATATCGTAATTGCCGGCGTACAGGCCGCTGATAAAGCCCCGCAGGCACTCGTAATTGTTCACATTATACTCACCGGCGTTGACCAGACGGACATTGTAGCTGATGTCATAGGTCATGTCGGCGCTGGGCTCGATGCATACGACGCTGCCGTTCTCGCTCTCCACCGCGGTGTGGATCAGCTCGATCAGCTGCTTGGTCTTACCTGCGCCGTTGGCACCCATAATCAATCTAACCATAAGAAATCACTCCTTTATCTAAGATAGGAGATGGTTATGCTCCTAATGACAGCATAGCATACCCTCGTCCAAAAAGCAATGAAAAAACAGTTAACGTTTCAGCTTTTTCAGCAGGGTCTCCCGCAGCTCCTCATAACCGGGCTTGCCCAGCAGGGCGAACATGTTCTTTTTGTACGCCTCCACGCCGGGCTGGTCGAAGGGATTCACGTCCAGCAGATAGCCGCTGAGGCCGCAGGCATACTCGAAGAAGTAGATCAGCTCACCCAGGGTGTGGGCGTCCTTGCTGCCGGTCTCCACGATGATGTTGGGCACGCCGCCCTCCACATGGGCCAGCAGTGTGCCGTCCATGGCCTGGCGGGCGATGAAGTCCATGCTCTTGCCGGCCAGGAAGTTCAGCCCGTCGCCATTGCCCTCGTCAAAGGGCACCTCCTGCTGCTGGGCGGAGGGGCCGAAGCGCACCACCGACTCAAACAGGTGCCGCTCACCCTGCTGGATGTACTGGCCCATGGAGTGCAGGTCGGCGGTGAATTCCACGCTGGCGGGGAACAGGCCCTTGTTCTCCTTGCCCTCGCTCTCGCCGTAGAGCTGCTTCCACCACTCGGCCATGAACCGGAAGGAGGGCTCGTAGGCGGCCAGGATCTCGATCTTGCGGCCCATGCGGTACAGTTCGTACCGGGCACCGGCATAGCGCCAGGCGGGGTTGCGCTCCATGTCACCGGCGGCGCAGGTGCGCATCATCTCTTCGGCGCCGGCCATCAGGGCATCGATGTCGATGCCCGCGGCAGCGATGGGCAGCAGGCCCACGGCGGTCAGCACGCTGTAACGGCCGCCGATGTTGTCGGGCACCACGAAGGTCTCATAGCCGTTGGCGTCCGCCAGGGATTTCAGCGCACCCTTATGGGCGTCGGTGGTGGCGTAGATGCGGCGGGCGGCCTCCTCCTTGCCGTAGCGCTTTTCCAGCAGCTCACGGAAGAAGCGGAAGGCCACGGCAGGCTCGGTGGTGGTGCCGGACTTGGAGATCACGTTGACGGAGAAGTCAACGCCCTCCACCAGCTCCATCGCCTCGGTCAGCGCCTCGCTGCTGAGACCGTTGCCGATGAAGTAGATGTTGGGGGTGTTCTTCTTTTTCAGGTTATAGTTGGGGGAGCACAGGCACTCGATGACGCCCCGGGCACCCAGATAGGAGCCGCCGATGCCGATGACCACCAGCGCCTGGGAATCGCCCTGGATCTTCTTGGCCGCCGCCTTGATGCGGGTGTACTCCGCCCGGTCATAGTCACGGGGCAGATGCACCCAGCCGGTAAACTCGCCGCCCATGCCATCGCCCATCTGCAGATGGCTGTGGGCGATCTTCAGCCGGGGAGACAGCGCCGCCTCGTAGGGCAGCCGCAGAAAGCTCTGGATATTGGTAAGGTCGACCTTGATCATCGTACATACCTCCTGTGTAGTAGGTTATTCTTAAAGCATAATATTACAACGCCCGCGGGGAAAATACAAGGGAAACTTTGCGCTTTTCCCGGCTTATTCACAGAAGATGGCCATCCGCAGCAGCCGCGCGGTCATTTCGCGCCAGGTAAGGGCCTCCACCGTCTCCGCCGCCACGATGGGAACGGTCAGCAGCGTCTCACCCTCCCGGCTGACGGTCAGGGTGCCCACGGTGTCGCCCGCCCGCACCGGGGCCGACACCGCCTCCGGCAGCTCCACCGTTTGGGTCAGGCCGCCGGAGCGGCTCTTCTCCAGCAGCACCGTCCGCCCCTCCTCCGGCAGCGTCAGGGCCACGGTGTCCGCCGCACCCAGCGTCACCGGCAGGGCGGGCAGCGGCTCCTCCGGCTGAACGTCCACCAGGGCGTAGGTGGAAAAGCCGTAGTTCAGCAGCGTCTTGGCGTCGGCGTTGCGGCTGTCGGAGGTGTTGCCCTTCATGATGACGGTGATCAGCTCCATGCCGTCCCGCTCCGCCGTGGCGCTGATGCAGTAGCCCGCCTCCTGGGTGAAGCCGGTTTTCAGCCCCGTGGCCCCGTCATAGAACCGGATCAGCTTGTTGGTGTTGCTGAGGCCGAAGGTGCCATTTCGCAGGGTGTCCATCCAGATGGTGGTGTAGCTCCGCACCTCCGGGTGGTGCAGCAGAAGCTCCCGGCTCATGAGGGCGATGTCGTGGGCGGAGGTGACGTGGCCCTCCGCCGTCAGGCCGGTGCAGTTGACGAAGTGGGTGTCCTTCATGCCCAGTTCCCGGGCCCGGTTGTTCATCTGCTCCACGAACAGCTCCGTCACCCCCGCCACATGCTCCGCCAGCGCCACCGCCGCGTCGTTGCCGGAGGACACGCACACCGCCTTGAGCAGATCGTCCACCGACATCTGCTCGCCCTCCGCCAGGAACACCTGGCTGCCGCCCATCCCGGCGGCGTAGGCGCTGACGGTCACCATGTCGTCCAGGGCGATGCGGCCGCTGTCGATGGCCTCCATGGTCAGCAGCACCGTCATGATCTTGGTGACGCTGGCCGGCGGCAGGGCGTCGTGCTCGTTCTGGGCATAGAGGATCTGCCCCGTGGTCTTTTCCA
Organism: uncultured Oscillospiraceae bacterium; assembly: GCA_934589145.1. Taxonomy (GTDB): domain Bacteria; phylum Bacillota; class Clostridia; order Oscillospirales; family Oscillospiraceae; genus Vescimonas. The sequence goes on along the minus strand of CAKTNW010000001.1, from coordinate 3,214 downwards.
TCAGCAGCGCCGCGTGTGAGGTCAGCGTCAGCTCCACGCCCCAGCAGGGCACCGCCAGCCCCCATACCAATACCAATGCCGCCAGAAATCCCGCCGCTCGTTTCATACCGCAAGCCCTCCTTGTTTCTTTGCTGCCATCCTATGTCCCGCCGGGCTTGACCTATGCCCGCGACGGGAAAAGTGGCCATCGCGGCGATTTTCGCCTTGCATTGGCCGGGAAAATGTGGTATGATAGCTCCACTTGCAGGATTCGTACATCGGTAGTACATCGGCTTCCCAAGCCGAGGAGGCGGGTTCGACTCCCGTATCCTGCTCCATAAAAGAAAAGACCGCCGTCGGCGGTCTTTTCTTTTATGGTATGCTTTACTGATGCGAAATTTTAATGTGTTGAGGACACTGTTATGAATCACTATGCATATACGCCCATCACAACTGACCCCGTCCTGCTGAATCTGGACGGCTGCAAGGACTGGGGTGCGTTACACCAGCGTATCCGCAAGACATTTGGGTTTCCGGACTACTACGGAGAAAACTGGGACGCCATGTGGGATTGCCTGACGGACGTATTCTTGCAGCCGGTGCAAAGACACATCGTTGTGGAAGGCTTTGCCTCCCTACCCCAAGAGCTACGGGAGTATGCCGTTCCGATACAGGAGATCTTCAGCGACCTTCAGGAGAAATATCCCTGGGTCACGGTGATATACCGCTGATTACAGGCACAACAAAACCTGTGGGCAGCCACAAAACGAGAGCTTCATGAATTTTCTTGAAATCACTTTTTATATATGCTTCCGGCAATCCGCAGATAAGGTGATGTATCTTTCGGAAGCTAATGTTGCGGTAGTCCTTGGTAATGGAGGATTAGCAACGGCTTATCCGAAAAGCTGGTTCGATGAAACAATACAAGAGTTATTGAAAGAGATAAAAAGGCTATGGAAGAAGTAAGAAAATGGGAATGTCCATTTTACCATAGAGTTGTTGGTGAAGATGAATGTTATGACTTATTCCTAATCGCAACAAGGCTTGTGCGAGATGAAGATTTCGTCAAAGAGGAAGATAGGGATGCCCTAAACCTTATGTGTGAGAAGTGCGGGAACTATAATAAGTAAGTAAATATCAGATTATCTGGTTAGTACCTCGTCGATCCCCGTATCCTGCTCCATAAAAGAAAAGACCGCCGTCGGCGGTCTTTTTGGTTTGTTATGGTTCGTTCTGCTGATGAGAATATCCCTGGGGCTCGGTAATATACCGCTGATCTCGGTGACAGCGAGACCACTTGCGGGGCTTATCGCCGCGGCCGGTGCCGACGGGAAGCTTGTGCCATAAAATTGGAAGAGAAAGAGGGGTAGCGTAGGTGGCACCGGCCGCGGAAACGGTCACTTTTCAGCGCGATAGGCCCGACCCATGGCGTCCGCCGCCAGCAGGGCGTCGGCCACCATGTCGGCGGTGACCGCAAAGGGCAGATTGTGGATGGTGGAGCCGGGAACGCAGGCCTTTTCCGCCGCCCGGCGGACAGCCTCCGCGTCCACTGCCTCATAGCCCAGGTCGGCAAAGCAGACCGGCAGCCCCACGCTCAGGCAGAAGTCCAGCACGGAGCGGATCTCCTCAGCGGGCGCATTCTCCAGGATCAGTTGGGTCAGGGTGCAGAAAGCCACCTTTTCGCCGTGGTACGCCTCGTGCAACTCCGGGATCACGGTAAAGCCCTTCTGGATGCCATGGGCCGCGGCCAGACCGCCGCTCTCGAATCCTACGCCGGAGAGGTAGGTGTTGACCTCGATGATGTTCTCCAGCGCCGGAGTGACCACACCGGCCTCCACGGCCATCTTGGCCTTTGCGCCATCGGCCTGAAGGTACTTCCAGGTCAGCGCCGCCATTTCGGTGGCGGTGCGGGTGGGCTTGGCGGCCACCTGGTTGTTGCTGCCGGAGGCGCGGCAGGCCCGGGCCTCGAAATAGGTGGCCATGGCGTCGCCCATTCCGGCCACCAGCAGGCGCGCCGGGGCTCTGGCGATGATCTCGCTGTCCACGATGACCACATTGGGGCAGTTATCCAGGAAGAGGTAGGCGTCAAATACGCCCTCGTCGGTATACATGACGCTCAGGGAGGAGCAGGGCGCGTCGGTGGCGCACACGGTGGGCACGATCACCATGGGCAGGCCCGTGTAGTAGGCGATGCCCTTGGCGGTATCCAGCACCTTGCCGCCGCCGATGCCGATCACAGCAGTCACGCCGTCGCGCTTGCACTGGGCGGCCCAGGCTTCGATCTTGGCGCGGGTGCATTCGCCGGAGAACGCTTCGTAATCTACGATAAAATCCTTACCCTGGAAGCAGTTGTCCAGCATGGCCTTGTTGCGGCGCATGCCGCCCGCCGTCTGCAGGATCATCAGATGGTTGCCCAGCCCCTGCAAATAGCGATCCAGCTCCTTGAGCACGCCCTTGCCCTGCACATAGCGGGCGGGGCTTTTCAGCATCTGGCTCATGATGGCCTCCTTTGTTACTTGGCAGCCTTGGCGGCCTTGATGGACTCGATCAGCTCGGGGACGACCTTGAACAGGTCGCCGGTGATGCCGTAATCGGCAACCTCGAAGATGGGAGCGGTCTCGTTCTTGTTGACGGCGATGATGCACTCGGAATCCTGCATACCAGCCTTGTGCTGGATGGCGCCGGAGATACCCAGAGCAACATAGACCTTGGGATGGACGGTCTTGCCGGTCTGGCCGACCTGATGGTCAGCGGAGATCCAGCCGGAGTCCACGCAGGCGCGGGAGGAACCCACGACGCCGCCCAGAACCTCAGCCAGCTCCTCGGCCAGCTTGATGCCCTTCTCCACGTCCTTGGAGATACCACGGCCAACGGACACGATGAAGTCAGCGCCGATCAGGTCAACCAGCTTCTTGGCGGCCTTGACGGTCTCGGTGACCTCGGTGTGGATGTCAGCAGCAGCCAGCTCAAAAGCGGGATGCAGGATCTCCACGTTCTTCTTGCACTCGCGCTTCTTCATAACGCCGGGGCGAACGGTCGCCATGGCGGGACGGAAGCGGGGGCAGATGATGGAGGCCATCAGGTGACCGCCGAAAGCGGGACGGGTCATCTTCAGGTCGCGATCCACGGGATGGGGCTCACGGTTGATCATGACGGTACCCAGCTTCTCGATACGCTCGGCGGGCAGAGTGGAGGCTTCCTTCAGGAAGTTCTTGTAGTTGGGCATGTCGATGTC